>DAWDAD010000001.1:0-186797 GCA_052356385.1 Prevotella sp.
TAAACGAAGAAAGCCTGCTCTAGGTATGAGCAGGCTTCTATGTTGTTTGTTTGGAATAGTTTTTTCTAAAACTTTAAAATTTAAGCGTCAGCTTTCTTAGTCTTCTCAGCGTAAACCTCTGGAGAGAGAACAGAAACTGTACTCTTGTCCTTGCGGCCCTTGTGGAAGTAAACGATACCATCTGCCAAAGCATACAATGTATCATCCTTACCCTGAGCTACATTCTCACCTGGGAAGTGCTTGTTACCACGCTGGCGAACGATGATGTTACCTGCGATGATGCTCTGACCACCCCAGATCTTAACGCCTAATCTTTGTGAAGCTGATTCACGGCCGTTCTTAGAACTACCAACACCTTTCTTATGTGCCATTTTCTAATTCCTCCTAATTTTAAGCGATTACAGATTTGATTGATACCTCAGTGAACTGTGCACGGTGACCGTTCTTCTTGCGATAGTCCTTGCGGCGCTTCATCTTGAAGACGATAACCTTGTCACCCTTTACGAGTGGGTTCACTACTTCTACTACTACTTTTGCACCCTCTACAGCTGGTGCACCGACAGTGATTGCGCCGTCCTTGTCAACGAGCAAAACCTTGTCGAACTCAACAGTCTGACCTGCCTCAACATCCTTGATGTGATGTACGAAGAGCTTCTTGCCCTCCTCAGCCTTGAACTGCTGACCGTTAATTTCTACGATTGCGTACATTTAATTATTTATATAAACGGGTTTTTCCGCGAGGCGTCCTGCATCGTGCCGGATCTTTACCGAGCCCCAACGAACTTAACTTTTTCTGTAATATTTGCCCAATCCATGAGCATTCGGGGTGCAAAATTACTTATTTTCTATGAAATAAGAGAATAAAGAGATGAAAAACCTTCTTCTTTTAGGAAGAATTAACAAAGAAGTGTGGTTATTAACAAAAAATGGGTATAAGACGTAGGGTTGTTAACAAAAAAGTGGGTATAAACAAAAAAAGCGATGACCTTCACAGGCTACCGCTCCAAATCTTCAATAGGTATTAGTTTTCCTTAAGGTGAAAAGATTGTTTTCAGGATAACTGCTGCAAAGGTAAGGCTTTTTTTTGATATCTCCAAATCTTTTTGAAACTTTTTTTGTCTCATATCAAATGTGTAGGCGCACAATTCTGTTATTTAACTAGTGTTAACGGAAATTGATGCGTAAACGATTGCTTTTTGCTGTCTTTTGTGCTTTTTTAGCAGGTTCTTCATATCAAATAGGATAACTGATATTTTTTCTTTTGTTAGATTGGGTATAGATTCTTTATATACGAAAAAAGGGCAGAAACTTTCACAAGCTTCTGCCCCTCCCTAAACATATTCATAATCAATCTTTTGCTATTACTAGCATAATTTCCGATATTTAATAACTCTTATTTAAGAGGTTATTTCTGATTCTTGATCTTCTCTACGTAAGCATCGATTACAGCTACGGCTGTGATGTTTACGATATCCTGTACACTGCTCTCTGAGTCAGTGAAGTGGATAGGCTTGTTCAATCCCATCTGGATAGGACCAATGATCTCTGCCTCTGGGTTCAATCCCTGGAGAAGCTTGTATGCACCATTTGCACTGCTCAGGTTAGGGAATACCAATGTATTCACATCCTTGCCCTTGAGACGTGAGAATGGATACTTCTCATCGCGGAGATTCTTGTTGAGTGCATAGTTTACCTGCATCTCGCCATCGATGGCGAGGTCTGGGAATTCCTTCTGCATCTCTGCCACTGCCTTCTTTACCTTTACAGGAGAACCGATGGCATCGGTACCGAAGTTAGAGTAGCTCAACATAGCCATTACTGGCTCCTCGTTGAAGAACTTCACGGTGCCGGCAGACAACTTGGCGATGTCGGTGAGGACATCCTCGTCTGGGTGACGGTTGATCAGTGTATCTGCGATGTAATATACGCCCTTCTGGGTGTTGAGGATGTGCATGGTTCCGAATGTCTTGTACTCATCACGGATGCCGATAACGTCCTTGGCTACCTTAATGGTATTGCTGTACTTGGTGTAGAGACCAGTGATGAATGCATCAGCATCACCCTGCTCAACCATAGACATACCGAAGTAGTTGCGCTCGTACATCTTATCGTAAGCCTCTTCGAAGCTGTAACCCTCGCGGGCACGCTTCTCTGCCAGGTGCTTGGCAAACTTGGCACGGCGACCCTGTTCGTTGTCAGCACGCATATCTACAATCTCGATGTTTGAGAGGTCGAGCTTCAATCGGCTTGCCACACGGTTCAGGCGGTCTGGGTTGCCCAACAGGATAGGCTCGCAGATACCCTCGTTCTTTGCCTGGACTGCAGCCTTCAGCATGGTTGGGTTGCCGCCCTCTGCGAATACTACGCGCTGTGGGTGGAGGCGGGCTGTATCGTGGAGCTTGCGGGTGAGCTTGGTCTCCTGGCCGAGCAACTGGCGCAATTCCTGCTTGTACTTTTCCCAGTCTTTGATAGGGGTGCGAGCTACGCCGCTTTCCATTGCTGCCTTGGCTACTGCTGCAGATACCTCTGTAATCAAGCGTGGGTCAACTGGCTTTGGAATGAAGTACTTAGGACCGAATGTAAGGTCGTTTACGTGATATACGTCGTTCACTACGTCTGGCACAGGCTGCTTAGCCAGGTCGGCGATGGCGTGAACGGCAGCCATCTTCATCTCCTCGTTGATGGCACGGGCGTGAACGTCGAGTGCACCACGGAAGATATATGGGAAACCGATAACATTGTTAATCTGGTTTGGATAGTCGGAACGGCCTGTTGACATCAATACGTCTGGACGGCTGTCCATAGCATCCTCGTAACTGATCTCTGGAACAGGGTTGGCGAGTGCGAATACGATAGGGCTGTCAGCCATAGAGCGGATCATATCCTTAGAGAGTACGTTACCCTTGCTGAGTCCTACGAATACATCGGCACCCTTCACAGCCTCTTCGAGTGTGTGAACATCACGGCGGTCGGTAGCGAACAACTTCTTCTGCTCTGTCAGGTTCTCACGGTCGCTTGTAATTACACCCTTAGAGTCGAGCATGACGATATTCTTCACCTGTGCACCGAGGGCAACGTAGAGCTTGGTACAGCTGATGGCTGCAGCTCCGGCACCGTTAACCACGATCTTCACGTCGGCAATGTTCTTGCCGGCTACTTCGAGGGCGTTCTTCAAACCTGCAGCTGAGATGATGGCAGTACCATGCTGGTCATCGTGCATCACAGGGATGTCGAGGGTCTTCTTCAGACGCTCTTCGATGTAGAAGCACTGAGGCGCCTTGATATCCTCCAGGTTGATACCACCGAAGGTAGGTGCGATCTTCTCAACGGTCTCGCAGAATTTCTCTGGATCTTTCTCATCGATTTCGATGTCGAAAACATCCACTCCACCATAAATCTTGAACAGCAATCCTTTACCTTCCATTACTGGCTTGCCGCTCATCGCGCCGATGTCGCCAAGTCCGAGCACAGCAGTACCATTACTGATCACAGCTACCAGGTTACCCTTGTCTGTGTATTTGTAAACTTCGTCTGGGTTTTGCTGAATCTCCAAGCATGGGAAAGCTACGCCTGGTGAATACGCCAAACTCAAGTCTGTTTGTGTGTGATAAGGTTTTGTTGGTTTAACCTCAATCTTACCAGGACGGCCTGCTTCGTGGTATTCGAGAGCCGCCTCTTTTGTGATTTTTACCATAACAATGTATTGGTTTAATGATTCTATTTCTTTCTATTTTTCGCAAAAAATGCGTTTTATCTTAAAGATTGTGCAAAGGTAATAAAAAACTTATTAAAAAAAGATGGATTTTTATTTTTTTTTGTATCTTTGCACAAAAATTATTTAAAGGATGCGGTTTTGCTATATGGAGTTGGCAGAATCGGATATACGACAAAGCATTAAAATAAGAGATATGGCAGAAATTAATCAATATAGAAAGGAATTGCGCGATAAGATCATAGCTTATGCCATGAGAGAGTTTCACCAGCGCGGCGTGAAGGCGGTGAAGATGGATGAGATTTCTCGTGGACTTCGTGTGTCGAAGCGTACGGTGTATGAGATCTTCGGCGACAAGGAGGAACTGCTGCTTGCAGGAATGAAGATAGAGCGGGCAGAATACAAGGCCCGCGTTGAAGAGTATGCTCTTGCGCACGCACGTAATGTAATGGATGTGATTGGCTATATCTATCGCCTTCAGATGGAGCGTAACCAGCAGGTGGGGGTAGTTTTCTATGAGGAGATTCATAGAATGCCCCGCATCCTGGAGTTCCTGAAAGAGGAGCATGATAAGGAATATGATGATAGCATGCGCTTCTTCCAGGCTGGTGTAGATGAGGGATACTTCCGCAAGGATGTAAATTTCGAGGTGGTTTATGAGTCTTCGAGAATCTGTATGTCAGAGATGATGCATCAGCAGCTCTATAAGAGATTTACGATGCAGGAGCTCTTCGATAATTTCACTCTCATTATGATTCGTGGTTTCTGTACCGATCGCGGTCTCGAATTGCTGGATAAGGCAATCGGACAGCTTTAAAGCTTGTATATCCATTTCATCAGTCTGTTGATGATGCCGATGTTGCATCTGAACCAGCGGTATTTTGCCACGGGCTTGCCTCCGAAGCTGCGAATGAATTCTCTATACGGATTTCGCTTCCAAGGTAAGCCTACATCCATAAAGTGCAGGTGCTTGAAGCCCCTTTGGTGGGCGTATTGGATGGCGTGCCAGACGGTCAGGGTATCGGGATGCAGATATCGGTAGCTTTTCCTGAGCGATGCCAGGTGCCACAGATAGGCATCGTTGTCGCAGAAGGCCAGGGTGCATCCGCCCAGTATCTTGTTTTCGTAAGATGCTTTCTTGATACCCAGGCGTTTCTTGTCGTAGGTTGTCACAAAGACCTTTGCTTCGCTGCTTTTGCTTATTTGCTCAAAGTATTCTCTTGGTGGCACATAGCGGCGAGGTTTCATCTTGTAGAAGTTTCTATAGAGTTGATAGAATTTTCCCACTTCGTTTTCGTCAGAAGTGCTATGGCATTTCAATCCTTTTCTTTCTGCTGCTTCAATTTGCATTTTAGCCTTGTCGGTGAGACGCTCTTCCGGTGTCTTGCTGTGTAGTGAATTGTATATTTCCTGCCAAGCCACAGGGAAGTAACCCGTGCGACGGAAATGTCGGTAGCCGAACATCTTTTTCTGTATCTCTGAAAATTCGATGTAGAGGGTATGGCGGCGGGTGAGTTCTCGGGTCATCGCATGCAGAAGAGTAGGGAAGGTGGCTTCGGCGGTTTCTTCATCCAGATAGGCTCCTTCTCCGTGCACGTGGGCGTGTATATATATAAAAGGTGGAATAAGGATATGGCGGCGGTGTATCATGGCTAGCATTTGTCCGACTACTCTTCCTTCCTGGGTAGCTACAGCCATAATGGGGGTGTCGCTTGGTACTTTTTCACCTATCTGGAAGAGTTCCAAGCTATGGAAGAAGTTGCCCTCCAGCAGATGGGGCAGCTCCTCGTTTTCCGAATATATTCTTACTTCTATTCTTTTCACATTGCAAAAATAATAAATTAATTATAAAAAAACAAGTTTTCTTCCATTGTGTGGCTCTTTTTTAGTATTTTTGCACATTATCAAGGGTTGTTTAGGTAAAAATGGCCTGATGGCTTGCGTAAAGCGGCTTGATGGCTTTAGGTAAAAATAAGATTGAAAAAGAAAAAGATATGAAGGTGATATTGATTGGTGCTGGCAATCTTGCCACTCATTTGGGGAAGGCGATATTTGCCGCAGGTCATGATGTGGTGCAGGTGTTCAGCCGCACGATGCAATCGGCTACGGCTCTGGCTTCCGAGGTGGGCGCACAGCCTGTTTCGGATATATCAGATGTTCGCTCAGATGCAGATATGTACGTCGTTTCGGTGAAGGATAGTGCTATTGTGGAGTTGATTCCTGTTCTCTGCAAAGGAAAGGAGACCAAGGTTTTTCTGCATACGGCAGGCTCTATCCCGATGGATGTTTTCCAGGGAATGGCTTTACATTATGGTGTGCTTTATCCGATGCAGACTTTCTCCAAGCAGCGTGAGGTGGATTTCTCTCTGATACCTTGTTTTATCGAGGCGAATGATGAGCATGCCTTGCAGCTGATCGGTGATGTGGCGCATCAGGTGAGCAGCAGGGTGTATCATCTGGCGAGTGAAGACCGCAAGTACCTGCATCTCTCTGCCGTCTTTGCCTGCAATTTCGTGAATCATTGCTATGCCTTGAGCCGGGAAATCCTGGAGGAGCACGGAATACCATTCGATGTGATGCTTCCGTTGATAGACGAGACGGCTGCGAAGGTGCACGAGCTGGATCCGAAAGATGCACAGACGGGGCCGGCTGTAAGGTATGATGAGAATGTGCTTCGGGCGCAGGGAGCTCTGCTCAAGTCGAATCCGCAGATGAAGGATATCTATGACAGAATGAGCATGAGTATTCATAAGCTGAGTGTCAAGGAATAGAGTTCAAGTGTCTGATTACTAAATAGAAAAAGTTTTCAAGTATGATTAATTACGATTTGAAGAAGATAAAGGCAATTGTATTTGATGTGGATGGTGTGCTTTCCCGCCAGACCATTACGCTTGCCAGTACGGGTGAACCTCTTCGCACCGTGAATATCAAGGATGGCTATGCAATTCAGTTGGCTCAGAAGGTGGGTGTGCGCATCGTCATCCTTACGGGCGGAACTACCGAGGCTATCCGCAAGCGATATGAGGGATTGGGCGTGCAGGATATCTATATGGGATGTGCTGTGAAAATCAACACCTATGATGCTTTTCTGGAGAAGTATCAGCTTTCTGATGAGGAAATTATCTATGTGGGTGATGATATCCCGGATTACGAGGTAATGAGTCGTTGTGGCTGCCCGTGCTGCCCAGCCGATGCCTGCTCTGATATCAAGGAGATTTCCTGCTATGTCTCTTCTGCCAATGGTGGCGAAGGAGTGGGCAGGGATATTGTAGAGCAGGTGCTTCGTGCCAAGGGGCATTGGCTTTCCAATGCCAAGGCGTTTGGATGGTAATCATAAAGTTCAAAGTTCAAAGTAAATAAACAGATGAAGTATAAGATTATTTTGGCGAGCAATTCGCCACGCCGCAGAGAGTTGTTGGCAGGATTGGATGTTAATTTCGAGGTGAAGGTATTGCGTGGTATTGATGAAAGCTATCCTGAAGATTTGGATGCATACGATGTGGCAGAGTATATTGCTCAGAAGAAAGCGGATGCTTATCGCTCTTTATTGGATGGAGATGAGGCTTCTGAAGAGGTTTCTGAAGATTCTACTTCAGAAAAATCTTCAGGCAAATCCTCCTCCGATGATTTGCTCATTCTTACAGCGGATACCGTAGTGATTGCTCCTGCTGCCGATGAACAGAACGATCAGGAGGGTAAGGGAATCATTCTCGGAAAGCCGCAGAATGCCGATGATGCGGTTCGCATGCTTAAGATGTTGAGCGGCAAGACTCACCATGTGGTTACGGGCGTATGTCTTACTACGAAGAAAGAACAGCGCAAGTTCTCGGTATGTACGGAAGTAAGTTTCAAGGAATTTGAAGAATGGGAAATCAATTATTATATCACCCATTACAAACCATTCGACAAGGCGGGTGCCTATGGCATCCAGGAATGGATAGGTTACATCGGATGTACCGGACTCAAGGGCAGTTACTTCAACGTGATGGGCTTGCCTGTGCAGCGCATCTATGCTGAAATGCTCAAATTAGCAGAGTAATTGGTCGGGGCTTTTGTGGCAATTTGCATCAATAATCCCTAAACAGCCATCAGATTGGTGAAGAAACTGCAGGAAAATCATCAAAAATAGGGCAATTTAGATTTTTTAAATTTAAATATGCCCTTATGTCCGGAATTATGAGTATCTTTGTGCGTTTTATGTAACTAACAAGGATTATGACTGAGAAAAATAAAGCCAAGGTTCGTGAAATCTTGGACACATATTTGGAGTGCAATCATCACCGCAAGACCCCGGAAAGATATGCAGTTCTGGATGCGGTTTATAGCATTGATGGACACTTCACTCTTGAAGAGCTGGATGCTGAGCTCACGAAGAGAAACTTCCGGGTGAGCAGAGCTACGCTCTATAATACAATGCATCTCTTCATCGAGCTGAGGCTCGTGATGAGACACAGTCTGGTGGATGGTACCAAATACGAGGCGTGCTATTACAATGATAGCCATATCCATCAGGTGTGTAGCGTGTGTGGGCAGGTAACGGAGATCAATGTGCCGGCTGTTACGGCAGCAGTGAATGACCTCAAGCTGCAGCGTTTCCGAAAGGATACTTTCGCCCTCTATATCTACGGCGTATGCAGCGCTTGTCAGGCAAAGCTTACACGCAAGAAAAACGATAAGTAATAAAAATAACTATTTATAGAAATGAACACAGGTAAAGTAGATGTCCTGCTCGGTTTGCAGTGGGGCGATGAAGGAAAAGGTAAGGTGGTTGATGTTTTGACCCCTAAGTATGATGTCATTGCTCGTTTCCAGGGTGGTCCTAATGCGGGTCATACTCTCGAGTTCGAAGGCGAGAAGTATGTTCTTCGTTCTATCCCTTCTGGTATCTTCCAGGGTGGCAAGGTAAACATCATCGGTAACGGCGTAGTCTTGGCTCCAGACCTCTTTATGGGCGAGGCTAAGGATTTGGAGAAGAGTGGCCATGACCTCAAGAGCCGTCTCTTCATTTCTAAGAAGGCGCATCTCATCATGCCTACTCACCGTGTGCTCGATGCTGCCATTGAGGCTTCTAAGGGCAAGAACAAGGTAGGTACCACTGGTAAGGGTATTGGCCCTACTTATACTGATAAGGTAAGCCGTACTGGTCTTCGTGTGGGTGATATCCTCGAAAACTTCGAGGAGAAGTATGCTGCTCACAAGGCTGCTCATCTCAAGACTATCGCTAGCCTCGGATACACTGATTTCGATATCACTGAGGTAGAGAAGACCTGGATGGAGGGCATCGAATACTTGAAGCAGTTTAAGCTCATCGACAGCGAGGTGGAAATCAACAAGGTGCTCCGCTCTGGCAAGGACATCCTCTGCGAGGGTGCTCAGGGTACTATGCTTGATGTTGACTTCGGTTCTTATCCATTCGTAACTTCTTCTAATACCATCTGTGCGGGTGCATGCATCGGCCTGGGTATCGGTCCTAACCGTATCGGCAATGTCTATGGTATCATGAAGGCTTACTGTACTCGCGTAGGTGCAGGTCCATTCCCAACAGAGCTTTTCGATGAGACTGGTGCCAAGATCCGTGACCTCGGTCATGAGTATGGTGCGGTTACTGGCCGTGAGCGTCGTTGTGGCTGGTGCGACCTCGTACAGCTCAAGTATTCTGTTATGGTAAACGGTGTAACCGAGCTTATCATGATGAAGAGCGACGTGCTCGATGGTTTCGATACCATCAAGGCTTGCGTGGCTTACAAGTTGCCTGATGGCACTGTTACAACAGATTTCCCTTACGAGATTGATAACGTAGAGCCTGTTTACAAGGAGTTCAAGGGATGGAAGACTGATATGACTCAGTTTACTTCTGAGGATCAGTTCCCACAGGAATTCAAGGACTACATTGCATTCGTAGAGGAGTTCCTTGAGACCAAGATTGGTATCATCTCTATCGGTCCAGACCGCGCTCAGACTATTGTTCGTAAATAATTTGATAGTGTTTAATGTTTGGTGTATGATGTTTGCTTAAGGGTGAGCATAGCACTAGGCATTAAACATTTAACATTTAATATTTAACATAAATAAATGGCTCAGAAACCAAGTATTCCAAAGGGTACCCGCGATTTCGGTCCTGTTGAGATGGCAAAGCGTAATTACATCTTCAACACCATCAAGGATGTGTATGCCCTTTACGGATTCCAGCAGATTGAGACTCCTGCCATGGAGACCCTTCAGACCTTGATGGGTAAGTATGGCGAGGAGGGCGACAAGCTGCTCTTTAAGATTTTGAATTCAGGTGACTATATGAATAAGGTGAGCGATGAGGATATTCATTCGCTCGGATCACTCAAGTTGGCAGCAAAGCTCTGCGAGAAGGGTCTTCGCTACGATCTTACCGTGCCTTTCGCACGCTACGTAGTGCAGCATCGTGATGAGTTGCAGATGCCTTTCAAGCGCTATCAGATTCAGCCAGTATGGCGTGCCGACCGTCCACAGAAGGGTCGCTATCGCGAGTTCTATCAGTGCGATGCCGATGTGGTTGGTTCTGATTCTCTTCTCAACGAGGTTGAGTTGATGCAGATTGTAGATACAGTCTTTACCAAGTTTGGTGTGCGTGTCTGCATCAAGATCAACAACCGTAAGATCCTTACCGGCATCGCTGAGGTAATTGGCGAGGCTGAGAAGATCGTAGATATCACCGTGGCTATCGATAAGCTCGACAAGATTGGTCTTGACAATGTAAACGAGGAACTTCGCAATGATGGCATTTCTGAAGAGGCTATCGAGAAGTTGCAGCCAATCATCTCATTGTCAGGTTCTAACGATGAGAAACTTGAAGTGATTTCCAAGGTTCTCGAAGGCTCTGAAATCGGATTGAAGGGTGTAGATGAGACTAAGTTTATCCTTGATACCTTGAAGTCTGTTGGTCTGAACAATGAGATTGAGCTCGACCTTACTTTGGCTCGTGGCTTGAACTATTATACTGGTGCCATCTTCGAGGTGAAGGCGCTTGATACTCCTATGGGCAGTATCACTGGTGGTGGTCGTTACGACAACCTTACCGGTATCTTTGGCTTGCCAGGATTGAGTGGAGTAGGTATCAGTTTTGGTGCCGACCGCATCTACGATGTGCTCAATGCCCTCGATCTCTATCCAAAGGAGGCGGTCAATTCTACTCAGGTGCTCTTCATCAATTTCGGTGAGAAAGAGACTGCCTATTGTCTTCCTATCGTGACTGCCGCTCGTGCAGCTGGTATCCGCACTGAAATCTTCCCAGACAAGGCGAAGATGAAGAAGCAGATGAGCTATGCCAACGCGAAGCAGATTCCATTCGTAGTTCTCGCTGGCGAGAATGAGATGGCAGCTGGCAAGGTTACATTGAAGAATATGGAGAGTGGTGAGCAGACTTTGGTTTCTGCAGAGGAGCTCATCGCTGTCGTTAAGAAATAATAAAGGCTATATAATTCTGGTATAAGGTTTTTCTACCGTATATATTTACCATTCGTCCGTTCTCTTATGTGTGAATTTGTGAAAACTCTGCATAGGAGGCGGATTTTTATTAGCTTTAGGGCTAGAAACATTTAAAAACTCAAACTATATAAAACAATGAAAAGAATAATAACTTTTTTGTCTGTATTTGTCTTGGTTCTGATGATGACTTCCAGTTCCAGGAAAACTACTATTTTCGTTATTGGTGACTCTACTGCTGCCGAAAAACAATGGTATAAGACTAGTCCGGAACGTGGTTGGGGTATGGTGCTGCAAGGTTGCTTCGACGACCAGATTATCGTTGACAACCATGCGGTAAACGGCAGAAGCTCCAAGAGCTTCCTGGATGAGGGAAGATGGCAGAAAGTTCTAGACAAGATGCAGCCAGGCGATTATGTTCTTATCCAGTTTGGTCATAATGATGAGAAGCATTTCCCTGATCGTTATACCGAGCCTGGCGGTACCTTTGATGCGCATCTCGCCAAGTATGTAAACGAAACCCGCCAGAAGGGTGGCATCCCTGTACTTCTGAACAGTGTGGTTCGCCGCTGCTATTATTCTGAGGATTTGAAGAATGACAATGATGAGAAACTTCGTGACAAACAATATGATGGCAAGGAACTCATCAACAGTGATACGCTTATAGATACCCACGGAGCTTATGTCGTAGCTCCACGCCATGTAGCCAAGGCATTGAATGTTCCATTCGTGGATGCTACCAAGATTACCCACGACATTGAAACCAAGATGGGTATCGAAGGCAGCAGAAAGCTTCACATGTGGTTTATGCCGGGCGAGAATCCTCAGGTTCCAAAGGGTAAAAAAGATAACACCCATTATAATGTCTATGGTGCGCATGTGATAGCTAATGCATTGGCTGATGCCTTAGCCGAGCAGGTGCCTGCGCTGAAGAAGCACATTCGTCATTATGATTATGTGGTAAGTGCCGAGGGTAGGGGTAACTTCATGACTTTGCAGCAGGCTGTAGATGCTGTTCCTGCTCATCAGCCAGCTACTATTCTGGTATTGGGTGGTAAATGGAAGAATCCTTCTCATGTTGCCGGCAAGCAGATCAGGTATGTGCTGCAGTTTGGTGCCAGCATAGAACAGTAGCTGTAAGGGATAGGTGAAGTAGTTGTACGATAATCTATTTCCCGCAAAAGAAAGGGGGAGGCAAGCAGCCATGATATACTGATGCCTCCCCCAAACGATATGGAAAGTTTTAAATGTCTTAATTCTTAAAGCTGTGGATAGGAGCAGGAATACGTCCTACACGATTTACGAAATCAGAGCAGCTGAACTGATTAACCGGCATGATTGGAGCATAACCCAACAAACCGCCGAAATCTACAGTATCACCCACCTTCATACCCACAACAGGGATGATGCGGACTGCAGTAGTCTTCTGGTTTACCATACCAATGGCAGCCTCATCGGCAATGACACCGGAGATAGTGGTAGCTGAAGTATCGCCAGGGATGGCAATCATATCCAAACCTACAGAGCAAACGCAAGTCATTGCCTCCAACTTCTCGATAGTAAGTGCACCTGCCTCTACGGCATTGATCATACCCTGGTCTTCAGAAACAGGGATGAAGGCACCACTCAAACCGCCAACATAAGAAGAAGCCATGATACCGCCCTTCTTAACCTGGTCGTTCAAAAGTGCGAGTGCTGCGGTTGTACCTGGAGCACCTGCACGCTCCAAACCGATCAACTCCAGAATATCAGCTACGCTGTCGCCGATGGCTGGAGTAGGAGCCAATGAAAGGTCGATGATACCGAATGGTACGTTCAGGCGGCGTGATGCCTCCTTGGCAACCAGCTGACCTACACGTGTAATCTTGAAAGCAGTACGCTTGATAGTCTCGCAGAGAACCTCGAAGCTTTCGCCCTTCACCTGCTCCAAAGCATATTTTACTACACCAGGACCGCTGACACCTACGCTGACAACAGCGTCTGCCTCAGAAACGCCATGGAAGGCACCAGCCATGAATGGGTTATCATCAGGAGCATTGCAGAGAACAACGAGCTTAGCGCAACCCAAAGAACCATTATCCTTGGTAGCCTCAGCTGTATCCTTGATGATTTCGCCCAGCAGGCGTACAGCATCCATATTGATACCGGTCTTGGTAGAACCTACGTTTACAGAGCTGCAGATGAAATCGGTCTGGGCCATAGCCTGAGGGATAGAACGGATGAGGAGCTCATCGCTCTTGCTCATACCCTTGCTTACGATGGCAGAGTATCCACCGAGGAAGTTGACACCCAACTCCTTGGCACACTTGTCGAGAGTCTTGGCAATCTTCACATAGTCATCGGTAGTCTTGCAGGCAGAGCCGCCCACGAGTGCGATAGGAGTGATGGAGATGCGCTTGTTTACGATAGGCACACCATACTCTTTAGAGATGTCCTCACCAGTCTTCACCAAATCCTTGGCGAGGCGGGTAATCTTATTATAAATGTTCTGACAGAGCTGGTCGAGATCTGAAGTGGCACAGTCCAGGAGGTTGATACCCATGGTGATGGTGCGCACGTCGAAGTTCTCCTGCTCAATCATCTTGTTGGTTTCGATAACCTCAGATATATTGATCATATTCCTTCTATTGCTTTTAAATGTGATAAACTTAGATGCGGTGCATCATGTTGAAGATTTCCTCACGCTGGCATTTTACCTGAACACCAATGCTCTTGCCAAGATCAGCGAGTTCGTCGGCAACAGTCTCGAAAGATGCATTCATCTTACCCATGTCAACAATCATCATCATGTTGAAGTACTCCTGTACGATGGTCTGAGAGATATCCAGGATATTGACGTCCTTCTCTGCCAAATAGGTACAAACTCTGGCGATGATACCTTTTGTATCCTTGCCCACTACTGTAATAATCGTTCTGTTCATGTAATAAATTATTTTATATGGATAGTTTAATGCTGCAAATTTACAACAATTTAGGGAGACTACCAAATAAAAAACAGAAAACTTGCAAAATGACAGACATTTTGCAAGTTTTCTGATATATCGTTTACTTGATTCCTCTTTCGTTGAGTGCCTTGGAATATTTTGCTGCATTCTGCAGGTGCTCCTGATAGGTGCGGGCAAAATTGTGGGTGCCGCTGAAATCCTCCTTGGCGCACATATAGAGATACTCGTGCTTTACATGGTTGAGTACGGCATCAATGCCGGCAACCGATGGAATGCGGATTGGGCCAGGAGGAAGACCTGGATTCTTGTAGGTGTTGTATGGACTCTTGATGTACAGGAGGTTGTTGTAGATACGCTTCAGTTCGAAACGCTTCCAGGCGAACTTGATGGTTGGGTCAGCCTGCAGTGGCATACCTTCCGGATACTCTGCATTGCGCAGCATCAGTCGGTTGTAGTACATACCTGCAATCATCGGTTTTTCGCCGTTGTTGGCAGTTTCCTCATCCACGATACTGGCAAGTGTAATCACCTGGTTAGGAGTGAGCTTCATCGTCTTGGCCTTCTCCGTGCGCTCAAAGTTCCAGAACTTGTCGCTCTCTTTCTTCATGCGTTCCAGGAATTTCTCGATGGATACATTCCAGTAGATATCGTAGGTGTTAGGGATAAACATGCAGGCGATGGTGGCTGTATCGTAGCCCATCTTCTCGCAAACCGCCTCATCTGTGAGCGCCTTCTTGATTTCTGTGCTGTCGAGCATCAGTTTCTTGCTCAGCTCCACGGCGAGCTTGTCGATGGTGCGTACGGAAGGTATGGTGAGGTTGACAGGTTCCTGCAAACCATTCTTCATGTGACGCCAGACCTTGAGTGCTCCGTCTCCAGGATGGATGGCGTATCTACCGGTGCGGATGTGGTCGGCATAGCCTGAATGAAGGGTGAGGGTGCGGAATGCCTGCATCGGGATGCTCTTGGCGAAAGGCTGCACCTTATTATATACGGAGTCGATGTTGTCATCGGCGTCGATATACACATACTTGGTTTCGCTGCTTTTCGAGAATGATGAGAAGCAGTAGAGATAACCTACGATGGCAATGACGGCGATGCAGCCGATGGTGCCATAGAGGTAAAACTTAGAAGTTGTTTTCTTTTTCTTCATTTTCTTTATCTACTTAAAACATTTTCTTTTCTTCTTGAAATATTTCTGTTCGTTTTTGAACTTGATCTGTTCTTCTTGAAACATTTTGGTGCAAAAGTACAGTAAAAATGCCAAATAGCAAAGCGTATGCAATTAAAATAGGTTAATTCGCCGATTCTTTATCCGTGGTATGAAGAATTTCATTACCTTTGCATCATTGAAACTGAGGAATATTGACATATTAAAACGATAGATGATATGAGAATGAAATTTACAATATCATACAAGGCTGAGTGGGGGGAGTCTCTGCATGCTGATATCACCTTCTTCGCACGTGACGGAAAGCGGAAGGTGGTAGATCTGGCGATGAACACAGTGGACGGTTATCATTGGATGGCTGAAACCCATACTTTGGAAAACCGTCATCATCCCTTTGTGGCTGTAGCCTATTATTATAAGGTGGTAGATGCCGAGGGAAATGTGGTGCGCAGGGAATCTGTTGCTTCTCCTAGAGCCTATGTGTATGAGGCGAACAGAAACTATATCCTGTCCGACTTCTGGCTGGATGATGAGAACAAGCTGCTGGGCGGTTTCATCAACTATACGGCTCCGGTAGTCTGGACGGGTGATGAGGTTGCCAAGCTGCCTCTGTTCGAGCAGACCGTGATCTTCAAGGTTTCTGCTCCTCAGCTTCACGAGGGTGAGGCTGTGGCACTGCTGGGTAATCATCCGACCTTGGGCGAGTGGAATACTGACCATTATCTTCCGATGATTCATCAGGGCGGAACCAGTTGGGTGCTCTCTGTCAACGTACAGGCTTTGGAGGCTCCGCTGGAGTATAAATATGTGGTAGTGGATGCCAGGACCCATCAGTTCAAGAGATGGGAGTTTGGTGAGAATCGCACCATGGGAACAGGTATCGCCTATGGCCATGATGAGGAGGAGAAAGCCAACCGCTATGCGGTTAGCGGTCCGGATGAAATCCGCCTTTATTCCAAGGATGTCTGCATCCTTCATGGTGGTGAATTCCGTGTGAAGAAGATGCCGCCTCATGCTCAGTTTAATTTCGATACCTATATCTTCGACTTGGATGGTACCTTGCTTTCTACCCTGGGCGATTTGGCTGCGAGCTGCAATTATGCCCTCAAGACGAATGGCTTTCCTGAGCGAAGCGTAGATGAGGTGCGCCGCTTTGTAGGAAACGGTGTCAAGAAACTGATGGAACGTGCCATTCCGGATGGTTTGGAAAATGAGAAGTTTGAACAGGTGTTTGCCGATTTCCGCAAGCACTATATGATGCATAATCTTGATACCACGCAGCCTTATCCGGGCGTGATGGAAATGTTACAGGAGTTGAAGGATAGAGGCAAGAATATTGCCGTGGTGAGCAATAAGTTCTATGCTGCCACCCAAGCCCTCTGTCGCCATTTCTTTGGCGACTTGGTAGATGTGGCTATAGGTGAGCGTGAGGATATTCAGAAAAAGCCAGCCCCGGATACTGTAAATGAGGCTTTGCGTCAGATGAATGCCGATAGGGAAAGCGCTGTCTATATCGGCGACAGTGATGTAGATGTCATGACCGCCAAGAACAGCGGAATGCCTTGCATCAGTGTGCTTTGGGGATTCCGCGATCTCGAATTCCTTATCGCACATGATGCTAGAATATTTGTTACATCCCCACTGCAGATCTGTTAGTTGATTCCGTGTTCTTCTACGAATTTCACCACATCATCCCTGTTGGTGTCAGAGATAGGCACCGCCAGTTTGCCATAGACTACCTTCATGTTCTGGATGTAGTCAAAATTAGTTAGATTGGCAATGAAAGAGCGGTGCACTCTTCTGAATTTTTGGCGCGGAAGTTTCTCTTCCAGGCGTTTCAGGTTGCCCAGGGTCATGATGTTGCGTCCGTCCGCCATGTGGAACTTCACGTAATCTTTCACGCTCTCGATAAAGAGTATGTTCTCGAAAGGAATTCGGGTGTATTTGCTTTCGTTCTTCACCACTACAAAGCCATCGCGTTTGATAGGGTTGTAGGCATCGTCCTGCATATAATGGTCGAATACCTTCTGACAGGTCTGTATGAAGTCTTCGTATAGGATAGGCTTGACCAGATAGTCGAAGGCGTTCACCTTGTATGCTTCGATGGCATACTCCTTGAATGCGGTGGTGAAGATAATCTTCACGTTCATCGGCACGAGCTTGGCAAACTCGAGTCCGCTGATCTGCTGCATGTGGATAGCAAGAAACAGAATGTCAAGATGGCTGTGGTGGATTCCATCTACAGCTTCGATGGCGTTGTGGTACGCACCGATAAGATTGAGGGATGGTGTATCCTCAACATAATGCTTCAGCAAAGCCAAAGCCTCAGGATCTTCATCTATGATGGCGCAGTTTAATATCATACTTATTTTTATTTTTTGATTAGTTGGATGGTATTATCATTTATTTGCCCTAATAACGGCTGATTTCCCGTTTTATTGTATCCGAAAGAACTTTTTTTCTTGAAATCTTATTTTTATTCTTTTTCCCTTAAATTTGCTTAATCTATTTGGCGGTTTGCCGAAAAAGCGTTACTTTTGGGGATTGAATCGAATATATCGGTTCGGAATCGGTCAAACTCCGCTCCGGACACGCAATCATGTGGTCAGGGAATGGCTGTAATACCGGTTCTTTTCGAAATCAAAATGATGATAAACGACATGAATGATAAGAAAAACAATTCTATAAGATATTTTTCTGTAAGCACGTTTTTGCTTACAGGTAAGCAGATGATGCTGGCGATGATGCTGGCATGTTCGCCTCTTGCCATGTCGGCGCAGAAAATCTCACTCGGTAGCTGCATCACCCGTGATGGCGGTCAGTATAAGGGAGAGATGGTAAGCGGCAAACCACAGGGCAAGGGATCTACCATATATAAGAATGGTGATACTTACGAGGGTGCCTACGTCAAGGGAAAGCGCAGCGGATATGGCGTATATACTTTCTCGGATGGCGAGAGATACGAAGGACAGTGGCTGCAGGACCAGCAGCACGGCAAGGGTACCTATTACTTCCAGAACAATAATAAGTATGTAGGACTCTGGTTCCGCGATTTCCAGCACGGACATGGCGTGATGTACTATTACAATGGTGATAAGTATGACGGCGACTGGTATAAGGATAAGCGACAGGGAAAAGGTACCTACACCTATTCCAACGGTGCCAAATACAAAGGCCAGTGGATGAACGACATGAAGAATGGAAATGGATTCTTTGATTGGGGAGATGGAACCACCTATGATGGACAGTGGGTAGATAACCAGCGCTCAGGCAAGGGTACCTTTAAATATGCTGACGGTGATACCTATATTGGTGACTGGAAGGATGATATCCAGGACGGTAAGGGTATCTACAAATTCCATAACGGTGATATTTATGAAGGTGATTATTCGCAGGGTGAACGTACCGGTGAAGGTATTTTCCGCTCAGCCAGCGGTTCGAAATATACCGGACAGTTTGTGGATGGTCAGCGTTCCGGACAGGGTACTTTTGTATGGAAGAATGGCGACATCTATGTTGGCAGCTGGAAAGACGACCTGCAGAACGGTAGGGGAAAGTTGACCAAGAAGAACGGCGACATCTTTGAAGGCGAGTTTAAGAAGGGATATGTGGATGGCAACGTGGTGATACATTACGCCAACGGCAACCGCTTCAAGGGAGTCTATCATAATGGTAAACGTGAGGGCTTCTGTATCGAGGAAAACAAGGACGGCAAGCGCTTCGAGGGCAACTATAAGAAGGATGCACGCGATGGCAGATTCGTAGAGAAAGACCGCAATGGTCAGGTTACAGCCAAGGGTGTATATGAGAACGGAAAGCGATTTGAGGATTAAACTTCCGGCAAGAATTGAATCATCATTCAATCTGGAGGCAATTATCCGCTTATCCGCTTCTATGCTTTCCTGAAATATAAACTTAAAAATGTAGAAATCAATCACAAAATTCAATATACTATGGTAATTGATACATTAGACAATTTGGAGAAATATGTTTCTCTTAATCCACTCTTCACAGAAGTAGTGAAGTTTATCAACGAGACTGATCTCACTAAGTTGGAGACCGGCAAGCATCCTATCCTGGGTGATGATCTCTTTGTGAATATCGCTGTAGCTCATGGCAAGACCGAGGAAGAAGCTACCATCGAGGCACATCGTCAGATGATTGATATTCAGATTCCTCTCAACACAGAGGAAACCTATGGATATTCTCCAGTGAAGGATCTACCGGAAGTGGAATACAACGAGGCTAAGGATTGCACCTTGTATCCTGGCGTGAAGGCTCAGACACTGGTAACCTGCAAGCCAGGCCAGTTTGCTATCTTCTTCCCACAGGACGGTCATCAGCCATGCATCGGCAAGGGTGATATCCATAAGGCTATCTTCAAGGTAAAGGCTTAAAAACCTTAATCAAATAGTTGAACCATCTAAAATCATGATATATGGCAACAGAAAAGAAAACTTCAGCTAAAAATACTACAGCAAAGAAGACAACAGCCAAGAAGGCTACCTGCAAGGCAACCGCCAAGTGCGCTACCAAGAAAACCGTGAAGGCTGCTGCCCCAAAACATATCGGACTCGTGAAGAACGATCCATATCTGGCAGACTTTGAGCCTGCTATCGTAGGAAGACATGAGCATGCGCTCTGGAAACTCAACCAGCTTACCCGTAATGGCAAGATTTCGCTCAGCGATTTCGCCAACGGATACGACTACTTCGGATTACACAAGACGGAGAAGGGATGGGTGTTCCGCGAGTGGGCGCCAAATGCTACCGATATCTATCTCATCGGCGATTTCAACGGCTGGCAGGAAAGCCCTAAGTATCGTGCCAAGCGTATCAAGGGCACCGGCAACTGGGAGTTGAAACTCTCGGAAAAGGCAATGAAGCACGGTGATCTCTTCAAAATGAAGGTGCACTGGGAAGGTGGAGAAGGCGAGCGTATCCCTGCATGGGCTAACCGTGTGGTTCAGGATGAGCAGACCAAGATTTTCTCTGCGCAGGTATGGAACCCTGAGCCTTACAAGTGGAAGAAGAAGACCTTCAGGCCTAACACCACTCCGCTGCTCATCTACGAGTGCCACATAGGCATGGGACAGGATGCCGAGAAGGTGGGCACCTACACGGAATTCAAGGAAAACGTGTTGCCACGTATCATAGAGGATGGTTACAACTGCATTCAGATCATGGCAATCCAGGAGCATCCTTATTATGGATCCTTCGGCTATCACGTAAGCAGCTTCTTTGCTGCCAGCAGCCGTTTCGGAACCCCAGAGGAACTCAAGGATCTCATCGATACAGCCCATCAGAATGGCATAGCTGTCATTATGGATATCGTTCACTCTCATGCAGTGAAGAACGAGATGGAAGGTCTCGGCAATCTTGCCGGTGATCCTAACCAGTACTTCTATCCTGGCGACAGACATGAGCATCCAGCTTGGGACAGTCTCTGCTTCGACTATGGTAAGGATGAGGTGATGCACTTCCTCCTGAGCAACTGCAAGTACTGGCTCAGCGAATACCACTTCGATGGTTTCCGCTTTGATGGTGTAACCTCCATGCTCTACTATAGCCACGGTCTGGGAGAGGCGTTCTGCAATTACGGTGACTACTTCAATGGTCATGAGGATGATAACGCCATCTGCTATCTCACCCTTGCCAACTGTCTGATTCACGAGGTGAACAAGAATGCCATCACCATTGCCGAAGAGGTGAGCGGTATGCCTGGATTGGCTGCCAAGTTTGCCGATGGCGGCTATGGCTTCGACTATCGTATGGCAATGAATATTCCAGACTACTGGATCAAGACCATCAAGGAGTTGAAGGATGAAGACTGGAAGCCATCCAGCATTTTCTGGGAAATCAAGAACCGTCGTGCAGACGAGAAGACCATCTCTTACTGCGAGAGCCACGACCAGGCACTGGTAGGCGACAAGACCATCATCTTCCGCCTGATAGATGCTGATATGTACTGGCACTTCAAGAAGGGTGATGAGAACGATATGGTTCACCGAGGCATAGCCTTGCACAAGATGATCCGTCTGGCTACTGCTTCTACCATCAATGGCGGCTACCTGAACTTCATGGGTAATGAGTTCGGTCATCCAGAGTGGATTGATTTCCCTCGCGAGGGTAACGGATGGAGCTACAAGTATGCTCGCAGACAGTGGAATCTGGTAGATAACAAGGATCTCTGCTATCACTATCTCGGCGACTTCGACAAGGAGATGCTCAAGACAATTAAGAGTGAAAAGAACTTTAACAAGACACCAGTTGTTGAAATCTGGCACAATGATGGCGATCAGGTACTCGCTTATATGAGAGGCGACCTGCTCTTCGTCTTCAACTTCTCGCCAACCCGCTCGTTTACCGACTATGGCTTCCTGGTACCTACCGGTGCCTATAGTGTGGTACTCGATACCGACAACAAGGCGTTTGGTGGAAACGGTCTGAACGATGACGAGATGACCCACCTCACCAACTATGACCCTGTGTATGTGAACGATCGCAAGGAGTGGTTGAAGCTCTACTTGCCAGCCCGTTCGGCACTGGTGCTCAAGAAAAATTAAACATAGATATATGGATCATAAAAGGAATAGCACGGCGAAGATGCGCTTCGCCTGTGCTATCATTTTTTTAGTTTTTGCTTATACATTCCTGGCTTGTTATCAGGCAGATATTTTAGCCGTGGCGCAGCATGTCTTATCAGAAGGTAAGACAGATTATTTCTATACGCTTGCACCGCTGCTTGTTACCTTTGTATGCTTTCTGCTGCAGTTGGGAGCATACGCGGTGACTCGTGTGAAGCGTCGTTTTCACGGACTTACTTATTTCCCTTCATTCCTTTTGCTGGCCCTGATAGCCGATGTGCCTACCCATGTTGATACCAGTGTATCGCTGGGCTGGTGGTGGCTTGTTCTGCCTTTCAGTCTGCTGGTCTGGGCTGGCGTGATGTGGGTGGTCAGACAGTTGGAACCTCTTGAGCAGGAACCGCATAGTTTCGGTTGGTTCTCGCGTTACTCATGGGTGAACATCTCCCAGCTTGTCGTGATGATGCTGGCAGTTATCTTCATCACCAACAATGATCGCCTCTTTCACGAAAGAATGAAGATGGAACACCTGATGAAAGAAAAACAGTATGAAAAAGCTTTAGAGGTTGGAGAGAAATCCCTGCAGACCGATTCGTCGCTTACGATGCTCCGTATAGCCTGTCTTTACAGAACGGGCGAGCTGGGCAGCCGTCTTTTCTCCTATCCATTGGTAGGCGGCAGCCAATCGATGTATATCAATGGCACGTCCGTCAAGGCATTGATGTGGCAGGCTCCGGTGTGGATGTATGGAACATCGCCCTGGATGAAGAAACATCGTCTGAAGTATCGCCTCTCGAAGGAGTACGAGCTTTGTGCGCTCCTGCTGGACAAGAAGCTCGATGAATTTGTCCGCAAGCTGGTTAAGTATCACGAATTGACCAAGCTGCCAACTCATTACAAAGAGGCACTTTTGCTCTATTGTCATCTTCGGACGCATCCTATCGTAGAGTTTCACGACAACGTGATGGATGCCGATTTTTCTGATTATCAGTCGATGGAGCGTAAGTATAGCAATCCGGTAGAACGCCAGTCTGTTCTCCGCGATACATACAGCAACACATATTGGTACTATTATGATTATGGAAATAAATAATAGATTGAGACATAAAATATCGGGATATAGAAGTAAATGGGGATATCCGTTTTTCCGCAACTTGGCGAGTGTCCTATTGTGGATGCTCCTTCTTGTGCCATCTGCGGGCTTTGCCCAGAAGAAGGAAATACAATTGGCGAAGGATCAGGTGAAGTCGGGCAAGAACCTGCCTCAAGCGCAGGCGAGCATGCAGAAACTTCTGGCTGATTCTGCCAATCAGAACAACAAGAAAATCTGGAACCTCTATTTCGATGCCGTACGTAAGCAATACGAGCAGGGTAACGAAAAGCTCTATCTCAAGCAGAAGTATGATACTGCCCAGCTCTTCAATTTCACCCGACAGCTCTTCGAGATTGCGCAACAGTTTGATTCTGTAGAGATGGTTCCTAATAGAAAGGGAAAGGTGGAAATCGAATTCCGTAAGCAGCATGCTGATTATCTTTCCCATATCCGCACCAATCTCTTTAATGGTGGACTGTGGTTCCTCGGTAAGAAGAAGTATGCCGATTCCTATAAGTTCTTCGACCGTTATATAGATTGTGCCAACCAGCCGCTGTTCCAGTCGTACGATTACAGTCTGAAGGACAAGCATCTGCCTCTGGCTGCCTATTATGCCGTATATTCCGGCTATAAGATGAAGGATCCCAAGGCAACGCTGCATCATTCTTATGTAGCGCTGAAAGATACCGTGCATTACAACTATATGTTGCAGTATCTTGCCGAAACCTATTATCTGGAGAAGGATACTGCGCGCTATCTGGCATCGCTCAAGGAAGGATTCGAACGGGTACCTACCTTTCCGTATTTCTTCCCACGACTCGTGGAGTTTTATGTAGATATCAATCAGCTGGATTCTGCGATGGCAGTAGTAGATAAGGCTCTCACCATTGTGCCAGACAGTGATATGTATCTTGTTGCCAAAAGCAATATCCTCTTCGAGCAAAGCAAGCTCCAGGAGTGTATCAAGGTAAGCGATAAGGCTATCTCCGTGAATGAGGAACTTGCCGATCCATATTATAATGCAGGCATCTGTTACTTCAATATGGCAGTAGAGCAGGATAAGAGTTCGCAGACTTCGAGAAAGGTGCGTGAACAGGTGGATGCCAATTACAGGAAGGCACTCCCTTATCTGGTAAAATACAGAAAGCTCCAGCCTGATGAGCAATCCAAGTGGGCTTTCCCGCTCTATACCATCTATCTGAACCTGAATATGGGTAAGGAGTTTGATGAAATAGATAAAATCATGAAGAAAAGGTAATCTCTTTTTCAATAAATAAAAGACAATGATAGATAGAATTTTAGATAAGTTGGGTATCGAACTCAACGATATGCAGCAGGATGCGATGCAGGCCGTGCTGCACACCGATAGAGATGTGGTAGTGCTTTCGCCTACGGGTAGTGGTAAGACGCTGGCTTATCTCCTGCCGCTCTCGCAACTCATTGATGCCGGCGACGATGAGCCGCAGGCTATCGTGGTGACTCCTGGTAGAGAGCTGGCGCTGCAGTCTGCCACCGTACTCAAGAATATGGGTAGCGGACTTCGTGCCATGGCTTGTTATGGAGGTCGTGCGACAATGGATGAGCATCGTGTGATGAAGCAGGTGCGCCCACAGATTGTCTTCGGAACTCCAGGCCGTCTGAACGATCATCTCGATAAGGGTAATCTGAACCGTTACCATATCAGATATCTGGTAATCGACGAATTTGATAAATGTCTGGAAATGGGTTTCCAGGATGAGATGAGCCGTCTGGTGAAATCGCTTCCAGGCTTGCGCCGTCACTTCCTGCTTTCTGCTACCGAGGCTGAGGAGATTCCTCGTTTCGTACACATGGGCAGAGTAGAGAAGATAGATTATCGAATGGACGAGGAGCAGGTGCCTGAACGTGTACATATATATAAGGTGGAAAGTCCGGTGAAGGATAAGCTGGAGAGTCTGGGTATGCTGCTCCGCAGTTTGGGCGACCAGAGCACCATCGTCTTCCTGAACTATCGTGATAGCGTAGAGCGTACCAATAAGTATCTGGTGGAGCAGGGTTTTTCTACCTCTTTCTTCCATGGCGGTCTGGAGCAGAAGGAGCGCGAGGCTTCACTCTATCGTTTCAGCAATGGCAGTGCCAATATCCTGGTAAGCACCGATCTCGCATCACGTGGTCTCGACATCCCCGATATTGATAACATCATCCATTACCACATGCCGGAAAGCGAAGATGGCTATATCCATCGTGTGGGTCGTACCGCCAGATGGGAGGCACAGGGTAGAGCTTTCTTCCTGTTGGGTCCGGAAGAGCACATTCCTGAATATGTTGATGCTGAGGTAGAGGATTACGAGATTCCTGCCGTAGAGGAGTTGCCGATGCCTGCAAAGCCAAAAATGGCTACCATATATATAGGTAAGGGAAAGAAGGATAAGATCAGCAAGGGCGATATCCTGGGCTTCCTTTGCAAGAAGGGCGGATTGAATTCGTCTGAAATCGGAAAGATTGATGTCAACGACCGCTATGCCTATGCAGCGATAGCCCGACCAAAGTTGAGAAGTGTGCTCAACAATGTAAAGGGTGAGAAAATTAAGGGCGTAAAGACCATTGTAGAAGAAGTGCGATGATTTTAATATAGATAAAAGCCTCTTCTTGGAAATTATATCCAGAGGAGGCTTTTCTTGTTATAAATTGATATTTATGGCATAAATATGCGATAAATATGTTAAAAGCACTGACAAAATGAAAGATTTTTGCCCAAATCGCTAAAAATGTGCAGGAAAATTTGGTAGATTCAAATAAAATATGTAATTTCGCATCCGTAAATCCATACATTAGGGTTGCTCAGTTGCCTAAATGGGTGGATTGCGCTTATACTGTTCTTGCTAACAGGAATAGCATAGTCAGAAAACTAAAATAATTAAACAAGATGAAGAAGTACAATTTTAACGCAGGTCCATCAATGCTTCCACGTGAAGTGATTGAGAACACAGCAAAGCAGATTTTGGATTTTAATGGTTCAGGTCTTTCATTGATGGAAATCAGCCACCGTGCTAAGGATTTCCAGCCAGTTGTTGATGAGGCTGTCTCCCTTTTCAAGGAGCTTCTTGACATTCCTGAGGGTTACTCCGTAATCTTCCTTGGTGGCGGTGCGTCGTTGCAGTTCATGCAGATTCCTGCCAACTTCCTCATCAAGAAGGCTGCCTACATTAATTCTGGTACTTGGGCTAAGAAGGCAATGAAAGAGGCAAAGCATTTTGGTGAGGTCGTGGAGATCGCATCATCGTCCGACGCCAATTACACTTTCTATCCTCAGGTTCCTAACGTTGTGCCAGCCGATTGTGATTATTTGCATCTCACAAGCAACAATACTATATATGGTACCGAACTCCGTGTAGATCCAGACGTGAACGTGCCTTTGGTTTCTGATATGTCATCAGATATCATGAGCCGTCCTGTGGATGTTTCCAAGTACACCGCCATCTATGCTGGTGCCCAGAAGAACCTCTCTATGGCTGGTGTTACCGTTATCGTCGTCAAGGATGATATGCTCGGCAAGGCTCCTCGCGAGATTCCTACCATGCTCGACTATCGTACTCACGTAGAGAAGGGCAGTATGTTCAATACTCCTCCTGTAGTTCCTATCTATACTTTGATGGAGAACCTCCGCTGGTTGAAGGCAAATGGTGGTGTAGAGGCTGCTGACAAGCGAGCTCACGAGCGTGCAGAGGTTCTCTATGCAGAGATTGACCGCAACAAGCTCTTCAAGGGTACCGTGGAAGAGGCATCCCGCTCATTGATGAACATCTGCTTCGTGATGAACGATGAGTACAAGGAGCTGGAGAAGCCATTCCTTGACTTCGCTACAGAGCGTGGCATGGTTGGTGTCAAGGGTCACCGTTCTGTAGGTGGTTTCCGTGCCAGCTGCTACAATGCACAGACCATGGAGGGTGTTCAGGCACTCGTCAAGGCTATGCAGGAATTTGAAGCTCAACACTAATTGATAATTTATAATTAACAATTAATAATTTATAATTATCCTTGGTGATAATTGATTCTTAAAGGATTCAAGTATGAAAGTATTAGTTGCAACAGAAAAGCCATTCGCAGCAGCTGCTGTCGAGGGCATTAAGAAAGAAATAGAGGGAGCAGGCAACGAGTTGGTACTGCTCGAAAAATATACAGAGAAGGCTCAGCTTCTCGATGCCGTGAAGGATGTGGATGCGATGATTATCCGTTCTGACAAGGCTGATGCCGAGGTGCTCGACGCTGCCAAGAACCTCAAGATTATCGTTCGCGCCGGTGCTGGTTATGATAATATCGACCTGGCTGCTGCTACTGCTCACAACGTAGTAGCCGAGAATACTCCTGGTCAGAATTCTAACGCTGTAGCCGAGTTGGTATTCGGCTTGCTGGTATTTGCCGTTCGTAATTTCTACAATGGTAAGGCTGGCTGTGAGTTGAAGGGTAAGAAGTTGGGTATCCTGGCATTTGGTAACGTGGGTCGTAATGTAGCTCGCATCGCCAAGGGCTTCGGCATGAATGTGTCTGCTTATGATGCCTTCTGCCCTGCAGATGTCATCGAGGCTGCCGGTGTTCACGCCGTGAAGTCTCAGGATGAGCTGTTCCAGACTTGCGATATCGTTTCTCTTCATATCCCTGCTACTCCAGAGACTATCAAGAGCATCGATTACAAGACCGTGAACCAGTTGCCTAAGGGTGGTATTCTTATCAATACAGCCCGTAAGGAGGTCATCAATGAGCCTGAGCTCCTGAAGCTTCTTGCTGAGCGTGAGGATTTGAAGTTCATCACCGACATCAAGCCAGATGCTGATGCCGACTTCGCCAAGTTCGAGGGTCGCTACTTCTCAACCCCTAAGAAGATGGGTGCGCAGACAGCCGAGGCTAACATCAATGCTGGTATCGCAGCTGCCAAGCAGATCAATGCATTCTTTGCAGATGGCTGCACCAAGTTCCAGGTAAATAAGTAATTATTCATCCCGAATATATAGCTCATGAAGAGTGCTTTTTCACCGAAGCACTCTTGATGGGCTTTTCGTGTTTTTATTCATCTTGACAAAGTAAATTATAACATTATGGCAATAGTAAAACCTTTCAAGGGCATTCGCCCTCCAAAAGATTTAGTAGAGCAAGTTGAGTCTCGTCCATACGATGTCCTCGATTCAGAGGAAGCTCGTGCTGAGGCTGGCGATAACGAGAAAAGCCTTTATCATATCATTAAACCTGAAATCAACTTCGAACCGGGTACTTCTGAATACGACCCTCGTGTTTATGAGAGCGCAGCAGAGAACTTCAAGAAGTTTCAGGAGAACGGCTGGTTGAAGCAGGATGATAAAGAACAGTATTATATCTATGCACAGACCATGAATGGCAAGACACAGTATGGTCTTGTTGTGGGTGCATACGTTAATGATTATATGACGGGTGTCATCAAGAAGCATGAGCTTACCCGCCGTGATAAGGAAGAGGACCGCATGAAGCACGTTCGTGTCTGCAATGCAAACATCGAACCGGTCTTCTTTGCTTATCCTGATAATCCGGTGCTCAATGAGATTCTGATGCGTTATGCTGCTACAGCACCGGAGTATGATTTCATCGCTCCAGTCGATGGCTTCCGTCACCAGTTCTGGATTGTCAGCGATGATAAGGATATCGAAACCATCACCGCTGAATTTGCCAAGATGCCTAGCCTCTATATCGCCGATGGACATCACCGTTCTGCTGCCGCAGCTTTGGTGGGTGCTGAGAAGGCGAAGCAGAATCCGAACCATACCGGTAAGGAGGAATACAACTATTTCATGGCTGTCTGCTTCCAGGCAAGTCAGCTTACCATCCTCGATTACAACCGAGTAGTGAAGGACTTGAATGGCTTGACTTCAGAACAGTTCCTCGATGCTCTTACCAAGAACTTCGAAGTTATTGAGATTGATGCGATTAATGTGAATGTATCTGGCGATGAGGAGGGTATCCCATGCTATGAGAAGATTGCCATTGATGAAGCAATCAAGCAGTTTGGATTGGATATTCTGAAGCCAGCAGCGCTTCATTCTTTCCTCGTGTATCTCGACGGTAAGTGGTATGGCTTATTTGCCAAGCCGGGAACCTATGATGATGAGGATCCTATCGGCGTGCTCGATGTAGATATCTCTTCCCGTCTGATTCTGGATGATATTCTGGGCATCAAGGATTTGCGTTCAGACAAGCGCATCGACTTCGTGGGCGGCCTTCGCGGACTCGGCGAGTTGAAGCGTCGTGTAGATAGTGGCGAGATGAAGATGGCTTTGGCCTTGCATCCAGTTACTATGCAGCAGATTATGGACATCGCAGACAGTGGCAAGATTATGCCTCCTAAGGCAACATGGTTTGAGCCAAAGTTGCGCAGCGGATTGATTATTCACAAGTTGGATTAATGATTGACGAATTTAAGACTATATCAGATACAGTAGGCGAGGGATATTACACCGAGAAAAGGAGTAAGTTTCTCGCCTTTGCTCACCACGTTACCACTGTTGACGAGGTGAAGGAGATTGTTGCCGGGTACCGTAAGAAATATTACGATGCCCGACATTGTTGTTATGCCTATATGTTGGGTCCTGAGCGCACCGAGTTCCGTGCCAATGATGATGGTGAACCATCTTCTACGGCTGGCAAGCCTATCCTGGGACAGATTACGAAAGCAGAATTGACGGATATTCTCATTGTCGTCATCCGCTATTTCGGAGGAGTCAAGCTGGGTACCAGCGGATTGATCGTTGCCTATCGTGAAGCAGCGATAGATGCCCTGGCGCATTGCGAGGAGGTAACGCAGCAGGTAGAGGAAATCGTAACCTATGATTTCACCTATCCGATGATGAATGATGTGATGAGGATTGTCAAGGAGATGAATCCGCGCATCGTGGATCAGACTTTCGACAATACCTGCAGCATCAAGCTGTCAATCAGGAAGAGCGAGGCAGAGCAATTGCGCACCCGCCTGAAAAAACTTTCCTTCGAATAATTTCGGGAAGTGAATCGCTGATTTTTCGCAAGTTAGCGCCACACGCCCTGAAAGGGCAGAAGCTCCTAGCCCAGGGCAACGCCCTGGGTTTTTTATGCCCGCAAGCCTGTCGTCCTGTAAGGGCAAAAGCTTTAAAACCTGGTGTTTAGTAAAGCTTTTGCCCTTACAGGGCGCCTTGTTGATTGCTATTATACCCAGGGCGTTGCCCTGGGCTAGGAGCTTCTGCCCTTTCAGGGCGTGCTGCTTCTATCCTTTTTCTTCCAATTCCTTCTGCAATCGGATGATTTCGTCGCGATATTGTGCTGCCTGCATGAAGTCGAGGTCCTTGGCGGCTTGTTTCATCAGAGCAGTGGTATTGGCAATGCTCTTCTCCAGTTCCTCCCTGCTCATGCTGCGGACGATAGGGTCGGCAACCATCGTGGCGCTATCTGGTTCGATATAGACACGCTGTCTGGACCCTTCGGCTCCCTTGATGTTCTTATGATCCATGATTCCTTTGGCTTTCTCGGCACTCTTGATGCTCTTGATGGTGGCTGCACCTGAAGCTGCTTCTTCTTCCTTGCCCATAGGCAGTGCAGAGGTAATCGCCTTCTGAATCTGCTTTGGCGTAATTCCATGGTCGGCATTGTATTTCAGCTGGATGCTTCGTCGGCGGGCAGTCTCATCAATGGTCTTCTGCATGCTGTCTGTGATATTGTCCGCATACATAATCACCTTGCCGTTCACGTTTCTGGCAGCACGGCCGGCTGTCTGGGTCAGAGAACGGTGACTGCGCAGGAATCCCTCCTTGTCTGCATCGAGGATGGCGACAAGCGAAACCTCAGGCAAGTCAAGTCCCTCGCGGAGCAGATTCACACCCACCAGTACATCATACACGCCTGATCGCAGATCGTTCATGATCTTCACGCGGTCGAGCGTTGCCACATCGCTATGGATATAGGCAGCCTTTACATTGTGGTTCAGCAGGAACTCTGTCAGCTCCTCTGCCATACGTTTGGTAAGGGTGGTGATGAGTACACGTTCATCCCGGTGGGTTCTGGTCAGAATCTCATCGAGCAGATCATCAATCTGGTTTTCGCTTGGGCGTACTTCTATCTCCGGATCGAGCAATCCCGTAGGACGGATCAGCTGTTCTACTACCACACCTTCAGATTCTCTCAACTCATAGTCGGCTGGAGTAGCACTCACGTAGATAGCCTGATGAATCATACTGTGAAATTCCTCGAAGGTGAGCGGACGGTTGTCGAAGGCGGCAGGCAAACGGAAACCGTATTCCACCAGGTTCTTCTTTCGGGCTCTATCGCCACCATACATCGCCCCGATCTGCGGAATGCTCACATGGCTCTCATCTACTACCAGAAGGAAATCTTTCGGGAAGAAATCGAGCAGACAGTATGGCCGCTCTCCTTCATGTCGGCCATCGAAATATCTCGAATAGTTCTCGATGCCCGAGCAGTGGCCCAGCTCCTTGATCATCTCCATGTCGTATTCCACGCGCTCCTTGATGCGCTGTGCCTTGATGCCATCGCCTATGCTCTTGAAGAATTCTTCCTGCTTCACCAGGTCGTCCTGTATCATTCTGATGGCGATTTCCTGCTGCTCCTTGCTGGTTACAAAAAGGTTGGCAGGATAAATCTCATATTCTTCGAAGGAGGCGAGTCGGTGATAGGTGAGGGAATCTACCTCCTCGATGCTGTCTATCTCGTCATCCCACCAGGTTACTCGCAGCACATTGTCGCTGTACGCCATGAAGATATCTACCGTTTCTCCCTTTACGCGGAAGTTGCCGCGCTGCAGTTCGATGTCGTTTCTTACATAGAGGGCATCTACCAGTTTCCGGAGAAATTCATTTCTGTCGAGTTGCTGTCCCCGGTGAATCTTGATGATGTTTTCCTGCATAGCTACTGGTCCACCCATACCATAGATGCATGATACGGAAGAAACCACGATGACATCTTTTCTGCCTGAAAGCAAAGCGGAAACGGCACCCAGACGGAGCTTGTCGATCTCATCATTGATGGCGAGATCTTTTTCTATATAGGTATCCGTGGTTGGCAGATATGCCTCCGGCTGGTAATAGTCGTAGTAGGAAACGTAATACTCCACGGCATTATCGGGGAAGAAGCCTTTCATCTCCTGATAAAGCTGGGCGGCAAGCGTCTTGTTATGACTCAGGATAAGAGTCGGCTTGCCCACGTTGGCTATCACGTTTGCTACGGTGAAGGTCTTGCCGGAACCGGTTACGCCAAGCAACACCTGTGCGGGCTCTCCCTGCTGGATGCCTTCGGTGAGTTGTCGGATGGCTTGCGGCTGATCACCCGTTGGTTGATATTCTGATGTGATTTTAAAGTCCATAATCTCAATTTTTGGGTGCAAAAATACAAAAAAAACGGCATTAATCGTTATAAAGATTAATTATTTGCGAAAAAATGTATTTTTTCTTTTGATAATAAGCAAATTATCTGTAACTTTGCATCCACAAAAGTAATAATATGAAGAAATCAATACTAATCGCAGCTAGTGTAGCATTGCTTCTCACGGGCTGTGCGAGCGAATATAATCAGGTATATAAGGCAGCAACACCTACCTATAAGTACGAGTATGCCAAGCAGTGTTTTGCACAGGGCAAGTATTCTCGTGCCATTCCTCTGTTGCAGGAAGTTGTAACCATGAAGAAGGGTTCAACTGAGGGCGAGGAGTGTCTCTATATGTTGGCGATGGCTGAGTATGGCTTGAAGGATTACGAAACGGCATCAGAGTATTTCAAGAAATATTATGCCAGCTATCCGAAGGGACAGTATGCAGAGATGGCGAAGTACTTTGTGGGCGAAAGCCTCTATCAGAATGCCCCGGAGCCTCGACTCGACCAGAGTACTACTTATACTGCGATTACAGCCTTCCAGGAGTTCCTCGATCTCTTCCCGGATGCTCATCTCAAGGCTCAGGCTACCAACCGTCTCTTTGCCTTGCAGGATCTCCTGGTAGAGAAGGAGTATAAGAGTGCACACCTGTACTTCGATATGGGTACTTACTTCGGCAACTGCACCAATGGCGGCAACAATTATGAGGCTTGTATCGTTACAGCGCAGAATGCCCTCAAGGATTATCCTTACAGCAACAAGCGCGAGGAATTTGCTACACTCATCATGAAGAGCAAGTATGAACTGGCGAAGATGAGTGTTGAGAGCAAGCAGCTGGAGCGCTATCAGGATGCTGAGGATGAATGCTATGGCTTCATCAATGAGTATCCGGATTCTAAGGAGCGTGCCACTGCCGAGAAATATATCGAGAAGTGCAAGGCTTTCGAGAAGGCACATCCTGAGGATACACTCGACAAGCTCGCAGGGGACAACAAATAATGCCCCTCACAGCTTACTAGCAGGAAACGATAGATAAAAATAGAATAATATATATAGTACTATAAATTATGGATTATAAGAAATCAAAAGCACCAGTTAACACAGTTACTCGTAACATCATGGATCTCTGTGATGATACGCATAACATTTACGAGAGTGTTGCAATCATCGCTAAGCGAGCTAACCAGATCTCGCTTGAGATTAAGCAGGACTTGAGCAAGAAACTCTCTGAGTTTGCTTCTTACAACGATTCTTTGGAAGAGGTCTTCGAGAACCGTGAGCAGATTGAGATCTCTCGTTTCTATGAGAAGTTGCCAAAGCCAACTTTGATTGCTACAGAGGAGTTTGTAGAGAAGAGCATCTATTGGCGTGATCCAAGTGTGCCAGCTCACTCTTCTGATGAGGATGAACTCTAAACAAGACAGGTAGAGTTATGATACAGCGTAAACAAACCCTGTTTTTGCTTTTAGCTGTTATTGTATGTGCGCTGGGTCTGTTCTTTCCTATTGGCAGTATAGCGCCAGAGGGAATGGGAACAGACAGTATGGTTTACAATCTGGGTGTGGTGACAGGCGAGGGCGGTCTTGCTGTCTCTGCCACCTGCATCCCTCTGTTTGTCCTGCTCAGCGTAACAGCAATCTTATCGTTGGTAACGATATTCCTTTATAAGAATCGCAAGGTACAGATGAGTCTCTGCAAATGTACCATGCTGCTTCAGGTATTGTGGGTGATTGATTATGTCTTGATTCTCCTGGGTATCATTCCTATTCCAGAGGTTCAAGGCAAGATGGGCATCGAGTTCGCAGCCTGTCTGCCAATCGTCAGCCTGATACTTGTCGCAATGGCATATAAGGGCGTAAATGATGACGAAAAGTTGGTAAAAGCCGCTGATCGCATCCGATAAAGCCCTGATTCTTAAAAGAAATGCTAAAAAAGCCTATAAAATAGGAGAAAAATTTGTGGGTACCAAATAAAAGTAGTACCTTTGCACCCGCTGTCACGAGATGACAGCATAAAATTCAAACCTCATTAATAATTAAATTAAAATTAGATTTAAAAAATGGCAACAAAAATCAGATTGCAGCGCGGCGGTCGTAAGAACTATGCTTTCTATAGCATCGTAATCGCTGACGTTAGAGCACCACGTGATGGTAAATTTACTGAGAAGATTGGTACTTTCAACCCTAACACCAATCCTGCTACTGTAGATTTGAATTTCGAGCGCGCACTCTACTGGGTAGAGACAGGTGCACAGCCAACAGACACAGTTCGCAACATCCTCAAGGGCGAGGGCGTTTACTTGATGAAGCACCTCAAGGGTGGCGTTAAGAAGGGCGCATTCGACGATGCTGAGGCTCAGAAGCGTTTCGACGCTTGGAAGAATGGCAAGGACGCTAAGGCTTCTGCTGTTCGCGAGGGCGACGCTAAGGCTAAGAAGGAAGCTGCTGCTAAGGAGCTCGAGGCAGAGAAGAAGATGAACGAGGCAATCGCTAAGAAGGTAGCTGAGAAGAAGGCTGCTGCTGCCGCTGCTGCTGCAGAGGCTGCTGCTGAGACTGAGGCTACAGAGGAGGCTCCAGCTGAGGCTTAATCTTCTAAAAGAATCTTCTTTGGAGATTGAAAAGTATAAAGGTCGATTACTCTTATGAAGAGTGTCGGCCTTTTTTTGTTGCCTGTTTTTACAATAAATCCCCTGTTTTTGCAATAAATCTCCTGGATTTGCGTTAAAGTATTATGGGAAAGACTAAGAAAATGGATGAAAGATTGGATTCTGAAAAGAACAGCTATTCGCATATATTGAAATATACCGGATTGTTTGGAGGAGTACAGGGGCTGAATATGCTCGTTGGCGTAGTCAGGAATAAATTTACCGCTATGTTCCTGGGACCTTCAGGTATGGGATTGCTGTCTCTTTTCAATTCTACTTCCAGTTTTCTTTCTTCTGCTTCCAATCTCGGTATTCCTACCAGTGGCGTTAGAGTGGTTTCTGAGGCAGATACCGGAAGCGGGATAGACCAGGCTGTTGCTCAGGTCCGTTTACTCAGTCTGCTTTCTGCTTTTCTGGGTGCTTTGATTTGTGCTCTTTTAGGCCCCTTGCTTAATCTCTTCACCTTTTCGTGGGGAAATCATACCCTGCATTTCATTTTGTTGGCTCCTACTATCTTCTTTACCATATTGGCTGGTGGCGAGACGGCTATTCTCAAAGGATTGGGTAAGCTCAAGGCATTGGCAGTGCAGTCTTCTTTATTAGCGCTTTTGTCTTTGCTGTTTTCTGTACCCATCTATGGCTATTTCGGAGAGCAGGGTATTCTCGTAGTGCTTTTTCTGTTGGCATTAAGCCAATGGTTTCTTGCCTTTTGGTTTTCTCGTAAGGAAAAGCCGTTTCGCTTGTGCTTTTCCAGGAGCCAGTTGGTTAAAGCTTTCCCGATGGTTCGTCTGGGACTCTCGTTTGTCTTGGCTGGAATGATGAGTAGTGGTGCCGAATTTCTAGTAAGAGCCTTTCTCAATCAGCAGGGAGATCTCGCCGTGGTTGGTCTTTTCAATTCCGGTATTACCCTGGTGCTGGTGTATGGTGGTATGATCTTTTCGGTGATGGAAACCGATTATTACCCCCGTCTTTCTGCAGTAAAGAGTGAGGAGAATGGTGTGGTCGAGGCGGAAAACCGTAATCTGATTGTAAACAGACAGTTAGAGATGAACATCCTCTTGATGGGTCCAATCATCATTGCCATTATCCTGTTGCTTCCTATCGCCATACCATTATTATACAACAGCCAGTTTCTTGGTGTCTTGGGTATGACTCAGATTGCAGCAGCAGGGTTATTATGGAAGGCGTTTTATCTGCCACTGGAGTATATACCTTTGTCTAGGGGGGAGGCTCGGATATTTCTGGTTCAGGAATGCTGTTGCGTATTATTGCTCATCGTCAGCGAAATCATCGGCTATCTATGGTATGGTCTGGATGGCTTGGGGGCAGGTATTGTAGTAGCCTATGTTCTGGAGTCGATAGGAGTCTTTGTTTTCTGTCATGCTCATTATGCCTATCGCCTGAGTTTCCTGGCTGGCAAGCATCTGATGGTTCATCTTCTGAATCTGCTGCTGATAGGAGGTGTAGTATGGTTGTGGGATGCAGATTCCTGGGGCTATTGGCTGCTTGGTCTTTTCCTGTTCCTGGATTCTCTGGCGTATAGTCTCACGAAAATTCACCGTTCGTTGAAGCAATAACAGAGGGTAGGTCGCTTGCTTATAAATATCATTACAAATTTCTGAAAATCAAAATAATCTTTAAGGAGAAATATTTCTATCCTTAAAGAAAAATATATTTTTCCTTAAGGATATTTTTATTTTTTCTTAAGGGAAAATTTTGTGTCTCTACTTTCCTTATTTTTCGGGCTTTTGGGTATGAAGATTAGAAAGTAGAATTTTTCTTACACGATATTGGGTTGTTGCATATAGTTCAGATAGGGGATAGATATTCTTTCGTATCGTTTGTATGAATATGAAAATCCCTGTAACTTATAACAAGTTACAGGGATCATTTATACTTATTGTTCTGTTATCTCAAAGAAATTACTTCTTGTTGATAGCGAGGTCGATAGCTACAGCGATAGCAACAGTAGCACCAACCATAGGGTTGTTACCCATACCGAGGAAGCCCATCATCTCTACGTGAGCAGGAACTGAAGAAGAACCTGCGAACTGAGCATCTGAGTGCATACGACCCATAGTATCAGTCATACCGTAAGAAGCAGGACCAGCAGCCATGTTATCTGGGTGCAATGTACGACCTGTACCACCACCAGAAGCTACTGAGAAGTATGGCTTACCAGCAGCAATACGCTCCTTCTTGTATGTACCAGCTACTGGGTGCTGGAAACGTGTAGGGTTTGTAGAGTTACCAGTGATAGATACATCTACATCCTCGCTCCAGTTGATAGCAACACCCTCGCGAACGTCGTCAGCGCCGTAGCAGTTAACCTTAGCACGTGGACCGTCGCTGTAAGCGATGCGGTTAACAACCTTCAACTCACCTGTGTAATAATCAAACTTTGTCTGAACGTATGTGAAACCGTTGATGCGGCTGATGATCTGAGCAGCATCCTTACCAAGACCGTTCAAGATAACGCGCAATGGGTTCTTGCGAACCTTGTTTGCCATCTCAGCAATCTTGATAGCACCCTCAGCAGCAGCGAAAGACTCGTGACCAGCCAAGAAAGCGAAGCACTGAGTCTCCTCACGGAGCAAACGAGCAGCCAAGTTACCGTGACCAAGACCAACCTTACGGTCGTCAGCTACAGAACCTGGGATGCAGAAAGCCTGCAAACCGATACCGATAGCCTCAGCTGCATCAGCAGCAGTCTTAACACCTTTCTTGATAGCGATAGCAGCACCAGCTACATACGCCCACTTAGCGTTCTCGAAGCAGATACGCTGAGTATCTTCACACATCTGATAAGGGTCAACACCTGCGTCCTCGCAGATTTGATTAGCCTCTTCCAAGCTCTTGATACCGTTAGCATTAAGAGCAGCAAGAACCTGCTTCTCGCGACGTTCCTGACTTTCGTAACTTACTTTTCTAATCATATCTGTATCTCCTTATTATTCTTTACGTGGATCAATTGCTTTAACAACACCCTGCTCAGCAGTTGTACGACCGTAGCTACCTGTGAACTTCTTGACAGCCTCGTTAGCGTCCATACCGTTCTTGATAGCCTCCATCATCTTGCCGAGGTGAACATACTCGTAACCACAAACCTGGCTGTCCTTATCCAAGAACTGCTTTGTGATGTAACCCTCTGTCAACTCGAGGTAACGTGTACCCTTAGCTACAGTACCGTAGAGAGTACCAGTCTGTGAACGAAGACCCTTACCCAAGTCCTCAAGACCTGCACCGATAACAAGACCGCCCTCAGAGAAAGCGCTCTGGCTACGACCGTAAACAATCTGGAGGAAGAGCTCGCGCATAGCTGTATTGATAGCATCGCAAACGAGGTCAGTGTTCAAAGCCTCAAGGATAGTCTTACCTGGAAGAATCTCAGAAGCCATAGCAGCTGAGTGAGTCATACCAGTACAACCGATAGTCTCAACGAGAGCCTCCTGAATAACGCCTTCCTTGATGTTCAAAGAGAGCTTGCAAGCACCCTGCTGAGGAGCACACCAACCCACACCGTGAGTATAACCAGAGATGTCCTTGATCTCTTTTGCCTGAATCCATTTTCCCTCTTCAGGAATTGGAGCTGGTCCGTGGTTAGGACCCTTAGCGACAACGCACATGTTGTCTACTTCTTTTGAATAGATCATATTCGCTAAATTTTATATTAATGAATATATAAAAGTATAAATTCTTCTTCTTAAATTCATATTGTTTTGCTGAAACATCGGCGTTAAACCTCAATTCCGACCACAAAAGTACAAAAAATATCTGTAAAATACCCAAAAAAGAGTATTCTTTTTAACTCTTTAACCTAATATTTAGATTTTTTCTTGGGTTTGTCCCTATTTTAATGTATCTTTGCAAACTGAAAATAGCAATTTTGAAGATTATGATTGAAGTTAAGATACAGGACGCCGTGCTTCAGCAGGCAGCGGAGGCAGGCATGGATGAATTTGTGAAGGCTTTCGTGGATGCAATCCGCGAGGCGATTGGTGGCGAACTCACTGCTGAGACCATGGCTGAGCTCAATAGCGACCAGATTACGCTCCTGGCGTGGGATACCCTGCACGAGGAGATGATGGATGGCGGTATGATTCAGCTCATCCATAACGGCTATGGTGCCTTCCTCTGGAAGAATCCTACCGACAAGGCGTTCCGTAACTGGGGGCTTGTGGAGCTTTCAAAGCTTATCAAGAAAAGTCATTTCCTCTATAAAAGTCATCATGAAGACATCGAGGGGGATATGAGCGATGAGGACTTCATGGCGCTTTATGAGAAATTCCCTGAGTTTGATGATTTCGATGATGAATTCGTGGAGAACGAGGAGGAATGGACCAGCAAGGTGGCTTTCTATATTGATGAGCATATCGAAAACTTCGTCACTATTATATAATATTAAGGTATTAGGATTATGAACAAGAAAGATAAGGAACTCCGCAAGAAGAGTCCGATACAGATACGCAACAAGAAGGCCTCGTTCGAGTACTTCTTTGTTGATACTTACACCGCTGGTATCGTACTTACCGGTACCGAGATCAAGTCGATCCGTGGCGGTAAGGCATCCCTGGTAGATTGCTACTGCGATTTCTATCAGGGTGAACTTTGGGTAAAGGGTATGAATATCTCGCCTTATTTCTATGGCTCTTTTTCCAATCATGAGGCTCGCCGCGACCGCAAGCTCCTTCTCACCAAGCGCGAATTGCGCCGTTTGGAAGAGGATAGCAAGCAGCCGGGCTTTACCATCGTGCCTACACTTGTCTTCATTGACGACAATGGACGTGCCAAGGTGGATATCGCCCTCTGCAAGGGTAAGAAGGAGTATGACAAGCGTCAGACCCTGAAGGAGAAAGAGGATAGAAGAGAGATGGATAGAGCCATTAAGCACTTTTAGACCCATGAAGAATATAAGAGAGATTGTTAAGGAGAAGATTCTGATTCTGGATGGTGCCATGGGTACTGAGATTCAGAAGTATAATCTTACAGAAGAAGACTTCAGAGGCGATCGCTTCCGCGATGTGCCGGGAATGATGAAGGGCAACAACGATATGCTCAACATCACTCGCCCTGATGTTATCTCTGATATTTACCGACGTTACCTGGAGGCGGGCGCCGACATCATTACGGCGAACACCTTCTCGTGTCAGCGCATCTCGCAGGCTGATTATCATCTGGAAGACTGTGCTAGGGAAATGGCTTTCGAAGGCGCTCGCTTGGCGCGTATCGAATGTGATAAGTTTTCTACACCAGATAAACCACGCTTCGTAGCTGGAGATGTGGGACCTACCAATAAAACTTGTTCCATGAGTCCGGACGTCAGTGATCCTGCCGCCCGGGAGATTACGTATGATGAACTTTTCACCGATGTCTGCGAACAGGTGGATGGTCTCATCGAAGGTGGTGCGGATGTCATCCTTATCGAGACCATCTTCGATACGCTCAACTGCAAGGCGATGATTGATGCTGCCATCACCATGATGAAGAAGCATGGGGTAGAACTGCCTATTATGATTAGTCTTACGGTAAGCGATCTGGCAGGCAGAACACTGAGCGGTCAGACCGTGGATGCTTTCCTGGCCTCGCTCTCTCCTTATCCTATTTTCTCGGTAGGTATGAACTGTGCCTTCGGTGCTCCCCAGATGAAGCCATTCATCGAGCATCTGGCAAAGGTTGCACCTTATTATATTAGTGCACATCCTAACGCCGGATTGCCTAACGAGATGGGACAATACGACGAGACGGCAGAGTCGATGGCTCCGCAGATAGCTGAGTTTATCGATGAGGGCATCGTCAATATCATCGGCGGCTGCTGTGGAACCAGTCCTGAATTCATCGCCCATTATGCCAGAAGTGCTGAGGGAAAGAAACCGCATCAGGTGGTGGAGAAGCCTAAGTATATGTGGCTCTCTGGTTTGGACTTGCTGCAGGTGGATGACTCTGTTCATCTGCCGGTAGATGCCAGCCGCTTCGTTAACGTAGGCGAACGCTGTAATGTGGCTGGTAGTAGGAAGTTCCTGCGATTGATTAATGAAAAAGGTTATGAGGAAGCCATCGGTATTGCCCGCAAGCAGGTGGCAGATGGTGCAGCCGTGGTGGACGTGAATATGGACGACGGACTGCTGGATGCCAAGGCAGAAATGGTGAATTTCCTCAATATGATAGCGGCAGAACCTGAGATTGCCAAGGTGCCTGTGATGATAGACTCCTCGAAGTGGGATGTGATTCTTGCCGGACTGAAGTGCTGTCAGGGTAAATGTATCGTGAATTCCATCTCCCTGAAGGAGGGTGAAGAGGTTTTCCTCTCTCATGCACGTGATGTGATGCGCTATGGTGCCGCCGTTGTGGTGATGTGCTTCGATGAAGTGGGACAGGCCACTACCTATGAGCGGCGTATCGAGATTGCCGAGCGTGCCTATCATCTCCTGGTAGATAAACTGGGAATGAATCCGCTCGATATCATCTTCGACCCGAATGTGCTTGCCATCGCTACGGGTATGGAGGAGCATGATAATTATGCCGTGGAATTCATCCGTGCCACCGAGTGGATTCATCAGAATCTGCCTGGAGCACATGTCAGTGGTGGAGTCAGTAACCTCTCGTTCTCGTTCCGCGGCAATACGTATATCCGTGAAGCGATTCATTGTGTATTCCTGCATCATGCCCAAAAGGTGGGTATGGACTTTGGTATCGTAAATGCCAAGGCAAGAATGGATTATGATAAAATACCTAAAGAACAGCTCGAACTCATCGAGGATGTGGTGTTGAACAGAAGAAAGGGTGCTGCCGATGATCTCATCGAACTGGCTGCCGAAATCAAGGCGAAGGCTGATGCGGCAAAGGCTGCAGCCAAAGCTGGCGGTGCGCCAGCTCCGAAACCAGTGGCACCAGAGTGGCGTAAGCAGGCTGTGGAGGAAAGATTGAAGTATGCCCTGCAGAAGGGTATCACTGAGTTCCTGCAGCCTGATATAGACGAGGCATTGCAGAAGTATCCGCATGCCGTGAACGTCATCGAGGGACCGCTGATGGATGGTATGAACCTGGTGGGTGAGCTCTTCGGTAAGGGTGAGATGTTCTTGCCGCAGGTGGTGAAGACGGCACGAACCATGAAGGCTGCCGTTTCCATCCTCCAGCCTCATATCGAAGCAGAGAAGCAGGGTGGAAGTACTTCTGCCGGAAAGATTCTGATGGCGACCGTAAAGGGAGATGTGCATGATATCGGTAAGAATATCGTGTGTGTGGTGATGTCGTGCAACAACTATGATATCATCGACCTGGGCGTGATGGTACCTGCCGAGCAGATTGTGAAGAAGGCGATAGAAGAGAAGGTGGATGCCATCGGCTTGAGCGGCTTGATTACTCCATCACTGGAAGAGATGGTTCACACTGCCCAGGAGATGCAGAAGGCAGGCTTGCGTATCCCGATTATGGTGGGAGGTGCTACCACGAGCGAATTGCATGTGGCGCTGAAGATTGCCCCTGTGTATGATGGACCGGTTATCTGGGTGAAGGATGCTTCGCTGAATGCCGGTATCTGTGCCCGATTCCTCAACGAGACAGAATGCCCTAAGTTTATAGCTGAACTCAATGAGCGGTACGAACGCTTGCGCAATGAGTATCACGAACAGCAGGCGAAGATTGCCTCTCTGGAAGAAGCCAGAAAGAACAAATTAGATTTGTTTTAAATCGGATAAAAAAGGTATTAGTAAATAGGATAATATGATCAAAACAGTTATTTTTGATATGGGTGGTGTCGTGATCACCCTCGACGAGAATGAGGCAGGCAAACGCTTTGTTGAGTTAGGTATGAAGGAGTTTGCCGAGAAGATGGATCCTTATAAGCAGTCGGGCTTGAATGGCGATCTGGAAGAAGGAAAGCTTTCCGAGGAGGAGTATCGCCGTCTGGTAAGCGAGAAGGTGGGTCGAGAGGTGAGCTTTGAGGAGCTGCAGCATTGCTGGCTGGGCTATATGAAGGAGGTGCCTGCCCGCAAGTTGATGACCATCAGAAATCTCAAGAAGCAGGGATATCGCGTGGTCTTGCTCAGCAATACCAATCCATACGTATCGGCTTGGACGGATAGTGAGGACTTCTCTGGCGACGGTCACCCTATCGGTGATTATTTCGATGCCATGTATCGCAGCTATGAGGTGAAATATATGAAGCCGGACGAGAATTTCTTCCGTTACGTGATGGCTCAGGAAAAGGCGTTGCCGGAGGAATGTCTCTTTATTGATGACGGCGCCCGTAACTGCTGTGCGGCTTCTGAGGTAGGGCTCTTTACTTATTGTCCGCAGAACGGAGAAGACTGGTGCGATAAAATCTACGATTATTTGAAGTAATGATTTATGGTGATTATTTACAGTCTAACTGCAAATAATTGCCATTTTATTTTGCATTCTGCAAGAAATAATGTACTTTTGCAGTCGCAAATATTAAATAATTAGACAATGGTTAAGAAGAAAAGATGGCATTGTCTGCCTGGTCAGCCTGTTACAGAGCTCGACAAGCAGGTGATGTTTTGGGAAAATAAGGGTAAGCTTGTGCCTACCCGCGACTTGATTAAGACTCCAGAACAAATAGAAGGCATCCGCAAGAGTGGTGTTGTGAATACAGGTTGTCTCGATGCTGTTGCCGAGATGATCCGTCCGGGTATCAATACTCAGCAGATCGATGACCTCTGTATGCAGTATTGCAAGGATCATAATGCGATTCCTGCCTGCCTCAACTATGAGGGCTACCCTAAGAGCGTATGTACATCCATCAATGAAGTGGTATGTCATGGTATTCCTAAGGAAGAGGATGTGCTCGAAGAGGGTGACATCATCAATGTGGATATGACTACCATCGTGGATGGTTACTATGCAGATGCCAGCCGTATGTTCATCGTTGGCGGCAAGACAACTCCGGAAAAGGAGCAGTTGGTTCGTGTTGCCAAGGAGTGTCTTGAGATTGGTATGGAGGCGGCTAAGCCTTACTCTTTTGTGGGTGATATCGGTCATGCCATCGAAAAGCATTGCAAGAAGTATGGTTATGGTGTTGTCCGTGACCTCTGCGGTCATGGAGTAGGCTGCCAGTTCCATGAAGAGCCTGAGGTTCTTCATTATGGTCATAGAGGAACTGGTATGTTGCTCGTGCCTGGTATGGTGTTTACTATCGAGCCAATGATCAATATGGGAACCTGGCAGGTGTTCATCGATGCCGATGATCCATACGGATGGGAGGTTATTACCGGTGACGAAAAGCCATCTGCTCAGTGGGAGCATACACTCGTGATGACTGAGACGGGTGTGGAGATTCTTACACATTAATATATATGGGCTTAGCCCTTAGTAATTATGGAAGAAAAAAAGGATATATATATATTAGGTATAGAGAGCAGTTGTGACGATACCTCAGCCGCAGTGCTCAAGAATGGAGTATTGCTGAGTAACGTGACTGCTTCTCAGGAAGTGCACCGTGCCTATGGTGGCGTGGTGCCTGAGCTTGCTTCCCGTGCTCATCAGCAGAATGTGGTGCCTGTGGTAGATCAGGCTATCGCCCGTGCAGGCATCAGAAAGGAAGATCTGTCTGCCGTTGCCTTCACCCGTGGACCGGGCTTGATGGGTTCTCTGCTCGTGGGTGTGAGCTTTGCCAAGGGCTTTGCCCGTTCGCTCAACATCCCGATGATTGATGTCAATCACTTGCAGGGTCATGTGATGGCTCATTTCATCAAGGAAAGCGATGATGACCAGAGTGCACCTCCATTCCCATTTATCTGTCTTCTTGTGAGCGGTGGAAACTCGCAGATTGTGAAGGTGAATGCCTACAACGATATGGAGGTTCTCGGTCAGACTATCGATGATGCTGCCGGTGAGGCGATAGATAAGTGTGCCAAGGTGTTGGAGTGGGGCTACCCAGGTGGTCCTGTTGTAGATAAGTATGCCCGCCAGGGTAATCCGAAGGCTTTCAGCTTTGCTGAGCCACATATCCCTGGTCTGAATTATAGCTTCTCTGGCTTCAAGACCAGTTTCCTCTACAGTCTGCGCAAGTGGGTAGCTGCTGATCCGGATTTTGTGGAGAAGAACAAGTTTGACTTGGCTGCGAGCATTGAGTTCACCATCGTGGATATCCTGATGAAGAAATTGCGTATGGCAGTGAAACAGACAGGAATCAAGCATGTGGCTGTGGCTGGTGGTGTGAGTGCCAACAATGGTCTCCGCAATGCCTTCCGTGATCATGCCAAGCGTTTTGGCTGGACCATCTACATACCAAAGTTCAGCTATACCACAGACAATGCGGCTATGATTGGTTGTGTAGGTACCTTCAAGTATCGTGATGGCGATTTTGCCACCATCGATCTGCCTGCATATAGTAAAGTAACATTTAAGTAAACAGGAATTCTTATGGAATTTGAAACAAAGATATTAAGCAAGGGCATCCAGGAGATGCTCTACAATAGTGACAAGACAGTGGGCACAGCCGAGAGCTGCACAGGCGGTCGTATCGCCGAAGCGCTTATCTCTGTGCCAGGTGCCAGCAATTACTTCAAGGGCGGTGTGGTAAGTTATACTAATGAGGTAAAAGAGAATCTTCTCGGAGTGAGCCATGAGCTTCTGGAGGAGAAGACAGCCTTCTGCGAGGAAGTAGCTAAGGAGATGGTACTTGGTGCCATCAAAGCCCTGAATGTTGATTTCGCCATTTCGGCAACAGGTGTATCGGGACCTACAGGTGGTACTCCATCTGCGCCAGTGGGTACAATCTTCGTTGGTTTTGGTAGCAAGGATGATGTTCGTGTGGTGAAACTTACAGAGGATTTCGGTCGCGATATCAATCTTGCAATTGCCACAAATACAGCGCTTAAGGGTATGCTCGATTTCCTGAAAGAACATGCTGAAGATTTGAAAAAAGAGGCATAAAATGCTAATTTAGAGCCATAAAGTATTAATAATCCTTAAAAGACTGCGTTCTTTTAGGGATTATTTTGTTATTACCGAATTATTTTGTAATTTTGCACTCTGTTTGGAATAGGTATCAATTAACGAATTACAAAATTAAAGATAGAAATGTCTAAAATTTGTCAAATCACAGGTAAGAAGGCACAGTTAGGTTGCAATGTGTCTCACTCAAAGCACCGTACAAAGAGAAGCTTTGACGTTAACCTCTTCAGCAAGAAATTCTACTATGTAGAAGAGGGTTGCTGGATCAGCCTCAAGATCAGTGCTGCTGGTCTTCGTCTTATTAACAAGGTAGGTCTCGATGCTGCTTTGAATCAGGCAGTAAAGAAGGGCTACGTAGATTGGAAGGACATTAAAGTTATAGGAGAATAATATCATGGCAAAGAAAGCAAAAGGTAATAGAGTACAAGTTATCCTCGAGTGCACTGAGCATAAGAACAGTGGTATGCCAGGTACAAGCCGTTACGTGACTACAAAGAATCGTAAGAACACTCCTGAGCGTCTTGAGTTGATGAAGTACAACCCAATCCTTAAGAAGATGACTCTTCACAAGGAGATTAAGTAAGCTCGCTTACAAGTTTATAAACAATTTTATCAATTTTAATAGACTATGGCAAAGAAAGCGGTCGCTACCCTCCACGAAGGTAACATGGATGGTCGCGCATACACAAAGGTTATCAAGATGGTTAAGAGCCCTAAGACTGGTGCTTACGTTTTCGATGAGAAGATGGTACCAAACGAGGCTGTTAAGGATTTCTTCAAGGACTAATCTGGTTGCATAGGCATTCAGACTAGCGTTCTCTTGGAGACTCGCATAAATACAATAAGGTCGCAATACTCTTATTAAAGGGTATGCGGCCTTTTTTGTTTTTGTTACAGAAGCTGTTTTTTTCGTATGAATATATATTTCTTTCTTTTTTCTTTTGCTATTTCAAAATAAAAACGTAACTTTGCACGGAATAAGTGAAATGTCCGCTTTTGCAGAAAAGGGGATATATATAATGTTTTTTAAGAAGAAAGGAACAAGATAAGATGCCGTTAAGATTACCGGATAAACTTCCAGCTATTGAGCTGCTGAAGCATGAGAATATTTTCGTGATGGATGAGAGTCGTGCGCACAATCAGGAAATCAGACCGCTGAAGATTTGTGTGCTCAACCTGATGCCGCTTAAGATCACGACAGAAACTGATTTGGTGAGATTGCTCTCCAATACGCCTCTGCAGTTGGAGGTTTACTTCATGAAGTTGAAGAGCCATACTCCAAAGAATACACCGATAGAACACATGATGATGTTCTATAAGGACTTTGCGGAACTGTCAAAGCAGAAGTTTGACGGTATGATAGTGACGGGTGCTCCTATAGAGACGATGGAATATGAGGAAGTGGAGTATTGGCCGGAAATCCAGGAGATATTCAATTGGGCACGTACCCACGTTACCTCTACGCTGTATATCTGCTGGGGTGCGCAGGCTGGACTCTATCACTTTTATGGTGTTCCAAAATATCAGCTTGATAAAAAGAAGTTTGGTATCTTTCCTCAGAAACCGCTTGATCCGTCACTCCCAATCTTCCGTGGTTTTGATGACATCTTCAATATGCCACACAGCCGCCATACAGAGGTGCGTAGGGAAGACATCGAAAAAGTGCCGGGACTGGATATTATCGCAGAATCTGCAGAAAGTGGCGTGAGTATCGTAATGGCGAGGGGTGGACGCGAATTCTTCGTGACAGGTCATCTGGAATATGCGCCTAACACGCTCGATAAGGAGTATAAAAGAGACATGGGCAAGCGAGACGACGTAGAATTGCCTGAGAACTATTACTTCCATGACGATCCGAATGAGGCTCCTTTGGTAACATGGCGTGCCCATGCCAACCTGTTCTACAGTAACTGGATCAACTATTACGTTTATCAGGAAACTCCTTATAACATTGAGGATATTCAATAAGGTTGGAGTCGTAAAAAGAACTAAGATAGGTTAGGAAATGAATGATATTGAAGCAAAGAAGAAAAAAGAAATACACTTGACGGAGCTAGAGCTTCTTGCCCCAGCCAAGAATCTGGAGTGTGGTATCGCTGCTATCGATCATGGTGCCGATGCGGTGTATATAGGTGCACCACGCTTTGGAGCCCGCGCTGCTGCTGCCAACTCGCTGGAGGATATTAAGAAACTCTGTGATTATGCCCATCAGTTTCGTGCCAAGGTTCACGTGACGGTGAATACCATCATCTATGAAAATGAGATGGAGGATACGCTGAAGATGATTGCCGAGTTGGACCGTATTGGAGTGGATGCACTCCTGTTGCAGGATATGGGTGTTCTCTGGGATGTAAGAGCCAATCAACTATGGCACCGTGAGTTGCATTCCAGCACGCAGTGTGATGCACGTTCTGCAGACAAGGTTGCCTGGCTGTCAACGCTAGGATTCGATAGAGTGGTCCTTGCCCGTGAACTTTCTCTTGATGAAATCAGGGAAATCCACAAGAAAAATCCTTCTACGCAGTTGGAGGTCTTTGTGCATGGTGCGCTTTGTGTTAGCTATTCGGGTGTATGCTATGCTTCGGAAAAATGTTTCGGCCGTTCTGCAAACCGTGGTGAGTGTGCTCAGTTCTGCAGAATGAAATTCAATCTCATAGATTCCAATGAAAATGAAATAGAGCATGAGCGTCATCTGCTGTCATTGAAGGATCTCTGCCAGATAGATCATCTGCAGGAACTTGCTGATGCGGGTGCAACTTCTTTCAAGATAGAAGGACGCCTGAAGGATGTAAACTATGTGAAGAATGTTGTGGCTGCCTATAGTCGGAAACTCGATGAGCTTGTTGCTGCCAATCCGGATAAGTATTGTAGAGCATCATTTGGTCGTGCTATCCATACGTTCCAGCCTAACTTGAAAAAGACATTCAACAGAGGATTTACCAACTATTTCCTCAATGGGCGACAGCCGGACATCGCTTCTTTTGATACACCGAAGGCGATGGGCGAGTATGTTGGTAAGGTCAAGGAGATAAGAGGCAATGTTTCCTTCAACGTGGCGACAGTGGCAAGCTTTGCCAATGGTGATGGTCTCTGCTTTATCAACGAAGAGAAAGAGCTGGAGGGATTCCGCGTAAACCGTGTGGAAGGTAACCGACTCTATCCGCTTCGTATGCCGGAGCATCTGCGCCCAGGCATGGCTCTCTACCGTAATAATGACCAGGCTTTTGAGAATATTCTATCAAAGAAAACTGCGAGCCGCAAGATACCTCTCCACATCAGAGTTACGCCTCAGTATTCAGAATCCGGTGCTCTTCAGCAGGTGTTGATTGAGATTGGTGCTTCGGTTAATGTTCCTCAATTAGCCTCAATGACTACAGAAGGCTTCTTGGAGAAGCATCTCTTTTACAAGATTGACGAGTATTCTTATGACTTTGAAGCACCGTTGGAATTGGCAAGGCGTCCGCAGGGTGATAACATCAGACAGCAGTTGAGCAAGATGGGTAATACGATATTTGAGTGTGATGAAGTTGTTCTTGCGGGAGATCTTGAGAATTATTTCATTCCAAATAGTGTATTGTCTGAGATTCGTAGAGATTTGATCGAGACGGCGACAGAAGGAATTCAGAATATTGTAGATAGATCCTTGGTGAAAGGCGTGGTGGAAGAAATGTTCTCTGCACCTTATCAGCTGAATCAGGCTGGTGAGCACGAGTTGAACCCGGAGGAGTTTGTATGGCAGCCTGCCTATGGCAAATGGCCATATCTCTATAATATCGCTAACCGCAGTGCTGAGCATTTCTACAAGACGCATGGCATGAAGCATATTGAATCTGCATTTGAGGTTGAGCAACCTAAGGGAGAATCCCTCATCATGCAGTGCCGCCATTGCATCCGCTACTCTTTGGGCTATTGTGTAAAACGAGGAGGCAAGAAGCCGCAATGGAAGGAGCCTCTGTTCCTGGAGCTGGGCGATGGCAGAAGATTCCGATTGGAATTCAACTGTGCTGAGTGCCAGATGAATGTCTATAGCACAAAATAAAAACGTAACGGGTTTCGTAACCCAAAATAAAGAATGAGAATAAGACTGATGATAAGAATGATGGTATGTATGTTGGGCATCTGTTTGATGCTCAACAGCTGCTATCATCGTCATAACTCCCATCAGCAGCATGCAGCCATGCTGGAGTACAGTGACCGTCAGTTGGATTCTATCTCATTCTCTACCACCCACCATTACACCAACAAATATAACTTTATGGTGTTTAAGGATTCTATCCATTTGATGCGACAGCAACCAGAAGAATTGGTGAGTGGTCTTTCGGTAGATTCATTCTCTGTCAAAAAGAACCAGCTTCTGGTTGTGACAGATATCCGTATGGTGCCACAAGACAGCATAGACTCCGTATGGGTGCAGCTTGCTACTGAAGATAACAGGTTTGGATGGAGTAGGGAATCGAGACTGCTTCCTCAGGTAGTACCGGATGATCCTATCTCTGAATTCATCATGACTTTCAGCAATGTCCACCTGCTCATATTCCTGGTGGTCATCGTAGTCATCACTTTGACTTATCTGGTAAGAAAGGTATTTCATAGCAATGCCAAGATTGTGCATTTCAATGATATTGATTCGCCGTATCCTCTAGCTCTTGTGCTTCTGGTATCCATCTCGGCTGCCTTTTATGCCTGGATTCAGACTTTTGAACCAGAGATGTGGCGACAGTTTTATTTCCATCCGTCATTGAATCCTTTTGCGGTACCTAAGGTGTTGGGAGTATTTCTTGCCTTGGTATGGAGTATTCTCATTGTGGGACTGGCATGTGTCGATGAAGTTTATCATCGTCTTCCGTTTGGTGAAGCCCTGTTGTATCTGGGCGGTCTGGCAGGTGTATGTGCACTCGATTATATCATTTTCAGTGTTTTCACCTTATATTATATAGGCTACATTCTGCTGGTGGCATACATTTGGTTTGCCGTCAAGTCCTATCGCAGGGGGAATTCCTAATAAATAAGGATTTTGGGTGTCAGGAAAAAGCTGTACCTTTGCACCCGTTATGAAAAAGGATATAATAAATAAGAAAATGATTGCATTGGCGCTGGCTTCCTCTGTTGCGCCAATCTCTTTGTGGGCTGGCACAAGCAATGTCCTGTCCCGTGATAATAAAAGAGTAGATAACGCAGATTTCAAAGTATTCACTGATAGCAGTAAGGTGTTTGATATCGACGAGGTGGTTGTGGTTTCACAACCTAAAGAGGCTTTCCGCCTTCGCCAGCAGTCACTCAGCAGTACTTCTGTTGGTGGATTTCAGATACAGAAACTAGGCACCCGTGATTTGCGAGAGCTTTCTAGTTATATCCCTAATTTTGTAATGCCTAACTATGGCAGTCGTCTTTCCAGTGCTATGTATGTGCGTGGCATTGGCAGCAGAGTAAACAGTCCTGCGGTAGGCATCTATCTGGATGGCATCCCGGTGATGAGCAAGTCTGCCTTCAATCTTCATCATTATCAGACTTCCCGTATTGATATCCTGCGTGGTCCTCAGGCTACTCTCTATGGCCAGAACACAGAGGGCGGACTGGTGCGTATCTATTCCCGCAATCCGTTTGAATATGAGGGAACTGATTTGAAGTTGAGTTATGGTTCCCGATATTATAGAAATGTGGAGTTGGCTCATTATCATCGTATCAATGACCATCTGGCGTTTACGGTAGCAGCCTTCAATGATGCACAGAAGGGATTCTTCAGAAATACGAATACCGGCAACAGAGCCGACAAGTATGATGAGGCTGGAGGAAAGATTGTACTGAAGGCAAAGCTCAACAGAGGATGGAACGTAGATCTTCTCGCCAACTATCAGTATGTTGATCAGAATGGATTCCCTTATGGCAAGCTGGATTTGGAGACAGGTAAGGCTGCGCTTCCTTCCACCACCTTTGACGGAACCTATTTGCGTCATTCCTTTATCTCGGGTGTTACCGTGAATCATACAGGAGCAGATTATAGCTTTGCTTCTACCACAAGCTATCAGTATCTGAAGGATAAGATGAATATGGATTCGGATTATCTTCCTGCCGATTATATGAGCATCCTGCAGGAGCAGCTTCAGAACTCGCTTACCCAGGAATTTACTTTGAAGAGTAATCGCGCTGTGGGCGGTTTCTGGAATTGGACCGCGGGTGGCTTCTTCTCTTATCAGTGGCTGAAGACCAATGGACCGGTCTTCTTCAATGAGGGGATGACCCAGCCTATCGGCAATGCTATCCAGAAGCAGATGTATAATGCGATGGTCAATGCGATGGCACAGAAGATGATAGCACAGGGTATGCCGGAAAAGGCTGCCAAGGCTGCAGCTGCCAAGGCTATTGAGAAGGCTGGAGGCGTATCCATGAATGTGAATATGGGTGCACCGGGATTGTATCATACACCTCAGTGGAACCTGGGATTCTTTCATGAGAGCAACTTCAATATCACCGATCGCCTTACTGCCACCTTGGGCTTGCGCTATGACTTGATGCATACTGCCATCCATTATGATGCCAGTGCCTATATGCAGATGAGTGCCAATGTAATGGGAAAGAAGGCTACCTATGTCTTGGATTCTTCGCTGGATCATGAAGTAAGTGACGATTATAGCCAGCTTTTACCGAAATTCGGACTTAATCTGAAGATTGATGAGCTGGGCAGTAATGTGTATGCTACTGTAAGCAAGGGCTATCGTGCAGGTGGATATAATATCCAGATGTTCAGCGATGTACTTCAGACCGAACTGAATGCCAATCGTAATCAGGCAATGCGTGGGGATTATCATATTCCGCATACCGAGGAGGATTATCAGCGTATTGACAAGACCATCGCCTACAAGCCGGAGACTTCCTGGAATTATGAGGCTGGTGCTCATCTGAATCTCTTCGATAACATGCTGCATTTTGACTTGAGTGCTTTCTATATGAAGGTGACCAACCAGCAGCTCTCTGTCATGGCGGGCAATTATGGCTTCGGACGTATGATGGTGAATGCAGGAAAGAGTCACAGCTGTGGTATTGAAGCAGCTTTGAGAGGACAGCTTTTCGACGGAAAATTTGATTGGGCAATGAGTTATGGTTATACTCGCAGCAAGTTTGATAAGTATGTAGATGGAGAAGGCGAGGATGCCGTGGACTATAAGGGCAAATACGTTCCTTACGTGCCACAGCATACAATGGCTGCGATGGCAGACTATCGTCTCACCGACTGGCTGACCCTCGGTGCAAACGTGAATGCACAAGGCAAGACCTATTGGGACAATGCAAATACTTACTCCCAGAAGTTATATGCAGTTTTGGGAGCACATGTTGATTTGAATTTCAAGGCTTTCAATGTAAGTTTCTGGGGTAGAAATCTCACAGACACCAATTATAATACCTTTGCGGTAGATAATTCAGCTACAGGCACGAAAGAATATTTTGCCCAGCGAGGCAATCCTTTCCAATGTGGTGTGGATGTGAGATTCCATTTCTAGTAATCGCTATTCGTTATTGTCGTATCCGTCTGGGATTTTCTTTCCCAGAGCGAGTGCGGCAATAACTTTAGCCCCCGATTTTTCTAGTTTTTCAGCAAATCGAACAATAGATCCTCCAGATGCAATAATGTCATCGAAGAGGATCACTTGTTTTCCCTGAAAGAATGTTTCATCTAGATGAAGTGTATCCACTTCATCTCCATTCTCATCTTTTGTAGTTGTGAAACTGAATGCGTTGTAGGCATTCTGCATACCTGTTGCCGCACATACCTCTTCGCTGAACTTGCGGAATCTGCGCTCAGTATGCTTTTGTGTAGAGGCTGGTAGGCAGACCAGAGTGAGTTGTGAAAGAGTAGAGTGTGAGTTCTTGGCTCCCTCTTTTTCAGAGAATACCGCTTTTAGGAAAGAAGACACCAAGTCGATGGCCTTATCGACAGCTTGCTGGTGGTCTATCTCGGTAGTGAGTTCCGAGTTACCCTTGAAGTTGACGATGAGGTCGCGCTTTTCCCATTCTTCTGCTGAAAGCTCGAAGGTGCCGAACGCGCTGAAAGCAGCGTAATCTACTAGCCAATTGTAGTGAAGGCCATTGCTGAGGCAAGGCCATGATGCGATGTTAATGCTTTTTTCTGCCATAGACAAGATGTTTATAATCGTTCTTCTTTATAGTTTTCTTGAATAGATATTGCTTCCGTTGTCTTTATAGATCAGTACAAAAGTATGAATATTTTTTGAAATGTCGGCATAAAATAGCTTTTTTTTTCATTTTAGACTATTTTTTAGCAGATTCTACTTTGATTTTAACAAGATTTCTAGTAACTTTGCACCCCGAAACCTGATGGGCTTCACGTTTATGGTATGAATAATCATGATTTTTAAAAAAAACAACAAATGACGAGAAAAACAAAAATGCATGAGTTGCGCGACTACATCATTATCGGTCTGGCAATGGTAGAAGGTAGTATCGGACTCAATTTATTCCTCCTCCCTAATCATATCACGATGGGTGGAGTAGGCGGTATCGCCTCTATCTTCTGCTGGGGATTTGGCATTCCTGCCTCGGTCACTTATCTGGCGCTCAACGTATTTTTGCTGTTGATTGCATTCCGTATCCTGGGTTGGAAATTCTGTGCCAAGACGATTTATGGTGTAGCAATCTTTGCTGCGGTGACTCGCTTCATAGAGATTCATACGGTAGGTATGACGCCTTTGCTTCACGATCAGCCTTTTATGGCGACAGTCATCGGTGCCTTCTTCATGGGAAGCAGTGCTGGATTGGGTCTTGGATGTAATGGTTCTACCGGAGGCAGTGATACGGTGGCTGCAATGATCAATAAGTACTATAACATTTCTCTGGGACATGCCATCATGGTTTGCGACTTGCTCATCATTACCAGTTCTTATCTTGTGCTGCGCTCCTGGGAAATGGTGATTTATGGTTATGTGTGCCTGTTCGTTGTTTCGCTTACAGTTGATCATGTTGTCAACGCCATGCGCCGTTCGGTACAGTTCTTTATCATTTCTGACAAGTATCTAGAGCTGAGTGCAGCCATCAATACGACAGCCGAACGTGGATGTACGGTCATGGATGGTCATGGTTGCTATAGCGGCAAGGATGTTCACATGCTCTTTGTGCTGGCTAGACAGAGAGAATCGCAGAAGATATTCCGCCTGATTGATGAGATCGATCCTACTGCATTTGTGAGTCAGAGTTCTGTAATCGGTGTGTATGGTGAGGGATTTGATAGATTTAAGGTGAGCAAGAAGATTTCCTTGTCTAAAAGATAAGTTCGACCTGTACGGTTGAATTTACCCAATACGCCCTGAAAGGGCAGAAGCTCCTAGCCCAGGGCATCGCCCTGGGTAATTATGAACGCAAACCCGTCGCCCTGTAAGGGCAAAAGCTTTAAAAAACAGGCAATAAACAAAGCTTTTGCCCTTACAGGGCGTCTTGTTGATTGCTATTATACCCAGGGCGGTGCCCTGGGCTAGGAGCTTTTGGGCTTTCAGCCCGTTTCAACCATACTGTTCGCATTTTTTTTGTTCAGGTACCTGCTGATACCGTCCTGTTCGTTTTTATTTTTTTCTTTCTGTTTCCTTGATGTAGCCGTGTCGGTAAGCATAGAGAAGTTCCTGGAGGTCTTCTATCTGCTTGCGTAAATCCTGACCGATATCTGTATCTGCTACGAGCATTCTTCGATTGCTCATTTCTACAATCTGGGTGGTACTCTTGATGTCGGTACCGCGTGTGATGGCATCCTCGGCACTTGTGAAAGGTTCGTGCTGTACCAGCTGGAAACCGCGAGAGTGATAAACCAGAGTGTAACCTGCTATACCCGTCTCGTTATGGTAAGCTTTGGAGAAACCTCCATCAATCACCATCAGCTTTCCGTTTGCCTTGATTGGATTCTCTCCCTTTAGGGTTCTTACCGGAACGTGCCCGTTGATGATATGGCGATTTTCGCCCTTCAGTCCGAAGGCATCCATGATATGGTCTATCACCTTCTCGTCGTCACGCAGCTTGAAGTAGTAGCCCTTTTCCTCTTTGTGGGTCTCCTTGTCGGCGATAAAATATCGCTCGAAGGTTGCCATCTTGCTCTTGTCGAAGAGTGGACTGTCTGGACCACACCAGAGATAGAGGAAGTAATCGATGGCATACTGTTTCTCGTCTGGGTCGGAATCCTGCTGGAATGCCGTGCGAATCTGCATTCCGGTATGATGCATCAGTTCCTTGCCGCTATACTTTTCTCCAGGACAAATCTCTACCTCTTTCAATGTTCCATCCTCGTTGAGTGGACAGGAAGCATGGAAGAGCAGGTTGTTGTTGAAGATGGCATACATACAGCCATGCTGCAGCATGGTTCTGATATGCTTGTGCAGTTTCTCGCATACCATAAATGAATGGTGCAGCTTCTGTATCAGGACTTCTTCTTCCTCGCTGAGCTTGTTCGGATTCTCCGGGTCGATGGTAGGGAAGTGGCATGTGGACATTTCGTACTTCTTGCCCTCAATCTCTACGGTTCCCTTTTCGTAGTTTACGTACTCAAAGAGTCGTCTGCCGTCCATTTTCCATTCTGGATGCTTGGCGATGAGCTGACCTTCTATCTTGAATTGGATCACGGCAATAGCCTTGTGCATCAGAGATGTGAGTCGTTTAGTCTTGTCATCCATAGCGGCTGCACCACCTGTCATCTTTGGCAGGAATTCTTCGCAAGGATCATCACCGTAGGTATCCATCGCAAAGGTTGCCAATGGAATGAGGTTGATGCCGTAACCCTCCTCCAGGGTGGCGAGGTTGGCATAGCGCAGCGACAGTCGGATGACGTTGCAGATACAGGCATCATTACCGGCTGCGGCTCCCATCCAGAGTACGTCGTGGTTGCCCCATTGAATATCCCAGCTATGATAGTGGCGCATCTTGTCGAGAATGATATGTGCTCCTGGTCCGCGATCGTATATGTCGCCGAGTATATGAAGCTGGTCGATGGCGAGTCTTTGTATCACATTGGCAATGGCTACAATGAAATCGTCAGCACGTCCTGTAGAGATGATGGTATCTACGATGACATTCACGTATGCAGCCTTGTCGTGATCTTCCGTATGCTCGTGCAAAAGCTCCTGTATGATATAGGAGAAATCGCATGGCAGTGATTTGCGCACCTTGGAACGGGTGTACTTGCTTGACACATCACGGCAAACTGCCACCAGCTGGTGAAGGGTGATGTGATACCAGTCGTCTATATCTGATTCTCTTTGCTTTACCTGCTCCAGTTTCTGTTCCGGATAGTAAATCAGGGTGCAGAGTTCACGCTTGTCCTGTTCACGCAGGGTGTTGCCGAAGAGTTCGTTCACCTTACGCTTGATGTTGCCTGATGCATTTTTCAGTACGTGCAGAAAGGCCTCATACTCGCCGTGAATATCGGCGAGGAAATGCTCTGTGCCTTTCGGCAGATTGAGAATAGCTTGCAGATTGATAATCTCCGTGCTAGCCTCAGCTATGGATGGAAACGACTGTGCGAGTAACTGCAGGTACCGCATGTCGTGATTGATATCATACTGTTTCATATTCGTAATCCTTAATGTTTGCGTCATTGTTTGCGTCAATAATTGATAATTCTAATGTTAATTGCTGAAACACACCATTTCTGTTGATAAGTTATATTTCAGATGCAAAGTTACAGCTTATTCTTGAAAATAAAAAATCTTTCGGCATATTTTTTCTGAAATATTTTGTAGTTTCACTTTTTTGCATTACTTTTGCAAACGTGTAGGATGATAAGTCCGGTATCGGAATCGATTTCTGCCGGGCATCAATCCTCACTTTCATATAAATAAAGATAATATCAATTATTCAATAGACTAGCAATATGAAACAAACAATTTTGGTAACTGGCGGTACTGGTTTTATCGGTAGCCACACCACAGTAGAGTTGCAGCAGGCAGGCTACAACGTAGTAATCGTAGATAATCTTTCAAACTCAAAGATTGAGGTTCTTGACGGTATTGAGAAGATTACAGGTATTCGTCCAGCTTTCGAGCAGGTTGATCTTCGTGACAAGGCAGCTACAGAGGCTGTATTCCAGAAGTATCCTGCCATCGAGGGTATCATTCACTTTGCTGCCAGCAAGGCTGTAGGTGAGAGTGTACAGAAGCCTTTGTTGTACTACCGCAACAACCTGGTTTCGCTCATCAACCTGCTTGAGTTGATGCCAAAATATAACGTAAAGGGTATTATCTTCTCTTCTTCTTGCACCGTTTACGGTCAGCCTAAGCCAGAGAACTTGCCTGTAACTGAGGAGGCTCCTCATCAGAAGGCTACTTCTCCTTATGGTAATACCAAGGAGGTGAACGAGCAGATCATCGCAGACTATATCCATAGCGGTGCTAACATCAAGAGCATTATCTTGAGATACTTCAACCCAATTGGTGCTCATCCATCTGCAGAGATTGGTGAGTTGCCAAACGGTGTGCCAAACAACCTGATTCCTTACGTAACTCAGACTGCTATGGGTATTCGCAAGGAGCTCACCATCTTCGGTAACGATTATGATACTCCTGATGGAACCTGCATCCGCGACTATATTTATGTAGTTGACTTGGCTAAGGCTCACGTTTGCGCTATGGCTCGTGTACTCGACAAGGAGACTGAACCAATTGAGTACTTCAATATTGGTACAGGTAAGGGTAACTCTACTCTCGAAATCGTAGAGACATTCGAGAAGGCTACTGGCGTGAAGTTGAACTGGAAGTACGGTCCACGTCGTGAGGGCGATATCGAGAAGATCTGGGGCGATTGCTCCAAGGCTAACGAAGTGTTGGGCTGGAAGGCTGAGGCTAAGCTTGAAGATGTCTTGGCTTCTGCCTGGAAGTGGCAGCAGAAGCTCCGTGCCGACGGAATTATGTAATTACGGTTAAATATATATAAAAAGAAGGAACTTGGCATCTGGAATGATGGCAGGTTCCTTCTTTTTTTATATCTTTGCAGGAAAGTATTTTTTTACGTAAAAGCAGGAATATGAAGAAAACTATACTTACCATATTGATGATGCCATGCATGATGTTTGCTGTGCCTATGGTTTCTTCGGCACGGACAGGTGCTGAGGAAATGATAGACATGGAAGTGCAGAAGATTTCCTTGACTTATTCCGGAGGCGTGATGCATATCACCGGAGCCAACAGTCAGATAGTTACCATCTACAATCTGGCTGGTGTCGCCGTGAAATCTTTCAGGGTAGAGGGACAGGACAAGCGCTTTAACCTTTCTCTCTCTGATGGTGTCTATATCATCAAGGTAGGAACCTCCTTTACGAGAAAGATTCTGGTTAGACGTTAACTGTTGACTTCTTTTATCATTCATATTCGTTTCGTGAAAATACTTAGAATTTTGCCGTTCCTGCTCTGTTGGGTCATTCTGTCGTGTAAGCAGCATGAACCTAATGAAAATCAAAACTTGACGTTAGAATACTATCAGGAGATGGTGAACCCAAACTATGCAATCAATTCCAAAAAGGTAAGGAGATTGATGGATAGCCTGATGAACAATGATTCGGGTTCTACTGTTGCCGACTTGCATACCAAGAGATATTATCGCAATCATGGAGGGTTCCTTTGGGTTGACCGCCATGGAATAGATCATCGTGCAGATACGCTGCTGACCTATCTGCAGAAGGTGGATGAAATGGGATTCAAGACTAAGCATTTCTATGTGAATCAGATTACTCAAGATCTGGAAAGACTCCACAGCTTGAATCTGGGGGAAGGCAACGAGGATATCAACCATGTGATGGCTCGTCTGGAATACAGGCTTACCAAGTCGTATTTGAGATATGTAGGCGGTCAGAGATTTGGATTCGTCAATCCTTCATTCGTCCTGAATCGTCTGGACAGCATTGCCCCCAATCCATACGATTCCATCAAGCGGGCTGTGAGATACCGTGGCCTTTTTGATGTGAAGATGCAGCATGCCAGTGATGCTTTTTTTCATCTTGCTCTTCAGCAGTTGAGAAGTAGGGTGGATGTTGATGGCGAAGAAACTGAGAAAAGCAGATTGGCGGCATTCTTGAAGGATGTTCAGCCAAAGTCTCCTTTCTATTATACGTTGCAGGAAAAATTGAAGTCGGAAGGTCTTGACAGAAATCAGAGAATGAAGATTCTTGTGAACATGGAGAGATGCCGGTGGAGGGAGGCTGACAGTCCTGCCAGACATAAGAAGTATGTGCTGGTTAATATACCATCTTTTCATCTTTATGCCATAGATGAGCAGGATACGCTGTCGATGAAGATTGGATGTGGCTCTACCAAGACCAAGACTCCGATACTGAACAGTTATATCAAGCGGATGGATCTGAATCCGAAATGGTTTGTGCCTCGCAGCATCATGGTCAAGGATATGGTGCATCATGCAGGGAATCCGGCTTACTTCAATGCGCGCAATTACTATATCTCAGACCGTTCGACAGGTGAGGAAGTGAATCCGGCTCAGGTTACAAGAGCCATGTTGCTTTCCGGCAAGTACGGTGTGGTTCAGCGTGGCGGAAAAGGAAATTCGTTGGGAAGAATCATTTTCCGTTTCGATAATAACTTCTCTGTCTATCTGCACGACACATCGAGTCAGGCTGTTTTCAGCCGGGAAGACAGAGACGTTTCGCATGGATGCATAAGGGTAGAGAAACCTTTCGAACTCGCTAAATTCCTGCTTCATGAGAAAAACGAAAAGCTTATCCAGCGAATCAACTATTCGATGACAGCCGATTCTCTGAAGATTAAGAAATTAGTGGTCGGGTCTGTAAAAGTGGAACCGCAGATTCCGCTCTTCATCACGTATTACACGCTTTATCCATTTGCCAAGGGTGTGGTAAGCTATCCCGATGTCTATGGATTTGATGGTGTGATATTCGAGCATTTGAGGAAATATTTGTAGCCGGGAATGTAGGCTAATATTAGAAAATAAAGAATTAGTATTATTAAATAGGAAAACTTCATGATACTCAGTGATTCTGAACTGGTAGAGATGCTTCGGGAACCACGCACCCGGCGAGAAGGATTCGCCGTGCTGGTTAAGCAGTATAGTGAAAAACTATATTGGAAGGTGCGTCGTATCGTGCTCAGTCATGAAGATGCTAATGATGTTCTTCAGAATGTATTCATCAAGGTATGGAGTAATCTGCAGAATTTTCAGGGAAAGTCTTCGCTTTCTACCTGGCTTTATCGTATTGCTGTCAATGAATCACTCGATTTTCTGAGAAAACAGAAACTGGCAGATAAAGTAAGTGCTGATGAAGATGTTTCCGTGGCATCCAGGTTGATGAGCGACGAATATTTTGATGGTGATGAAGTGCAGGCCAGGTTACAGGAAGCGGTGGCAAGATTGCCTGAAGTGCAGAGGACGGTTTTTAATCTTAAATATTTTGAGGAAATGAAGTATTCTGAGATGAGTCAGATTCTCAATACCAGTGAAGGTGCACTGAAAGCTTCTTATCATCTGGCAGTGAAAAAAATAACAGAATATTTACATCTGTTTGATTAAACCTTATGAGATGTAAATCGTCTATTCAAATAAAAGAAGAAAGGATATTGCAATATGATGAACGAAGAGAAAAAAATAAATGATATTTTCGGCAAGGAAAACCATTTCAAGGTTCCTGAAGGTTATTTCGATAACTTTGCAGAACAGATGATGGCAAAGATTCCTGAGCAGGAAATTGATTCTCCTGAAGTAACTGATAAGAACCGTCAGGAGAATAAGGCTAAGTTCGTGCATTTAAGCCTCTGGAGGCGTTTACCTCTCAGAAAGATTGCTGCCGTCTTAGCCGTGACTGCTATGTTGGGTGGCGGTGTGCTTTACCAGCTTCAACAGGCAGAGAAGAAGCATCATGCTTTGGCGCATAACGAAACTCCAGCCATTGAGAGTTCACACGTCACAGACGGGGATGATGCAGCCTTTGAGCAGATGGCTGATTATACGATGATGGATAGTCAGGATTTCTATGCTCAACTTGTTGCGGAGAATTGATGTAGAATAGATTAAAAAAGACTTATAGATGAAAGAAGATAATAACAGCATGCATAGAACAAGACATCTAATCCTGATGATAGTGTCAGTTCTTGTGATGACCATGATGGGGCTGACCTGTCATGCCGAGAATTCTCAAGGTCAGCGTCCGCCATTTGACCCGAAGCGTTTTGAGGCAGAATTGGAGCAGTATATTACAATCCATGCGAGTCTCACTCCGCAGGAAGCAAGTAAGTTCTTCCCGGTTTACCGCCAGATGATGAAGAAGATGCGTTCTTGTTTTGATGAGATGCGTAGGTATCATTTCGTTAATCCGGCAGACGAGAGAGGTTGTGCAGAGGCTATCCGCCGCCAGGATGAGTTGGATATCGAGATGAAGCAGTTGCAGCAGGAATATCATAATCGGTTTATGTATATCCTGCCTGCCAGCAAGGTGCTTAAGATCATCAAGGCAGAAGAGAAGTTCCATCGTCAGGCGTTTAAGAGAGCCAGACAGTGGCACCAAAATCACTCAAAGCATGTGAAAAGATAATGTATAAAGTCGCAAAGGTGTTATTTATAGTAACATTTTTGCGATTTTATTTTGTTGTTTCCCCAAATTATAGTAACTTTGCACATCAGAAACAAAAATATATAATATAATTAAGGTATGTACAGAACACAAACTTGTGGAGAGCTTCGTCTCTCTGATGCTGGCAAGGAAGTTACACTTGCCGGATGGGTACAGCGCTCAAGAAAGATGGGTGGTATGACATTCGTTGACTTGCGCGACCGTTATGGTATCACACAGTTGGTTTTCAACGAGGCAGATGATAAGGCCTTGTGTGATGCTGCCAATAAGCTGGGTCGTGAATATTGCATCCAGGTCAAGGGTACAGTTAGTGAGCGACAGAGCAAGAATCCTAAAATGGATACTGGTGATATTGAAATCCTGGTAAAGGAGCTGAATGTGCTCTCTCAGAGTCAGACTCCTCCTTTCACTATCGAAGATAATACTGATGGCGGTGATGATATTCGCATGAAGTATCGCTATCTCGATTTGCGCCGTCCTGCGGTTCGCAAGAATTTGGAGTTGCGTCATCGTATGTGTATCTTGATTCGCAACTTCCTCGATTCACAGAATTTCATGGAGGTTGAAACTCCTATCCTCATCGGTAGTACACCAGAAGGTGCTCGCGACTTCGTTGTTCCTTCTCGTATGAATCCTGGTCAGTTCTATGCTCTTCCACAGAGTCCACAGACTTTGAAGCAGCTCCTGATGGTAGCAGGTTTCGACCGCTACTTCCAGATTGCCAAGTGCTTCCGTGACGAGGACCTCCGTGCAGACCGTCAGCCTGAGTTTACTCAGATCGACTGCGAGATGAGCTTCGTAGATCAGGATGATGTTATCGATCTTTTCGAGGAAATGGCTCGCCATCTCTTCAAGGAGATTCGTGGTGTAGAGCTTCCTAAGCTGGAGCAGATGACATGGCATGAGGCTATGCGCCGTTTCGGTAGCGATAAGCCAGACCTTCGCTTCGGCATGGAGTTTGTAGAGTTGAAGGATGCTTTCACAGGCAAGGGTAACTTCTCTGTATTCGATGAGGCTAAGTATATTGGTGGTATCTGTGTTCCTGGTTGTGCTGACTATAGCCGCAAGCAGCTGAACGAGTTGACCGACTTCGTAAAGCGTCCACAGGTAGGTGCCAAGGGCTTGGTATATATCAAGTATAATGCAGATGGTACAGTGAAGAGTAGCATCGATAAGTTCTACTCTCCAGAGGAGCTTGCAGAAATCAAGACTGTAATGGGTGCCAAGGATGGCGACCTCGTTTTGATTCTGAGCGGCGACAATGCCAATAAGACTCGTATCCAGCTTTGCTCTCTCCGTCTTGAGATGGGTGATCGTCTGGGCTTGCGTGACAAGAACGTGTTCAAGTGTCTTTGGATTATTGACTTCCCTCTCTTCGAGTGGAGTGATGAGGAGCAGCGCCTGATGGCAACGCACCACCCATTCACCATGCCAAATCCTGATGATATCCCATTGCTCGATGAACATCCAGAGCAGGTTCGTGCCAAGGCATACGACTTTGTCTGCAATGGTATTGAAGTGGGTGGAGGTTCTCTCCGTATCCACGATACTCAGTTGCAGGAGAAGATGTTCGAGGTTCTCGGTTTCACGCCAGAGCGTGCTGAGGCTCAGTTTGGCTTCCTGATGAACGCCTTCAAGTATGGAGCACCACCTCACGCAGGTCTTGCTTTCGGTCTTGATCGCTTCGTGAGCATTTTGGCTGGTCTCGACAGTATCCGCGACTGCATCGCATTCCCAAAGAACAATTCTGGTCGCGACGTGATGCTTGATGCTCCTTCAGAACTGGACCCAAAGCAGCTTGATGAGCTGGAGATTAAGCTTGATTTGAAGGATTAATTATAAATTGCACTGCATTTATCTTGATGTAAGTCAAGAAATGCGGTGCAACTTCTTGTGTACAAGCACTTTTCTACTTTAAAATGCTAAAATTTAAATTATTTTTTTTAATTTTGCATCAGAATAATTAAGGAAATGCTTAAGAAACAAACATTTCTCAAAACAAATTATTACTAAAGACATGGTAGAAAAGAAAGCAACAACTAAGACAGCTGCCAAGAAGACAGCTACTAAGAAGGCTACAGCAGCAAAGACTGCTACAGCTACAAAGAAGACTTCTACAGCTAAGAAGGAAGTTATCTATTTGACTGCTGAGAACGCAGGTTTCCGTGCAGGTGATGTTTACCAGGCATTGGCAGCAGCAGAACAGTCTCTCTCTTTGGAGGAGGTTGCTAAGCAGGCAAAGATTAGTGTTGAGGATGCTATCCTTGGTATCGGATGGCTCTTCAAAGAGGGTAAGATTAAGGAAGAGGACAACAAGGTAGCTCTCGCTTAAATAAGAACCTTAAGAGTCGCAGTTTCTTAACTTAGTGGAAGAAACTGCGGCTTTTCTGTTTTTTATTCACTTTTCTTCCTGTTTACACTTCTTTCTGTTCACTTTTCTCTGTCTTTATTCAAATTTCTTTTCACCATAACCATCTAGCATAATTTATATGAATTTAGAACAAGAAATATTCAACGTTTTGGTACAAGCCGGCAGTCAAGGTCTCAAGTTGGAGAAGATTGTCCGTCATGTTTATAATTCTTGTAACTCGATTTTTACTCCTCTAGATTATAAATATGTGTATGGTTTTGTTTCTCAGTATCTTATTAAGAATTCCAAGAATCCAAGTTCTATCATAGAGAAAGGCAAGGGATATGGAGTTTATCGTATCAACTATAAGAGTTCGGCTATGCAGCAGCTGATGCTTGATTTCTCTTCTGCCTCTATACAGAAAGAGGAGGATGACTGCGAGAACAGCAAGCAATCGCAGGAACTTGATCTCTTTGGTAATTGATAGAAGTCTAGTAAGTTATCTAACTAAGTTACGTTATCTAACTAAGTTAGTTACGTTGTCTAATGAAGTTAGTTACGTTGTCTAATGAAGTTAGTTACGTTGTCTAACGAAGCTAGTTGCGTTGTTGTTAGAAGCAACGTAAGTCATCGAAAGGAGCAATAGAAGTTGTCCGAAGAAGCAATGGAAGTTGTCTGAAAGATTAATTCTTGTTTCCGGGGACATAGTCTTTTCCAAGCGCACAACAGCTGTTATGCGCTTGCACAACAGCTGATGTGCGAGTGAAAAACACCTGTTGGGCACCAACTTGATTTTTTTCGTTTTCCTGATGGGGGAATCTGTCAGTTTGTTCGTATTATAATTGTATAATGAATTATGGAAAGAGCATTTCTATCAAATGCATTTCTATACTTTAGGTTTAGTAATAACAAACAATTTTAAATAACGGACAAATGGCTAGAAGATATTTATTAGGTTTTGATGTTGGTTCAAGTTCTGTAAAGGCATCTCTTACAGATGTTGATAGTGGTGAGATTGTTGCTTCTGCATTCTATCCTGATCATGAAGCACCTATCATGGCAGTAAAGGCAGGATGGGCTGAACAGGATCCGCAAATGTGGTGGGACAATGCCAAGTTGGCTCTCAAGAAGATTATGGTGGAGTGTGGTGCCAAGGGTGAGGATATTCTTGCTATCGGTATTTCCTATCAGATGCATGGTCTGGTTTGTGTGGATAAGAACCAGCAGGTTCTGCGTCCATCTATCATCTGGTGCGATTCCCGTGCAGTTCCTTACGGCGAGAAAGCATTCCATGATTTAGGTGAGGATCTCTGCTTGCGTAATCTGCTCAATTCTCCAGGTAACTTTACCGCTTCCAAACTGGCGTGGGTTAAGGAGAATGAACCTGAGCTTTTCGATAAGATAGATAAGATTATGCTTCCTGGTGATTATCTGGCGATGAAGCTTTCCGGTGAGGCTCAGACTACTATCAGCGGACTTTCTGAAGGTATGATGTGGGACTTCAAGGCAAAGAAACCAGCCAAGTTCCTGCTTGATTATTTCGGATTCGATGAGAGTATGCTCGCAGATATTGTTCCTACCTTCTCTGTTCAGAGCGTAGTCTGCAAGGCTGCCGCTGAGGAACTTGGTCTGAAGGAGGGAACACCTATCTCTTACCGTGCAGGTGACCAGCCTAATAATGCTGTCAGCCTGAACGTGTTCAATCCTGGTGAGATTGCCAGCACCGCAGGTACTTCCGGAGTTGTCTATGGTGTGCTCGGTGATGTCAATTACGATCCAAAGAGTCGTGTCAATACCTTTGCACATGTCAACTATACAACGGAACTCGACCGTCTGGGAGTGTTGCTTTGTATAAATGGTACAGGTATTCTGAATGCTTGGGTACATCGTAACATCACGTCTGATGTAAGCTATGCAGATATGAATGATATGGCAGCCGGTGTACCTATTGGCAGCGACGGTGTGAAGATTATTCCTTTTGGAAATGGAGCAGAGCGCGTATTGGAAAATCGTGAAGTGGGCTGTTCTATCCGTGGCTTGAGCTTTACCAAGCATAATCGTGCCCATATCGTAAGAGCAGCACAGGAAGGTATCGTGTTCAGTTTCTGCTATGGTATGGAGATTATGCAGCAGATGGGTATGGACATCAAGAAGGTTCATGCAGGAAAGGCAAACATGTTCCTCAGTCCTCTGTTCCGTGATACCCTGGCTGGTGTGAGTGGTGCAACCATCGAACTTTACGAGACCGATGGTAGTGCTGGTGCTGCCAAGGGAGCTGGTATCGGAGCCGGAATCTATAAGGATCACGATGAGGCATTTGCATCTCTTAAGAAATTGGCGGTAATTGAGCCTGATGAGGCAAATCGCAGTGCTTATCTTGAGGCTTATGCTGACTGGAAGGCTGAACTTGGAAAGCTCTAAGTTTTGCATTGATACTGGGATACGGGAAGTGCTCGAATAACACGAGTTTTTTCAAAATATGGTAAAGGATGGAATAATTTTCCATCCTTTATTTGTTTAAACCAATTATTTTTATTACTTTTGCGGAATATTATATAAAAAGGTATAAATATGGCTCATAAAAATAATCATTTGGTAATTATGGCAGGTGGAGTAGGCAGTAGATTCTGGCCTATGAGTACCGTGGACAAGCCTAAGCAGTTTATTGATGTCTTAGGAACAGGTCGTACACTTTTACAGCTTACATTCGATCGTTTTGAGGGTGTCTGTGACCCGGAGAATGTTTGGGTAGTAACCAATAAAAAGTATGCAGCCCTGGTTCACGAGCAGTTGCCTGAGATTCCTGAGGGTAATATTCTGCAGGAACCATGCAGAAGAAACACAGCTCCTTGCATCGCCTATATCAGTTGGCGAATCAAGGAAAAGGATCCTCATGCAAATATTGTTGTATCTCCTTCTGATCATATCGTTACCAATGCCAACGAATTCAGAAGAGTGATAACATCTGCCTTGAAGTTTACTGGTGAGACTGATAGCATCGTTACTTTGGGAATGAAGCCTACCCGCCCAGAGACAGGTTATGGCTATATTCAGGCAGATCTCCGTACCCCTTCAGCCCGTAACAAGGAAATCTTCCGTGTTGATCAGTTCAGGGAAAAACCAAATTTGGAGACAGCTACTCAATATGTTCAAGATAAGAGTTTCTTCTGGAATGCCGGTATCTTCGTGATGAGTGCCGCAACCATCGTCAATGCCTTCCGTGTTTACCAGCCAAGCATTGCCAAGATTTTCGAGAGCATGCGCAGTATTTATGGTACAGACAAGGAGCAGGCTGAAATTGATCTGCGTTATCCTGAGTGCGAGAATATCTCTGTTGACTATGCTATCATGGAGAAAGCGGAGGAAATCTTCGTGATGCCTGCCGACTTTGGATGGAGTGACCTCGGTACATGGGGAAGCCTCCTGGCACAGAGCCATAAGGATATGTATGGCAATGCACTGATTGGAGATAATATCCAGATGGTGGAATCCAAGAACAATATCGTTCATACCATGAATGAGAAGAAGGTTGTTATCCAGGGCCTGGATGGCTATATTGTAGCAGAGGAAGACGGAACTTTGCTTATCTGCAAATTGTCTGAGGAACAGCGAATCAAGATTTTCTCAGGTAGTGAGAAGTAATGATTGATATCTATATATACAAAAAAACTCTCCATTGAAGGTTGAACCTCAATGGAGAGTTTTTTTGTATATATGTGCTTCTGAAAGAAGTTTATTTCTTCTTGATACCCTTATAGGCAATAAAGGCTACGATGACTACAGCCAATGCTAAGATAACATAACCAATCTCGTGGCTATATTGTACAGCCTGTTGATAAACGTCATGGGTTGTCTTATAATCGGTGTATTTGTAGATACCCCATCCGATGGTTGCCAAAACCGTGTTCCATACACCTGCACCGATAGTGGTGTAGAGCAGGAACTTGCCCACGTGCATTCCTGCAAGTCCTGCAGGAATACTGATGAGCTGGCGAACGGCTGGCACCAATCTTCCAAAAATGGTAGAGGCTGCACCATGCTTGCGGAAATACTCCTCGGCTACTTCTACCTTTTGGCGGTCGATCAGGCACATGTGACCGATTCGGCTATCAGCAAAGCGATAGATGATAGGGCGACCTACCCATTTAGCCAAATAGTAGTTGATGAGGGCACCCAGGTCTGCACCGATGGTAGCAAACACGATGACCAGAATAAACGACATTCCGCTGTTTGGATCCATGGCTTTCCAGGCTGCAGGTGGAACAACCACCTCAGATGGGAAAGGAATGAAAGAGCTTTCGATTGCCATAAACAGTGCAACCACCCAATAATTCAAGTTGTCCAGAATCCAAAGAAAAAGATCTGCAGTATTCATAATTATTAATTATATTACTTATTCTGCTTTGCCCAGGTATCCTTCAAGCCCACAGTCTTGTTGAATACTGGCTTCTCGTCTGTTGTGTCGAAATCAGCCATGAAGTAACCGATGCGCTGGAACTGGAGATACTCTCCCGGCTTCTTGGTTGCAGCATACTCCTCTACATAGCATTCCTTGAAATCGTGGTAGCTCTCTGGGTTGAGCAGTTCACGGAAGTCGCGCTCGTCAGCAGATGGGTTTTCGATGGCGAAGAGACGGTCGTACTCGCGTACTTCTGCCTTTACGCAGTGGTCGGCAGATACCCAGTGAAGAGTACCTTTTACCTTGCGGTTGGCACCTTCCATTCCGCTCTTGCTGATAGGGTCGTATTCAGCCTGAATCTCTGTGATGACACCGTTCTCGTCCTTGGTGCAGCCTGTACACTTCACGATATAGGCATTCTTCAAGCGAACTTCCTTTCCAGGAGTCATACGGAAGAACTTCTTTGGAGCATCCTCCATAAAGTCGGCACGCTCAATCCAGAGGTTCTTTGAGAAGGTAATGGTATGTGTGCCATCTGCCTCGTTCTCTGGGTTATTGATTGCCTCCATCTCCTCGCTCTCACCCTCTGGATAATTGGTGATGACAAGTTTCACTGGGTCGAGTACGGCACTTACACGGCAAGCCTTCTTGTTCAAGTCCTCACGAACTGAAGCCTCCAGAAGAGCCATATCATTGAGGGCATCGAACTTGGTATAACCGATGCTGTCGATGAACATGCGGATACTTTCTGGTGAATAACCGCGGCGACGCATACCGCAAAGTGTAGGCATACGAGGATCATCCCATCCATTTACCAGGTGCTCATCTACCAGAGTATGGAGCTTACGCTTGCTCATTACTGTATAAGTGAGGTTCAAGCGGTTGAACTCAATCTGGCGAGGACGGTTATCATTCAATACGTCATCGCTGCCATCCATCTCCTTCAGGAAGTCAACAAACTTGTCGTAGAGTGGACGGTGAGGAACAAACTCCAAGGTACAGATAGAGTGGGTAACACCCTCGAAATAGTCGCTCTGTCCGTGTGCGAAGTCGTACATTGGATAAGCGTGCCACTTGGTACCTGTACGGTGGTGAGGAGTCTGGATGATACGGTACATGATTGGGTCGCGGAAGTGCATGTTTGGATTAGCCATGTCAAGCTTCGCACGAAGTACCATACTTCCTTCTACAGCCTCAGGAGTGTTCATTTGCTCGAAGAGGGCAAGGTTTTCCTCAATAGGACGGTCGCGATATGGGCTGGCAGTACCAGGGGTAGTAGGAGTACCCTTCTGGGCTGCAATTTCCTCAGCAGTCTGCTCGTCGACATAAGCATGTCCCTTCTTGATCATCCATACAGCAAACTCCCACAACTTCTCAAAGTAGTCTGAAGCATAATAGATGTTGCCCCACTTAAAGCCGAGCCACTGGATGTCTTGGAGGATATTTTCTACGTATTCGTTGTTTTCCTTACTTGGGTTGGTGTCATCAAATCTGAGGTTGCAGACACCCTTGTATTTTTCGGCTACACCGAAGTCCATGCAGATGGCCTTGGCATGACCGATGTGAAGGTAACCGTTAGGCTCTGGTGGAAAACGGGTCTGGATTCGACCAGCGTTCTTACCTTCCTTGAGGTCTTCCTCAACCAACTGTTCTACGAAAGAGATGCTCTTTGTTTTCTCCTCGATTTTGTTTTCTTCATTAATTGCCATATTCTATAGAATTACTTTATTATTTTCTAAAACCAGTATTTTTCTCGTTTGATGGTGCAAAGATACAAATTTTATTATAAGTACGGAAATTCTTTGGCTCGAAATTTAAGAAGAAATGTAGGAAAGTAAGAAAATATGTTTTCTGAGGGGGAAAATATAGTGAATAACAGTTAAAGTAAGCGCCCAAAAATACAAAGAAAGCGCCTCCACACCATGTGGGGGCGCTCAGCTTATGATGAATATGTATCAGATGGAAGAATTACTTCTTCTCTTCTACTGCCTTTCTGTAAGTCTCGTTCTTAACGATGAGAGTTCCTTCTTCTGTATCAACAGATACCATATCCTTTACTTCTGCATCGAGACCCTTGCGGATGAGGTTGATGTTGGCAGATGGACCCTGTGGCTTGACATCCATATCCCACTTGAAGTAGTCCTTGTCAAGACCAGTGGTCTTTACTGTAAAGTCTGCGTTGACAGTAATGATGCGCTTTCCGTCAGCACTCTTGTATTCACCAGCAACAGCCTGCTGGAATGCGGAGTCTGTAACCACCTCTTCTACCTGAGCTGCAGGGGCAGCAGCTGGTTTCTTTTCTGTGCATGCTGTGAAGGCAAGCATACCCATGGCAATAGCCATCAATGTAAGTTTCTTCATAATCTTGATCTTTTAATTATTGATGTTTTGAAAATATTACTTTCTTTAGGATGTGAAAAGCATGATCAGACTTGTAGTAAACATTGTTGCTATGCTGATCAGTCCTACTGATATGGGGAGATAATCATACTGGATGTTTTTCTTGCCGTTCTGAAACTCCTGGGTGTATGATCTTGCCCAACGGTTATAGGCATAGAATACAATCGATGCCATAACGAAGCCAATAAAAAATCCTACCAGCAAATCGCCAGGATAATGTACTCCCAGATAGGCACGAGAATATGTTACCAGTGCAGCCCAGAACGTCAGGAATATATTCAGCTTTCTGTTTCTTACCAGATACATGGCGAATATGGCAACTCCCCACGAGTTGGCGGAGTGGGAGGACGGAAATCCGTATCTGCCGCCCCGGTACCCATCAACCACGTGTACCATATAGGATATGGAGTTGTCCAGGTTGCTTGGGCGGAGACGTCTTACCAATGGCTTGAGTAAGCCTGATGCTGTCTGGTCACAGAGCAATACGAGGAGCGCTACTGCTAGAATAGTGACTATCGTTACCTTCCAGTGGAAATTCTTAATCATCACGAAGATGAACGCTGCATAAAATGGAACCCATGTGAATCGGTTGCTCACCAAAACCATAAAGTAATCGAATAGTTCACTGTGCATGCCATTGAAAAATAGCAATATCGTTGTATCTATCTGTTCCAGATAATGAATGAGTTCTAGCATTGTTGCCTTTACTATTTTTGTTGATATTTATATTCTCTTTTTTACTGTCATTCAAGATGTTGCCTATTTCTTGGCTAAGTCATCGTATAGCTTCTGGAGATAGGCTTGACCTCGTTTCAGATTAAAGCCTTTTTCGCCTTTGTCATATACGATTCGCTTGGCTCTGTTGTCGTAGATGAGCGAGTTCTCTTCTGAAACAATACCAAATGCATCGTTCACCGCAAAGAATGCGAATTTAGGTGTGGCATCACTCATCATGTTCTTGCTGAAAGTGAATTCCCTGTGCTCTACTCCCAGCTGACCGAGCAGGGTGGCTGCAATGTCATGCTGTGAACCGATGATGCCCACTTTCATAGGGCGCGAGATAGCTCCACCTGCCAGGATGAGTGGAATCTGGTAACGGCTACGGTCGTGATCGTTCAGATTTTCCTTGTAACCTCCCACATGGTCTGGTACGAACACGATAAGCGTATTCTTCCATCTTGGCAGTTTGCGGTATTCCCTGACGATAGCACCCATTACGCTGTCGGTGTAGGCGAAAGCATTCAGACGTTTGTCTTTCAATCTGTGGTAAGGCACCTCGAAAGGTTCGTGGCTGCTGGAAGTCTGCAATATTCTCAGCATAGGACGCTTCTCATTCTGCTGTGCCTTGATATCTTCCATCATTTTGGCAGCCAGGATATGGTCTGGCACTCCCCATTTGCTCAGCTTGTCTTCTATCGGGAAGTTGGCATCAGAAATGATATGCTGGTAACCCTGAGAAACAAGATAAGAGCGCATGTTGCAGAAATCAGCATCTCCACCATAATAATAGGTGGTTTTGTAATTCTTGTATTTCGCCAGGTTGCGGGCTATGGATGGCAACTGACTAGTCTTGCGTGGATAGCGCATAATGCTGGTTGTGGGCTGTGCAGGATAGCCGCTCAATATGGAAACCATACCTCTGTCCGTGCGGAAACTGTTGGCATAGAATCTTGTAAATAGAATACTCTGCTGGGCAATGGAATCCAGGCATACTGCAACATCCTTGTATGAGCCCATGGATGGCATGATGTCGCTGGCAAAACTTTCCATGATGACAATGAGAATATCAGGAGTTCCCTTCTTGAAGGTTGCCTCATTGAGCAGAGGGTAGGTGTTCTCATCGCTTGTACTTGTCATCGTAGCGAATATCTTGTCAGCCTCTTTATCTTTCATGAAGCGATACTGTGAAGCGAAGTCTTCCTGGTGAGTAATCGATTCCAGGAGGCTGAACAGCGGATTCACGGCTGAGTGGTTCAGATAGGCGTTCTGACTGTAGTATGCCTGTCCCGTGTTCATCGTAGAAACGGTGATACCACCTCTGATAGGCAGGAAGAGTAAGCCTGTGAGCAGGAGGAGTATGATGGATGTACGGCCACGATGGCGGTCGAAATCATCGAATCGGTTTCTTTTACCGCTTCCGAATCCTCCATATCCGTAGCTGTAGCGACTGTATTGCTGGCGTTTCTCGCCTCGCATTCGCAATGTGAACCAAACTCCAACGGTCAGGACAATCAATATGACAATTGAAAGAATCACTTGCCAGATGCTTACACTGGCGATGGCATCAGCCGGTGATGTGAAGAAGTAGAAGAGTGGAGTACTGTCCAACGGATACTTCCAGTATGGATAAAGACTTGCGTTAAGCAGGAAACTGCAAGTGATGAAAAGTGAGGCAATTATGAAGTAGATGTTCATAATTGGTTTAACCAGGTCTCTTTTCAGCCATACCACGGCAATGGAAAGAAAACCAGGAATCACAGATAAGTAACCAGCCATCGATAAATCGAGTGGAAGTCCATGCCAGATAACGGCAGGCAACTCCGTGAAGATATTGTCGACAGGTTGTGTGGCAGAACCCTTTTCCAAAAAGAGGAACAGCGGCTTCTGCAAAACAAACAATACTACAAACGTAGCATAAGTCTTAACAAACCATATAATTTGCTTCATACGAACGTTGAACTTTTCTATATTTAATGTTTAAAATTTCTATATTAATAATGTATCTGTATGCAAAATTAGGAATAATTTTCGAGATAGACAATTATTTTTATAGTTTTTTTCAAAAAAGTGCCAAAAAATTTGGTAGTTTAATAATTTTGCCGTATCTTTGTTGTATTAATTTATTACGCATTATGGCTAAGTATAACATTCAACCCAAAAAAGAGAAGTCAGCGAGATATCAAACCTTGCTGAGTGAGGAGACTAAAGACCGCCTCCGTGATGAGATTATCCGTCTGATTGTAACGGAGAGAAAATACAAGGATCCTGAGTACAACTCTAAGAAGTTGGCTGAGGACCTGAGCACGAACTCTCGTTATATTTCGGCAGTGTGTGCAACTCGATTCCACAAGAATTATTCAGAGTTGGTTAATGATTATCGTGTGAACGATGCAATGTCGCTGCTCACAGATAAGCGCTACGCAAAGATGAGCGTGGAAGATATCAGTGAGATGGCTGGATTCAGCACTCGTCAAAGTTTCTATGCAAACTTTTACAAGCGTCTGGGCATAACTCCACGTCAGTATCGCCTCGAACATTCACAGCATAAGTAACTTCTTATAGAAGCAATGCCGCTCATATAAAAATGGCTGTACAGGATAGTTTCTTGTACAGCCATTTTTATATTGTATTACAATCTATATTCGCTGGCATTTAAGAGAGATCATCATCAGACTTTATTTTCTTAGAAAATGCTTGAGCACCTTACTGGTGGTATTCTTTGATATCTGGCGTATCGCCTTGTCTCTGATCTGGCGCACACGCTCTCGCTTCAGCTGCAGGTCTTCTGCTATTTCTGCCAGTGTTTCATGTGCCATTCCTATACCATAGAACTTAGAGATGACTATGCGGTCGCGTTCTTCCAGTTCTCCAACGCAACGCTCCAAGTCGTTGAGCATCTGGGCGAAAGCTGTATTGTCGTCTGCCGGCTGGGCATCCTTGTTGATAAGGATGTCGAGTAGGGTGTACTTGTTTCCCTCACTGATAGGGGCATCGATGGAAACAGCTTTTGCAGCATTGCGTGGAGCATGCTTTTTCTGATCCTTTGGTACACGATAGAGTGCTGCCTGCTTGTCAATTGTCTGCTGCATCGCCTTGCGAATGAAAGGGGATGCATAAGCCACAAACTGCGAACCGCGTTCGGCATCGTATTTTTGAGCTGCCGTGAGCATCGCCAAAGTTCCTTCGCTAACCAAGTCATCGAAGTCAACACCATTACCACGATAGTGGTTGGCTACCGATTTTACGTAGTTGATGTTATCGCTTACCAACTTATTGATTTCTTTCTCTGTCATATCTCCTTTGGGTCTTTTAATTCATGAATGATGTTTATGATACAATTTTCTGCCGAGAGAAGCTCTTGCGTGATTGCGTAGTGTGCTCTCTCTACTGCAAAAATACAGAGAAATATTTGAAGAAACAAATTTTGCTCCCAAATATTTCTCATTTTAACATTCTGCAATACCTATTTGCATAGTCCGGCGTACGGACAATACTCGCAACGTTTCTTGTCGCAGGTAGGACGCAGTGGCAATGCGGGATTGTAGATGTCGGCAATCAGACTGCGGAGATGTGCCATGAAGTCTTCTTCATACGGTGTGATATCTTCTATCTTTTCCCTGCCTAGTTTAAGGGTTGGGTCGTAGTCTTCTGCACCTGCATTCTGTATGAACAGCAAGCCTGGTGATACGGGATCCTGTGCAGAATTGTATCTTTTGCTGTTCTTGATGATCATCGAGTAGAGGAAAGCCTGCAGATAATAATCCGTATGCTTGCTCAGTGCCTGGGGAGTTGCCGAGAACATCTCGTCTATATCCTTAGGATGGGTTGTCTGTGCTCTTCCCGTCTTGTAATCGATGACTCTGATGCGTTCAGAGATGTTCGATATAGGAGAAATGGCATCCAGACGGTCGATGAAACCACCGATCTTGAACTGCTTTTCGCCCCTGCTTGTGTTGACTTTCAGTGTATCTGAAACTACCAATTCCATACCGATGATGGTAAATGGTGTCTGGCGTCTGTCTATGGAGATGAGCTGTCGCAAATAGCTGGCTATTACCTCCTTGTTGATGAGTTGCAGACCGTTGTATTTCGGATGATAGTCATTGTTGCCCACCTTGAAGAGCTCTTCTCTGAAGGCCTGATCTACCAGTCTATCTACCAGCATCTTATCCTTCATGGCCTGGTCCAGGATGTCTGCAGTGATGACGATTGGGCGGATGAGCTGCTGCTTTCCTTTCTCATCTGTCTGGATATCGCTCTTGCTGGCAAAGCCATAGTAGAAAAGTTCGGCTGCCCGATGGAAAATGTTTCCGAAGATGCGGTTATCTACTTCGTCTTCATCTATTTCATCCGGTTCCAGCAATCCCTTTACATATTTATAATAGAACTGCTTCTGACATCTCTGGTATGTATTGAGAAAAGTAGGTGTGAGCATTCTTACGTCGTCAAGTACCTTCATCACTTCTTCGGTCTTTGGCTCTTCGTCGTATGCCGGGCGAAGGGGTTTTTGACCAGCGATGAGGGTCTTGCGAACGATAGGATGCTGACTTTCTACCATCAGCTGGAGCATGAATCTGCTCATCTCGCCCGATTGACCATCTTCCGTAGCATTGTTGTAGGTAAGCGTGATGTCGTGGGCACGCTGCAACATACTGTGGAAGTAGTAGGCAAAGATGGCCACCTTGTTTTCTACGGTGGTGAGACCGTAAGCTTTGCGCAGGGAGTAAGGGATGAATGAAGAATCGTTCACGCCCTTTGGTATTTTGCCTTCGTTGCAGGATAGAACCAGAATATGATCGAAATCGAGGTTTCTGGTTTCGAGTACACCCATTACCTGTATTCCTTCTGCCGGCTCGCCATGGAATGGTATGCTTGTGGTCTGGATGAGCTGCTGTATCAGTCGCTCCAGAGTGATGGTATCTACTTCTAGGTCGCCGGATGTGATGAGTTCCTGCAGGCGGTTGAGTAGAGTGTAGGTGCGATAGAGTGATTCGTGGAATAGCGGATCATTCAAATCCTTTGCCTGGGTTCCTATCATGCGCAGAATATCAAGCAAGTAGCTGATGAGCTGCTTGTTGTAGCTGTTTTGCGTGGCTTCTGCCGTCTGCTCTTCCAGGTTTCTGAAAAGCAGAGAGAGTCCTTCGTCTCCATCCATGCTGAGGAAATCGCGCGATGGGTAGAAGCGTTTCTGCTCTTCCAGCTTTTCAAGCAGGTCGGCATATCGAGAGCTGATGAATCTCGTATAGGGATGACGCAATGCTGTGAGCACGTAATGAAGACGGTAGGTCTCGCTATGCTGTGGATGACCTGTTCCCTGCAACTGGATGAGTTGCTGGATGAGACTGTAGAAAGGTGTTTGCTGCAAAGGATAACCTATCGTGATATTGACGCTTTTCACCTCTTCCGGAAGTGAATGTATCACACTCTGCAAGAGGTTTTCATCGCTCAGTACGATGGCTACATTGCGCCCCATCTTGTAGCGGTTGTGTTCCTTGAGCCAGGCGTTTACGTATCTGGCCTGGATGTTCTCTGTTGGTGCAGATATGTAGGTGATATCCTTGTTCTTCGACATGTTGTCGTAGATGTCTTTCTGCGGATAGCTGGCAAGTTCGTTGGGATAGTGCTTCAGATACTGACGGATGTAGTGGCCGGCTTCATTTTGTCCCTCCATATAGTACTTGTCGTAATCCCAGTAGAAAAGGGCTTTGCCCTGTTTCAGCAGTCGGTCGCATAGTGTCTGTTCTACTATCTGCATCATATTGAAACCGATGAAGAGATACTTCTTGTAATGGAAGTCTATATCTTCATCGTTTACTACCTTGCGATAGAGTGCTCCTTCATAAGCCAGTTGCTGTTCGGCCAGTTTCTGGTTGAATCCTACGTAGATATCGTAGAAATGTGACCATAACTGCAGGAATCGCTTCTTCAGTTCTGTATTGTGATCATCAGAGAAATTGCTGAAGAATTTCTTGATCATTGCTTTCTGATAGTCTGTGAGATAAGAAACATCGTCGAGTTCATGGATGTCACTCAGATTGGCAAAGAGTAGTTTTGCATCTACCATGTTCTTATCTACATCGTCAAAATCGGCAAGGAGGAGCTGCCCCCAACCGTAAAAGTGGTCGAGGGTCTCATCAATGCCTGTGCATGCTACGAATACCTTGTGCAGGTCGCAGATAGACTTGATTGGGTCAGCAACCTTCAGGTCGGAGTGTCGGCGGAAGAGGTCGCTGATGGTGATGTATGTGGGAGTCCAGATCGGCTTGCCGGCCAATTGCGCCAGATAGGTATTGAGGAAGAGCGCTGCACGCTTGTTTGGAAAAACCACTGCGATGTCGCTCATGTTGGTGCCGTATTTTGCCAGCATATCCTGGGCTACTGTTTTCAAGAATGCTTTCATTGTATATTGTTTTTTATTATCTTTGCATTTCTTTTATTCATCTATAATACTTCTTCTATTTTGTTCGGATAAACGTACCAGAGGTATCCCTTGACATGATCGTGTCCCATACTTTCGAGCAGCTGCATATAGCCTTTTATCTGGTCGTGGTACTCCGGCTTCGGTTTACCGAACTTGAAATCTACCACCACGGTTTCGTGCTCATCTTTCATCACCCGGTCTGGGCGATGCTCTACCATGTTCCCGTCCTTGTCTGTGCTGATGATGGAACACTCATTGAAAACATTCCATCGGTCAGAGAACCAGTCGCTTACCTTGTCTGATTCCAGACGTTTGCGAATCATCTTCTCCACTCTCTCTCGCGAGATGTTTTCATCGTAGAGAACTCCATCAAGTTCCAGCTGTTTCAGTGCTCCTTCAATATCATCTCTTGTGCGGATGGTAGAGAAGAGACTGTGCAGTACTGTACCCATCTTGATATAGAATTTCTGCTGTTCTTCCTGTTCGTCTCCTTTGATGAGATCGCGGCTCTTGTTACTCTGTCTGAATTCTGGAAGCTTAGGTGATACATTGATATCTATCTGCATCATTTCTGCAGGCATGGTAAAGACATTTCTGCTGATTTTCATCTCCATCTTTACTTTTTGCTTCGGTACCACCGGTTCGCCATATTTAAAGATGATGTCGTTGGTCTTACTGTCTGTACCGATGCCTTCCAACTCTACATTTACCGCGTCGGTAAGCATTTCGTATGCTTCTTTCTCTGCATTTTGCTTCAGCTTCTCAGCAACAGTTTCCAGTGATTTTTCGATGATTCCCGAACGGTAGGCGGTAGATGCGCGTTTACCGAAGACATAGAGATTATGACTGGCTCTGGTGAATGCCACATAGAGCAGGTTCAGATTATCTACAATGTTCTGCAGATGCTCGTGATGATAGTCATCTTCATAGATACTTCCTTTCATCTGTTTGGCACTGAAATCTACAGGAACCAGAGGCAGTTCGTTGTAAGGAGCTTCCTGAGGAGTACACCAGATGGTATTGGCTTTCTCCAGCTGCCAGTCGCAGTATGGCATGATGACATGGTCGAATTCCAGTCCCTTACTCTTGTGGATGGTGATGAGTCGGATGCCCTCGATGCCGTCACTATGGATGCTTTTTTCGTGGAGATTGTTTTTCCATTCCTGGAGAAACGCCTCGATGTCGCTGCTGTTGTCTGTCAGGAAGGAATTCAACTTGTCGTAGAAGGCACATACGTAGGCACTTTGCACTTTCATATCTTCTATCTCGCCAAGGTGAAGTTCCGTGAACAGTCTTTCGGTCAGGTCGAGCAAAGGCATCTCCAGCAATTTCTGTCGATTCTCTGTGATCAGTTCAACCACCTTTTCATCATCCAGATAAGTATGGGCAAACTTCAAGAGTGTGGCGCGGGCAATATCGTCGGCAGGGTGCATCAGCAGTTTCAGGGCTGTGATGAGTATTTGTACTGCCTGCGAAGCGTCGAGACGGAATGCCTCGTCTGAAACCATCTCATAGTCTGAATGCTCCATAAAGTAGGCTGCGATATCCTGGATGGTGCGGTTGTTGCGCACGAGGATAGCGATACGATGGGTTGGAACACCACGTGCAGTCAACTCATCTACTGTTTGCAGACAGAGTTGCATCATGCGGTCTTCTTTATTTTCTGCATCATTTTCATCGTCCTCTTCCTGTGTCTTGAGGAGTCGCACCTCCACATATCCCTGCACCTTTTTCTTCTCCGGAACTTTCTGTTCTACATCGGCATAGGCTGTAAGCAGTTGCTTGGCTGTTTCGGGTATCGTTTCTGCCAGTTCGTTATATTCCTGCTGGGCGGCTTCTACGAAGAAGGCATTGTTGAAGTTGATGACATTGCGGTCTGAGCGATAGTTGGTGGCAAGGGTCTCTACATCCAGTTGTTTCTTCGGATTCTCAAACTGATCTTCTATGTTGTTGAGAAGTCGCCAGTCGCCTGAGCGCCAGCGGTAGATACTCTGTTTTACATCTCCTACAATCAGGTTGCCTGCATCTTCGCGGCTCATCGTTTCTTCCAGCAGCACCTTGAAGTTTTTCCACTGTATGGTGCTGGTATCCTGAAACTCGTCTATCATCACGTGGTTCAGCTGGGTACCGATTTTCTCGAAGATGAAAGGTGAGTCGCTGCCCTGAATGAGTGAGTGAAGCAATGTCTGTGTGTCGCTGAGCAGGAAGCGGTTAGCCTCCTGGTTCATTTCTCTCACCTTCTTGTCTATGCTGCCCAAGAGGCGCAGCTGGTTGAGGTGCTTGATGGTGAGGTTGGCGCTCTTGTACATTCTTTCGAGCATGTGGCGGTGCTTTTCCGAGACCTGGAGGATAGGATGTAGAACATTCACCACATGCTGATAGAGTGGAGAATTGTTCTTGACTTCCGACTTCTTGACCCAGTTTTCCGGATTAGCCAAGCATTTTGTTAAAGTCATGTTGTTGACGTCATCGTCTCCGTATTTTCCGTTTCTCAATTTATTGAAGTAGCTCCAGATTCCCCTTGTCTTGTTGTTGAGGTCATCGGCCGAATATCCTTCCTCTTCCAGCGCATCGAAAAAGGAAGCTGCGATTTCTTCGAATTGTTCTTTAGCCTGGTTTCGGGTATCCTTCATCTTGTCTTTGAATGCTTCGAAGAAGCCTTCTTCTTCCATTCGTTTTGACAGCTCGTCGGCGTGCTCCTTGTAGTAATCACGGAAAATGTGTTCACCGAACGACTTGATCTGACCAATCACATTCCAGCTCTTGTCGTCTGCGATGTTTTCCTTGATGTAATCCATGATCCAGAAAAGCAGTTTGTCGGTGCTTTCCAGACTTTCTATCAGTTCATCCACAGCTTGCTGTTCCACCTGATAATCGTTCAGCCCGATACGCAGGTTGGCTGTGAGGTCGAGTTCTCGTGCCAGATTTCGCAAGACACTCTGAAAGAAGGTGTCGATGGTTTCTACTCTGAAATAGTTGTAGTTGTGGATGAGCAGGCGCAAAGCCTCTTCCGCATTCTTTCTGATCTGTTTTTCCGAAAGATGGGGGAGTGCGGCATGTATCTGTACCAGATATTGGTCTGATTCGGGCAGCTCGTGGGCAATGCCATAGAGCTGTCCGAGAATACGCAGTTTCATCTCTTCTGTAGCCTTGTTGGTAAAGGTTACAGCCAGGATGGTGCGATAGGCGTGAGGATTGTCTATCACCAGGGTCATGTATTCGCGGGCAAGGGTAAAGGTCTTACCCGAGCCCGCACTTGCCTTGTAAACGGTGAGTTGTGAATTCATATCTTGTTCTTTTTATTTCTTGATTTATAGGGGAATATCCCGTAAAGGATTCTACCAGTTTCTGAAAAGTTCGAAGCCGAAGCGGCAGCCTATGCCATCAAACTTTCCCTGTCTGAATGCTGCGAAGAAGCCGAGCGATATCAGACGCGTGCTTACACCATAGCCCCATTCAGTATAAGGGTAGAGGTGTTTTACCACCAGACCGCTGGTATAGAGTCTTTCTGATTCTACATATCTGCCTATCAGCGGAAGCCAGGCGGCAAGAATCATCGGAGATTCATAGGTGAAGTTGGCACGCAGGTAATAGTTGCTTGCATTATACCAGTAAGACGACAGAAGTTCGAAATCGCCCGACCATTCATCGTTCCAGCCTCCCGGAATATTGTTGTCGTGGAAGTTGGTGTAATCTACGAAGTCCCAGTGTGCTCCTCTTCGGGTATAGAAACCTGTTCCGAAACGCATCGAGTACGATTGCCTGCGGGAGGAATAGAGAATCGTCTGGGCATCAAACTCGGCTCTTCCGTAGTCGATGTTGCTGCCCAGCAGGTTTTTGAACCCCTGCTCATAGTCGAGTTTCAGCACGATGCCTTTTTCTGCTTTAGGTCTCCATTCTATTCCGATGGCTGGAGCCACAGACTTGTATTTATCCGGATAGCCTATGGATTGATAGAAATCCGGACGGATGGCAATGCGGTTGTGCGCTACCATTCCCAGTTCCATCGCCCAATGTGGGGAGAGGCGCCAGTGGTTGGTGAGTCGCATGTAATTATCCTTGAATTCCGTAAAGGTGGATTTTCCCATCAGGAGAGAAGGTATCTCCGATGGCGAGAAACCTCCGATGCTGTCTTTCGGATCCATGTATCCCAAGGCTTGGCGAGCCAGCTTGTTGGTATTGATGCGGTTGCCGTTACCGATTTCCAGCTGCAGATAACCCTCGTGACGGGTATTGTAGTTGAGTCTGACAGGAATACTGTAGTAGAAACGATGCTGGCGGAAACTGTAACCGCCTTTTATTCCGGCAGAAAGCTGGATGTTGTCATTGAAGGCATACTGTCCGTTGATTTTGAACTTATACACCACACCCTTGGATTCCGAATAACCCATATATAATGGATTGAACAATGGGTCGATGCGGAAATAGCCCTGTTGCTTTTTGCCGAAGTCGCTGGAAATTCTGTTCAGCAGGTTATCGCCTACGATATCCCAGAGCACATCTTTTGCGAAATCTTTCTTTTTTTCTCCCAGTGCTGCGGCTTTCCTTTTTCGCTCTTCCTGTCTGTCGTAATAGATGCGATAGATCATTTCCTCATCGGTATTCAGCTTGATGGGGCGCACTTTCGACATCATGGCGGTATCTGCGCTATTCTTGATTGTATCTTCTAAAACTTTTGGCAGATCATATAGGGTGGTGTATTTGCCGGTAATCTTGTTGCCCATGAAACTGAAGTTGGCGCGCATGTCACACTTGACAGGTCCCAGCGATTTGTAGCCTTTCTTGCCCATCGTCACGGAGATGTAGAAACGGGTCATATCGTATTCTCCCTCGAAGTCGCACATCTGAATCTGTCCGTTTTGGATGCGGACGATCGCTCTGGTCTCTACCAGCTGGGTGTTTTTGATGCGTGGGTAGGCGTAAACCTGAGCCATACCATAGAGCAGTGGCGTGACGGAGTACTTGTAGTATCGTCTGTTGGAACGATGGAAAGGGGAGAGGATGTTCTCCTGAAAAAGGTTTTCTCCATACACATTCGGCGTCATGTAGTTGAGCGCAGCGCTCATCGTACTTTTGCGGTGTGGAATGGTACTGAGATTGAGCAGTCGGTGGATGACAGGTGCTCCCTTCTCATTCACTTCGATGCGGTTGTAGAATTCGCTGATGAACTTTCTGCCGGCACCGTAGGAGATGGCGTACATGGTAGGAACGAGAGCCAGGGTGGCGTTTCGCTTGTTGGTACGCATCTGGAATTTGGTGTAGGCATAGCTCGAATGGCTTCCTCTTCCCGTGGTATCTATCTTTTGGGCATAACAGAAGATACGCTGCATCACGGAGTCTGTGATGGCGTCCTTAGTCTTCACTCTTTTGGCTTCTGTTGTCAGAGGAAAGCTGATAGTCAAAAGGATGACAGCCGCTATGATGCGAATCAGTTGTATCTTCATATTTATCTATAAAAAAATCGGGTGAGGCTGAGTTGCCACACCCGATTGCAAAGTTAATGTAAATATCTTGAAAGTCCAAACTTTTAGCTTGATATTATACTTTTTTATCCCAGAAAATTTATCTTTATCCCAGATATTTCATCAGAATACCGATCTTGCCGGATTCTCTGAGCTTGGTGATGCTCTTTTCTCTGATCTGTCGAACTCTTTCGCGTGTCAATCCCATCTTGTCTCCGATTTCTTCCAGACCCTTCTCGGTCTCGTCGATACCGAAGCAGGCGCATACAATCTTGCGTTCTCTTTCCTTCAGGCATTTGTTGAGAACCTGTTTCAGCTCCTGAGCCATACTCTCATGATCCACGTGCTTGTCGGTGCGGCTGTCGTCTCCGCTCGACATCACATCTGCCATCGAGTTGTCATCGTCTTCGCCGAATGGTGCATCGATGCTTACATGGTGACCGCTAGCCATCATACTCTGAGAGATTTTATCTTCATCTACACCGGTGCGGGCAGACAGTTCCTCTACGCTAGGGCGGCGCTGGTTTTCCTGCTCAAATCGGTTGATTTCCTGGTTTACCTTGTTGAGCGAACCCACCTGGTTCAAAGGCAGTCTCACGATGCGGCTCTGTTCTGCTATTGCCTGGAGGATGCTTTGGCGAATCCACCATACAGCATAGGAGATGAATTTGAATCCGCGGGTCTCGTCGAAGCGTTCTGCAGCCTTGATGAGTCCGATGTTGCCTTCGTCAATAAGATCGGTGAGTGTGAGTCCCTGATGCTGATACTGTTTTGCCACAGACACCACGAATCTCAAGTTGGCTTCTACCAATTTGTTCTTGGCTCTTTCGCCAACTCTGCCTCCCTTTCTTATCTGCTGTGCCAGCTCTATCTCTTCCTCTATAGAAATCATTGGCGCTCTGCCGATCTCTACCAGATATTTATCTAGTGCTTCACTATTTCGATTGGTTATGCTCTTTTGTATCTTAAGTTGTCTCATGATGATCCTACCCCCAAATTTTGTTACTAAACTCCACAAAGTTAGTAAAAAATGTGATAGGTTGTATTTTTCTACAACATAATTTAACTAAAAATACTTGTTTTTTCGAAATTTTATCTAACTACCTCATTTTGAGAGAATTTTGTGAATGCGTCTTGATAGCCATTGAATACATTGATATCTACGGCTCCGTGGATGCCGGCCACACGGCCATCCGGGCATAGCTGCCAATATACCAGGTGGATGTCTGGCTTGTATTCGCCATAGCGGGCAATCCATATTTTATAGTTGTGCTTCAGATCGGGTGCTGCAGGAAGATAGCGGTTTACAAAGATCTGACTGATGTAGAGGATAGGTTTTACGCCCGTGGCTCTTTCCACCAGTCTTAACCAGGTTCTTACTCTTGCGAAGAGAACGCCCGGACCTCCCATCTTGCTGATCTGGCTATGCGATGGCTCCAGGTCGAGAACCGGCGGAAAATCTCCTCTCCTGATGCAGCTGTGTCTGAGGAAATGATTTGCCTGAGCAACGGCTGGCGTCCTGGTGCTGAAGAAGTGGTAAGTGCCTACTTTATAGCCATGTGCGCGAGCTGCGCTATAGTCTTTCTTATAGTAGGGATTCACAATCGATTTACCCTCTGTGCTCTTGATGTAGATGAAGCGGATCGGGTAGTTTACGTTGCCTGCCACGGTCTTTCTGCTGATGTTTCCCAGATGTGTGATGCGCAGTTTCTTCCAGTTTATCTGATATCGCTTTCTGCCTTTGATGTGCTGGTATTTGGAGATGTCGATGCCGTAGATGCGCTGCGAGTTATATATCAGTCGCTCTCCCTTGTATCTGTCTTTCTTCCATTCGCCCACTCTCAGTGGCTTCTTGGGTGAGATGCTGAATCCCCATCCGTTTCTTTCTCCATTCTTCCATTCTCCTTCGTAGTAGGAACCGTCGTGCCCCATCCAGGTGCCGTAGCCTTCTGCCTGGTAGAGACTGTCGTAGCTGCCTGAGAAATACCCCAGTGAGTCATGGCGCTGTTCATAGTTGATGGTGTCTCGGTGGGTGGCTCCCTGCAGGGTTACGATTCCGATGGCTGTGCGGGGTGCAATGCCGTAGATACCGTCAGGGGTTGTTTCTGACGCCAGCTGAAAGAGGTGGCAGTACTGTCTGTCTTTTCTTTCGTCTGCATTTGTCTGGATGAGCTTGCAGTCTTCGCTTCGGGTCTTGCCGTTTTCGTCGGTGTAGAATGCTTTATATTTAATAAGGTGTACCAATACCAGTTTGCCGTCTTTTGGGTTTGACTTGTCAGAAGGCGTTTTTCCCTGGATATGATGCAGCGAGTCGAGCATCTTCTTGGCAGAATCTCTCAACACCTTCTCGCGGTTTTCGAAGGCGCAGATTCGGTTGTATCCCAGATCCATTACGCTGTGGGAGTGGATATAGTATGCCAGCTCGCTTTCTTTCCATTTCGAATCCTTGTAGAGACTGTCGAGGGAATCCACTTTCTCTACCAGCACACTGTCTGCATCGAGTCCCTGGTAGCGGTTTCGGGTGATGTCGGTATTGTTGGATGCTGCGAGTCGTCCCTGGCATGAAGGAACGAGTGCCCAGCGGTTCATGAAGGTTGCTGCCAGTGTGGTGGTATCTTCGTCGAATCGCAGCATGGTTTTGCCGTTTCTTCTTATTTCGTAGCAGCTGTAGGCTTCTATTCTGGCTTTGGCTGCCTGCACCTGTTCTCTTGTGGGATTCAGACAGCGGTAGGTCCAATATCCCAGGGCGCAAAGTAAAATGATAAATAGGGCACCAGCTATTCCGATGCCTTTCTTTCTGTTGTTTGTCATTGTTTCAATTCCTCCTATATTTCTTTTCTCTCCCTTATCTATATATCTATAGTTCTTGTCTTATCTGTTGTTTTATCAGACTTCTGGATTTACCTCCAGTTCTATCTCCAGGATGGATTGGGTGTCGGGGGTGATTCTGCAGTGGTCTGATGTTCTTTCTCCGATGAGCCAGATGATTTCGCCTGTCTTGTCGGTCAGTACATGTTGGCTCATTTTCTCCATATAGTTTCGCTTGCGGTCTGTCAGATAGTCGCTTACCAGCTTCGTTCCCTTCATGCCGAAAGGTTTGAATCTGTCGCCTTGCTGGGTGAGTCGATAGGTGAGCGGGAAGCTTACCTGATTGGCATCCAGGGTGATGCGATGGCTTTCCTTGCTTGGCGTAAAGTCGGTTGTGCGAGGGTAGCGGCGGATCCTGATTCTCGTGTTTCCGGCAAAACTGTAATTTCCTTCTTCCGGAAGGCGGAAAGCTTTTTCTTTCTGCAGGTTATCCATTTCTTTCTGAGGTGTGATAAGCAGCTTTTCGCGGTCGATGCAAAGCATGTATTCGTTGCTTTTCCAAATCTTGCCTATTCCACCGTCCTGGCTGCTCATACTTTCTATGATGCCGTCGATGGTATCACCATGAAAACCATAGCTGCCGATGAGCTGATGGAGCATGAACTCCGGACTTGCCGCCTGCATCACAAGCTGCTTGCCGATGGTTATGGTATTGCCGGAATCATCGGGCTGCGATGGTACGCCCACAGCATCATCTAGCATCAGCTTAGCCTGTCTGAGGTATCTAGCAGATTGGGCGATGTTCTCCCTGGCAGCAGGGTTCAGCGTTTCCAACAGCGGAATCACGTGATGGCGGATCTTGTTGCGCAGGGCATCATCCTCCAGGTTGGTGGAGTCGGTGACGTAGTCTTGTCCCTTTTCGGCGAGATAGTCCAGGATGTCCTGACGGCTGATGCAGAGTAGGGGGCGCAGGATGTTTCCGTTTTTGGGAGCAATGGCAGCGAGTCCATCCACCCCCGAACCTCTCAGCAGATTGAGCAGTAGCGTTTCCACGTTGTCATCTCTGTGATGGGCCACGCAGATGCCGTCGGCTTCGATGTCTCGGGCGAGTTGGGCGAAGTAGCGGTAGCGCAGATCCCTGGCAGCCATCTCGATACTCACCTTGTGCTTTTCGGCATAGGTGAGGGTATCGAAGTGGATGCGATGCAGGCAGATGCCTTCACGCTCGCAGAGATCTACGCAGAACTGTTCGTCGCGCTCGCTTTCTTCGCCACGCAGGTGAAAGTTGCAGTGGGCTGCATGGATGGGCATCCCCAGGTTCTTGAGAATCAGGAGCAGAGCCACACTGTCTGCTCCTCCCGAGAGGGCAACAATATAAGAACCGTCGTGCTTCCACATTCCGTGGCGCACGATATAGTTTCTGACAATCGTTTCTATCTTGTTCATATTCTATATTCCTGAATCTTTTCGACCTGTACGGTTGAAATTGTTTTTAAGATTAGAAGAAAGTTCCGTTCAAAATCATTGAACCGACATTCAAAATCATTGAACGGACATTCAAAACAATTGAACGGACATTCAAAATCACTGAACGAAGTTTTCTACTAACTCTAGAAACATTTTCCTTTAAGGGTAGAAAGTAATTCCCTAAGGGAAGAATTATTTAATGTCCTTCTTTCAGGAACTCCTCGGCGCGCTGGAGATCTTCCGGGGTATCGATTCCCACGGTCTCAACGTCTGTGGTTCCCACCTTGATCTTGTATCCGTTCTGCAACCAGCGCAGCTGTTCCAGGCTTTCTGCAATTTCGAGAGAGCTTTGTGGTAGCTGGGTTACCTCTCTGAGAACTTCCTTACGGTAAGCGTAGATGCCCAGGTGCTTGAGGTAAGGGAAATGCTGGAGCCACTCCTCGCGCTCCTTGCCACGTACGTATGGGATGACGCTGCGGGAGAAGTAGAGAGCGAAGCCCTGGTTGCTGACTGCGATTTTCGGACTGTTTGGATTCTCTACAGCCTCCATCGTAGTGAAAGCCTTGCCCAAGGTCGCAATCTGGGTAGTTGGGTCATCGAAGCAATGGCAGATGGTTTCCAGCTGGCTCTTTGCCACGAAAGGTTCGTCGCCCTGTACGTTGACGATGACATCCCAGTCGCCGCCTATCTTCTCGATGGCTTCTTCTATGCGGTCGGTTCCGCTCTTGTGGTCGGTACGGGTCATCACCGCCTTACCGCCAAAAGCTTCTACGGCATTGAAAATGCGCTCATCGTCAGTAGCCACGTATGCTTCTTCTAAAACAGCAGCCACCTTTTCATATACATGCTGAATTACAGGCTTGCCACCAAGCATGGCAAGAGGCTTGCCAGGGAAACGCGTTGAAGCGTATCTTGCTGGAATAATACCGATAAATTTCATAAGCTTCTTTTTTATTTATTCTCTTGATTTATTCTCTTGAGAGATGTTTCTGTTTATCGCTTCAGAGCGATGTTGTAATTGTAATAATGTGTATTGCCGGTGATGTCTTCGAGCACCTGGATGAAAGGAGGGAACTTCACGCTCTCGCGTTTTGCGATGCCTTTGGTTTCCAGGATCATCAGGTCTTTTACTGGCTCTGAGAATGAATCCAGCTCGAAGTACTGACCTTTCCAGATAAAGCTCTTGCGGTGCTTGCGGATGGTAGCACGGTAAGGGTCTGCCTGCTGCAGCATATTCTCGTAGAGATTGGCGCTGATCTGTCGCTCGGTCTCAATCTGTTCGTTGTCGGCTACGCGCTTCTTGGTGGTGTGAACATATACGTACTTGCCACCTTCGAATCCGCGGCGACGGAGACGGATCTCGCTGCCTGGTTCTCCCGAAAGATAGGTCTGAACGATATCGCTGTCAATGGCATTAGGAACTTCGCCGGTCAGTTTCACGATATACTTTCTTTCCTCCTCGATAGGTTGTGGAATTCCCAGCACATTGCTGATCTCCTTGAGCACACGGTTCAGCTTGTTGTTGAAGTCCTCGTGGTTGTTGATTACTCTCAGATGTGGATGACCCTTCCAGGCGGAAACGATTCTCTTGTCCAGTTCCCTGGCTATCTGCAATCCCTTTTCGTCAGCCTTTTCCACTCGCTGGGCATTGTTGGCTGTGGTGTAGAATTGTTCAGCGCCATCTGCGGCAGAAACCAGATGCAGTACGGCATCGTAGCGTTCACGCAGCTGGGTGTTGGTGTATCCCTGCTCGGAGATGATGCGGTTCCAGAAGTCTTCTGTCAGATAGGTGGAGATATCCATCGTGCCACGGTCGCAGACGATGATGACCGGCTTGTCGATGGTTTCCGCCATTTTGGTAAAACTGTCTTCCAGTCCAATCTGAGTCAGGAAGGTAGCTTTTTCTCCCTCGAAGAAGAACTTCTCGTTTTTGGTGAGATAGTTCATACCTGCCTGGGTGAACATAGTAGGAACCTCAGGAATCGTAAACACCTTGTATCCAAGGCCAGAGAAGTGGTCGATTATTTTTACCAGCGCAGTGGTTTTACCTGCGCAAGGACCACCTGTAAGTACAATTTTCTTAATTGTATTCATTATCTTATTTTTTGTTATTATCAGATGCGTCATGGGATGCGTCAAGCGCCCTCATTCCTTTTATGGGTGCAAAGATAGCAATAAATTCTTTAAGAAAGAAAAAAACTTTCGGTTTTATTTTGTATTCTAAATGAATTAATGTATCTTTGCAAAGTTAAACGACAAGAAATAAGACAAGAAATAACAGATGATTTACTTCATTTCAAAGAAATTAGAAATATCAGCAGCCCATTCGCTTACCCTCAGTTACGAGAGTAAGTGCAGCAGTCTGCATGGTCACAACTGGCAGATTGAACTCTTTTTTGTGGGCAGAGAGTTGAACCAGGATGGCATGGTGATAGATTTTACCCATGTCAAGAAAGCGGTGCATGGCAAGATGGATCATGCCAATCTCAACGAGGTGTTTGATTTCAATCCTACCGCCGAGAATATCGGAAGATGGCTCGTGGATCTCTTCCCGGAGTGCTATAAGGCTACGGTGCAGGAGAGCTTCGGCAATACTGCCGTGGTGGTTGACGAAGAGAAAATCAGAGGAATCGAGCATCTGGTTCCTTAATATTGGAGCTGGTAATTTGTTGTACTTTCTCAAGTGGTTCAAGAACGGGCTGAAGGCCCAAAAGCTCCTAGCCCAGGGCATCGCCCTGGGTAGAGTCGCAATCAGCAATGCGCCCTGTAAGGGCAAAAGCTTTTTAATATTAAGGAAAAATGTATAAAGTAAACGAGATATTCTATTCCCTTCAGGGAGAAGGAAGATGGTCGGGCAGGCCAGCCGTGTTTGTTCGTATGAGCGGCTGCAATCTGAAATGTCCTTTCTGTGATACCGATTTCAAGGGATATAAGGAGATGAGCGCCGAGGACATCCTGGCTGCGTGCCAGGAGAAGGGCGGCGATTGCCGCTTCATCGTTCTTACCGGTGGCGAACCAACCCTGCAGGTGGATGCGGAACTCATCCATCTCCTGCATCAGCAGGGATATTATCTTTCGATGGAAACCAACGGCACCCACGTGGTTCCTGAGGGCATCGACTGGATTACCTGTTCGCCTAAGTTGGATTTTACGGAGGGCAGCGAACTTGCCTTGAAGAAGGTGGATGAGTTGAAACTGGTCTTTGACGGCGCCCACGAAGTAAGCAATTATGGATTGGAAGCTACCTATCAGTATCTGCAGCCTTGCGATGTGGGCAATGATGCCCGCAACCGCTTTATCCTCTCCGGCTGCATCGACTATGTGAAGCGGCATCCGGAATGGCAGCTTTCACTCCAGATGCATAAGATTGTGGGTATCCGATAAATCTCATAAGATCATCACAAAATCATAATAAAACAACAATAATAATATAATGGAAAAAGTAAAGACTTTGATTATAGGTAGCGGTCCTGCGGGATATACAGCTGCCATTTATGCAGGTAGAGCTGGTCTCAATCCTGTATTGTATTCTGGTATGCAGCCAGGCGGCCAGCTTACCATCACCACAGAGGTAGAGAACTTCCCTGGTTATCCTAATGGCGTGGATGGCACTCAGATGATGATGGACATGAAGGAGCAGGCTGCCCGCTTCGGTGCGGATCTGCGCGACGGAAGCATTTCCAAGGTGGATTTCTCTTCCCGCCCTTATCATCTTACCGATGAGCGTGGCAACGAGATTGAGGCTGATACCGTGATTATCGCTACAGGTGCTTCTGCCAAGTACCTCGGTCTAGCTGATGAGGAGAAATATCGTGGACAGGGCGTTTCTGCCTGTGCTACCTGCGATGGTTTCTTCTATCGCAAGCGTACGGTTGCCGTAGTGGGTGGTGGTGATACTGCCTGCGAGGAGGCGATGTATCTCTCTGGCCTTGCCAAGAAGGTGTATATGATTGTGCGCAAGCCTTATCTCCGTGCTTCTGAAATCATGCAGAAGCGTGTGAAGGAGAAGGAGAACATCGAGATTCTTTTCGAGACCAATACGCTCGGCTTGTTTGGAGAGAATGGAGTAGAAGGTGCTCATCTGGTTCGACACATGGGTGAGGCTAATGAAGAGAAGTTTGATATTGCCATCGATGGTTTCTTCCTGGCTATCGGCCATAAGCCTAACACTGATCTCTTCAAGGATTTCATCGATTTGGATGAGCAGGGATTCATCAAGGTGGTTCCTGGTACTGCAAGCACCAATCTTCCTGGCATCTTTGCTGCCGGCGATGTTGCCGACCCGGTTTATCGTCAGGGCATTGTTGCAGCCGGCTCTGGTGCCAAGGCTGCTATCGAGGCAGACAGATATTTGCAGCAGTTGTAAAATAACGAAATGTTTAGGTTGGTAAAATCTGCCAGCCTAAACATTAATTTAGTTAAAAATTTCGTCTGATTTTTTGTCGGATGCTTGAAAAGTTGTACTTTTGCATTCGCATTTCAGACAAAGGAAGATTGGCAGAGTGACCGAATGCGCTGGACTCGAAATCCGGTATACCCTCTTCCGGGTATCGGGGGTTTGAATCCCTCATCTTCCGCGAAACTTTTCTCCATACAAAAAAATCCGCAGAGAGCATAACTTAGCTCCTGCGGATTTATTTTTTATGATTATTTGTTTTCTTTTCGGATGGCTTTCTTGCTCCCGCTTTTCTTCTTCACCTCTTTCTTCTTCTTGATTCCGAAGAGGTCGCGCCAGCCGTTGAAATCCTTCTTCATGATTAGACCGAGACCTTGCGTGTTGAGGCTGTTTCTGGTGAAATAGCGGTCGTTGGTCTGGTTATACATGCGCACGGCGAGATTACCGTTCGGGAAGATGAGATAACGGAGATCGAAGTCGCCGATGAAACTCTGCGTGGCATTCGCATTGTCGCGATAGCCAAACTGACCATTGAACAACAGGCGATTGTTGAGCAGCCTTCCGCTCAGGATTCCTTCGTACTCTGCATTGTTGAAGCCTTCATCGCCCGTAGAGATGTTGGCTCCGAAATTCCAGTTGTTGCTCTTTACCACATTCGATAATACGGTGTTGAGCTGCTGCGAAATCGTACCGCTCAGGAAACTCTGCATCGCCAGTGAGGTCTGACTCTGCTGATCGGCATCCTCGCTGCTCTGGTTGTTCTTGGTCTGCGCATAGAATCGTCCGATGGCGAGCAGATAGAGCACCTGCTGGTTCATCTCTTCCTGCGAATTGATGACTGAGTAGATCATCTGCTTGGCATCCGTGTTCACCGTAGGCAGGTCCATTGAGAAATCTACGCTCGGTGACTGAGGGGTGCCCGTGATGTTCATCAGGCAATCTACTCGGATGTTGTTGCTGCTGAACGAACGGCCGATGCTCAGGTCGCTCAGCGGAACACCGTTCACCGTATATTTCGCCTGCAGATTCAGTGGCGCATTGTATGGATTACCACCGAAGGCGATGGTTCCGCCCGGCATGAACTCGAAGTCTTTCTTGATTACATTCTGTATCGTGAGCTTATACACTCCGTGGTCCACCACATAGTTGCCGAACATGTCGAAGGAGCCCTTGTTAAACCAGTTGGCTCTTAGTACGCCATTACCGTTCAGCGTGATGTAGTCGCCGCTCTGAGGGTCCATCATCAGCTTCAGCGTCAGGTTAGGAGTGGCATTCACCAGGAAGTTGATGCGCATGTCTGATGAGAAGTCGATGTCATCGTCAGCATCCTTCTGTTGCAGCTTCAGACTGTCGGTCAGCTCCGGAGCGATGTCGTGCCAGTGGATGAAACTCTTGTCGCTGATGGCATCGGGGCTCGCCACGTTATATACGAAGATGCTGCCAGGTCCCGGTTCTGCATCGATGTCGATGATGGTTTCGCCGCTCTTGCCGTGGATGCCCACCTCGCCGGTGGCATAGACGGTACCGTAGAAGGTGTTGTCGCCAAACTCATGGGTGTCGTAGCCCAGGAAGTTGTGCGCCTTCAGGGTGAGGTCGTAGCTCAGTCGGGTGAGGTGCTTGTGATGGATACCGCCGCTTACGAGTGCCATGTTGTGGTTGCGGTCGAAGATGGTATCATTGTTCAGCTGGATGTCATCCGGAATGGCGTGGGCATGCAGGTTCTTGAAACTGTACTCGGTGCCCAGCTGCTTCATGTGCATCTTGCCGGTGGCGTAGAGGTCGCCCACCAGGTTGATGTCGCTCAGGTCGCCCACCAGATTCACCTTTCCTTTCGCCCTTGCCTGGATGTCGTCCATGAAACTGCCGCAGAAGCTCTCCATGAATTTCATGTTCGTGCCCTGCGCCTCGATGCCCAGGTCTATGTAGTTGCGCTTTGGCGATACATATCCGTCTATGAGCGTCTGGTGCTCCTCGCCCTCGTCTGCCACGGCGTTGATGTCAATCTGGCTCAGTTCCTTGTTGAAGTTTACGTTGGCATGAAGTATTCCCATCGGACCGTGTTCGAACTCGAAGTCCTTGATGTCGAGCTTGGCGTAGGCGTCAGGATCATTGAAGATGCTCTTCACTATCGCCTTGCCTGAAGCCTTGCCTGAGAAATCCACCGAGTGGAAGTTTACGAGGTTCAGGATATACTCCACATCCACATCCTTCAGCTGCGCCACGATGGAGTCTTCCTTGTTCGGGGTGGCGAGTCCGTTCACCGCCACATGCTGGTCGCCGTGGCTCACCTCGAAGTTTTCTATCTCCAGGTGGTTCTTGCTGTAGGTGATGTCAGCCGGGTGCACCTTCCAAGGCTTTTCTCCGATATGGATGAGCGATGGCTTGATATCTACGTGGGCGGTAGATACGTTGTCCGTATTCTTGTAGAACTGCGCCTCGGCATTCAGCGCTCCGTGGATAGGCAGGCTCTTGGAGTGGTTGTTGTAACCCAGCGATGCCATCAGGGTGTTGTCGGCTGCCGCTGCCTTTACGTGCAGGGTAGGGCTTGTGCTGCCCGCTGCTCCCGTCTTGATGCGCGCATCCACCTTCAGCGTGTCACCCTCGGTGTTCATCTGCAGGGCTCCGCCGCTGTAGTCGCTGCCGTTGTAGCTGAAGGCAGGCAATTGTGCCGTGAGGTTTACCGAGCGGTCTAGGTCGGAGATGTTTCCGTCTATCACCACCGGCTGCTGGATGTCGAGCGGCACGCCCAGCATTCTCTGCAGTATTTCGGTAGAGGCTATTTCTGCCTCTATGCTGAAGTTGTTCCTTGTCTTGTTGCTGGTCTTTCCGATGCCCGGAAGGGTAGGCAGCTTGCTTGCCAGCATGTTGGTCATGGTCTGAACCAGGGTGCCGTAGTCGTACTGTCCCTTTACGTGGATGTTGGCGAATGGTGCTTCCAGGTCCAGATAGCTGTCTGCTCCTTCGTTCTTGGCACTCACCCTGATGTCGTTCAGAGTATAGGTGTTGTCTGCCATCTTCACGCCCAGTACGGTAGGTTGCAGATGCGCCAGGTTGAGCTGGGCTTCATAATGCTTCTTCGGGATGGAGTACTTGCCCGCCACCTGCAGGTTGATATTCGGGTCGGCGATAGATGCGAGTCCGTCGATGAGTCCCTTGTTGTAGCTGCCGTCCAGCCTGATGTTGCGGAATCGGTAGTTGTTGAAGTCGAACAGCGGAATCTCGCCCTTTGCCACGAGATGTTCCTTGGTGCCCTGTGCGGTGATGTGTGCGGCGATGATGCCCAGTTTGGCATTGTCGAGTATCTTGCCCAGGTTGATGCCCTTGGTATCCACCTTGGCGTAGAGCTGCTTGCCGTTCTGGTGGGCGTCTATCTCTACGTTTCCTGCGTCGGTGCGCAGCATGCCCTTGGTTCCTATCTGGCTCTTGCCTTTTCCGCTGATTACACCTTTATAATATATGTTGCCCAGTCGGAGCACCTCTTTTGGAATCTTCACTTTGCTGCCCAGGTTGGTGGCTATCTGCTCCACGCCCTCGTCAGAAACCTTCAGGGTCTCTATGTTGGCGAGCCAGTGCAGCTTCCGGTTCCAGTCGCTTGCCTTGGCGTTCGCCTTGAGCAGGATGCTTCCGCTCTGGGTCTTGAAGTGGAGTTGGTGGATGCGTGCCGATGTACTGGTGCCCGAGAAGTGGGTGTCGATGTAGAGAGCATCGTTCCATTTTCTGAGGATAGGAGCGAAGCAAGCCACATCCGACAGGGTGATGAGCGATGGCTTGATGCCGCCCTCAAACTGCAGCGTTTCGCTGATGAGCTTTCCCTTCTCGTCTGTGCGGTAGGTGGCGATGAGGTCTTCCAGCAGCAGGTGGCTCTTCGGGAGTTCCAGTTGGAAGTCGCTCAGGTGCGCCTGATGCTTGTCTGCATTCACCTTGAATCGCAGATTCTTTACTTGAAGTCCTGATTTATCGGTGAAGGCTATCTTCTTGATGGATAGGTGAATATCATTATCTGTGAGATGATGCAGTGCGATGTGTGCAGAGAGATTGCTGATGCCGATGTGCTGAGGCGAGAATACCCCCGCAGCCGATGCGATGTCGCGCTGGTTGTAGGCGATGGATCCGTGGCGGATGATGACGCTTCCGATGCGCAGGTCGAGTGGCTTGTGCTGGGTGGTATCCTTCGAGGCGAGCGAATCGAGCATGAACTGGATGTTCATGTCGCTCTTGGCATTCTGCCTGTAGATGTTGGCTCTCAAACCGAAGAGCTGTGCCGATGAAACCGAGATTTTTCCGTCTTTCAGTGGCAGCAGGTCCACCTTTGCCGAGAGTCGTGAAGCATAGATCATGCTGTCGCCCTTCTGGTCGAGCATTCTCACATCGTCGATGATGATTCGGTTGAAGAAACCCAGGTTGATCTTTCCCACGTTCACTTCTGTTCCGAATTTCTGGGCGAGGGCAGTGGCTACGGTAGAGCCGAGGAAGGTCTGTACTGGTGGCAGGTGCAACAGTACGATGAGTATCACATAAAGGGCGAAGATAGTCCAGATGATACAGCTGATGATATGTTTAAATCGTTTCAGAGTCTTATGAATATTTAATGTTAATTTGCAATGGGCATTTGCCGTTAATTTGCAATCTGTGTTTGTCAAAACACGCTTGCAATCTGAATCTGTTTTGAAATTTAGGCACAAATTTACTGCTTTTTTGTTACATTATCAAATAATTTAGTGATTTTTCTTCCTCGTCTTACTTTTTTTTGCTATTTTTGCAGCATAATTTGAATGTTTTCACAAAATAAAACCAGAAAATCAGTTTTAAATATAATATTTTTAATGTAGTTATGGCAAATGTAATTAAGTTACGTAAAGGCTTGGACATTAACCTTACGGGTAAGGCTTCCAAGGATGTAGCCATCCCTGTGGTACAGGCTAGCGAGTATGCACTCGTGCCTGCAGCCTTCGTGGGTGTTACTCCTAAGGTAGTTGTACGCGAGGGCGACCATGTCAATGCCGGAGATGCCTTGTTTGTGAACAAGGCTTGCCCAGAGGTGAAGTTTGCCTCACCAGTGAGCGGTCAGGTTACCGCCATTGAGCGAGGGGAGCGTCGCAAGGTGCTTTGCATCAAGGTGAAGGCAGACGCTGAGCAGACCTCTACGGATTTTGGTAAGAAAAACGTTGAGTCGTTGGACGGTGCAGCCGTGAAGCAGGCGTTGCTCGAGGCTGGATTGTTCGGTTACATCAACCAGTTGCCTTACGCTGTATCCACCACACCGGATACCACTCCTAAGGCAATCTTCGTTTCTGCCCTCCGCGACATGCCGCTCGCTGCCGATTTCGAGGTAGAACTCGCTGGCAATGAGGAAGCTTTCCAGGCAGGTTTGACAGCCTTGAGCAAGATTGCGAAAACTTATCTTGGCGTTGGAGTTGAGCAGCACAGCAATGCGCTCGGCGAGGCTAAGAACGTGGAACTCAATGTTTTTGATGGTCCTTGTCCTGCTGGAAATGTAGGCGTTCAGGTGAACAACATCGACCCTGTAAACAAGGGCGAGGTGGTTTGGACGGTAGATCCTGCATCGGTAATCTTCTTCGGTCGCCTCTTCCTTACAGGTAAGGTTGATCTCCACAAGAAGGTGGCTGTAGCTGGTAGCGAGATGAAGCAGACTGGTTACGCTAACGTGTTGGTAGGTACTCCATTGGCAGCTTTCGTTGAAGCACAGCTGAAGACTACCGCACACGTGCGCCTGATCAATGGCAACCCATTGACCGGTACCAAGACCACCATGGCAGATTACGTAGGCGGACACACCTCAGAGATCACAGCCATCCCAGAGGGTGACGACTGCGACGAGATGCTGGGCTGGATTCTTCCACGCACCAACCAGTTCTCTACATCGCGTTCCTATCTCTCCTGGCTCTTCGGTAAGAAGAAGGAGTACAATCTCGATGCCCGTATCAAGGGTGGCGAGCGCCACATGATTATGAGCGGCGAGTACGACCAGGTTCTCCCTATGGACATCTTCGGTGAGTATCTCATCAAGGCAATCATCGCAGGCGATATCGACAAGCAGGAGCAGCTCGGTATCTATGAGGTTAGTCCTGAGGACTTTGCGGTAGCTGAGTTCGTGGATAGCTCTAAGCTCGAATTGCAGAAGATAGTACGTGAGGGCTTGAACACCCTGCGCAAGGAGAATGCTTAGTTTTTAGTACTGTTAATTATTAAAATAATGAGTGCATTAAGAAATTATCTCAATAAGATAAAGCCTAACTTCCAGGAGGGAGGTAAGCTGCATGCCTTCGAGAGCGTGTTTGACGGTTTTGAGAGCTTCCTGTACGTGCCAAATACGACAGCGAAGAGCGGAGCCAGCATCCACGATTCTATCGACTCGAAGCGCATCATGAGTTTTGTGGTAATCGCCCTGATTCCTGCATTGCTCTTCGGTATGTATAATGTGGGATACCAGAATTTCAAGGCTGCAGGTACACTGGATGCTGCCAGCTTCATCGAGGTCTTCGGCTTCGGATTCCTGGCTGTCCTCCCTAAGTTGCTGGTTAGCTACATCGTGGGTCTCGGCATCGAGTTTGCCTGGGCTCAGTGGAAGCACGAGGAAATCCAGGAGGGTTACCTCGTCAGCGGTATCATCATCCCATTGATCATTCCTATCTCTACACCGTTGTGGATGCTCGCCCTGGCGTGCGCCTTCGCAGTCATCTTCTGCAAGGAGATTTTCGGTGGCACGGGTATGAACATCTTCAATGTGGCTGTAGGTGCCCGTATGTTCCTCTTCTTCTCATATCCATTGGCTATGAGTGGTGATAAGGTTTGGGTGGCTAAGGATGCTATCTTCGGTCTGGGTAACACCCTGCCTGATGGCTTCACAGCTGCTACTCCTCTCGGTCAGCTGGCTCAGGGCAGCATGCCTTCAGCAAGTCTCTGCGACTCTATCATCGGTTTCATTCCTGGCTGTATCGGTGAGACTTCAGTCATCGCCATCGCCATCGGTGCCATCATCCTTCTCTGGACAGGCATCGCATCATGGAAGACCATGGGCTCTGTATTTGCAGGCGGCATCGTGATGGCGCTTATCTTCCAGGCTCTCGGCATGACACCTATCGCTTGGTATGAGCACATCGTTCTCGGCGGTTTCTGCTTCGGTGCCGTGTTCATGGCTACCGACCCTGTAACTTCTGCCCGTACAGAGAAGGGTAAGTACTTCTACGGATTCTTCATCGGTGCCATCGCCGTTATCGTACGTGTGATGAACCCAGGTTATCCAGAGGGTATGATGCTCGCTATCTTCTTCGGCAACATGTTTGCTCCACTCATCGACTACTGTGTAGTTCAGGGCAACATCTCACGCCGTGCTAAACGTGCTATTAAATAATGTAGGAGGAATGTAGATATGAAGACAAATTCAAATAGCTATACTATTATCTATTCGGTTATCATCGTGGTAATCGTGGCATTCCTGCTCGCATTCGTGTCTTCTTCGCTGAAGGCAACACAGGATGCCAACGTGGCTCTTGATACTCAGAAGCAGATTCTGAACTCCCTGAACCTGCGCGACCTTGACAACGCTACTGCGGCTGCCAAATATAAAGAGGTGGTGAAGGACGAGAAGGAGAAGGACGGCATGAAGTATTACGAGTGCGAGATTGATGGTCAGAAGAAGACTGTTTACTCAGTAAAGGGTATGGGTCTCTGGGGCGGTATCTCAGGCTTCATCGCCGTGGATGCCGACAACAACACCATCTATGGCGTATATTTCAACCACGAAGGCGAGACAGCCGGACTCGGTGCTGAAATCAAGGACAACTTGAAGTGGCAGCAGAAGTTCCAGGGCAAGAAGATTCACAAGGATGGAGTAGAGGGCATCGCTCTGGGCGTTGAGAAAGACGCTCCTGCCGGCGACCCTAACAATGTGGATGCCGTTACCGGTGCTACATTGACATCCGACGGTGTGGATGCCATGCTCAAGGAAGGTCTTGCTAAATTCATTAAATAATTAAGCGATATTATGGCATTATTTAGTAAACAAAATAAGGAGGCATTCATCAAGCCACTGAACGGCGACAACCCTATCCTCGTCCAGGTGCTTGGTATCTGTAGTGCCCTGGCTGTTACTTCCCAGCTGAAGCCAGCCATTGTGATGGGACTTGCCGTTACTATCATCACGGCATTCTCTAACGTGATTATTTCCATCATCCGCAACACCATCCCTCAGCGCATCCGTATCATCGTTCAGCTGGTGGTAGTTGCTGCCCTGGTTACCATCGTGAGCCAGGTGCTGAAGGCTTTCGCCTACGATGTGAGCGTGCAGCTCTCAGTGTACGTGGGTCTGATCATCACCAACTGTATCCTGATGGGTCGTCTGGAGGCGTTTGCCATGATGAACAAGCCTTGGCCTTCATTCCTCGATGGTGTAGGTAATGGTTTGGGTTACGCCCTCATCCTCGTGATCGTGGGTGCTGTTCGTGAGTTCCTGGGCCGCGGCTCTTTGCTCGGTTTCCAGCTGATTCCTGAGGGAGCTTACAACTTCGGATATGTTAACAACGGTATGATGACCATGCCAGCCATGGCATTGATTCTCGTTGGATGTGTAATCTGGGTACATCGTGCCTATATTTATAAGGAGGAGAAGTAAGATGGAGCACGCAATAAGTTTGTTTTTCCGTTCGATTTTCGTCGATAACATGATCTTCGCCTACTTCTTGGGTATGTGTTCATACTTGGCAGTATCCAAGAACGTGAAGACCTCTTTGGGCCTGGGTTTGGCAGTAACCTTCGTGTTGCTCATCACCGTGCCTGTAGATTACCTGTTGCAGACCAAGGTGCTCAGCGCCGATGGCATTCTGGGTGTTGACCTCACTTACCTGAGCTTCATCCTCTTCATCGCCGTCATCGCCGGTATCGTGCAGCTGGTAGAGATGATTGTAGAGAAGTTCTCACCATCGCTCTATGCAGCCTTGGGTATCTTCCTGCCATTGATTGCCGTAAACTGTGCCATCATGGGTGCATCGCTCTTCATGCAGCAGCGCATCCTGATGGATCCTGCCAATACTCAGGCTATCACCTCTGTATGGGATAGCATCGTATATGCCGTAGGTTCCGGTCTGGGTTGGACTCTCGCCATCGTCCTAATGGGAGCCATCCGCGAGAAGATGCAGTATTGCGACGTGCCAAAGCCACTGCAGGGACTCGGCATCACATTTATCACAGTAGGCCTCATGGCAATGGCTATGCTTTGCTTCTCAGGCTTGAAAATCTAAAATAGGAGGACTATAGATATGGGTAATACATCATTTATATTGGCTAGTATCGGAGTTTTCCTCGTGGTGATTCTCCTGCTGGTTATCATCCTGCTCGTGGCTAAGAAGTATCTGAGCCCTAGCGGAAATGTAAATATCGAAATCAATGGCGACAAGACCATCAACGTGCCTCAGGGCAGCAGTTTGATGACTACGCTGAATGAGAACGGCATCTTCCTGCCTTCTGCCTGCGGCGGTAAGGCAAGCTGTGGCCAGTGTAAGGTTCAGGTGCTCGAGGGCGGCGGCGAGATTCTCGATTCCGAGAAGCCTCACTTCACCCGCAAGCAGATTAAGGACCACTGGCGTCTGGGATGCCAGTGCAAGGTGAAGGGCGACTTGAAGATCAAGGTGCCTGAGAGCGTGATGGGCGTGAAAGAGTGGGAGTGCGAGGTTATCTCCAACAAGAACGTTTCATCATTCATCAAGGAGTTCAAGGTGGCTCTGCCTCCTGGCGAGCACATGGACTTCGTTCCGGGTTCTTACGCCCAGATCAAGATTCCTGCATACGACTGCATCGATTACGACAAGGACTTCGACAAGGATCTCATTGGCGAGGAGTACATCGGAGCATGGAAGAAGTTCAACATCTTCTCTCTCAAGGCTCACAATCCAGAGCCTACCGTTCGTGCTTACTCTATGGCGAACTATCCTGACGAGGGTGACATCATCACTCTTACTGTCCGTATCGCCACAACTCCATTCTTGCCACGTCCACAGGTAGGATTCCAGAACGTACCAACAGGTATAGCTTCTTCTTACATCTTCTCATTGAAGCCAGGCGACAAGGTAATGATGAGTGGTCCTTACGGTGACTTCCATCCTAACTTCACATCAGGCAAGGAGATGATCTGGATTGGTGGTGGTGCCGGTATGGCTCCATTGCGTGCGCAGATTATGCATATGACCAAGACCCTGCACACCACAGATCGTGAGCTTCACTTCTTCTACGGAGCGCGTGCATTGGGTGAGGCATTCTTCCTGGAGGATTTCTGGGAGCTTGAGAAGGAATTCCCTAACTTCCACTTCCATCTTTCATTGGACCGCAAGGACCCAGTGGCAGATGCTCAGGGCGTGAAGTACTACGAGGGCTTTGCAGTTAACTGCATCCGTGACACCTACTTGAAGGATCACGAGGCACCAGAGGATTGCGAGTACTATCTCTGCGGACCTCCAATGCTGATCAAGACTGTAACCGATTATCTGGATTCTCTGGGAGTTGATCCTGAGAGCATCATGTACGATAACTTCGGATAATATTAGCAAACATCAATAAAAGTATATCAAACATTAACAAAGCTGCTGGTTTCCAGCGGCTTTGTTTCGTTTAGGGAGGTTCCTTTCTAAGGTTTGTTATATATTTGTTCGTGTTTATTTGGCGCAAATCTGTCACATATCTGTCGCTCGAATCTGTCACACGAAAATTAAGAATTTTAAACATTTAGTGTATGAAGCAATTTGATTTAGGTCCTGTTCACATCAGGACAAGAAAACTTTCCAATGGAAAGAATTCGCTTTACCTTGACATCGTCAAGGATGGAGAGCGATTAAGGGAGTCTCTTAACCTTTATCTGATTCCTGAGACCAACCGTGCAGCCAAGCAGGTCAATAGGGAAACCATGAAGCTGGCTGAGGAAATCAAGGCAAAGAGAATCGTGGACATTCAGAACGAAAAGTTTGAGATCCACGACAAGGAAGCAGGCAAGGTGGTGCTCGTTGAGTGGATGGAAGAGCAGCGCAAGTACTACAAGGAGCATGGCAACAACAACTACTCCAAGACCATTCACAACCTCATCGTACACCTCAACAGGTTTGCACCCAATACACAGTTGCGTGGTGTGAGACCGTCATTCCTGAGAAGGTTCCTGGACTATCTCACCAGTGACGGAACGAACAAGTATGGCGGTAAGCTGAGCAGTGAGACTGTGTACACGTACTTCACCGTCTTCTCGATCCTGATGAACAAGGCGGTCCGTCTGGACTTGATAACATCGAATCCGTTCCACAAGCTGAGCCAGTCGGAGAAGCCTCAGCGCAGAACCAAGAAGAAGGAGTATCTTACACTCGAGGAGGTTCAGAAGCTCGCAGACACGCCATGTGACGACTGGAGAGTGAAGCATGCCTTCCTGTTCTGCTGCTTCACCGGATTGCGCTACATCGACGTGTCACGCCTCAAATGGAAGCATATCGTGAAGGTGGGTGCCAACGAATACCAGATTGAGGTGATGCAGCAGAAGACGAAGGAACCGGTATATGTGCCATTGTCGGAAAACGCCATGCGGTGGCTGCCTGAGCAGGGTATCAATGGCCGTGAGAACTACGTGTTCCAGTTCAGAGACCGTTCAATCATCTATGACTACCTGGACAAATGGGCAAAGGCAGCAGGCATAGAGAAGCACGTCACCTTCCACATGAGCCGACATACTTGCGCTACACTGCTGCTGTACTTCGGTGCAGACATATACACAGTGAGCAAGATTCTTGGGCACACGTCAATTCAGACAACACAGATCTATGCCAAGGTTGCTGATGAGATGAAGCGCACGGCCGTAAACAACATCCCGACTATCTGATGATGCTACCCGGCAATACACACCTGCAAGGAACTTTCTTTGCAGGTTTTCTTTTGTCTTTTCGTTTTTCACCAACTCTTAACAAATCTGAATTTTTCCCTCGCACGTGCGCGCATGCGTGTTACGCGCGGTAGTAGTAGATATATATATTTACTTTACTTTAGGTGTAAGAAATGCCCATTAATGTAGCAGAAATGCCCATTTCTTACACATAAATGTGAAGAAATACCATATTTCTTCGGAAGAAATACCTATTTCTTACACAGAAATACCCATTTCTTCGGAAGAAATAATTTTTCCAATTTTTCTTTGTTTTCGATTTTGTTGACAGAAAAAGCCCGAAAATGCACTTTTTGAAAGTTAATGAACGTTATAAAATTATTTTCTACACATTTTTGTGTAAGGAATGCCTATTTCTTCGGAAGAAATACCTATTTCTTACACAGAAATGCCCATTTCTTCGGAAGAAATAAACATTAATGTAGCAGAAATGATTGAAAAAGGCACAGAAAAAGCGGAAACCCATGCAGATTTCCGCTCATTTCTCTAAAGTAGATGTTAATAGACGTTATGCTTCATCATCGTCAAAACCATCGTCAATATCCTCTTCTTCTGCCTGTTTTCCTGCTGCCTCCTGGCTAGCCGCAAGCAATCTGTCCTCAATAGTCTTTCGCTTCTGGACGGTAGCATCAAGTGTCGTTGACTGTAGTTTTGGTACTGCGTACTGGGCGAGCTTTTCCATCGCCTGTACTCTCTCTACTGGCTTCAGTGCAGCCATGTCAAGCATGAACTGCTCCGATGTGTAGTAGCCGTCGATGGCTTCCGAAATAGCCTTGCGCACGGCTCCGGATACTTTGTTAGGCGTGCCAGCCTTTCGCCCTCCTGTCTTTTTTCCTGCTGCCATATCAAAATCTTTAATTATTGTACGCCTGTATGCGTGCGTGTGTAATAACTTAAACGTGGAGTGCAAAGATAACCCATTATTTTTGTGCCATGATTTTAAGTTTAAACGTTTAAATATTTTATATTATGGGATTAATCGGAGGTGCTATAGGTGCTGCTGGAGGTATATTCGGTGGCATCTCTGCAAGTAAGGCGCTGAGACAGATGAAGCGGAATGTCGAGGCTCAGCGCAAGTCAAACCAGGACTGGTATGACCAACGTTACAATGAGGATGCAACCCAGCGTGCGGATGCCCAGCGACTCCTGACAATGACGGAGGAGAGCATCAGGAAGAGAAACCAGCAGGCGGCCGGATCCGCAGCGGTCATGGGTGGAACTGACGAGAGTGTTGCAGCTGCCAAGGAAGCAAACGGAAAGGCGCTCAGCGATACGATGAGCAACATCAATGCTTCTGCTGAGGCTCGCAAGGACCAGATTGAGCAGACCTACAGACAGAAGGATGATGAGTATGTGAACCAGCTCAACCAGATTGAGCAGGGCAAGGCGCAAGCCATCAGTCAAGCCGTGCAGGGTGTTGCGTCTGTTGCAAGCAAATTACCAGTCTAAAATGTACAGCTATGTCAGTAACGAAAGATGAGATTCTCAATGGTGGAGTGCAGCGACCTATATACGCACCTCCACCTATCGCCCATGAAATGGAGAGTGATCCGACGGACAACATGCCGAATGCCGGTGGCTCTGCTGTTGGTGCCGGTGTGCAGGTTGCAGAAGCCGGAAAGGGCAATTCTGCCGTGCAGCCAGCTGTACAGGAACCTGCAAAACCAGTGGACGGGGTGCAAACCCCTGTTGAAAAAACTGTGGATAACTCTCCTAAGAAGATGTCGTATAAGGAGATGTACCAGGCACTCAATCCCTACAAGCCACCAACGGCTGAGGAGCTGGAGGCGCAGCGCAAGAAGGAGAAGAGGCAGAAGATCTTTGCTGCTCTTGGTGATGGTATCTCTGCCCTCGCTAACCTTTACTTCACCACGCAAGGTGCTCCAAACATGTACAACCCGGCTAATTCCCAGCAGGATGTCGTTAAGGATAGATGGGATAAAATCAAGCAGGAGCGTGACCAGCACATGAAGGAGTACACCGAAGCCCTCATGAAGGCACAGGCTCTTGATGATGAGAATGCGGACAATGAGCGCAAGTGGCAGCGTCTTCTACAGATTGACAAGGTCAACGCTGATAAGGCTAAGGCTGAGCAGGAGAGAAAGGATGCCATCGCTGAGGCTCAGAGATTGAAGTATGAAGCTGCTGCAAACAAGGACGACAAGCTGGCTACTTTGTACCAGCAGAAATCTGAGGCGATTGCTGCTGGTTTGCCGTATGTGGCTACCAAACTACAGGCCGAGATTGATAAACTGAAGGCTTCTGCTGGCAAGGACAACAGGCAAGGAACGTCTTCCTGGGTGTCAGGTAAAGGCGGAAAAAGTGGTGGCGGTGGCAGTTCTTCATCTTCATCGAAGGAGTTCACTGCATACGACAAGAACGGCAATGTGCATAGTTTCAAGACTGCTAAGGCTGCCGAACAGTTCGCGCGCCAAAATGGAACCTGGAAGGCTGATACCGTCACATCTACATCCAGTGTGCAGCAGGGCAGACGAACCAAGGTGACTACGACTACCAGGGTAAATGGTGGCCATTCAGTGAAGCCCCCTGTCAAGCCGAAGCCTGCTGCCAAGCCTAAGCATGCTGGCGGTGGAGGTAAGAAGAAAAGCACTGGAGGTGCATTTGATTAACCATCAAACAATACACAATGGAAGAAAAGAGATTAGCAAAGTTATATAATGCTTTGAAGGCACAGAACTATGATGTGCCTAATTCATACGATGAGTTCGAGGAGAAGCTTACACGTAAGGGTGATGATGGAGCAAGTCGTCGTCACAAGCTCTACAATGCCCTGAAAAGCCAGGGCTTTGATGTTCCCGACTCATACAGCGGCTTCTATACGAAGTTGTTTGTGCCAGTGAATAGCACAACATCAAGGGCACGTGGAGCAGGTGAAGCTCAATGGAATCCAAACCAGAAGGTTCATAAGCCAGCTACACAGTCTCCACAGGCTCAGCCTAGACGTGGGCAGGTTCACAAGTCAGTTGTGCATCAGCCAGCTAAGCCTGTAGCCCAGTCGAAGGGCACACCATTGACAGAGGCAGACAAGCGCAAGTATGCATCCAATGTTGGCAATATCCTTGCTCAAGCTGATGCTTCTACACAGCGTTTCAACAACCAGATGGAATATCAGAAGGCAAACTCCGGCTTGCAGGTGAAGCCTGTAAAGCTTGGAACGAACCGTCATGTCGTTAAGCGCAAGCCACGTTTCAACCCGGGAACTGGTAAGATGCAGTCCTCTTATATCACTGAAAGTGGAAATGAGTTCGACAACAGGGCGTTTGCGGACGTGGAGCAGAATGCCGTTGATGATTACAAGCGTAGCTTAACTGTCGATGGACAGTTGCAGGATGCTTATGCGGAGCGTGAGCGATTGAATGAAGAGGTGCGCAAGCGTATGGAGGAGATTGACAACAAGCCTAATCAGGGTTTTGCTGACTTCATGCGCATGTCTGCTGCAGCTTCAACACCAGGAGCCGGACCAGCTGGCGAGTATGATGCCGTTGATGCCAAATATACCAACGACCCTATATATACCCAGTTGATGGCAGCTCTTCGTCACAACAAGTCTGCCATAACAACACTGGAAGACAAGAAGAGTGGCAAGATAAATAGCTTCTGGCATACGCTTGCAACTACTGCGGCCAATGGATACACATTCAATGACGGCATGGGCGAGATGAAGGATGTCACTGCCCAGACACAAGCGATGAAGCATCTTGACAGTATCAACAAGAAGCTGGCCAAGGGAGAGGAACTTACTAAGGAAGAAAAGGCTTCCAAGGCTGTTCTTGATAACATGGCAGTCAATAATGCTATCCAGGGACAATATGGCGGCCAGTATGGTGCATGGTCTCGTGCTGGTGGCATGATGGCGAACTCCCTTGACTTCATGAAGGATCTTGCGTTGAACCCTGGAGCAGAAGGAATGGCCAAGGGTATTTACAAGAAGGTTGCTAATATCGGTGCAAAGCAGTTGGCAAAGGCTACCGGGGACGCTGCCGGAAAGGCTATTGCAAAGAAGCTGGCACGTGGCACATTGAAAGCTACGGGCGTATTGGTGGGTTCACATCTGACTGGAGCCATGGTAAGCAATACAACCGGTATCGGTCATACTGCTGGTACGTTTGGACAGCTTGCAGCCGGTGATGTCACAAAGGACGAGGACGGAAATTACAAAATCGAGAACCAGGATAGTGTTCTCGGTGCTTTTGTAGAGGCCGAGAGACAGCAGGCACGTGAGAACGGTTCTGAAATGTTTGGTGCTTTCATTCCTGGTATTGGCAAGGTTCTTGGCAAGAGTGCTGGCGAACTTGCAGGTAAGATTATTCCTGAAAGTGCCTTGAATGCAGCTGAAAAGGCTGGTGCTGCCGTATATAACAAGATGGGACTCTCCAAGATTTCAAATGCGCTTACCCAGGTTGGCAAGAAGGATTGGTACCAGGCGTACAACAAAATGCTTCGTGCTGGTGGTTACCAGGGCTTACCTGGCGAGGCTCTGGAAGAGTACGAAGGTTCCCTCTTCGATGCGCTTACAGGTCATGCCGATGATGCCTACAACGACCTTACCAATACACAGAACCATGTGGATATTTGGCTTGGTTGTGCTACCATGGGCGCTTTGCTTGGTGCCGTACCAATGACAATACAGGGTTTCCATACATCCCAGTATTACCGATACAAGCACAAGACGGATACTGCTGACAAGGTTGCGTCTTTCCGTATGACTCCAGAGAAATGGGAGCCTTTGCGTGAACAGATTGATGCAACAGACAATGAGCACATGGCTGATTTCGTTACAAACAACATCCTTGGTTCCCAGGATATGCCTGTTCAGGAGAAGAAGGCAGCCCTTGATTATGTCCGTAATCTTTCAAAGATGCGTGGTTATAACCTTGCACAGGCCAATAATGCTGATGATAGCGATAAGGATGAGGATATTGAGAACTTGAATACTTCATATAGTGATGGCTACGACACTACTGATCCGGAAGAGATGAGCAACGCCAAGGCAAAACTGGATGTTGCACGTCAGAACCTGGCACAGTCTATGGGCATCGACGATATGAACGAGCTTGATGATACCATCGGGGACCCTATCCGCTACATAGAGGAGCAGAAGCACATGGGCAACACCGAAGGATTGCAGCCTGTTCTCGACTACGCCAACGCCAAGTCTGCCTATGACGGCATGGTGCAGCGTGTCCGTGATGATATTGACAGCCAGATAGAGGAAAGCAACGCACTCGTTGACAGCCATACCAACCGTACTGATGGCATGATTCATCCTGTTACCTTGAAGCTGAAGGACGAGGACAACAATGAGCAGACTGCCTATGTCATTAGCGGCAACCTTGTTCTCAACGATGATTCATCCGTCAACGATGAGCAGTCGGACAATAGCATCGTTATCATGGATGCTGAGTCTGGAAAGCTGCAGATGGTTTCCCCTAGTGCAATACACAGTGCTCAGGAACTGATAAATCCTAACCTGGAGAAGTATGAGACTGCGGAGAATATCCGTAACCAGCATGCCCAGGAAGCGGCTGACAACATAGATGGAACCGTAAAGCAATGGAATGAGGGTGACACATACCAGGCGACTGGTGATTATGGCAGCCCTGTTACTGTTGTGCTCACTCCTAACGAGCAGGGTGTGGTTGACAATGGCGATGGAACCGTGAACGTGGTGACGCAAACTGTGTATCAGGAAGGAGAAGCTCCTGTAACTTCCGGTATCATTCAGATGCCAAAGTCTGGTATCCAGCAGATGGCAGACGAGACAAGACGTGCCCAGGTTGCAGCCCAGCAGCAGGAAGAGCAACAGGAAACCCCTGCGGAAGGCGAGCAGGAGGAGGGTCCAACTATGCCTACTTACAGCCTTTTTGATAACATCGTTATCCGTGACGAGAATGGTGAGCCTATCCGTGGCTCCATTCAAAGCATAGATGAGGACGGTATCGAGATTCACACCGAGGAACCACTCAACGGCTGGCATGTGCAGGTTGTTTCACCTGAGCAGCTCGACAACATGATCGAGAGTGTGACCGATGCCAACGGCGAGTCGGTGTGGAGTCGCGAGGTTGATGCTCCTTCTGTTGATGAGACGGAGGAGAATACTCCGGTTGACGATGAGAATACCGAGGCGAATCCCCTTGTTGATACTGATGAGGCGGCAGCTGATGAGACCGGAAACGAACCTCAGCAACAGGAAGCCAGTGAGGAGGAAGCTCCTACACAGTCTGCCCTGGATCGTATTCCTAAGGATGATAAGGGTGAGCCTATCTATGAGCAGACCGACCCTGATACTGCATACGATGCCATCGTAGAGCAGACTGGCGGCAACGAGGATATGGCCAAGACTGTTGCTGAATCCATGGTTTCTGATATGAAGGCGTCTCTTGATAAGCTCAACAAGTGGAAACCGAAGTCTGGTGGAACCATCACGCAGAAGATTGCAGCTGAGAAGGAACACCAGGAAGCAGTGGACCAGGCAAAGGCAAACCTGGAGCATTGGCAGAAAATTGCTGGCATCCAGCAGCAGCGCAAGAGTAAGGTCATGCTTGACGAGCAGAAGGCTGCTGACGAGAAGGCTAAGGCTGCCGCTGAGGAAGCTAAGGCACAGGCCGCAGCCAAGGAAGAGCAGGAACGTAAGGAGCGTGAAGCTGTTGACGGTGTACCTGATTGGGTGGATGACACTCCGCATGATGCACGTGCGAGGGGCTATCGTCGTTCAAATGGCTATCAGTATGCAAGACAGGAGAATATTCCTCATACAAAGGGTAAGGAGACTTCTATCAAGTTTACAGACAAGGTTTCACAACCTGGACATCTTGCGCTTATTGAGGCCGAACAGTTGCAGCCAAGTCACATAAATGGTCAGCCTAACGTGAATCACTTCATCCCAGAAGCGCAGCCAAAGAAGCGTACGGACAAAGCCAGCACCATATCTTCTGAGAAGATTGCGGCCAACATCAACCCTGCCGAGATTACATCAAGCGTTACAGCATATACTGGTGCGCCTACTGTCAATTCTCGTGGAGAGACCATCCAGGGCAACAATCGTAGTGCAGCGTTGAAGTTGATGTGGAGCAACCATGCCGACCAAGCCGGCATATATAAGCAGTATCTTATGGATCATGCCGATGAGTTCGGCTTGAAGGCAGAGGATATTGCGAAGATGAAGAACCCTGTCCTTGTGAATATGGTTGATGTTGACGACAATAAGGCCATTGAACTTGGTCAGCATAGCGCCCAGGACACAGAGAGTGGTGGCGTTGAGCGTATCAAGGTGAAGAACACCATCCAGAAGATGGGTGATGATATGAAGTCTTTCGCCAAGAAACTGCTCGATAGTTCCGATGATGAGGCTAGCTTCTCCCAGCTCGTTGACAAGAACGGCAACAAGGTGTTGAAGTGGATGAATAACAAGGGCTTCATTTCAGATACACAGTACACAAGTGCGCTTGATAGCGATGGCAATCTTACTGCTGAGGCTGCTAACGACTTGAAGGGTATCATGTATGGCAGCATCTTCCAAGGTGGAAGTGAACGCCTGGAGGAGATGTTTAACAGAATGCCTGCAAAGGCGCAGCGTGCCATTCTTGCAACTGCATACCGCGATTTCAATAGCCCTAAGGAGAACCGCATGCTGAAGGATATTCAGGAGTCTATCGTGGCTTTCAATGAGCTGATGGGTGACAAGGCCTTTGCTTCGGCTACTAATTTCAAGGATGCACGTGTGGCTATTGAGGACTGGAAACGCTCTTACCAGTTTGATGATGTGACCGGAGAAGCTGTACTTCCTGATGGTAAGTTCTCGGATTTCGCCCTTCATCTTGTGGCTATGTATAAGGGTGAAACGCAGGGCTTCATCCAGCAGACGTTCAACCAACTGTTTGACCTTATTCAAGGCTCCCAGGCGGTTGACTTATTCAACAAAGATAGTATTGACAACACTCCTCGTTCCTTGGCTGATGCCATCAACGAGGCATTAAACATTAATAATGATGGACAACAAGACAGCAATGTACTGGGTGGCAATCATCCAGCAGGCCAAGAAGGGCAGCAAGATGGCAGTGAAGCTGCTGAAACAGGAGGACCAGGCGAGGGAGGAACTGAACCTGCCAACGCTGATGGAGGACCTGGAGAGAAAAATGTAATCAACGAACTCCTTGAAAAGGGTGGCACTACACCTATAAGCCAGGAGAGACGCAACCTTACCGATGATGGTATCGTTGCTGATGCTGACGGCAAGCCAGTTCTTCTGTATCATGGTACACTTGATAAGGACTTGAAGCTTTCCGACCTGGAGCCAGGACACAACCGGGCAGATGGGGAGAAGGCTACCTTCTCAGGTGATGGTGTTTATTTCTCTCCTTCCAGAGACGTTGCAGAGGACTACGGACACAACGGCCAGATATTCGAGGCACATGTAAGATTGAACAATCCGTTCTATCTTTTGGGTAACCCTGGCTTCGATGAAACAGAAGCTAAGGAGTTCATGTCTCTGCTGAAGAAGCAGGGTTACGACGGCATTATACATTATAATAATGTATGGAGTGTAGAGAATAGCAATATTGGTAGTGGAGAAGTCATTGTGTTCAACAACTCTAGCATCATTCCTGTAGAAAATGCAGCTGATGATGTTGAGAATGCCGAAGATGATGCTAAGGATCCATCGGATATGCTGGCTTCTGCAATCGAGTCAGGCGACAAGACTGCCATAGAAAAGGCAAAGGAGGAAGTACGTGAAAATCTGAAATCTGTTGATGAAGATATTCTCCGTATAGCTTTGTCTGATGCACCTAAGAAGCTGAGTGAATTTGATAAGGCTATGAAATCTCTTGTAGAAGACGAACTTTCTTCGAGAGGTATCAAGGTCTTTAACAGCTTTGATAATGTTCAGAAGGGTGATGTTGTTGTAGTAGAGAATGAAGGCGAAAGTGGTCAGATAACCATTGACAAGGTTCAGGGCAATTCGGTTTCGTTCACTACAGAAGATGGAGAAGTTTTTGAGGACGTTCCTCTGGATACCATAGAGGAACACTTCAAAGTCATGTTCCGTAATAGCCTTCAATCATCCATCGAAGCGGCTGAGGCTGAGACAGACACCAATCCTACAGACGGACAGAAGGAAGCAGGTAACTACAAGAAGGGACACGTTAAGGTTGCTGGATTCAATATTTCCATCGAGCAGCCTAGGGGTAGTGTGCGCTCTGGAACGGATGCCAACGGCAAGAAGTGGAGCGTGACCATGAACAATACTTATGGCTACATGACCGACAACGTGGGTGTTGATGGCGACCACCTGGATGTATTCCTCAGCAATGATATTGACTCATGGGACCAGCAGAATGTTTATGTAGTTGACCAGTACAACCTTGATGGAACGTTTGACGAGCACAAGGTAATGCTCGGTTTCAACGATAGGGATGATGCTACAGATGCCTATTTCTCTAACTATGACAGTAGCTGGAGAACGAGCAAGAGAAAGATCATTACCTCTACTGTTCCTATGGATATATTCAAAAAGTGGATAGAAAGCAGTAATCGCAAGACCAAGCCTATTGCCGAGTATTCATTGGTGAAAGAGCATCTGCAAAAGTGGATTGATGAAAATTTGTATGATAAATCTCCGTTTGGCCAATTCGTAGAAGACTCTGGTAATGATGTCGTGCCTAATGGTGTAACCCCGTCAGCTATCATCAAGTTCGCTGAGAAGATGTTTGGCATGTATGATTCACAAACAGATGATTATCCATCATACAAAGCCAAGGTAACAAGTGTAGAGGTTCCTGCCGATAAGCTGTATCAATCAGAAAAGGAATGGTTCCATCTTGTCAAAGGAAATTATGTTTCCGTTACCGATGGAAAAAACGAGCGCAGTTATGAACTTGTTGCCCATAAGGATGCGCAAGGACACTTGAAGTCTGTATCAGTTGTCAAATATCACGACTTTGACGGAAAGGAAAAGGCTGATTCTGATAAGGCTGCTGACACCGTGGCTGATGAAACACAGACAAATGACTATACTGTAGAGCCTGCCAAGTACACAACCAAGCGTGGCAAGGTGCTTGATATGCAGCTTGTCAAGTTTGCAGACGAACTGGGTGAAAAGCAAAGTGCGGCTGTTTCACTGGCTAAGTCGCTTAAAGGCTGGTACGACAAGAAGCAAGGTGGCTTCATGATGCGTAGCATCGAGGATGCCAAGAAACTTACTGATGCGGTATTGGGTGAAGATGGCGAAGCTTTGGAGGACGCAAAACCTCTTTCTCTTCAGGATATGAAGGATTCGGTATTCCCAGATGATGAGTTCCATGGTGGTGATACGGTTTGGAGTATTCCTCATGGTGAGAACAAGGTTATCTTAATGGCTCACCACATGCAAATGCCAGATGGCCGTAGCTTCATTCAGAGCTATTCTTTTACTGATGGTACAAGCGCAACTGCCCAGCAGGTGGAAAAGGCTCACGTGAAAAAGAAGGGCAAATCTTCTGTCGAGGAGGAAAAGAAGGATAAGCCTTCTGCCAAGGAGACAAAGAAGAACCCTAGTGGCAACGTACTTGTAACAGATGAGCAATACGAGGAGTTGAAGAAGAGAATGCGCATGAAGTTGCGTGGTCAGCTGAATATGGGTCTGGATCCTCAGATTATGGAGATAGGTTCCATGATGGCTGTGTATCATATCGAGAGGGGCGCACGCAAGTTTACCGAGTATGCCAAGAGAATGATAGAAGATATGGGTGATGATATTCGTCCATATCTAAAGGTGTTCTATAATAGTGCCCGTGACTTGTCTAAGGCATTTAACTATGGGCTTGACAAGGAAATGAACTCTTATGCTGAGGTGGAAGACTTTGACGTGGCGAACTTCGACAAGCCATCCAAGGATATTATGGAGCAGGCAGCACAAATCGCAGCTGAGACTGAGGTTGAGAAGCAGGCAGAGGTGGCCCAAAAGAAACTCGTCGATGAGCGCAACGCACGTCGTACCATGGACAAAAAGTCTTTCCGTCCTGCTACGGAAGCTGATGTGGAAGGCAACGGTTTGGTTTACTATGAAGGTAAGCCTACACACGTCATGACGGTTGTCCGTAAGGGCGAGCAGGTGGGTGCAGCGCAGTTCGGTGAGTCATATATTGACAGAGTCTATTTGACCAATGGCAAAGACGCTAAGCTAGAAGACCTCCAGGTTGAGGACGAGCAGGCTAAAGACGAGAAGAAGGAGACTGTTGTTAAAGAGGTTAATGTGGAAAGCTTGTTCAATGCCTTGCATACCAACGGCAAGACCAAACTGAGCGACCACACCGTTCCTTCTTCTGATGTTGACAAGGCTGTAAAGGAAGCAAAGGATTCCATGGCTAAGAAGCTGGAGCAGGTGAAGGAGCAGCTCAGCAAGAAGATGCTTGAAGAGCAGTTGGCGCAGCGTGAGAAGTTTATTGATGAGTTGGGCGACCGTGTGAAAGCTGGCGAGAAGAAAGGCACATTTGCCGGCACAAAGAACGTTGACCTGGAAGCTACCTTACTGAAGTGCTTGGGTGAACGTGAGGCGTTCAGCGAAGCACTTGATAATTTCTCCGCTGAGCCTGAGAAGGCTGAGCCTGCAAAGGAGAAGAAAGAGACTCCAAAGAAAAATAATCCGGTTAAGGAGAAGAAGTCTCGTAAAAAAGCAGTATCTTCGCAGGTGCATATTGCAGACCTGTTCGATAACGGACAGGAAACAGAAAGTGAAACTTTAAACAGTAACGACAATGACAGAACAGGAAAAGAAGTATCTCAAGGAGATAGGGTGCAGCGAGAAGGAGATAGCGAGGAGAGAACTCGAGGAGAGAATCGACAAGGCTCAGACGGAGTATTGCCGAAAGAACCTGCTGAGCGGGAGCATGCTGTCAACACACGCGTGGACGGAAATCTACAAGAAGGCCGGAATGACGGACGAGGAGATCAAGGCGTATCGTCAGGAGAGGGAGAAGTACTCGGACGCCCTGAACGATCCGCTGGACGCTTACAGGGACTAGAGCCGGAGGAGCGCAAGAATACCCATAACAACCATGGCAAGCGTGGTATGGAGTATGCTCCAAAGTCTGTAGATGCACGTATTACTGCCAACATCGAGGCTATTGAGTTGGCTCAGAAGCTACTGAGAAGTGGCGAGCAAGCCACACCTAGACAGATGGCTATTCTTCGCAAGTTCAGCGGTTGGGGTGGCCTGGGTAAGGCATTCACACAAAGCTCATGGGGCTTGGGTGAAGATACACCTCCTAAGAAGCTACGCAAGCTGTTGGGCAATGAAGCTTACCAGCAGGCCGTGATGAGTGCAAACAGTTCGTTCTACACACCTACACATATTATTGATTCCCTTTGGGATATTGCTACACAGTTGGGATTCAAGGGTGGAAACATCCTGGAAGGCTCGGCAGGTATCGGAAACATCCTTGCCCAGATGCCGGCTGAAATCAGCGACCGCAGTGATATTCATGCCGTAGAGATTGATAACACGGCAGGTGGTATTCTTTCTCTGCTTTATCCTGATGCCCAGGTTGACATCCAGGGATTCGAGCAGACCAAGATAGAGAACGGAAGTGTTGACCTTGCCATTACAAACGTTCCGTTCGTCACTGGCTTGAAGGTGAAGGATGAGAGCGGTGACAAGGACTTGTCCTCTAAGTTCGGAAACATTCATGACTTCTGCATCGCCAAGAACGTTCGCAAGTTGAAACCTGGTGGTATCGGTATCTTCATCACTTCTAGTGGTACGCTCGACAAGTCGCAGAAACTTCGTGATTGGGTAATCAACCAGGGTGATTCTGATTTCATCGGTGCATTCCGCTTGAACAACAACACCTTTGGTGGCACATCCGTAACTAGTGATATCCTTGTTGTCCGCAGACGTGTGAACGGACAGAAATCGGCCAATGCCATTGATGTTGGTTCCACCAGCGGTGAGCGTGTTGCCAGCTATGACACTGGTGAGACTCGCAAGGTTGACGGTAAGGAGAAGCCTGTAATCAAATCTTTATCGCTTGATTACAACAAATATTTCCAGGATCATCCGGAAATGATGGCAGGAAAGATGAAGTTCGGCTTCGAGGAAGGTGACACCTACCGTCCTACAAGTATGGGTCTTTTCCCTGCAAGGGGATTGAACCAGAAGAATATGCTGACTGATTTCGTCAACTCTTTCGCCAGCATGAAGGAGGACAACGCTCCAGTTGAGAATACCGAGGAGGAGAACAACCGAATTGTGTATGAGAAACTGGGTCCTGATGTAAAGGAAGGCAGCATGGTCGTTGACAAGAATGGCAACATTTGCCTTGCTCAATGGGGTAAGGCCGTACCTCTTATGTCTGCTGCAAAGAAGGGTGAGAAGGCTAGCGATAGCGATTTGATTACCCGTTTCCAGTCTAAGAAGGTGAAGGGTCATACCAAGGTTGAGTGCTTCAACGCTTACTCTGCCATCAAGTCAGCGCTTAATGATGTACTTGCATACCAGACGGAGAATGAGAGCGACAAGGGATTGAAACCTCTGCTTGATAAGCTCAACAAGGCATACGATGACTTTGTAGCTACCTACGGCCACTTCAACAAGAATACACAGTTGGCATTCCTTCGCAGGGATGTTGATTATCCTAATGTGTTCTCGCTTGAAACATACGAGGACGTGAGCGACAAGGAAGGTGGCCATACCGAGCATTTCGGCAAGAGTGACATCTTCAGCAAGCGTGTGGTTGAGAAGGCTAAGGAGCCTAAGCCTCATAACGTGAAGGATGCCATCATTACCAGCATGTACCAGAACGGACGTGTTGACGTGGAGTATATTGCCAATGCTTTGGGCAAGTCGGAAGACGAAGTGAAGGACGAGATTATCAATAGCGGTCTTGGCTTCGAGAATCCTATCACCCGTCAGATTGAGGTTTCCTACCAGTACAAGAGTGGAAATGTGCGTGAGAAGCTCCGCCAGGCTTTGGACAACAACGAGGGTGGACGCTACAATGCCAACATCAAGGCTTTGGAGAGTGTTATCCCTATGAACATTCCTGCACACTTGATTAACTTCACGTTCGGTTCTTCATGGATTGATCCGAAGTTGTACGAGGACTATGTGAAGGAAAGAACCAACGTGAATGTGAAGTTTACTTCTGCCGGTGGTACCTGGTTTATGGATGCTCCTGATTACATCAACGAGGAAAAGGACAATTCCTTTGGCGTGAAGAGTTTGCTGTTCAACAAGATTATTCCTGGACACCAGCTTATCGAGGCTGCCATTCAGAATAAATCCATCATCGTTTCCAGAACCTACAAGGAGAACGGCAAGGATGTAAGGGAGACCGATAAGGAAGCAACGCAGGCTTGCAGCAACAAGATTGACGAGATACGACAGGACTTCCAGGACTGGGCAAGAGGTAAGATGCAGCAGGACGAGCAGTTGTCTGCAAAGATTGAGGCTGATTACAACGAGCAGTTCAATAACTATGTTCCGCTCACTATCCCGGATGAGTTCGCACCTTCGCGTTATCCTGGCATGGCTCCAAGACTGGATGGAAGCGACAGGGACTTCAACCTTTACTCATACCAGGCAAAGGCTGTGGTGAAGTGTGTGACTCAGCCAACCATGCTGGCACACGAGGTGGGAACCGGAAAGACCTTCACCCTTATCACTACTGCCATGGAGATGAGAAGACTGGGTACGGCCAAGAAACCTATGATTGTCGTACAGAACGCAACCGTAGGCCAGTTTGTGGCATCAGCCAAGTCGCTCTATCCAAAGGCTAAGATTCTTACCCTGGAGGATGCAGACCGAAACGCAGAGGGACGAAAGAACTTCTATGCCAAGATTAAGTACAACGACTGGGATATGATTGTTGTTCCTCAGTCAACCTTTGAGTTTATTCCGGACAGCGAGGAGCGACAGATACGCTTCATCAATGACAAAATCGAGGAGAAGCTTCTTGTCCTGGAGCAGATGAAGGATGCAGACAAGAGTGGCAACAGTATGATAACCCGACAGGCCGAGAAGGAAATCGAGGACTTGCAGCAGCAGCTTGCAGACATCACCGATAGCATGACTACCAAGCGCAAGGATACCGCAGCCCAGCTGAAGAAGAAGGAGGTAACCAAGCAGAATGCCGAGGTAGAGGCCAAGGAGATGCTTGACAGACGTACCGACGATGTGGAGAACTTCGACGATATGGGCATTGATGCACTTCTTGTTGATGAGGCTCACGAATACAAGCATCTCGGCTTTGCAACAGCCATGCAGCGTGGCGTGAAGGGTATCGACCCTTCTTACTCCAAGAAGTCGCAAGGTGTGTATTTGAAGACGCAGGCCGTGCTCGAGAAGAACAATGGCCGCAATGTGGTGTTTGCTACAGGTACTCCTATCAGCAATACTGCCGCTGAGGTTTGGACGTTCATGCGCTATCTCATGCCTGCTGACACCATGAAGCAGTATGGCATCTACTACTTTGATGATTTCGTCCGTAACTTCGGTAACTTGAAGACGATGGCAGAGTTTACCACCAGCGGAAAGTTCAAGGAGGTGAACCGATTTGCAGGTTACATGAACCTTCCTGAGCTTGCACGTATCTGGTCGGGTGTTTCTGATATTGTCCTTTCCAAGGAAGTAGAGGACTTGAAGTCGAAGCTTCCAAAGATGGAGAACGGCGACAAGGCAACAGACATCTACCTGCCTCAGACCAAGGCTTTGCGTAGGGTGATGAAGTTTGTCCGCAAGAGACTTGAGGATTTTGAGAACATGAGTGGAAAGGAGAAGAAGGAGAATTCTGCCATCCCTCTTACCATGTATGGCATAGCTGCAACAGCAGCCGTTGACCCTCGACTCGTGCTCAAAGATGCAGCGGACGAGCAGTACAGCAAGACCAACGAGACCGTGAGACAGACTTTGAGATCACTGAAGGATTCGGAGAAATATCATGGTACCGTGGCCATCTTTGCTGACCATTATCAGAATGCCTCAACCGGCTTCAACCTTTATGAGGATATTCGCAACAAGCTTATCAAGGCTGGTGTTCCTGCCGAGCAGGTTGTTGTTATCAAGTCGGGAATGACCGTCAAGAAGAAGCTCGACATCTTCGACAAGGTGAACCGTGGTGAGATACGTGTTATCATGGGTAGTACATTTACCCTTGGTACCGGTGTGAACATCCAGGAAAGATTACATACCCTCATCCATGTGGACGCACCTAACCGCCCGATGGACTATACGCAGCGCAACGGACGTGTTATCCGACAGGGTAACTTGTTGAAGAAATGGGGCATCCCTGTACGTGTGCTTCGCATGGGTGTGGAAGATAGCCTTGATGTTACTGCTTACCAGCGTTTGGAGACCAAGGGAGCCATTGCTGACAGCATCATGCACAGCAAGGATATGATTGCCAACAGCATGAGTAACCGTGTGCTTGAAGAGGAGAGTGACATCTTCGGTGATACCGTAGCCCAGTTGTCGGGTAGCGAGTATGCCTTGAAGAAGAACGAGGCAGAACGAGAGTTGCGCAGACTGGAAGGTCGCAAGAAGCAATGGGAGTTTGACCAGATTTACATACACAGCAGAAAGCCGCTGCTGGAGGAGCGTATCAAGAAGGTTCAGGCCTTTGCCGACAGACAGAAGACTCGCCTCGACGGAATCAAGAAGACGTTTCCTGATGGTAAGTTCAAGAAGATAAGCATTGGAAAGCATAGCTTTGCCAGCGTTGCCGACATGGAAGATTACTTCAAGAACTACAACAAGAAGGTGATTGAGAATCAGGAAAAGATACGTGACGAGGATTCGCCAGAGGGGTTGATAAACATGGACCTTGCCATTAACATTGACGGTTATAATTTTGTCGCACATACGGAGATTCTCAATTACTTGGGCAGCGTATCTCGCACCATGACCTACTCTTGCGATGAGCTGGGCATCAAGGACGAGCAGGTAAGACAGGGCTACTTGAAGAATGCCATCAACGACATTATAGATAATGTGGTGAGTGGAAAACGCTTTGAGGAGTCTATCTCCCGACAAGAGGCTGAGATTACCAAGGATAAGGCAGACATCCAGGAGTTGAACAAGCGAGATGGTAAGCCGTTTGCCGAAGAAGACAAGCTGGTTAGAGCGCAGGAACTCTTTGAAGAGTACTCCGAGAAGATGAAGGAGGAAATGGAAAAGAAGGAGGCCAAGTATGCCAAGCTTGACAAGGAAGTTGAGGATCTCGATGAGGATGCTTTCTCTTCGCCTGGTGATGAGGAGGAGGAAGATGGTAACCTGTATCGTGACGCTACAGAGGACGAATCGGCATGGCTGGATTCCCAGGAAACTGTGAAGGTTTACCGTGCCATGCAGGTGATTGACGGAAAGTTGTATCCACCGATGATGGCAGCCGTTAAGGGTAAGCTTGTCGTGCCACGTGAACTTGGCACATGGGAGGTTGCAGATGAGCGTGAGGACATCATCAAGTTTACCAAGACGAACAAGAATGGTGATGTGGTTGGCTACGTTGACCTTGACAAGGGAAGCAAGGATGCTACCGGCAAGAAGGCTACGGTGACTCGCGATGTGGCTTACAATCCTTATTGGCATACATCACGCTCACCATTGAACGACCAGTTCTCTTCTGCATGGATCAGACCGAACATTGTTACCGTTGAGGTGGAGGTTCCGGTGTCTGAATTATCCAGCGGCTATCGTGCGAAGTTCTCGAAAGACCCTGTAGGTGAAACAGACTGGCATGCCGGTCCGGTAACCAAGCAGTTGGTTGACCAGGGCCATGAGCCACGAAAGGTTATCCTTTCCCGTTACGACAAGCCTGTACGTGTATTGTCAAATGCGGAAGTTGCCGACCGCATAGCTTCATACGTAAAGGGGTATGATGTTGTCATTCCTGAGAATGTTGTTACTCCGCAGGTTAAAGTTGAACTTGAAAAGCGTGGTGTTAAGATTGGTGAACCAAAGGGAGTTAAGAAGAGTGACCAGATAAAAGAAGCTATAGAGAAGGGATTGTCTGTAGTGAACGACGTTAACCGTGAGGGTGATGGCATCATCAGCGATGCTGATATTTCTCTTCTGAATGATCCTATGAGCAGGATGATGGGCGAGAGCCGTTTCACACCTGAGCAGCAGGAGAAGTTTGCAGCAATGGAGCGTGAGCGCATGGCACGACATGTGGATGAGCTTGCAGAGAAGTTACACCTTAATAATATAGAGGTGGTGACTGATGCTTCAACGTTGACCGGTAAGCGCAAGAAGGCGAAGGGTTTCTATAACAGACATACTGGCAAGATTACCATCGTGGTTGAGAATCATCGTGATATTGAAGATATTGAGCAGACTGTGTTGCATGAGGCTGTAGCCCATTATGGCTTGCGTCAACTCTTCGGTACACACTTCGATGATTTCCTGGACAACGTGTTCAACTATGCCGAGGAAGGTATCCGCAGGGAAATCGTGAATCTTGCCAAGAAGCACTCTTGGGACTTCCGCACTGCTACAGAGGAATATCTTGCCGGGCTTGCGGAGCGCACCAACTTTGAGCGTGCCATGGAGAGTGGATGGTGGCAGACCATCAAGCGTGTGTTCCTGAATATGCTTCATTCCATCGGTTTGAAGGGTTATCAGGGCGAGACTCTTACAGACAACGAGCTTCGCTACATTCTGTGGAGAAGCTACGAGAACCTGGCAGAGCCTGGGCGTTATCGCAGCATCATGGGCGAGGCTGCTGATATTACCAAGCAAATGGAGTTGGGGGTTGGCAATTATGCCAAGCCTTCAACCTCCGGTGGTACCATGGTGGCGGAAGAGAGTACAGACATATTGCAAATAAAGCGGAAGGTTGCCGACTTGTTTGAACAGGCACAGAGTGGGGAATTTACGGGCAAGCCTAAAAGTATAGGTAGGATAAGTTCAGAAGGTAAGGCATACTTGGAGAATTTGTCTGGCTTAACGTTCAAGGAATATGTGGACTTTGTTCTCAATCCTTCAGACTTGAATCATATCCGTTCTGACCATTATGGAGAAAACGAGAAGGACAATGGCAATAATGTACCATTGAATGATGAAGATATTCAGAATATGGTAGATGTATTGAACCAACCGGACGCAATTCTGTATGGTGTGGATAAGCGAGATGGCCGTAAGCTGTTCTTCTTTTTGAAAGATGCTGGAAATGGGTTGTATAACCTTACAGAGGTATGCAGTACCAAAAAGGGTAATCTTACTGCGAAGAGTTTCTTTAAATCAAGAAGGAAAGGTATCGACCAGCGAGTTATGGAAATTAAACAAACCCTACTCCCTACGTCCGTAACGTACTCTGGCGAATCCCTTTCTGCTGCAAAGATACCATATTTATTTGAAACAAACAAGGATAATGGGCAAAATCTTTCAGAAGATGATGAACTTTTCCGTGATGGGGATGCTGCTGAGTATGAGAAGGCACATGCTAGAAACATCTACGACCAGCGTGTTAAGCGTGGATTGTTCCAGATGCAAGAAGCGATGCAGGACTCAATGCTCAGCTTGAAAGAAGCCATGAATGCCGTATTGAAGGCAGAGGGTAAGAGCAAGATACACATCGAGGATGTGGCAGGTTTCGAGAATCCATACCTGGGAGAGAACCGTCTTTCATCCGTGAACCAGGCAGAGTGCAAGGCATTTGCGCAAACTTTGTTCAAGCCTTTGTTGAATGAGGTGAGTCGTCTGGCAGGGAATGCAGTGGAGCGTACGATGCTTACTGATTACATGATGGCCAAACATGGACTGGAACGTAATGTTGTCATGGCTCGCAGAGATGCAGAGAAAAAGGCAAACGAGGAGTTCGGGAAAGAGTTGGCCAAAGCCCAGCGAGCTGTAGCAAAAGACCCACTCGACCAGGATGCCATAGACCGCCTTGAAGACGTGAAGCAGAAGAAGCATGACCGTGAAGAGGAATTGTACTTTGAAAACAGAGGCAGAGACTATGCAGGTCTCACGGCTTTGACTGGAAAGGAAGATATTGGTGAGGCTGAGCTGAAAGCATCATCCATGGTTAGCACGTATGAGACGTTGAATGCTACGGATAAGCTTTGGAAACAGGTTAATGCCGTGACCGGTGCAACCTTGCAGAAGGCTTACGAAAGCGGTTTGATGAGCAAGGAGACCTTTGACGACATCAACTCCATGTATGAGTACTACATACCTCTTCGTGGCTTTGATGAGAAAACAGGAGAGGATACTTACGCTTACTTGTCAGACAAGAACAGTGCATTCAATGCACCTTTGAAGACAGCCAAGGGACGTAAGAGCAAGGCTGATGATCCGTTTGCTAACATGGAGAGCATGGCCGAGAGTGCCATCATGCAGGGCAACCGTAATACTCTTGTCAAGCAGAAGTTCCTGAACTTCGCCCTTAATCATCCTAGCGACCTTGTGAGCGTCAGCAACGTATGGTTGGAGCATGATGATGTGACAGATGAGTGGAAGCCAGTGTTTGCGGGCAACCTCAGCGAGAATGACAGCCCTGCCGAAATCGAGCAAAAGGTTAAGGACTTCAACGACCGCATGCAGGAGTTGTGCAAGAATGAGCCGGACAAGTACAGAAGCCAGAAGGAACATCCGGACATTCCATATCGCGTTGTTGAGAGTCGCGACTTGAAGCAGCATCAGGTTCTCGTGAAGAGAAACGGAGTTGAGTATGTGGTAACCATCAATGGCAACCCACGTGCGGCACAGGCGTTGAACGGACAGACCAACCCGGACAATGACAATGCCGGTGCTATTGGTGCCATTCTCCGTGCAGGTGAAGCCCTCAATCGTCAGCTCAGTGCATTCTACACGACACGAAACCCTGATTTCGTTGTGTCAAACTTCATTCGTGACGCCCTGTATGGTAATACCATGGTGTGGGTGAAGGAAAGCCCTAACTATGCGGTGAGATACAACAAGAACTTCATGAAGGTAAATCCTGCCATCATGAAGGTGCTTTTCTCCAAGCTCCGCAATGGTACGCTTGACATGAACAACGAAACGGAAAAGATGTTCAAGCTGTTCATGGATAACGGAGGTGAGACCGGCTATTCTACCGTAAGGGACATCGAGAAGCACAAGAATGACATCAAGCGAGAGTTGAGACGTGCCGGAAGAATTTCCATCGGTAAGGCATGGAGCCTGCTTGGAGAACGCCTTGATGAATACAACCGCGCGGTTGAGAACTGTGCCCGATTTGCTGCCTTCATGACATCCCGTCAGATGAAGCGCTCTATCGACCGAAGCATCTATGATGCCAAGGAGATTAGCGTGAACTTCAACAAGAAGGGTAGCGGTGCAAAGTTCATGGGCGCAAACGGCCAGACCTTCGGGGGCAACACGGCAGCCTTCGTGTCAGGACTTGGAAGAAGCTTCTACGTCTTCTGGAATGCAGCAGTGCAAGGAACTACAAACTTCGGAAGACAGCTTGAACGGCATCCTGGAAAGGCGCTTACAGGTGTAGGTGCCATGTTCATGCTCGGTTTGCTGATGGCTGCGATCGGTAGCGGTGACGATGGGGATGATGGCGACAAGAACGCATATTACAACCTTCCTGAGTACGTGAGACGTTCAAACATCGTGTTCCGTCTTCCTGGCATGGATGAGCAGTGGATAAGTATCCCTCTCCCTGTTGAGTACAGAGCCATGTACGGAATGGGCGAGCTTGCCATGAGTGCTGTAAGCGGAAAGGAACATTACACAGGCGAGGAGCTGGCAAACCAGATTGCAGGCCAGTTCAGTCAGCTTATGCCAATAGACTTCCTTGAAGGTGGCGGAGGCTGGAACGCCTTTGTTCCTTCTTCTGTCAAGCCTTTCGCAGAGGTGATAGCAAACAAGTCGTGGACGGGTATGCCTCTCTACAAGGATACTCCTTGGAACAAGGATATGCCAGAGTGGACAAAATCTTACAAGAGCGGCAACAAGTATCTTATAAATCTGGCTGCCGTCATGAACGATGTGAGCGGAGGCGACCAGTACACAAAGGGTTCCATCGATATCAACCCGGCAAAGGTTGAATATCTGCTTAATGGTTACTTTGGTGGTGTCAGCAACACCATCGACAAGACATCCAAGATGTTTGATACCATGTTCGGAGACCGTGAGTATGACCCTAGAAACTGGCTTGTCCTCAACCGTGTGTTGAAGAATGGTGACGAGCGTACGGAGTACCGTGCCATCAACAACGAATACTTCCGCATGAAGGAAGAGCATGACAAGATCAAGTCACGACTGAAGCATTATGAAGATGATACCGACAATGGAGTCATGGACTATGCAGACAAAATCAACTGGCTCTACAACTCACCGGAGTATCGACGCATGGAAATCTACGAGGACTATTCGGCAGACATCGACGCATACAACAATGAGCTGAAAGAGCCTTTGAGTGACAAGGAGCGCAAGGAGGTTACAGACGGACTGAACGCCCTGAAGAAGCAGCTCGTCTATGCGGACAGCTTTACGAGAATGGACGTTGACGACCTCATGAAGGAACGCTCAAAGTTGCAGGAGAAGCTTTCAAAGGCTACGGACTTGCAGGAGAAGAGTGACATCGGTTACTTGCTCATGCTCATTCAGACAGAGCTAAAGGCTAACGGCCGTAAATAGTTAAACTTAGTATGTCGGCATTTATTCATATATTTGCCGCCATACACATTAATACATTATTATTATGGCAGTAGCAACAAAGAAAAGAGCTAAGCTATACCGTTTGAGTAACATAATGCCGAAGACTCCGGCATTGGACGAAAGCGTTATAGATAGTGTGAGAAGAGCAAAGAATTCCGACGACCGCAGACGAGGTTTTGACATTCTCATGGAAGCCAGCCTGTACTACAGCAATATGGATGATTACCGCAGGGACCGCCAGCGAAACAAGAGATATTGCTATGGCAAGCAGTGGGACGACATCATCGAGGTTGACAATAAACGCATGACGGAGGAGGAGTATATCAAGAGCCAGGGAAATATTCCGCTGAAGAACAATCTTATCAGAAGATTGGTGCGAAACGTGATAGGTGTGTACCGTTCCCAGTCGAAGGAGCCGACATGTATGGCAAGAGATCGAGACGAGCAGAAGCTTGGCGAGACCATGAGCACCATTCTACAGTACAACATGCAGCTTAACCGCATGAATGGATTGTTGGCACGAACGATGGAGGAGTTCCTTATCTCCGGCTTTTGCGTTCACCGCAAGTACGCATGCTGGAAGAATGACCGCTTTGACTGCTGGACAGACTACGTTCAGCCGAACAATTTCTTCATAGACTCCAACATGAGAGACCCACGAGGATGGGACTGCACGATGCTTGGAGAGATACATGACATTTCGTTTGGTGACCTTTGCGGCCAGTTTGCCAAGTCGCCAGATGATTACAAGCGATTGAAGGAGATTTACCGTCATGCCGCAGATAAGGCATGCGTTTCAATGTATGCAGACCAGTTTGGCTATCCAGCACAGAAGAACTGGAACTTCTTCGTAACGACTGACCCTAGCCGATGCCGTGTGATAGAGGTATGGAAGAAGGAGCAGAGAGACCGTTACAGATGTTATGATCCGCAGAACGGAAGCAGGTTCAAGATAGACCTGGAGGATTACAAGGAGCTTGTCTTTGACGAGAACGAAAGGCGATTGCAGCAGGGGTTGGAGGACGGTATTCCTGAAGAGGAGATTCCTTTGATTCAGAAAGAGTGGTTCACCGACAACTACTGGTATTATTATTATATCAGTCCGTTTGGTGACATCCTGGAGGAGGGCGAGACTCCATACGAGCACAAGAGTCATCCTTATGTGTTCATGGCATATCCTTTCATTGACGGAGAGATACACAGTTTCGTGGCTGACGTGATAGACCAGCAGCGATATGTGAACCGCCTCATCACCCTTTACGACTGGGTAATCAGAGCAACCGCCAAGGGTGTGCTTCTCGTTCCGAAGGACTGCTTGCCGGAAGGCGTATCCATTGAGGATATTGCTGAACGCTGGACAGAGGTTAACGGAGTGATTGTGTATGAGCCTAGCGAGAGCGGGCAGATTCCGCAGCAGGTTGCAGCAAGCTCGGTAAACATCGGAATCGGAGATTTGCTCAGTATGCAGCTGAAGTTCTTCGAGGATATTTCGGGCGTGAATGGAGCCTTGCAGGGTAAGCCTGGTTATAGCGGCACTAGTGCAGCACTCTACAGCCAGCAGACGCAGAACGCCACGACTTCACTTCTTGATATTCTCGAGGTGTTCAGCGAGTTCATCCGTAATGGAGCCATCAATGACGTTAAGAACATACAGCAGTTCTATGATGATATTACCATGGCAAACATTGCCGGTAAGAACGCAGCTGAAATCAAGCGTGACCCTCAGAAGATTAGAGACGTTGAGTTTGACCTTAACGTTACCGAGAGCACGACAACTCCTGTATATCGCCAGCTGAGCAACGACATTCTCATGCAGCTCTGGCAGGCTCAGGCTATCAGCGTGGAGCAGCTTTTGGAAAATGGCGATTTCCCATTTGCGGACGATCTCTTGCAGAGCATCAGAAGCAACAAGGAGGCCATGGAGCGTGGCGAGCAGATGCAGGGTGTTTCTCCGGAGCTTATACAGAAGGTTCAGCAGCAGGTGCATGCAGACCCACGTGCAGCACAGTTGTTGCAGAGATATATGCAGCCTCAGCAGCAGGCAGCGTAATGGGGACAGGCGATGGAATCGCCTGGAACGGTGGCCGGAATGTGGCTTGAACGGAAAAGGCCGGGTAGTTGTTTCTACCCGGCCTTTTATTTATATGGTGGCAGCTGATACCACTTTCTTCTTTGCTGGGGCAAACTCATTTACCCTCATCACTATTTTCGGTACCGGCATCTCGAAGAAGCAGATGTGAAGACCGATGGCTCTTGTCATGAGCAAGTCGTCGTGCGCACCTACGATGGCACCATACGCACCATTAGGCTTCTTCTCGTAGTTGATGTACTCGTCGAGACAACGCTGGTCTCTCTCGATGTACATATTCTCACGGATAACCCTTACCAGGGTTGTTATAATCATCGGCTTTGTAGATACGTTTGTATGGAATCCGTATTTCTTAGGAGCCTTCTTTTTAATATCCTCAGCACTCTGCTTGCGTGCGTACAGGTGCTTGTACACACCCCTTATCTGGTTGAGGATAAATCCGGACTGGTCTCCCTCGGTGTCTCGCTCCTTGTCGTGTGTCTCGAGCGTGTTTGACTCAATGACGAGCAGTGAGTTGTCGTAGAACTTGGCTATCTGTGCAGCTTTCCATGCCAGGAGATCAATATCTATATGGCCGTACCACTGGGCAACGACGCAAGGTTTGTCGCCTTCCATCATCCAGTATCTATCGAACACGACAATAACGGACCAGTCTGCCTTGTTGGAACGTCCGCCTACATCGACAACCGTAAGATACCTATTCGTTACCTTTTCGTCTTCCCATATCTCGGGGAGACTCCAGACCCACAACTGGCCTTGCGCATCCTGCGTGAACTTCAAATCCATCAGGGCTTCCTTGCCCTCATCACCCTTGCCGTACACATCACCCACATAGCGAGGAGGGCGGACTGACTTCTCGAGAACCTCGACCTTGTATTTGTCGAAGACACGCTGTCCGGAGTGGACAAACGCCTCCACATCGTCGGATGGGAACTCGGCTGCCATCTGTCCATGGTCGTTGTATTTCTTTCGCTCCTCCACATACCAGTTGATGGCTTCGAGCGTTGCGCCCTTGTTCCAGAGCCACCACAGATATTTGCCTGGCTCCTCACGGTCGGACGGGATATTGTCGTTATTGCGGTTCTTCCATAGCCATTCAGCAAACTTCTTTTTCTTCTTCTCGCTGTCGAAGGCAAGTGAGTATTGCTCGATGTCGAACCATGAGACGAACATATTTTCAAACTGTGACTGCTTTTTCTTTGCAGCCTCGTACTCGCGATGGAAGAAGTTTCCGGTTCCGTTTGCCGTTGACTCGTACACAATCATTGTGTATGGCTTCAGCAGGATACCTGACGTTGCAGAGCGCACGATGTCTTCCGGCTTCTTTCCGTCCGTGGCCTTCCATATACCCACCTCGGACAGGTGGACGAGGTTGTAGTCACCGCCACGGCATGAATCCGGACGTTCTGCAGTACCTATCTTTATCTTGCAGTTGCGCTGAGGTACACGGTGGATGGCACCGGACTTTCCGACACCCACAAGCTTAGGCTCGTTCTCATTGTATTCCTCACCCAGCTTGTACAGGAACTCAATAGGGTATTCGGCTATCATGCGGTCGAACATATCCTTGATTTCATCGGAACCCGTACCCTGGTGTGCGATGATGAGTGAGTTGAGACCGACACGGTGTACGAGCTGCAACCATGCCATGTACAGCTGAGATGTGGTGGATCCTCCCCACTGGCGTGCCTTCAGCAGGATGATACGGATAGGTTTGTTGCGGCTTCGGTATTTTTCGAGTTTCTTGACGAACCTGCGTTGCGGTCTTGTGAGTCTGAAAAGGCAGTCCGTTCCTCCACCTTTACGTTTGATATACACAAAGCAGGCTGCCCAGAAGGCGAAGTCGTACCGCATTCGCATCCTGGTAAATTGCTCCAGCACTTTCTGAAAATCTTCCTCCGTGACTTCCTCCACCTCCATATAGTCGAGGAGGAACCTTTCTATAGACCATGCTTCTACTATCTGCTTGACCAGCGGTATTCGCATCATCCTTACAGGCAACCATTGGTCGGGCAGGGGATGGTCGGAGATGTGTACCTTGACACGTCTTCCGATAGAACCTTCTCCGGTGACCGGGTCGAACTTGGCATAGATGATGGCATTTCTCCGGTCGTTTTCCTTGAGCAGTCCCTTTACTATTTCTTCTGCCTTAATTGCGTCCATACTTCCTTCCTTGTATTAAATTCGCAGTTCATCGTAGTTGTAGCATGGGGAAGTGTGCCAGTCTCTGCATTTTCTTTCTTATCCATTGTCTCCGAGCCTTGCATACCATAATCTTTGCGCTACCTGGCGTGATGTAGAACTTGGGTGCAGGCTGTTCTACCACGACGGTGCATAGCTTCCGCAGCGTCCACGTGGGATGCTGCTCTCTGAGCTTCACGACACGCCTGCTTATTTCCTCGAACATCTCACGTTTCAGTGGACGCATACTTGGCAGCGGCTTTCCCTGCAACATATCGGACACGACAACAGATGCGCGAACGTCGGATACATAGAACCTGTCTGCCGGTGCGTTGGCTATATACTTGTACACCTCAGGCATCTTTATGTATTCGCAACTCGTGATATAGTCGTCATACACTCTCATCAGGTTCTCCAGTCTTTCCTCGGAGAACTCCATGTTTGCACCAATATGTTTCATCTGCTCGTAGTTTGAAGGGGTTAAAATTGCATTGACACACCTTATTAAAGGCACTTCAAAGTTAGCAATAATGTGTGTAAAAAGATAAACTTGCTTTGTGCGAGAATGTGCCTATATTTGCGCAAAGTTTTTTCACTTATAAATAATAATTAAATTTATGGCTGATAATAAAGAAGTTAAAAGCAAGCGTGATTTGTTCTCGGACCGCATGAAGGGGAAATACCCAGACAAGCAGTTCGACGATGACGAGGCTCTTTTCGGTCAGATTAATGATGATTACGACGATTACGACAAGCGTCTGGGCGAATACCAGGGGCGAGAGGAAGCCATGAGCAACCTCTTTACGAGTGACCCTCGCTCTGCGAAATTCCTTACAGACTGGCGTAACGGCAAGGACCCTGCGATTGCTTTGGTTGATATGTATGGCGAGGACTTCGTGGAGGACATGAAAGACCCGGCCAAGCGTGAGGAGGTAGCGGCTGCAAGCAAGGCTTATGCCGAGCGTGTTGCCAAGGAAAAGAAATACCAGGAGCAGTATGACAAGAACATCGAGGAGACCCGCTCGACTGTTGAGAAATTGCAGCAGGAGGAAGGCTTGACCGATGATGAGATTGATGCAGCCATGGAGTTTCTGATTAACATCATGAAGGATGGTATCCTCGGCAAGTTCAGCGCAGAGAGTATCATGATGGCACTGAAAGCCATCAATCACGACGATGATGTGGACGATGCCTCACGTGAAGGTGAAGTTCGTGGCAGAAACGCCAAGATCCAGGAGCAGCTCCGCCAGGGCAGACGTGGTGACGGGCTTCCTCAGCTCGGTGGCAAGAACAGCAAGCCTGCCAAGAAGAAGCCTGAGAGTATCTTCGACATTGCCAAGGAAGCTACCTAGCCTATGGAACTGGTTGAAAGGAAAGATTGCGTGAAGCCACGCAGGGGGTGCTGGATACATGGTTCCCCGACCACCGTTAGCCGGATGGCAATGGAAGGCTTTGCTGTGGCTGACATTGACAAGCGAAAAAGTAAGTAATTTAATATTCACATTTTAATATTCACATTTTAATATTCAAGAAAATGGCAGAAACAGTAAACACACCTATTGCAGGTGAAAATGTTCAAACAGTATCTGGCACGCAGACACCTACCACTGGTACTGCTGGTGCCCAGACACAGATGCCTGGCAGAAGTACTACCGTGAGCGAGAGCGCAAGAGCTACCGGTGGTGTTGACGCAGGCAATTTCATTGCCACTGCTGTGGACAAGGATCTCTTCGAGTTCCATAAGGATGATACCCCGTTGATGCAGCTGATGCTGAGAGCCAAGACGGTGAACGTAGATTCTCCTGAGGTACAACATTACATGATTGATGAGCCGCGAAGTGAGGTTGTGACATCGGCCAAGCTGGAAGCAACAACAGCCCGTTCCGCAGTTCTTCCGCTTGAAGTTGAGGATCAGAGTATCCCTGCTGAGTATGGAACCCTGCTTGTGAAGGGCGTAGATGGATATACAGAGGACGGTCAGACCAGGACTCCAGGTAAGGACTTGATGATTGCTGTTACAGGTACAGATCCGGTTACCAATAATCCTGTGATTATTGCCGTTAATGGTCCGAAGACCAACAGAACGGATGAGTACTGTACCGTGCCGGAGATTCCTGCTGGTACAACCTGCATTATCCTCTCGAATGCTCTCTATGAGACGCAGAAGGAGGTTGATCCTGATACCATCGTGCCAAAGCCTATCCTCTTGTATTTGCAGAAGCGTGGCATGAACCAGATTGTATCTGACTACTTCGATGCACAGAAGAAGCAGATTCCATTCTCAAAGGCGCTCATTGCTGAGCAGGCTATCACCAACTTCAAGGTGAAGGGTAACCGTACCTTGTGGTCAGGTCGAAAAGGTAAGGTAACGACAAAGACAAAGATTGGTCCTCAGACCATCTATTATACAGAGGGTGTCCGCTGGCAGTTCAAGCGTCTGCTGCAGAAGACCGGCAAGTGGACTTACGAGCAGTTCATTGCACTTGCCAAGATGTTCTATACTGGTGAGGATGTTCCTAAGACAGCCTTGCTTCTTGCAGGAAAAAATCTGCTTGAGAACATTCAGTGTATTGACTTCTCCAAGCATCCGGAGGTGACCATCACCGTAACAACCAATTCTCTTGGATGGGAAGTAACACGCATTCACACTGTATTTGGTGATATTGACATCAAGCGTGAGCCTACACTTGACTACTTGAAGTGGAGCAACAGTGGTGCTCTGATTGGTGAAGACCGCCTTGTTCACTATGTTTACCGCAACGAACACAGCTTTGACGATGATGTTGAGGGTGAGGAGGCAAAGCGCAGCGGTGTTCTCGTATGGGACGGCCTCGGCTTGAAGGGAACCTGCCATATCTGGATTGACGGTGAGGGTACACCTGCCACACTTGGTGCTACCGGCTTCACTATGTGGGACAGCGAGGCTGCTCCAACTGGTGACGACCTTATCGACGGCCAGGTATATTACCTGCTTTGCGACTGCCCAGGCATTTCAAAGAATGCTATGAGTGGCCAGATGTGGAAGTACACCAAGGCTACAACATCCTGGGATGAGTTCAACGGTGATCTGTTTGCGCAGGAAGAGTAGTTGATTCATAATTTTTGATTTTTGGGGGTGTATCTTTGGTATCACCGATGATACGCCCCTTCATTTTACTTTTAAATACACAGTTATGAAATTAAAGAAATATGGTGCCATTGGCGTGATGGAGTGGCAGCTTAACCTTCCAGTCGGCAAGGCTACTGTTCATGTGGAGTTCAAGGGTGGATTTGAGAATAAGTACGGTATTCATCCTGCTACGTTTATGACGACTGATCCTATCGTGCAGACTGTCATTGAGCGCTCTTATTATTTTGCCAGCGGCAAGATTAAGCTGCTTGACGTGAAAGACCTTGGATTGTCGCCAATGGAGATTGCAGCACAGAAGCGCAAGGCCGAGGAGATTGCCAAGAAAAAGGCTGAGGAGATTGCCAAGAAAAAGGCTGAGGAGATTGCCAAGAAAAAGGCTGACGATGAGGCTAAGGCGAAAGCTGAGGCTGATGCGCAGGCTGGTAATGCTCAGGGACAGGCGATAGAATCGCCTGGAACGGTGGCTAGTGAGGGTGCTACTGATGCGGCTGAGGCTGAGCTGGAGAACGAGACAGAAGAGGTTGCGGAGAACGAGGAAGCAGAGGAGAATGCCGTTGATGGTTCTGTTTACGATGTAGAAGGAGAGACCACTAACGGTGTAGATATGGCTTCTGATGAGGGTGAATACACAGTAGTACCGGTGACCTGCAACGAGGATGCCAAGAACTACCTTGTTGACAACTTCAACTGTTCTGCCAGAAAACTGACAAATTGGGCTACTATCCTGGAAGTAGGCAAGGCTAACGGTATTCTCTTCGAGAAGTAGTAATTAATAAAGGATTCAACCATGATCAAGCAGATAGAAGACATCGTTCGTGATGTTAGAATAGCCATTGACGAGAACGCCACTTCCAAGGCTCTGTTTGCGGAAGGCGACACGGAGACCTTGACCCTTGATGAAATCATCAAGAGCAAGATAGCTGATTCTGTCAGGAAGGTGGAGATGGATGCTCCTACACGCCTGCTTGATAGTGGCGAGAACTTTGGTGATAGCGGTGTGTATTGGAATACCAACCTAAGCGGCTGGATCATCCTCCCGGATGATTTCATGCGCATGTTGGTATTCCGTATGAGTGACTGGGAGCGCAGTGTGTATGACACGGTGGATGAGGGCAGCGAAGCCTATGCTTTGCAATCATCTCCATTCAAGGGCATACGTGGCAATCCGCAGAAGCCGGTATGCGCCATCACGCTCAGGGCAGAAGGCAGGGTGCTGGAGTTCTTCAGCTGTGACTCGAAGGATGCGACGATACAGCAGGCCGTCTATCTTTCGCAGCCAAGGATAGAGGACGGGGGCATACACATCTGTGAGAAATGCTATTCCTCTATTGTGTATCGCATAGCCGCCATGACCGAGCAGACGTTTGGCAATACAGACGCGACAAAGTTATTCCTGGAATTATCAAATAGTTTATTGTTATGACAGAAGAGACAAACAACATAGAGAACCATTCCGTAGGTGGAAGCGTAGCCGTAGGACGGGACGTTACCGTAGGTGGCCGTTCTACCATAAGGGGCAATGCGACCTTCAACCGTGATGTTTATATCAGTGGTTGGCTTAACGCACGGAACATCCGTGGAGCCGGCAAGGGTCTGTATGAGACAGTTGATAAGCTGAACAGTGCTTACCCTAATCCGGAGAATGGCTGGTTTGCCTTGGTTGGCAATACTTTGCCTGCTGACATATACCGGGCATGGGGCGGAGAATGGGTAGCTACAGGGCAGAAAGGTGGTGAACCGGTTCTTGAACTTGCCAAGCTGACTGAGTTGAGTGAGTCTCTGGAGAATGAGATTTCCGCTCGTGTTGCTGCTGATGAAGCTTTGAAGAAGGCTGTTGATGCAGAGGTTACCGCACGTGCCAATGGTGACAAGGAACTCAGCGACGCCCTGGCGAAGGAGATTGCAGACCGTGAGAAGGCTATTGCCGATGAGGTTCTTGCCAGGACAACTGCCATCGACAAAGCTATTGAGGCGGAAGCTGCTGCACGGACTAAGGATATAGCTGCCGAAGCTAAGGCCAGAGAGGATGCCGATGCGGCTGAGACTAAGGCTAGGACTGCTGCCATTGAAGCGGAAGCACAGGCTAGAGATACTGCTATTTCTGCTGAGGCTACGGCACGAAGCAATGCTGACACGGCTTTGCAGACTGCCATGAACGAGAACGTGAAGGAGCTTAAAGGAGCTGACACGGAGCATGAGAGCAGGCTTCTTGCACTGGAGCAGAGCGAATGGCCTTTATCGCTGGAGCTTTCCATCAATCCGATTTTGATTGAGTTTACCGGAAGCGAGAAAGATACTTCTGTAGCCTGGAAGATTATGCGCAAGGGAGTAGGGGTTACGCCTACGGTGCTTACATTCAAGCAGGATGGGGTGGCACTTAGTGCTGAACTGGTTGCTAACGGAAGCATTAATGCCAAGGTGAACAAACTGGGTGACACGGTGTTTGAGATAGCTGTGGAGGCTGAGGGTATGAAGAAGAGTGCCAGTAAGAAACTGACCATGGTACTGCCTGTATATATGGGCTTTGCTGGTGCTTCTGATGCAGCAGGGCTTGCTATTACCGAACTTTCAAAGTATGCTCCTCTTTCATCACCTGCTGGCACATACAAGATAAAGAACAATGCTGATGGTATCTATCTTTGGCTTTGCGTGCCTGACACCATGACAATAAACAAGGTTACATCCAGCGGCTTTACCGTTCCTATGAGGGAGGTGCAGACCGGACAGACCGAGCTGGGAGGCTACAAGTGCTACCGTTCAAGCAACGCCATCGTGGCAGGTGAATATACATACACAATATCATAAACGCTTATGGACACAAAGAATACGATAGACATCTTCGGAATGCTTGAAGCCAAGACCCTTGACGGAATCCTCGCCCTTGCGCAGCAGATATACGACAAGGAAATAGGACTGATGCAGGGAAAGGTGAACGAGCTTTCATCGGTGAAGGACGATGACGGCAACGTGAGAAATCAGCCGCTTCGCATCGTGAAGAGCGACATGTGGGTGTATGCCATCGAGGACAGTAACGGAAACATGCTGCTCAGCGTAAACCGTGATGGGGAGGTATGGTACAAGAAGGGCATGAGTGACGAGGTTCGCAGGAAGTTTGAGGAGATAGCCAACCGTCTGAAAGAGCTTAGCGGATGGAAGATAACCGAGAACGAGCAGTATATGTTCCTGATTACGGACAGCGCAAACAACCTTCTGTTCGGTATCAACCGTAAGGGTGAGATGGAATGTGACAAGGGCATGAGCCGGGAAGTGAGAGAACGCCTGGATGAGCTGAGAGGCTGGCAGGTGAAGAGAAACGAGCAGTTTGTCTTCCTTGTGACCGACAAGAAACAGAATCTTCTGCTTGGCATACGAAGGGACAATGGCCGACTTGTGGTGCCACATGGCTTCATCGAGGTGGTGACCGAGAAGGAGTATGAGGAGACCGAGATAGAGAATGACGTGCTCTATGCCATCAAGGGCAAGGGCGGACGTATCGTTGACCTTTGCCTTAACGGACAACCCATCAGAAACAGTGAGGAGCATTTCTTCTCGAAGGAAGACAACATCCTTATGTATAACGGCCACATGACCGTGATGCCACGCATATACATAGACCATGACGAAATGATGCTTATGGTGGAATATCCTACCGGATATGAAGGACCGCTGTTTGAAAATGTGGATGGAATGCTTTTCGTTAGGAACTAATAGGAGTGTTAAACTTTTAATTTAAATAACAATGGGAAAATCATTAGGATCCATCGGATTCAGAAAGCGAGGTGAGTTCAAGCCTAATACTTTCTACCGGATGGACGATATGTTTAAGCATGGCCGTTCGACTTACTATGCACTGGAAGACTTCACGTCTGGTGAGACTTTCGAGGAGACGGCCGACAAGGTGGAGTTGCTTGCTGATGCCACTGGCGTGGAAGAGATTGCCCAGAGAGCAGAGAACGCAGCCTCACTTGCAGAGACCAACGGAGCCGAAGCTGGCGTGCAGGCTGAGGAAGCACGGAATGCAGCGGCTGAGGCCAACAAGCAGGCTGAGACTGCCAGGGAGGTGACCGGTGTGTTTGGCAGCAACTTCAAGAAGGTAATCAATGACCAGTTCCTCTATGCCATCAGTGACTTGCTCGGCAATCTGCTTTGGGGTATCAGAAAGGACGGAAGCACCTACGATCCTAAGGGTGTGCCGGAAATGGTGAAGAAGCTCATCGAGGAGATTAACAAGCGCATCGACAAGCAGGAGGCACGTCTGCATCTGATAGACAACCCGAACTATGTGTTCGCCATCGCTGATGCCCTGGGCAATCTTCTGTTCGGCATTGACAAGAACGGTGCATCGTTCGTGAATGCGCTGAAAGGCGTGGTAGTGATAGAGAAGGTAGAGAACAAGCAGTTTATCTTTGCCGTAAAGGATAGTGCAGGAAACCTTCTGTTCGGTATCCGCCATGACGGAACCTTCGCCTGCTCGAAGTTTGAGCTTCCGGTTTCTATCATGAAGCAGCTGGAGCAGGCCATGAAGAGTAAGTATCTGCATACGGAGGACGGGGATATGGAATTCCTTTTCCGCTTGCAGGACGTGAATGGCGTGATTGTGTTTGGCGTAAGATGGGATGGTACCAGCTACATGCCTAAGGGTATTCCGCTGGAGCAGGTAGCCAAGAACGTGAAGTTCGAGAAGCGCATCACTTCGCTGGAGGAGAGACTTGCCAACTTCCGTGGCGGTACGGGCGACTGGAGTGAGACCGGAAAGATGCAGGTTCCTATTCCACGATGTGCCATGTTGAACCTGCTTACTTCTACCATGCCGACTGCCAAGAGCGGAATGGGTACGAGTGGCGTGAACTGTGACATTCCTTGCCTTGCCGAGTTCTGGGATATGCAGGGAAATTATTTCAAGATTCCTATCCTTCTGAGTGCGCAAGGCAACAGTTCGATGGGCTTTGCAAAGAAAAACCTTGCCATCGACCTGTTCAAAGATGCAGCGAGAAAAGAGAGTTTCGTAGTGAAGTTCGGTGACTGGGTATCGCAGGACAGCTTCCATCTGAAAGCATACTATACAGACACCTTCCGTGGTGTAGGTGCTGTAAGCTATATGCTCTATGAGGAAATGGCCAAGACAAGAGACCTGGGCGACGACCGACCATATAAGAGTGAGTTTACTACGAAATACGGAACTTCGGACGCAGGTATCGGCTCCGAGGAGTCGCTTGACAGAAACTTCGATACCGGGGCCAAGTGTTTTCCTCAGGGATTCCCGGTAATCGTGTATCAGAACGGAGAGTTCTATGGTGTGTATTCCTGGCAGTTGAAAAAGCATCGTGACAACATGCACATGAATAAGAAGACCGCAGAGCACGTTCACCTTGACGGTACGCTGGGAGCAGACAGCATCTTTGGCGGAAACATCAAGTGGGACCAGTTTGAAGTGAGAAATCCTAAGAGCCTGTACATGCAGGAGCGACAGAGTATCAGAGGCGAGGAAACGCTGGAATACAACGGTGACTATCCGAGGGAGATCATGGGCGAGGATGCCGGGGAGTATGATTCCGGAAACAAGAACATGAAGCGTTGTGCAGCCGTAAAGAAGCACATCATCGCACTGAGCGGACGAATGGCTGAGCTGAAACAGGCTGAGACGGACGGCAAGAGTTCTGACGAAATCAAGGCACTCATCGAAAAATACTTCAAGGTTTCGTTCATGGTGGACTATATCCTTGAGACCAACCTGGTGAGTGATGGTGACGGATATAACAAGAACTGGCAGTGGACAACGTATGATGGTGTGCAGTGGACTGCCAACCCTTACGACCATGACGGCATTTTCGGTGCCTACCATATTGGCAACTATGTGAGTGCTCCGGGCGGTGGCTGGCTGGGTAACACTACAACCATTCCTTCTGGCTGGATCATCAAGTACTATTTGCCGGAGTTGAAGGCAAGATGGGCGCAGCTTAGAAAGGCAGGTATCTTTGAGGCGAAGCACATAGCCGGTATTCTCTACGACTGGTGTGACCGCATAGGCTTTGACAACTGGGAGGCTGAATACAAGAAATGGGACGAGAGTCCTTGCAACCGACCTAGCCTTATCAACGATGAGTACTGGGCACGCAGCACAGGCTACATAGTGGGCTGGGCAGCAACATCCACCTACGGAAAGGGAAGCATAGCTAACCGGAGCGGAAAGGCATATAAGAGCCTTATCACCGGAAACGTGGGCAATGACCCTGTCGAGGACGATGGTACGAAATGGGAGGACATTACATACAATGCGGAGAAGCAGTATGCCGTGAATGACGTGTGCTACTACGGAAGCTCCAATCTTTACGGATTCAAGTGCAAGGCTGCATGTGTGGGACAGGCTCCTCTTACTGGTTTCTACAAGTTATATCCTAAAGAACTGGGACACTTTGACAGTGTGTATCGTGTAGAGAACTGGTTAAAGAAACGCATCGAGTATATGGATAAACTCCTAGAATATTCGGTACAATAGAAAAGACAGTTAAATATATTGTTTAATAAGAAATCATAAGAAAATTATGGGAAACCAATGTGTAATTTTAACATGTGAGGGCAGCGTGACCGACCCTAACATGACCAAGGTAGAGCACTACTATGGTATTGAGTTCACCCGAGGTGAGAGCAACCAGGGTGGCAACAATGGCTATCACAAGATGATTGGTGACGCAACCCTGCTGAAGGAAATGCGCTTCCACAACCAGATGGCCATCGTGAACGTGAAGGATGCAGCCATCACTGCTGAACTGAACCAGACCAACTGGAACAAGACCAAGGACGGTGGTACCAGCGTACTTGACGGTTCGGACGGCTCAGACATCATGCAGGTGCATAAGAAGTCGGTATATGCCATTATCGGTGGTAGTAATGCTACATACGAGCGATATATCGTGAGTGATCATCCTTTCAGCTATGATGGTGATGAGGCTATCGAGTTCCCTGCTGGCGGTGATACTCCTGACTATGCCGTACTTCTTGACGGCATGATGCGCTCTATCCGCAACGACAAGGTGGATGGTACACACTTCGCTGGTAATGGTACAGCACATACAGACAGCGGCTATGGTACAGCGGACGCTAAGGGCTATCCGAAAACCCAGCTGACCCGATTCCAGTTTGAGCAGTATGCACGTGCCAAGAACAGTGACCCATCAAGCAACCTTCCTTATACCAACATCTGTAACTTCGACCTGGAGTTGGAAATGGCGTTCATGTTCATCGAGTTCAGAACCAAGAACCTGAACAGTTTGCTCGGACATGGTATCTCCAGTATTGCGGCTCCTACCGCTGATACATGGGGCAAGGTGACTGGCTTCCGTCTGACTAATGACGGTGGCAATACCTATACTTACCTCACCTTCGGTAGCAATGTATATTTGCCAGGCTCTCAGACTCCTATCAACATGTTCACTGTATTGAACCAGAGTAGCCCGGTATTGAAGGTGTTCGAGGGTCAGCTTGCAGTTTCCAATGGCCAGACCCTGGAGCCAGTGAAGGATGCAGACGGTAATGCCGTGCAGGGCATGAGCGATGGCGTAATGACTGGTGTATGGACCAAGCGATTCTCATTCCAGCTCAACGCATCACTTACACAGGGCGGAGAAGCCAAGACATATAATGTTGATGCCGTTCTTAGTGTTCCTATCTGGCGTGGTAAGGTAAGACTTTGGGGTAACTGTTCACAGTGGATCAGCGGCTATGAGCTTCTTCACTACCTGATTGGTGATACCTATCACTACAAGGTATATCGTGCTCCTAGCGTGGCTGCGCTTACTACAGATGCAGATGTGACATACAAGACTGCTGAGGGTGGCTTTGCATTTGAGAAGTCTTACGAGTATGTTGGTGAGATGCCTGCGACCAAGACTGCTGGCGGTGTAGGCTTCGGCTGGGCAAAGAAGATGCTTTCGCTCAGAAACATCACCACTGCCATCATGGCTGAGGGTGGCGGCAACATTGGTACATTTGAGAATGCTACATCATACGGATTCAACAGTGCAACTGCTGGTCAGTATATTCGCCGCGGGTCTCGCTTTGGCGGCGGTGCGAGTGAGGGCCTCTGCGTTCTTCGTTATGCGAATGTGTACTACGGGCCGTCGAATCCGACCGCGTACATCGGTTCCGGCTTCCGTGTGCAGCTTGACGATTAACACGGCTGCCGCTTGACGAAATCGAAAACCGAAAGCCTCTCTCCTGTCCTGGAAGGACAGGCCGAAAACCGAAATCTCCTGTCGAAATCGCAATCGCACTCGGGCGTTTTTGGAGGAGGGGCTTTCAAAATAATATAAACACTGAATAAGAAAAGTAAAAAATATGGAAAGACAGATTTTCTTTGCAGAGAAGCCACAGCCAATGGACTGGGGCAAGAAAAAGATTGTTCCTCTGAACATCAACGAGGAGCCATATATTGAGGACGGCAAGAAGAAAACAGGCTATCGTGCCGACCTGGTTAAGAAGGTTGATGAGCCTTTGACCGTTGACAACATCGTGCTTGCAGCCACGAATGAGGAGTTTGGCGAGGATGCACAGAAGCGCATCATGCTGAAATTTGCCAAGCAGGGTGATGCCGAGGTGGAGAAATATAAGGCTTTCGTGGCAGAGGTGACCCAGGCAGCCCTGGCTGCTGGTTACGTTTATGCCACCGAGGACGAAAAGAGTGAGTAAAGAGAATGTTTAACAACAAGTATTGAGTTTAAAGTCGAGCTGTGAGAGCAGTCTAGACATCATGAAGGGTTGTCCGTGAATGCGGGTCTCACTTTGGCGGCAATGCGAATGAGAGCATCTGCGTTCTTCGTTATGCGAATGTGAACAACGAGCCGTCGAATTCGAACACGAACATCGGTTCCAGCTTACGTGTGATAGGCATGATATTTAATAATCAACTTGGTTAGACCAGGTTCACGGAGACCACACCCGAATGGTGAAAAATGACAGACAAGGCAACATGAAAAAGCGAGGTTGTCCGCCTGTTAGTAGGCGTGCATTTGTAGGCACGTTCGGAAGCTGGCGAAAAGGCTCACACGGGCTTATGCACGAAAAGGCGTGCAGGGAGCTATGAAAAGAATAGGTAACGTCTGGGATGACTTTTGCAGCGTAGATTTGATTAAGACTGCCATTAGGAATGCCGCAAAGGGCAAGAGGAAATACCGCAAGGTGAGGAAGGTGCTGGCCAATATTGATGATTATGCCGAGCAGCTACACAAATTGCTGGTGGATGAAATGTTTTCTCCTTCGCCCTATACCTGCGACATCATGAAGACGGAATATGGAAAAGAGAGGGAGATTTTCAAGCTCCCTTTCTTTCCCGACCGTGTGGTGCAGCACTGCATATCGCTTGTGCTTAGGGACAGATGGACGAAGAGTTTCACTTCTGACAGCTATGCCTGCCTTGTGGGTAGGGGCATCAACTGCAAGCAGAAGAGGTATAACCTGAACCATAAGTTGAAGCGAGCCATAGAAAGCTATCCTCCCGGTGTGCGGCTGTATGCTCTACAGATGGACATACGGAAATGCTACCCGACCGTGGATAACAAGCTGCTGGCCGAGATAAACAGGAAGTACTGCAAGGACGAGAAGATGCTTGCGCTGCTCGATATGCTGAACTTCAACGAGGGAAGCAAGGGTTTGCCGATAGGCAATTTCCTGAGCCAGCTCTGGATCAACATCGTGCTTACCCTTCTTGACAGATACATCAAGGAGGTATTGAAGGCGGAAGATTACTTCCGCTATATGGATGATATGGTGTTGATAAGTGACGACAAGCATAAGCTGCATGAATGGAAATGGCGAATCATGAACTTTGTGTTCTATGTGCTTCATCAGGAGATAAACGGCAAGAGGCAGGTTTATCCGATAGGCGAGAGCAGGGCGGAGCGAGGTATTGACTTTGCAGGCTATGTTTACCGCAGGGGCTTTACGCTAGTAAGGAAGCGCATTAAGCAGAGCTTTGCGAGAAAGCGCAGATGCAGGCTGAGTGTGCCTAGCTACGTAGGAATAGTTGAGCACTGTGATGGCAAAAACTTGATACGGAAATTAACGGAAGGAAACAATATGGCGTTTTCTGACCTAGGTAGAAAGATAGAGCGCCCATTTGAGGGTGACAACATCAAGATAGACCAGGTAGTAGATAGACCGATAGAGCTGCTTGACTTCGAGGTACGCCCTAGCGAGAAGAAGGCTGGTACTGACTACGTGAAGCTGCAAATCCGCTTTGAGGGCAGGAAGAGATTTATCGGTGGCGGCTATCAGTTTCTGGCCGATTTCCTGAAGACCTTGCCACCTGCCAGGGAATTGAAGAAGCTTCCGCTCGGACAGGGACTTCCTCAGCATACCGTGATACGCAATAAGCGAGGTTATTATTTTGATGGTACGATAGATGAATGATTAAAATGTAAACGAAATGGAAATGGTATTTAAGATTTGGAAGATTACCGCAATGGCTTGCGGTGGGTTGGTGGGATGGATGATAGGAGAGTTCAAGCCTGCTTTTCCTCTGGCCGTCGTGGCCGTCGTGTTTATCCTGTATGACGCATGGACAGCTTACAAGCTGGATAAGCGAGTGCATACAGCCTACCCTGACAAGACTCAGCGAAAGCAGGCTAAGTTCACATCGTTCGCCTTCGGCAAGGTGGTGAAGCAGACGATTCCGAAACGCCTTATGCTCATCATTCTTGCATTCCTGGCAGAGCACTGGGTGTTTATCCATGTTACTATCCCCTTGTCGTATGTTGTTACAGGTGCAATCTGCTTCGAGCAGTTCTGGTCGATCCTGGAGAACGAGAGCAGCTGCAGACCGGAATCTGAGAGTAGGTTTTGGAAGCTGATGCAGCAGATAATGGTTGATAAGACGGAGCGTCACCTTGATGTGAATCTTGATAAGTTCAAGCATTAAAGTAATTTGATACACAATGATTAAAGTTTTAGTTGATAACGGCCATGGTGTGGAAACACCGGGAAAACGCAGCCCAGATGGGCGATTGCGTGAGTACAAGTACGCAAGGGAGATTGCCGCTTCTGTAGTTGCCAGGCTGAAAGAACTGGGCTACGATGCAGGTTTGATAGTGGAAGAGGATAGGGATGTTTCCCTACAGGACCGCTGCAAGCGAGTGAACAACTGGTGCGAGCTGAAGGGAAGCAAGAACGTTATCCTGGTAAGTGTGCATGTGAATGCTGCCGGCAACGGTGAGTGGATGAACGCAACCGGATGGAGCGCATACACAAGCAGGGGACAGACTTCTGCCGACAAGCTTGCTGACTGCCTGTATGATGCGGCCAAGGAAGCATTACCAGGTAAGAAGATGCGCACGGACTATTCGGACGGAGATCCGGACATCGAGGCTGGCTTCTTTATACTGAAGCATACCAGGTGTGCCGCAGTTCTTACGGAGAATTTCTTCCAGGACAACAAGCAGGACGTTGATTTCCTGCTTTCCAACGAGGGCAGGGAAGCTATCGTGCAGCTTCATGTGAATGGTATTGTGAACTATATAAAGCAAGTGAAATGAAAAAATACATAAAGAAATACTGGCCATTGGCAGTTGCAGTCATACTGATAGTATTGAACTGCATGTTGACTTTTAAAGACAGTGGTCACAAGAATAAAGGCGATGGCACGAAAGTGAAGGTTGACTCCACTGTATATGTGGATACCATCCCTTACCTCGTGCCGATACCAAAGGACTCTGTAGTCTTGCGTTACGATACACGCAAGGTGCCATTGGCAGATGTGAAGACTGCCTATGACTCAGCCACAGGCGATAGCGTGGTGATAGTAGGTAACATCCCGGTGACACAGAATGTGTATCGTGACTCAAGCTACATTGCCTGGGTGAGCGGTTACCGACCCAGCCTTGACAGTATCAAGGTATTCTCGACAACCCGGTATGTAACAAAGATTATCACCGAAGAGAGCGAGCCTCCCTGAGAGACGTTTCAGATTCGGCCTGCAAGCCGGGTACGGCATGACACCAAAGGGCATGCAGCCATACGTGGGCGTGGGCATAGGCTACCACTTCTAGACGTAACAAGATAAACCTTCTGTTTAACGGGAAAGGCTTAACTTTGCGGTAATCAAATAATAAGGAATTATGAAAGTCGTAGATATAACAGTGAACAAGGGCGACGTGCTCAACGAAGTTGCCAAGACCACAGCATACTCTGGTGCCAAGATGACTGGAGAGGAAGGTGCGTATGAACGTATCTTCACAACCAAGTCGGACCGGGAGATGCTTGAACGCTTCTGGACGGAATGCCAGGTGTCTGTATGCGAGACCTTGAAGAAGTTCCTTCAGCAGGAAGAGACTACCGATGAGGGCTGGAATCTGAAACTTGGACTGTCTGAATCGTTTGACGACACCTTGATCAAGAGCATCAAGAAGGAACTGTTCAGCTTCTTCGTTACCGGCATCGTGGCCAAGTGGTATGTGTTCACCAACAAGAAGGAGGCAGGAGAATATGAAGGCTCGGCATCCCATCTGCTTGTTGGTATTCACAAGAAGGTGCTGTTCAAGAAGAAGCCGACACGGCCTACTTATAGTTAGTAATCATTTAAAATACAAGAATTATGGCAGAAAGCAAGAAGAATCTCACGGTAAAGCTGAAGGTACAGGAACTGATGTTCGACATCATGAACAAGGCTTACCTTACCGGACAGGCACGCGAGGCAGGCGGCAAGGGCTACGAGGAAGCCAGCAACATGCAGGCGAGCGAGGACGACGAGAACAGTTACCAACTTCGTAGATCGCTGGCCAACGCATTCAGCGGCTTGAAGAGCATTTTAGGCGAATACCTGGACGAGGACAAAACGACAACCAACAATATCATTCAGAATGAGATTGATAGCGATGGTGAGTTGAAGTTGGAGTTTAAGTTGCCAAGCAACTACAACAGTGCTTCGTCTGACGCAATGGGTAACAACATCCATGCTTATCTGGTAGATGTAGCCCTGAGCGAGTGGTTTATCATCACCAACAAGGAAGACGCCAAGGACTATGTAGATCATAGTGCGGCAAGCCTGGAGGTAGTGAAGCGTGCTCTCTACAAGCGCAGCCGTCCTACACGTCCTACATACACAACTCCGGATCCTGGCACTAACCAGGAAGGCGGCAAATAAAAGAACCGTGGGTTATGGAGTTATACGACAGCAAGGAATACAAGGCGAAGACAGTGACCCTTGTGTTCAGACGAGAGCAGTTACTCTATGACATCAGCAACTACGCCTTCGTTGAGGGCGACATCATGGGGGAGGATGCGGAACACGCACGGCACCAGGTGAAGGACATAGCAGAGGAAGGTAATGTGGACCGGGTGAACCGGGTGCTGAACCTCGCCCATGATGAATGCGTTGAGCAGCTCTACCCTTACACGAATGAAGAGGTGGAGGATGGCGAACGTCTTGATGATACCCTTGTGGCTCCTGAAGAATACACCATCGTATTGAAGCTGCCCGAGGGCTTTGCCAAGAGCACCTTGAAACTGGAGAGGACGCTGATTCATGAGTATATGGTTTGCCGTGTGCTGCAGGACTGGTTAAGTATTACCTTCCCTAACAGTGCGCCAAACTGGGAGAGAAAAATGATTCAACTGAAAAGCAAGATGAAGACCGCATTGCTTTCCAGGAAGCTTACCATACGACGGAAGCTCAAACCGTTTTGATTTGTTAGTTGATTTTATATTAGTTGATATGTTTTTTATTGATTTGTTTATTGATTTTATATCGTAAGTTTTAGTAGTTAGTTTTGGGGAAGAGGGGTGTCAGTGATGATACCCCTCTTTTTTGTCATTATCTCAGTCGGTTGGTATAGCGAGGTGTGTATTGTGTAGAGAAAGAACTGATGCTTTCTCCATTTTCCAGATGGCCGAACAAGACGAGACGGAAATACCGGTAGGGTGTTCCGAAGCCACGCACGTGATGATCCCATGAGCCGTAAATCGGGTGCCAGTTGAAGAGGTTTTCACTGCCATACAATACAGTTCCGACGTGTCCTCTCTGGAATGTTCCTCGTATGATGAGCGCGTCGATGGTCTTCAATACGTTGGGATCATCCAGCTTGAATGCACGTGTGATGATAAATATGGCACTTTTAGTTGCTTCCGTAGCGGAGAAGTTCACCAGGTTGGCATCTGCATCCATGGCCAGTGATTCCGGGTAGGAGTTGACCGTAGCTGAAATTTTGCTGAGCATCATTCCCCACTGCTGGGTTTTCAGCGAATACACATAGGCATAAGCCTGCTCCGGGTTATACACGATGATGCGCTGGTGTGTATAGTCGAAGAGCATGCGGCAAGACGACAGGTACTCCACGAAAGGAACAATATCGAGGGAATCCGGCAGTTTGACCTGCATCTTCTGGAGTTCGCTGATATAGACCTCCTTCGCATAGCCTATCCTAGGCAGGCTCGGTATGAATGATAGCGGAACAGAGTTGTTGATGGAATCGCTGATGCACATAGCCTGGGAACCTGACAGCAGCATGATGCCACGGTTCGTAGCGAAGAGTACTGCTGAATCCATCTGTGTGATGCTTTCGGAGTTGACGCATACCTCACGTGTGACCGGCTGCTTTGCAGAATAGCTTCCTGTAGAGGAGACTTCCAGCGCCCAGACACCATCGGTAGAGAAGGCATAGAGTGGGAACTGGCCGAACTGACCCTGTGACAAAGCCTTGACGGCAGCGCATATTCCAAGAATCTTTCCTGTGCCAATGGTGTTGATACCAGTGGTAGGGAAGAAGAAAGGGTTGTTGACCTGCGAGGTGTATATCTTGTTTGGTATCTCGACGGTACGTTCTGCCAGCGATGATACATTAGGCTGGCTTCCTTTTTCTTCCAGATCATTCCATCCTCCAAAGAAGAAGGAACCATTCAGGAAATCGTGTGCTTGAAGCGGAACCTCATACACAGTTGGGAAAACATCGTACTTCACTACGTATGCCTTATATGCGTTGATGTTTGGATAGTAGAGGAACAGTGTTGGCATGTAGGCTCTAGCGAAGCTGTACGCATCTCCCTTTACAATAATATCCTTTCCGTCCTGCTTGATTACGAAATACACATAGTATGTCGCCTTGCCATCAAGAACCGTTGGTTCTGCGTCTGAGAAATTGTACACATATCCATCGGTATAACAGAACATGGAACCTGCATTGTAGCCGTTGAAAAGCTGCTTGCTGATGTTGGCTACGTTTACCCTGGAGTTGTAGGAGAAGGCATAGCGAGGTATGAGCGTATCGTGGGAGTCATAATCATCCGTCATTACTTCGCGGTTGAGAAGTGACTGCAAATAGTCTTCCTCTATGTCGATGAGAGTACGGGTAGTTGTCAGCGACTCTACCTTGATACTCTCAAGCAGGAAGAACTGGGATGTTGTGCGAATATCCTCACGCACGCAATCAACGGAGCGACGAGGTATCATCAATCGGCCTGCTGGGTACGTCCATTCCGATGAACTCTTGAAAGGATCTCCAAACGTGAAGGCATAAAGATGATTGAAGTTTTGCTTCTGATAGCGTAGTGGATATGTTGTGCCAAGCGGGTCAACATTCTGGTTGATATGCTTGCATACACAATAGGAATCTATATCAGTAGATTCCTTGAACCCGGTACACTTTCCGTTCTGATCGTATGTGTAGATTGGCTTGGAAATGAATATATCCACCGAACGGATGATGTCTTTCCAGTTGGCCAGGCCATCAATATACTTCTGCGCAATAACCGCATAGTCGAGCCGGGATAAAGCAGCCATGATTCTGAGCTTTGCATCTGTATATTTGTCATGTCCGGTGATGTGCTCATAAAAGACCTGCGGTGCGAGGTCGGATGATGCTATCATGAGCACTGGTGCAGAGTGCATGGTTAGTGAACCATCATACAGGCGATAGGCGTAGCGCACCAGGAAAGGGAAGATAAAGCGTCCCTTGTTGGTTGACTCCTCGGCAATGAACTTGTTTACCTTTGCCAGCACCTGGTCTGTTATCTTGTTTTTGTTTTCGTCAGTGAACTCCTTGAATATATCTGATTTGGAGATTGCATCAAACGAAATACTGAACTCGTCCGTTCGCACAACCTCAGCTTGCAGTCCGAAGGAGATAGGGCATTCAGGCAGATGTGTACCGAGAGCCAGGTAACCATCCGTCTCGCTCTTCCAAAGATAATGATACACACCTTGTTCTGTGAGAACCATCAGAATGTTACCGATAGCAGAAAAGGCATATAATTTTGTCTTACCAAAACTGTGTATCAGGTTCAACACTTGTTTTCCTGGCTGATCCTTTTCAACGTAATACACACCTCCTGTTTCGGTGTCGTGTACAATGTAGTAATGGAATGCTGTTGCCTCATGGATATATACAACCTTCTGTGATGGTTTTAAGAAAGTCATTATCACCTTTGGTTCCAGCATGGGCTTCAACGAGCCATCCTCGGAAACGACACCGAGAGCTGTAGAGAGATCTCCATCTACGACCTCGTATTCAAGAGGAATGGCAGAAAAACCATTGAGTTTTGTTTCCTTAATCATGGTTGAGAATGAGTTTTGTTATGATTGCTATATACTTTGTGTCGCCTTCTGTGATTACTTCGCCAGTGGGAAGGTCGGCCTTTTCTACACAGTTGCATGCTGCGAGGATGGCCTTGCACAGACGACGGCTATATGCACGAAAGTGCTTCCCCTTCTTGTTGGAGGGGAAGCACTGTGCCTCGTATCGCACGCCTGGACTGGCAGGCGAGCGTACGTATAGGTAGTATTCATGGCCGTCGGTCTTCACGTCAATGGCATCGCCAGGGTGCAGGTCTAAGGCTTTCACTAAGTGTGCCGATAGGTTTATCTGACCAGACTGGGAGAAAGAAATGTCGGCTCGACGGTTTGATTTCAAGATACTTTGCATGGGCTACTTGTTGTTGATGGCGTGCGTGATTCGCTTATTGAGCACCTCAACGTAGATTTCCATTGCGTTGCGCTGCTCCTGCATCCAGTAGTACTGCTTGCTGCCCACCTTCTCCTGGAAGTCTTCCTGCATCAATGCTGATGTGAGGGATGAAAGGCGCTGCTGAACCTCATCACGCTCGATGATAAGACGGTCGAGGAAGTTGTCGGCAGGCTTGTAAGCCTTGTCGAATACTTCCTTTGGCGACCATGACTGATAACCGTCTTCGTAACGCACGAGGTAGCCCTCGCCTGAATACTCCTGCTTTGCAGGCTTGATAGACTTGCCAAGGATAACCTCGGCCTCTGCTCTTGTCATAGGCTTAGCTGTGACAAGCTTTGTTCCTAAGTACTTTTTCATAAGTAATTTCTCATTTATGTTAATATTTTCTTTCTATAATTACATTCCATTTATCTTCTGGGAAAATCTGACGGATTGTTTCGATACATTTATCAAGCTCATCGAGTGAACAAAACGCATCCACCATGTCACCTTCTTCGTACCATTCCCATCTTTTAGTGTCCGCCTCCTCTTTTGAAAGAGGTCTGACTATACTCGCTTTGAATCTTTGGTACTCGTTAGGAATCTCTATGCCACCAAGGTATCCTCCTACAATTTTATTTCTGCTTCTGTTTACCACGGAAATACTAATAGAGCAATAGTAATGCTCTGCTCCACCACAATAACCTATATAAGAAGTTATGCAAAACTCCACATTACGCTTTCCTTTCGTATAATCACCTATTGTGGTATATTTCTCACCATCAAGATCAAGGCAGAAGGTGAAGCCTTCTCCAATCGTGCTAGGAATAGGAGCTTCCATTTCCGTAATATCGGCTCCACGTTCCACTCGTATCATTTCTTTCCAGTCCTTTTTCATAATAATGTCCTAAATTTATTATTGGTATAAATATAATTTCAGAAGGAGATCCGGACTGTCATACAGCTCATTTTTGTCGATGCACCAGAGACGGTCTTTCCATTCTCGGAGCGGTGCATTATACACCCACTTAAAGCGCTCCTCGTTTGATGAAAAATCAATTCCTTGACGATACACTCTTTTCTTTAGCCACTTACGTAGCATTCGCTTAATCTTTCCTTCAATATAGTATTTAATCTTTTTCATACTTCAATATTTAATTTTTGCATAATATCAACGCAACGATCAAAGAGTTCTTCGAACTTTCTGTTTTCTTCCTGGAAAGTCTTTACCCATTCTGTGAGAGCATCATCATAATCCTTTCTTAGCTTAATTAATTCCTCACGCTGGCTGCGGATAATACCGGCTTGCCATCTAGCTTTTGATAATAGATGCTTTTGCCAAGTGAACAACAAAACAGTTACACACACGATGAATGTAACTATAACTACCATTAATTGTGTACTCATATTTTCCTTACTTTAAATTAACCTTTTAATCTTTGCTCGTATATCAGATGGACTTTTCCGTCTGAAGAAGCTATGATATTAAACTCAAGCATATCGTCTTCGCTCAAATCTCCCATATCGTTTATGACAAATGTAGGGGACGCGTGGCAATAGTCAAAGCCATTTTCAAAGGTGCTATCCTCTATACCTCTGCCTTGCACTTCCAGGAAGTAACTGGTTAAAGACTCTATAATATGCTCGTAAAACCATTCTTCGCCTACTCTTTTGATAGTTTCGTCCACATCTTCGAGAACATAAAACTGAGTAGCTTTTTCACGGATGATGGCAGTAACCCTGTCTATCTCATCATCCATTTTCTTCTCGTAAGCCTTGCAGGCTCTACGCCAGGCTTTTCTGGTTTCCTTATCCGTACTTAAATAGTAATGCTTCTGTACATACCTCATCTTGACGGCTAAGTCGAAAAATTCCTTTGATTTCATACTCCTGCAAATTTAATGATTTCCGATGATAGGATGATTATATCTTCTTCTTGGTCTTCGCCTGATGGGTAGGACAGACGATGGAATCGTCTGGAACTGGGACGAAGGGAACGGTAGAGAGGTGTTCAGGCAGCGCAGGTTGCCATTGACGGTGTAGAATAATGTTTTCTTGCTCATTGATTAGTCCTCCATATGCAATTGTTTGTTTATTGCTTTCTGAGCAAGGATTTCCTGCCAGTGGGCTTCATGGTTATTCCTTCTCTCTTGGTTCTCCGTGAGCTGCGAGTTATACCTACCGAAGCAAATGATGTCAAATTTCTCATAGTCCTTCATCTCGTATGGGGGCTTGGAGCCTGGAGGAGCAGGAATGAAATCCTTAGCGAACTCTTTAGGAGAGAGAGTTGCCATTGTTGAGCCAACCGGGTCAATGACCTCATATTTGAAGATGCGGCTATTTCTCTTTGCTGGAGAGTTATGAACCGCTTTTGCCCAGCAGATGTTTCCTCTATAGGTTGAGGTAAGGCGAGCCCTATAATAAGGTTTCCATTCTCGCTTATCTCTGAATGCCCAACAGACGCCCATGGGCGAATCTCCATCATAAGTAAAACTACCAGACTCCCAGCAATGGTTGTAGCCGAGGTCGCTGATGTGGCTATGTATGCAGAACTTGCACATTCTCATTTTTTCCTGAACATCAGCCGACGGAGTGGGCTGCATCAGGTTTTGTTGGATATAATTGCCCATAGAATAATGTTTTTAAAGTTCAACTTTTCTACATTGATATTGTTATGCTTTTATGTTTGCTCAAACAACTCCAGTTGTCTGATGTTATACTTTTCTCTGCTTGACCAGGCGGCCAGTCGCATACACTTGCCGAGTCTGTCTGTCGGCTTGCCTATAAAGTCGAGGACTGAGGTAAGGGCGAAGTAGGCTGCCCGCTTGTCGGTATCGTAGTAGTGACCACGTTTCCAAAAGTAGTTTTCACCATCGGATGCTCTTGCGGACCAGCCGAAGCCTCGGTCGTACTTGGAGACGCCTACACTGAAATAGCGGCTGCTGTCTTCGGGGTGTCTCCATTTGATGGATACACACTCACGCTTCTCGTAATCTTTCATAGGCTCATGCGGAAAGATTTCTCATTACCGAAGTTAATGACTGTCATCATTTCACGGAAGCGGTCGGCAAAGCGCTCATCGTAGTAGTCCTTAATCTCTCCTGGAGTGAGATTGCTGGTTGCGACGGTGGCAAGCTGGTTGTCGTAGCGATAGTTTATCATGTCCATCACTGCCGTCACGTAGTCGCCATAGTTCATGGACTCTCTCGGCTCTGTGCCCAGGTCGTCGATGCAAAGAACCTCCTTATCTTGCAACCACCTGTACGTGTAAACGTCTCCGTGGTTTTCCTTGTTTGGGTTGAGATATGCCTTTGTTATTCTGACAAGTTCCTTGGCAGAGACTATCTCAAAGCCAGGGCGTGGAAACTTCAATCCCGGTTCAGCAGGTGGAGCATCATCGAGAAACTGATAGAGTGACTTCATGGCATTTACCATGGTACTCTTTCCGTTTCCACGGTTGCCACAAAGGAACAGGCCGAATGACGAGCGGTTTTTGGTTGCAAGCCAGCTCGAAATCTCCTCTACGTGATGCTTGTATTCCTGTGTGTATTCGAACTTTCTGCCCCTGCATCTTACTTCTGCCTGGCATGATGCCATCAGCATCTGGAAAATCTGCTCCTTGGTGTAGGGAGAGAAGCTAAAACGTTCCACCGTAGTCTTTCTCTTTCTCTCCATCAGCAGAGAGAAGATGTCCTTTTCGTTTATCGTTAACGGATTTAATATTTTCATTGTTCTTCTTATTTGTGATTATTCTTAGCCATGAGTTGAAGTGCTGCTTCACGTCGTTCACGCTTTCGTGCTGTGTCTTGCCGTTGGCTATGCACTCACTTCTGAACTTCTTCAGCTCGTTTCTGAGACTTTCCTTGTTCATTCCGTGGAGGAACTGAATCTGTTCTAGCCAGATGTCGTCCTTGTCCAACTCATCTATATATTCATCAAGTGTGGAGGATGGGCTGCTTGCCGCAGGTTGCTTGACGGGTGCGGCCGGTTCTTCCTTCTTGGTTGACTTGCGTGTCTTCCTTGTGGGCTTCTCCGTTGGGACAGGCGATTGCATCGCCTGGAACGGGGGCTGAGGTGTAGGCACGTTTTCACGCTTGGTTGTCGTAGGCTCTTGTGGAATATCCTCTGCATCATCATCGTCGATGAGCGAGTATTCGCTTACTGTAGATGTGCGCCTGGTAAGCTGGCAGATACGTTGATAACGCTCCTGTATGCCACGAGACGTAAGGATGCCGTCCTTATCGTATAAAGACTTGCTGAACAACCCGAGTTGCAGGCAGACGTTAATCACCTCACGTACATAAGCCTCTTCAAAGCCCGTTTGTTCCGAACAGATGAAAGGCAGGTCTGAATCCCACTTCATGTAATACCCATTCTTGTAGATATAACAGAGCAGGAGAGTATATACTGTTATGGCTTTTCCACCTTGCCGCTTGATTAGCTTGCGTATCTTGAGATCCTGGAAGATGTCAACATCCATAGGAAAATAGTCAAGTCGCATCTTAGCTTTGCGTCCCATATCGTTCATGTTATTTAAGAGTGTTATAATATATTTTGAAGGTAACAGCGTACCTCGCGCATAAAATCATCAAGAGTACGGCATACGACGTACTTGTATTCGCCAAGGGAAGTGATGGTTTTCTGCCATTCCTTCTGCCTGTCGCTCTGCCTGGAGTTCCTTGCCGTGGTCTTCATTTCTATGAGAAGCGCACCGTACTGATGGTTGCTCTTCAGGAGAATGAGATCGGAGACTCCAGCGACGACTCCCTCGGCCTTTAATCTTGCTGCCTCCGTCTTGGAGCGATGTCCACCGTTGGGAACGGCAAACAATCGCCCACGGAGGGAAGGGTACTGTAGCGAGAACCACTGAACGCAGTCAACCTGCAAGTCGTGCTCTGGTTCGGAACGTGGCTTGCGTTGCGGTTGCCTTGCCTGTGCTTCTGCAAACAGTTCGTCGAAGGTCTTTATATTCATCCTAGATTGTTAACTCGCTTAACGTAGTCCTCAAAACCCTTGCTTGCCCTAATCTTCACGCCCGGACGTCTTGGCATGGTGATGGTTGTGCCATTCTTGAAATCGTGAGCCTTCTTCGCCTTCTTCAATACCGGGCTAATGGTGAAGTAGTCACGGAACTGGATAGCGTTGCCGACAGCTACCTGATTTCTGATAGCCTGCAACATGCCATCTACGACGGCTGCAATCTCTTTCTTTGTCAATGAACCTTTCTGCCCATTTTCCTGCATGATGAATATATCATCAACAATGTCTGCTTTTGTAATCATTTTGCTAATTTCTTTTTAAGTTTACGACTGATGTTACTTAATGCCCATGCCCGGCTCTTGTAGCGTTGCTGGGGTTGGGCTTTATATAATACCGAAGCATCGTCAAGGTACTTGATGATGCGTGTCAGGTCGGTCTTGCATATTTCCATCCTGTTGTCCTCCGTCTAGGAATGATTGAACGAGCTGGTCAAAGTACATGGCATCCTGAGGAATCTCGTCGTCGCTGTTCATGATTTCGGCAGCGATGGACTTCTTCTTGTGGATGAGCGAGTAGATGGTGTGGTCGATGGTGCCACGCCCAAGGAGATAATAGCACGTTACATTGTCCTTCTGTCCGATGCGGTGGGCACGGTCTTCACACTGACAGCAGTCGGCATACGTCCACGCCAGCTCGATGAACGCCACGTTGCTTGATGCCGTGAGTGTGAGTCCCACGCCAGCCGCCTTGATGGAACAGATGATGAGGTTGCAGCTTTCGCTATTCTGAAAGCTGTCAACGGCAGCCTGCTTGCTGATTGCACTGTCACGTCCGGTGACCGTAACGGAATGTGGAAACACCTTGGTGAGCTGGTCAACCACATCGTGGAGCGAGCAGAAGACGATGAGCTTCTTGCCGCTTTCGAGGAAGGTGTTGATGAAGTCGATAGCTTGCGCTATCTTTCCGTGTGTGGCCAGAGAGCGAAGCGTCATGAACTTGACAAGCGCCTCCATGCGCATCTTGCGACGTATCTCACCATCACTGCACTCCTTGTATTGGCGCAGGTATTCTGCCAGGTCGTTTGCGGCAAGGTCGTATTCGTTTCTGTTGCTGATGTCAACATAGAGATCGACACGTGTCTTGTCGGGAAGGTCGGGCAGAACCTTCGCCTTCTCCCTGCGTATCATACAGGTGGAGTAGAGCTGCTCACTGAGTACTGAGAGCGGAACGGCTGGTTTGGCATTCCTGTCTTTCGGATCAGTACAATAGTTGGCACGGAATCTTGTTGCTCCACCGAACTCTGGCAGCCTGCCCATGATGGACAGCTGTGCTACCAGGTCGTCAGGGCGGTTGACTACAGGCGTACCTGATAGCAGTATTACCCATTCCTTTCCGAAGGTAAGACCCTTGGTGAAGATGGACTGCTGGGCTGCCGGGTCCTTGACTCTGTGTGACTCGTCGATGATAACCGACTTGAATAGCCTGATGTTTTCGGAGAAGACAACATCCTTCAGCCGGAACTCCTTGCTTCCACTTACGATGTCCCACACGAAGTACTTGCGCAGCGACTCGTAGTTGACGATGGCTACATGATACATGCCCATGCGCAGCAGGTATGGCCATGTGGTACGTGTGGCATTGTCGAGCACAACAGCCTTCTTGTCGGTGAACTTCTCGAACTCACGTTGCCAGTTTATCTTCAGTGAGGACGGACAGATTACCAGGCAAGGGTAGGCAGGTGCGGTATCAACGATGCCGATGCTCTGCAGGGTCTTGCCCAGTCCCGGCTCATCACCTATGATAAGCCGGTGATGCTGCAATCCATACACAATGCCGTCAACCTGGTAAGGGTATGGCTGCACCTTTAGGTGATGGTTCAGAACTTGATTTGTCATGTTCTCTTTGGCTTTAAATACCAACCGTTCAATTCGTACACTCTCTTTCGGGCAGCCTGTCTGCTGTAGAACACCTCACCGGTATGACTTGCGGTTGTCTCCGTATCCTGGTGATAGATGTAGAAGCTGCTTCTTCTAGGTGCGTAGAAATATATTCCTACCTGATGAAAATCTCTTGGCATAATCTAAACTGCTATTGGGTTAAGGCACCAGTACTGGAAGGCGAGTTCCTCGTACTTCTCACGACCACGTCTGTAGATTTCATCATCCCTGCTGATGAACTTCTTGAAGATGCGGTTGTTCTTCTTGCTGATGCCGTAAATGAAATCACGAGGTGAATGTGCGATGTCCATGTACCAAGCACGTGAACGGTCCCAGTCGAAGAAATCTACCGCCTCGTCAAACTGTTTCTGTGTCTCGGCAAAGGTTGTCTTCAGGTCGCCACCGAAACCAGCGAAGTCGAGCCACCAGTCCCATTTGCAGCGTGTATCCAGGGCAAACGGGAATTCGCAGTACTCGAAAGACTGAGCCTTGTTGACCATGAAGCGCTGTGTATCTGACAACTCCAGCACCTTTGCCAGGAAAGGGTCACGCCTAGCCTCATGACGCAGGGCATTGTGCATGTCCTGGGCGTGGAGGAACTCCTCTTCCGTATATTGCTCGTCATTCACCTTGTAGTGAAAGTAGTCCACACGGTCGGGTTCCGTTATCATTGCATCGACGAGGTTACCGAAGTGGAAAGCCATTTCCTTGTTGCCGAACTGCATCCGGGGGTGAAGCAGGTTCTTCAGCTCGGTAAGGTCGGAGTTGCTTACTTCCTTTCGGTTGTAATACTCGTCGGGATTCATATTGTGTATCATAATCGGAGTATTTTACAGATCCTTCATTGCTTCTTTTGATGACAGGTTTCTCGCTACAAGCATGAACGAGTTTCCTGTCTTTCTGCTTTCGCATGGTTCGCCAGCCCTGGCTACACATGCACAGAAGAGACCAAGGGTTAATGCGGCCGGTGTCTGCTGGGCAAGCAATACGAGTCCCTCGAATGGCCAGAAGAGTTTCTTGTGGTCAAATACGACAACGAGATTGGCATTCGCTTCTATGGCTGCTCTGCCAATATCGGCAGTAGCCAGTGATAATTGATTCTTATTCGTCTTGTCCATCTTACTTAACCTTTACTTCGTCCACATACTCAACAAACTCACTCTTGATGGTAACGCCATCCTTGTTGGCAAGTTTCTCGCAGAAGGTAATCTGACTCTTGAATTTCTTCATCAGCTCTTCTGCCGTGAGGTTCTTGCCCTCATGGCTCCACCACATGGAGATAACAGGAAGAATGCCTTCGGGATCCAGAAGATGAATCTTCTTGGTAACCTTAGCCTTGGTGGATGGTCCGGCAGCTGCAATCGCCTGACCCTCGAAGAGACCGGCCATTTCCTTCTGCTGCTGTTCCAACTTCTTAGCTTCTTCTGCTTCTGCCAGCTTCTTCTGCTTCTCAGCCTCCAGTCGTGCCTTTTCCTCTTTCTCACGCTCTTCCTTCTCCTTCTGCAGTCGTGCTGCTTCCTCGGCATTGGCACTGGCAATCTTCTCCAACTCCTTCTTCTTCGAAGGCAGACGGTCGAGGATGTAGTCACGGTTGGTTTCAATCTCGTATCTGTACTGCTCGGCAAAGGTGTTGGCGAGGGCGTTCTTTGCTTCGGTCTCCTTCTGGGCAGCTTCGGCAGGTGTGACTCCTGGGTAGTAGGAGAGACTCTGGGTGAACTTCATGCCAGGCACGAAAGCATCTGGCAAAGTTGTCGGCACATTCTTGATCTTCTCCATGGAAGCATCGTAGTTCTCGAGAGTAATGGCTTCGTTGAGCTTCTGCATCATGGTGACGGAACCGGTAAGGAAGTCCTGGAACATCTTTTCAAAGTCGTTCTTCATGTTCTCGAAGATGCGGTCGAGTGCATCCTTGTGCTGCTTCTCGAGCATTGCCTTGCGCTGGGCTTCCTGCTGTGCCTTCAGCTTCTCGGCAGCATACTGGTTGCGATATACCTGCAACTGGTAAGGGACGGTGCCCTGTTTGTTTGGGTCAATTTCGTTCTCGATCTGGGTGAACTGTGTACGCACCTGGTCAAAGAGCTTGGTGAACGGGCTGCGTCTGTCGTTCATCTTCTTCAAGGTATTGCGTGTCTTGGCGATGAACGATGCTATCTGCTCATCCAGTTCGTCGTTGTTCAATCCTCCCTGCTGCAGCACTGCCTGTAATAACTGCTGGCCACGGGCGATGCAGTTGTCGTGTGATGTCTTGTTGTCATTGTATGACTGTGGTGCTCCGGAGATAATCTGCTGGAGGTTCTCTTTCTTGATAATTGCTACTTCTGCTGTCATGATTGTATATGTGTTAAAATTGATAATGCTTTTTCGTAACTGCTGTCATGTGGGGCGCAAGGCTTTGTCTTACTGTACTCCACGTATCTTCCAAGCTTGGGGCAATACCGTCCGTTGAGACAGTTGCGGACGGTACTGCATCCATGGCATGGATGATTAGAAGGTGTCGTCGGCTGCTTCATTTGCCGTTCCTCCCTGACTCTGCTGTGTATTGGCAGCCGGGTCTATTCTTACGCCATTCGATGTATCAGCAGGTGGGGCGAAGGAATCGTTCGGTGCCTGCGACTGCTGTCTGTCGCCTGGTGCGTTGTCGATGCCTCCGTATGGATCGAAGTCAGATGAAGGCATATCGTTCACCGTTGTTTCGAGCTGTGTACCCTTACCGATGTTGAGCTTTGGATAAGTTCCAAAGGCATGCTTGATACACTTTGAACAGAGGAAGGCAGGGTCGATGCCGCCACCGCCAGAGGTGTAGAGTTCGTTGGCTTTCTCAACCCACTGTCTGGTGTTATTATCCCAGTATTTGTTGTTCTTGGCTGAATAGTCTGCAAGTCGTGTCCAGTCCTGTTCGAGCATCACCGAGTAGTCGATGGTGCCATCCGTGCGTGTGATCTTGAGGAAGCAGGCGATGATGTGGCTACTTGTGCGAGGTATGTGCATAGAATAGTTGACATACTTGCGGCCGTCACGCTCGCCATACTCGAAATCGTCGCCCTCATACACAACAACCGGGTTGTCGGCATGGTAGATCTGGCCAGCCCTGGCACGGAGGTAAAGCTCACCGTAGCCGGAGATAGTAAGGTTGCATCGTTTCTCGTACACACTCTTTCCCTGCTGGTCGGTTCCAATCTTGTAGTTGCGAGGAAGAAGGTAGGCCATGGCACGGACACCTGGCTCCACCGAGATACCCTGTACTGCCAGGTCGATGAATGCGAAGAACACGGAAAGGCTTGTGCATCCGTTGAGGTTGCTGTTCTCACGTAGAATCTTGTTGAAATAGTTGGCCTCACGCTCATAGACCTGCTCACCGCCCTGTTTCCAGACGGCATTGTAAACGTTGATGAATTGCTGACGTACCAGGTCGTTGCTTACAACATCCGTAAGGAACTTCAGCTTGTTAATGGTTTCAACCATGTTCGTTAAGTTGCTCATAATTGTGTAATGTTTAAAATGTTAATGATTTCATCTGAATCGCTGGAGTGATGTTTGGTCACTCCAGCGAACGAGAATGAAGTTCGAATATATCTATTTCTATAATCTAAAAACTTATGTTATGTAATCATTTACACCTACCTTTCTGTTTTGCGGCTCTGGACTGGCACCGGCTCACGTCTTTCCGTGGGGTCAGATTAATAAATAATTAGAGACTTTCATACAGCCGTTGTTGTTAAACTTATGTTGTCTGTGTCTGCCGGTGTGTCACCTTTGCCTGGTTATTAACTATGTATCCAAGGATGCCTCGGAAACTCTATATCTCTGTCAATGCTCCCTGCTCGTTCTGAAATCGGGAGCGGACACACATGGTAGAGAAGCGTCCACTCCCTCAATCATGAGCAGCAAGTAGCCTTGCCTTTGTGGTGGGACCGGGAATCGAACCCTGGGCTTCTCATGATTCGCATGAAAAGAAGCAACCGTTCCCACCGGGTTGCCATGCCCATGAGCCTCACGGCCGGGACATGGCGGAATCAACAATCTTTATTACCTTACCTAAAACTTAATGACAAACTAGATCGCTAAACTTAAATAACCATTTATAATCGAACAAATTAGAGTTTATTTCTCTCTGTAGAGCAACGAGTCGAAAACCGCTCTTTCCTCATCTTTCGTTAGAATACAGATGGCAGTCATCCATTTCTCCAGGTCTTTGCGCTTGAAGTAAGTTAGCTTTCCGCCTTTCGACTTGTAGAACTTAATCTTTCTCTTTTTCACAAGATCGTAGAGCGAGTTCTTCTTGATACCGAGGAAGAGACAAGCTTCTTCGGTATTGTAGATCTCTTTGTTTTGGAGCAGGGTAGCGTTTCGTATATCCTGCAACTGTGCGAGAAATTCTTCGTTGCTCATAATTCCTTATTTATTATCCACGTACCGCATCACCATGATGGATATAGCAAGTACGATGGGGGTTAATATCATTTCCATTGTGTTACATCTACTTAAACCTTATAATGAAAACATCTGTGTCTAACCATTCGTCTGGGCACATCCCCTTTTGTGGCTTACCAATGGTGATGCTGTCAATCTCTTTTTCGATGCTCTTGCGATTCTTCGAGTAGCCATGAAAGAAGAGAACGTGAGTGAATGGGATGTACTCTATCTCTCCGAAAATCTTAGGCTGGGGCTTTTCTCCATTAGGATAAACCCATTCTCCAAAATGGGTAGCCCCAAGCAAAAGGGATTCATCGGAACCCACGACAGTGAAAGGGAAATCTTCGCTATTGATGTTCAAATCTTCATTGGCATACCCGATAAAACCGCTATCCGCATCCTGGTTGACTAACTTGTCAATCCAATATGGCTTAATCTCTCGATACTCCTCTGTCTTTTCTCCAGACACTATCATATCGAACCACTTCTTTTTGACGACAAGTTTCAATACATACTTTTGCATTGTGTATCAATCTGTATGTTTGCTTTCACCAGGCACATCTGCCATTTTAAATACATTGACTGGGAGGAACTCGTTGTTGATAACCGTATCGTGGTCTAGAACGAAGAGACCGCAGAGAGTGTATTTGCATGCCTTCTTATTGGTTTTGCCATCAATATTCTTATATCGGCTGATGCACTCATAGTAAGCCTTGTTGCCATCTACTCCAATAGCCTTGAAGTCGGCTACAGACTGAACGTGACCGCAAGACGGACAGACGAACTTCCATTCTTCATCATCCTCGCCAAAGCGAGATCTCAGTTCTTTCAGCCAGTCGGCTATCTTGATAACCTTCTGATCACCTTTCAGGGATGGCTGCTTGGAGTCTTGATAGTAATTCATATAACAATAGTTTCTATATTTCTCCCAGCCATTCAATACATCATCACGTGTTACACCTAATGCTTCGGCATATTCTTCTGCTCTATCCAGAATCCACTTGTACTTATCGCAATACTTGTGGGTGCATTTTGATACTTTAATACACTTGGTTTTCTGACCTAATCTAATCATTGAAGGGTCAGTCTCTGGCACATGACGAATAAACTCGTGGTCGCAACCATTAGGGTTAAAGCAACCCTGCCCCTCTCGGCAATCACGTTTTACAGCCTCAGTTAATTTCTTAATTCCTGGTTCCATATTACTTTAATTTCTTAGGATGTGACAGCCAACAACCTTATGCACTGCGTTGGGTTGTGACTCGTTAAAAAGAGCGCAGAAGCGCTGTTCATACTCTTCCTGTGTTTCACGTTGCTTACGTGGGGGGGCGGGAAGGAGTTCACCGACAACCTTAGAACCCTCATCGAATAACAAAATTACCTTCATACTAATTACCCCTTCTGCTATACCACTCGTTGGCAATCTGTTTTTCAGATGGCTCAGAGTTGTGAATGTTAGACAAACTATCCTTTATCTCCTCATACTCTGTATCAGACATGAGCATGATGGCATGTTCCGTGCGATCCATATCGCCTGCGAACTTGAATGTAGCCAGGATGATGGCTGCAACAAAGATGAACTTAATGACCTTCTCCATTTTCTTGAATGTTTGTTTGTGAAATAATCTGGGTGTTCATTTTGGTGCAGTTGCTTAAAGCTAGGCAAACCATGGCACGCAAAGGAGCATCCTCGACGTTGAATACAGCTTGTAGAGCAGTGATTAATCTTTCTCTATCTCCTCTCATAGCCATATCTGTGCATTGGCTTTCGCCATTGTCGCAACCTTCTGCGGTAACAAGGAGGACAGCTCTTTCTGTTCCATCCTCGTTTTTCCACTTTTCTACTACTTGTTTTAATTCTTCTACGCTCATAATTGTGTATTGTTAATTGTTTATTGCTCCTTTTCCTTCTTCTCGTCTGCCTTCTCCTCAGTCTTATGCTCGAATACATCGAGTAGGTTTGACTCTGAGATATTGACAGACTGATAGTCCAGCATACTTTTCGCAAAAGCCTGGTCTAGATTCTTCAAGGCTCCGTTGAGACACGAAGCGTTGACGAGATAGTAAACGAATGACTTCTTCTCCTTCTCGGTCTTTTCGTCGATTGTGATGAATGCAATGCGAACCTTGTACCATCTGTCTGCATTTCCTTCCTCGCTGAAGAACACTTCACCGTATGCAGCTGGGCGAATGCCGGTAACCTTGAAGTCGCCTGATATGTAAGGCTGCATGTGCTCGATGATGGCAGACTCAGCCTCGGTGAACGACATGGCATCAACAACGTAATGCTCTGTGACCATTTTTTCTGATCCGTCGTCCATGGTCTTCTGGTATCTGACGGAACACTCGAACCATTTTGCGGAACGAGAGCGGATTTTACTTTCTGTTGCCATAAGTTTAATATTTAAAGTGAAGGTGGACGCACCGTTGAGTTATGAAATTTTAAATCGCCAAATAAAAAATTAGATTTGCTTGGCGCATCCACCTTTTTCGTTATGCTCTTGTGATGTTGTAGAACAGACCCATATCAACAAGTTCAAGGGAGTATTCGGGTTCCTGTCTCCCCGTGAGCTTCTTCAGCCTGTCGTTCAATCTCCAGACAGCAGATCTTACAGAACCTTCTGGTCCAAGCTCCTGGCGTGCGAACTGAACAGTCTCGCCATGCGGTATCTGCCTTATGGTTTTGATCAAGTCAACTTTCTTTATGACTTTAACCTTTTTTACGTCTAAATCTTTGTTTTTTACCATAATTACCCTTATCTTTGCGGATTAATATTAATGAATTGCAGCGCAATTTCATCTGATTTACGGTGCAAAGATAAATGAAATTATTGACAATAGCAATAAAAATATTGCTTTTTAACACGAATTTAACACTTTAAAGAAAAGAAAGGGTTTCGCATGAAAGGTGAAGAAGTAAAATTAAAACTGAAAAAAGCAGGTGTTTCAATTACAGAAATCGCCTCTATACTAGGAATGTCACGCCAAAGCCTTAGCCAGGCACTCAGCGTCAAGGATGTTAAGACAGGACTTATAGAAGACTTGTCAAAAGCACTTAATGTGCCATTAAGTTATTTCTATAATGACAGTTCTTCTCAAAATGCTGTTGCGAATGGAAACAAATCTGTTGCGGCAATTAATAGCAATATATCTTCTTCTGCAGAAGATGTTTTAAAAGAACGAGTAAAGGCTTTAGAATCACTCGTAGCAGAGAAAGAACGGTTGATTAACGTTTTAATGGAGAATAGGAAATGAAGAGAGAACAACTGATAAAAGCTTTAGGAATATCATGTTTTTTATCTTTATTTTTGCCTTACACAACATTAAGCATACGTCATAACTGCACTTACGACAAGTGTTTGCTGATTTATAGAGCAGGGGACATAGGAGAGTGCGTTGAGAAATCGATAGATAATTTATATCTGATAATTAGCGTACTTTGGTTTATTACAATAATGGGTGGTGCCATGATACTACAAAAGAACAAAAATGCAATATCACCATTTGTTTTTATGGTAGCATTGATAGGGGCATCTGCTTATGGCGCATCTATGGATCCTTCCAAATGGTCATTCGTTATATCTCTCTTGCCATCCTTTGTTATTGTGATTATACTTGCGGCTATTGACAACAGAAACAGAGGTAGAAAACAAGAAGATTGAAGTGTTTAAACGATCTTCTTCTGAAACGTAAGGGTAATTATGATTAACCAAATTTGCCCTACTATTTCCTCCCTAGTCTTAGTCGAGTAAAGGTAATTGTGTATGGAATATAGAATATCAAACTTGTGGCCAACGGTCAAAAGGATAGAAATAGATTACAAGATTTCTTATCCTTGTAGCGTGATGAGTGAAGTACTTGTTAAGCAGGGAACTGCTATATATAAGCCAGATTTCCTGCCTGAATTTCAGTTTGATTGCGTCAACGATGAATGTACAGGACGTGGTTTTGATTTGTACTCCATCGTTTCACAGATGGTTGCTCATGGAGAAACAACAAGGAGCGGAACGATGAAATGCAACGGAATGGAAGCAAAAGACCATCCGTACGCATGCCCATCAACCATGGTTTTCACAATCCGGGTTGACATCGTTAGGGTTGTCTCCTCCGAAAGTTAGAAGTTGCACAACGATGCTCTCTGCTTGCTTTTCCAGGAGTCCATCCATGTACATTCTGGCTTCTTCTGCTTCTTTGGGCATAAAACACTTCTTAATCTTGTACGTGTTCTGGTAGATGCGTGCAAGTGGAACAATGCGCTGAAGGAGCAGCTTAGCCTCTTCTATAGAGACGAAGCCGAAGCCACCGATGTAGAACTTCTCTTTCTTGTTGTCGTTTGTATTGTCCATAACTTGAATTTTTCGGCAAAGATACAGCAGGAAGGCGAGAAATGAAGTATATCTTTAAACAGAAAATAGGGTGAGAGAAACACCGAAATAATGCCAAAATGCGTAGCTTGGCACATTTCTGTCACTCGAAAACAATACATAATCGTGTAACCGACTTATCATAAGGGAACAGATAAATTGCAGCAAAATAATGTACGATAACTTCGGATAATTTTTTAAGGGGAATTGTCCAGAAATGTTTGGAGCTTTTTCCGGTCAATTACTCAATTGACGAGCGGCACTTGCTTTTTGCAGGTGTCGCTTTTTCGTTTTATTCTGCTAGGAGTTTTAATGAATGGAGGTGGCCTTCATTTTATGAACCCCACCAGCTTTTTTTTCATGTGGTGGGGTACGGGGGGTGAGGCATTTCGACCCAAAATAGCCCAAACGATTATCCCTGTGCTAAAAATATTTGAAATTGCGTTTGGCTAATTCGGAATTTCTTTGTAACTTAGCAGCGCAAAACGTAAAACATGTAGGAATATGGCTAAAATAGTAAATAAATATCCTGTAGGAATACAGACTTTTGAAAAAATCCGAGAGAAAGGTTATCTCTATATAGATAAGACCCAATACATTGTGGATTTTAGAGAAAAGCAGATGGCATACGTCTTTCTGAGTCGTCCAAGGCGATTCGGCAAGTCGCTCTTTGCCTCTACTCTCCAGGCTTATTTTGAGGGAAGAAAGGAACTCTTCGAGGGATTAGCCATTGCTGATTATGAGAAGGATTGGGTGAAGCACCCAGTGCTTCATTTCGACTTGAGCGGTGCCAAGCACTTTGAGGCAGATGCCTTGAACAGTTATCTGAATCTACAGCTTTTGCCTTACGAGAAACTTTATGGGAAAGGAGAAGGAGAAATTTATCCTAACGAGAGGCTGGATGGTATCGTAAAGCGTGCTTATGAGCAGACGGGCGAAAAGGTGGTTGTTATCATCGATGAATATGATGCTCCTCTGCTGGATGTGGTGCATGAAAAGGAGAATCTGCAGCCGCTCCGCCGCATCATGCAGAACTTCTACAGTCCTCTGAAAAAGCTCGACCCATACCTGGAGTTTACCTTCATCACGGGTATTACCAAGTTCTCGCAGCTCAGCATCTTCAGCGAACTCAACAATCTCGATAACATCAGTATGTTCGACCAGTATTCTGCCATTTGTGGTATCAGCAAGAAGGAACTTACCACGCAGATGAAACCGGATGTGGCAGCATTGGGAGAAGCCCTTGGCATGACGTATGAGGAGTGCCTGGCTGAGCTGACAAGATTCTACGACGGTTATCATTTCAGTGAGAAATCAGAGGATGTCTTCAATCCGTTCAGCCTGGTGAAGGCGCTGAATGCACGCAAGATAGCCCCTTACTGGTTTGGCTCAGGCACACCAACTTATCTTATCAAGACGTTGCAGAAGTATCACGTCAATGTGATGGATATTGAAAAGAAATCTTGTGACGTGGATGACTTTGATGTTTCTCCGGAAATGATGACTTCAGCGCTTCCGCTGCTCTATCAGAGCGGTTATCTCACCATCAAGAAGTATAATCCGATATTGCATCGCTATACTTTGGAATATCCTAATAGAGAGGTGAAGATAGGTATGCTCAAGAGTCTTGCGCCTAACTATCTATCGCCAATATCTCTGGATAATAACAGTCTGGTGGGTGATTTCCTGGAAAAGCTCTATGATACAGATGTAGAGGGGGCGATGGTGCGCCTGAAGGCTTATCTTGCCAGCATCTCCAACCGTTTGAGCAACAAGAGTGAACGTGATTTCCAGACCGTATTCTATCTTATCTTCAATCTGATGGGTGCCCACATGAGGGTAGAAGAGGATAGTGCGATTGGCAGGGCTGATGCAGTGGTGTATATGCCGGATGCCGTGTTTGTTTTCGAGTTGAAGTATGATGGCTCTGCCGAGGAAGCTATCAGGCAGATAGATGAAAAGGGATATCTGATTCCATATTCTGCCGATGGCAAGCGTTTGTTTAAGATTGGTGTTAATTATGACAGCACTCAGCGTACCATCTGTGATTGGAAGATTAGGGAAGAATAAGGAAATTGAGAGAAAAAAGTTGGTGACCTTCATTTTATGAACCCCGCCACATGGGGTTGGAATGGCGGGGGAAAGGGATAATAAAAAACGATGCTTGCAAAAATCTGCAAGCATCGCTTTATATTGTTTTTGGGGTATGTTTGATATTACATATCAATGTTGTCGCTACCAGTACCATCTACCCAATCTGATGTTTCTGCTTCGAAGTTGATTGGCTTCAAGATTGCCAGACCCTGATCATTATAACCACCACCGAAAATGAGGGTGTAGATGTAGCGCTTGCCTGGCTGCCAATCTGCCTCGAAAGGAACATAGAGAACGCCAAATTTAGTATCGCTACCGAAGAGGTAAGCATTACTCTGCTTAATTTTACAAGTAATCTTCAGATAAGACTGCTCTGCGTTATTTGCTGCTTCAGTGTTACCTTTCAAGTCCCATTTTGTTAATTTCTGAGGAACGAACAACATTGCCCCATCTGAAATTTTTGTAGCCTCAATGCTTGTATTTATTATAATGTTCTCATTCTCCTTTGCTGCTTTAACTGTAAATCCAGTACCTTTTTGAGCAATATCATTTAGTTTCCAGTCACTCTGAGCAGGAGTGTCTGATGAAATAGTAAATGTACCACCAGTTCTGAAATTATGGATGCTGATATCTTGGATTTCTACCTCCATATTTGCGTACTGTGTCTTTGCCTTGAATTCAACCTGAGACAAAATATGCTTGAATTGGAACTTTACCTTTCCGCCATTTTCAGCAGAATATGTTTGATTCTTAGCAACAGCATACATTGCATCATGGTTAGTGTATTCTGTATGCTTATACTCATCGCAGCAATTATATATTATTTCCTTTTGGGTATTAGAAAATTGCCATGAGAACATGCCTGTGGTAGCTGGACTTACTGCATAAAAATTAAGTGCAGTTGTTGGCCAGTAACGAAGGTCTGCTTCATTAGTATAGGCCCAATCACTTCCCTTGTGATTAATATTGATTCCATTGGTGCCATGTCCTGTATCATTACCACCCATAAATGGCGTACCATCGTTGCCATCTGCGTTGTTAATATACGCATACACATTGAAATCGGTCTTCTCTAAATCCTTGGTCGAGTTGATAATGTTAGCTCTTGTCTCCGCCTTATTACCAACTACATGAAATCCGATAGCGTTGTTAGCTGCAGCTTCCACATTTGCAAGCTCGTTGTCTGATGAGCATGCTGAAAGCAATGCCATAGAGGCCAATGCTGTTCCAAAAATTACCTTTTTCATAATCTTATAGTTTTTTTTTCTTTTACTATTGTTAAATTTATTTTTTACTATTTCAAGTTTTATCCTTTGCTATTTCAAGTTTTATCCTTTACTATTTCAAGCTTTATCTTTTACGATTAAAAGCTTTATTTTCGGATGTTAAACCCTTAACATATAATGTCCTCATTCACATCCGCCCAATCATCAACTCCTACATCGAAGCCGGCACCACCGCTGGAATTGTTTCCGCCTCCTCCGTCATTCTTGTTATCCGGAACGACGAAGTTGAAATTGATGATGAGATGCACATCACCGAGATGACCCCTTACGGGTACCGAGTGAATCTGGGCTGAAACATCCTGCTCCAAGACATACACCTTGCCATTTCTGCTCTTCAGGTAAAGCTTGAATACCTGAGGCGATTCGAGGCTCTGACAGTAGCCGAAGGTGTAGAAACCGCCCTTGATCTGATTATTGGCAGTCTCTCCTCCGAAAAGAAGATTCTCCGAAACTCCATCGGGCAATTTGTCTTCCGCCATCAGCAGTGATCCTGACATCCCCGAAAGACTCGCTCGGATATCCGCCACTCTTTCCAGATTCTGGATGCCATTCACCTCGTAGGTGTATCGGCTCACCATCCTCACCGGATACAGGGTGATCACCTTCTCCGTGCCTTCTGGAATATTCTCCAGCGATACCCAGTCGATGTGGTCGCCACAGAGCCAGGAGGGAGTGGTGCAGGCTTTGGCGCTGTCGGGCGCCAGTACGCTGCGGGTCTTGGCAAGATACTCCACGAAGCTGTTGGGATTCTCCCAATAGATGCCGCTCGTATCGTAGTTGTAGCAGATGACGCGATACTCGTTTTCGGGCAACTCGATCTGCCTTCCTTCTCCGTTCGGAAAATCGAAGATCCACGGCTCGCCTGTGCCATCTTTCGGAAAGAAGATCACTCGCATGCCTTCCGGCTTCTGAAAATCCTCATATCGCTCCCAGTTGAATTCCACCCTTAATGAGCGGAACGAGGAGGTGACGTAGCGGAATTCCTTGTGCTCGCACGACGAGAGTATCAGAAGAAAGAGCATCAGGCTGAGGGCTTTGAAGATTCCTGATCCTCTGAAGATTCTAATCCTGCTCATTTCCGCCTCCTTTCTCTCTGTTCTTCCTGCCTGAGAACTTGCGGTTGGTATTGCCGTTTCCTATCAGCCATACCAGCGAAATCTCTGCCTTGGTGGGACCTATCCAGCGGCGCTCCTTGGTGGATTGCCATAAGTAGTAGTCAGCCTCGGGCTTATACTCGTGATAGATGCCGCCCCAATAGCCGGCGCCGATGGTGAAGTCGATGTTCAGCCTTCGGGCGATGGGCAGCGAATAGCCGTATTCGACTCCCACAATGTAGTTCATCTTGTCCCAGAGCGTGCCTCCGGGCTTTCCGCCCATGTAGCCGCAGCCTCCGGTTTCGAAGTCGTACGTGAATATCTGACCGTAGATGCCGATGTGGTGTCCGGTGAGCGGTTTCTCCCCGGCAGCTTTTCCCCACCATTTTCTGATGGCGATGTCACCGCCGTAGGCTCGCCAGTACCAGTGTTGCCGGTCGGTCTTCCACCATCCGTACATCCAGTTGGCAGCCACCGACCATCTTTTTCCCAGATACATCTCCACTCCGATGTTCGGAATCAGGAGCGCATCGTAGAGCATGTTTGTCCGGATGTCCATATAGAAGGGTTTCCGGATTCGCTGCGATGCGATGGACTGGGTGTCGGGGGCGCAGATGGTATCTGCCGGTGGGATGAACGCTGCAGCAGTGGTATCCGATTTCTGAATCTCCGAATTCAGATATTCCGGTTTCGGAATCTCCGAGCGGTGCACCTTCTCGTACCAGAGATGCAGCTTGGATGATCGGAGCAGCGGGAAGTATTTCCTGTACATATATAAATAAGGTGTACCCCCTCGCAGCTTCTGTATCTTCTGCAGATGACTCTCCTCCGCCTGGGCACCGCTTTTCTGTTCGTTGGCTATCTGGCGCAGCATGGAAAGGGTTTCCTTCCGGTAGGGGAGTTGTGGATCATTTTCCACCAGCCTGATCAGGCCATTCCAATCTCTTCCTAAGTAATGGGTAGTTCTTAGCGAATCGGGCAATTCACCATAGCGGGAGAGATAATCGAACAATACCTTTGCTCTTTTCTCAGACAGCCAACGGTTGAATTTCACGCTTCCCTCGGGTGAGGCACCGCCCACTACGAGAATCTTTCGCAATTGATAGGCAGAGTCTGCGTAAGTGATACGCATCGTATCTGCTATCCTGTTCAGTGCCGACTGGTTTTCTCGCATGGTAGGAACGAGATCTATCTTTCCCTGTTTGAAATAAATTCTTACAGAATCCTGCACGTCCTGATGGTTTTGAGCCGCAAGGCTTGCCCCATAGAACATGAAAGCCGTGATTAGAATATTATTTCTTTTTAATCCGTACATTATTATCAATAGAGTTTTAAACTCTGTTCTTATATATCTTTTTACTTGTTTACCTATACTTTTGTTTTCGGCTGCAAAATTAGTGAAAAATAATGAATTACGGGGGGGTGATTGTTAATAAAACTTAATTATCATACAATTTTAATAGTTTCATCTATATATAAATATGTATGGCTGAAAAAATGATATGTGGAGTTTGCAATTGAAATGTTTCTAATAATGCTATTTTGTGCGGGTTATGCTATTTACAACTCGTGATTGTTTATTGTTTCCGAACAAATTAAGCCCCCTTGTATGTGGTGATACAAGAGGGCTTTCTTTAGTGATGAGAGTGTGTGGCTACATACAGCTGGTTACCCCGAGAGAGGTGGCAATAGCGGTGAGGATTGATATTACAATCTGAATGACAGTCTTCCATGTTTCCTTCTTCATAGGCAGTTTTTAGTGGTTAATAATTAGAGGTTAATGATTTGTGATTAAAAATCTACGTTGTCGCCGTTGCCGGTATCACCGCTGTCGGTTCCGCCGCCCTGGCTGGTACCACCGCCGCCCTGGCTAGTACCACCATTATCCTTATTGGTTTCGCCAGTGCCCGGGTTGGTGTTTCCGCCTCCCGGCGTATTCTCTTCACCGCCGCCATCAGCTCCTGAGGTATAGTCATCGTATGCCACGATCTTGGTGAGCTTCTTCAGCTCAGCATTGCTCCATGACTTCGTATTTCTTACAATCAAGTGAACGCCCAGCACACTGGCTGCGGTTACCTTCTCCCTGGTTGCTTCGCCGCGGGAAGTCATGCCGATGGAGAACAGACCGAGGTCGGAGAAACGAACACTCTTGCCATCCAGGATCAGATGCTTGAGGCAATCGAGGGTATCCATCAGCACACCGTGGATGGTGCCTCGGCTGTATGGAGAGTTGTGCTCTGAGATGTGGGTAACGAAATCCTCAAAACTCATCTCACGATCGCTCACGGCAGTGGCATACCAGAGCTTCTTACCTGCGTTCTCACCCGTCTGAGGGGTACGCGTTACTTTACGATACTTACTAGTTCCTTGTCCCATAATTCTTTGTTTTTTTAGTGGTTAATTTATTTTTTTTGCCGTTTTCTGATTGGCGCCTTTCTTCTTAACGACAGTGCAAAGATACGGCTTTTTTCTGATACTGCCAAATTTCGGGTGGCGATAAGGGGCGATTTTCAGCAACCTTTCAATCTTAACTACGTTAACGAATCTAACTCGCTCTAAATTGGACTTTGATTGAATATCAAGAACTTGGGCGTTTGCCTATATTATATAGGTAACAATATGGAAACGAGCGGACTACTGCTAGTTTCTGTATTTTGCAATATGCAAAGAACGCCTGAATTCGGAGGCAAAGATACGACAATTTTCTAAATTTCCGATGTTTTTCTATGAGATTTTTATGGAAATTAGAACTTTTTGTGTTAAATCCTCGGCTTGATATGCAGATTTCTTTGAAAACATTTGGAGATTCCAACAAAAAAGCATATTTTTGCATAAACATATTGTTCAACTCTTAAAATAGAAGTTTTATGAAGAAAAAAAGTATTTTTAAAGAAGTAAGTCTGCAAGATATAAATGGACTTACTACAGGTGAGGCAAACGAAGTAATGGGAGGGGAGAAAGGAATGCCTATAACCTTTCCTCCTGTAGTTTTGGTTCCACCAAATATCGCTTTTGAATAACAATAGACTATTGTTACAAAAATACCAATAATGGCTAGTTTTGTAAAGTTTGTTGTCTTGTGTAAAATATATCTGTAGCATTTTGAGCAAAACACGACAAAAATACCCTTGTGATTTCGATAAAGAAAAAGCAGTGATTAGCAGGAGTTATCTTTGTTTTATTTTGTTTGGAAGCTATGGATATATTTTATTTCCTAAGATTAATTTCTAAGTGATAATAAGTAGTTCAAAGGAAATCTCGATTATGAAACAAATTATATTTAATTGTTTACCCCCTTGTGATGTTCATATGCCATCACCTGCATATTCTGTTTTAAAGTGTTTTTTGAAACAGAATGCCATTCCTGTAAAAGTTATTTATTGGAATCTGAAGTTATATGATTATATCCAAAATTTCTTAGGTCTTAGAACATCCATAACTTCTTCTGACTCAAACATACTACTTCCTTTTTATTCTTTTTTGGCGTTAGAGAATAAAGATACAGAGTGTTTAAATGACATCATCCATCATATAATGTTCTTAAAACCACAATATGTGGTAAAAGGAGTTGAATATGTTAAAAAAGAATTGTATAAAGAAAAAGATAAGCTTGAAAAAATAATAGAAAATATACTACAAGAAACAGACTGGTCAAATGTACTGTATGTTGGCTTTTCAGCACAATTCTATCAATGGGTAGGCGCACTTATAATCGTTAACCATCTGAAAAAGATAGGAATAAATGTGCCTATTGTAGTAGGAGGGTTTGGAAGTCCTAAAGAAGCTGTTACTTTTTTAAAGAACTTCAAGTCTTTTGATTATGCACTTTGGGGAGAAGGAGAATATCCTAGTTTAATGTTAACCCAATATTTAATTGGGAGCGAAGGAAAAAATCTTTCGGAAATTCCGAATGTTGCTTACCGTAAAAATGCGATTGTTGCAGCTAACAAAAAAAAGATGAAATATGTTTCTTTGGATAATCTAACATTTGATATTGAAGACTATATGGCTCAAATCGGAAATTTATTAACAAAGAAACAGATAATCATACCAATAGAAAGTGGACGTGGCTGTCATTGGAACAGATGCCATTTCTGCTATCTAAATAACGGTTATAAATTCAGAAGAAAATCTCCCGAAAAAGTAAAGACAGAGATGCTTTTACAAATTTCAAAGTATGGGGTGTACAATTTTGAATTTTTAGATAATGACATTATTGGCAACGATTTTCAATATTTTGGAGATTTACTATCATTGTTAGTTTCCATTAGGGAGTCATATGCATTATTTTCTATAAAAATGGCAGAAATAATAACAAAAAACATGCCTTGGAAAATGATAAAGCAAATGAGAATTGCAAATTTTGAAAATGTACAAATAGGGTACGAGTCTCCTAGCGAACAATTGCTAAGCCTTATTTCTAAAAAAAATACATTTGCAAGTAACCTTTTTTTCTTAAAATGGGCAATAGAGTTCGGTATTGGTGTTAGTGGTGCCAATGTAATACGCAATTTATTGGAGGAACGAAAAGAACATGTTTTTGAAGCAATAAATAATTTACAATTCATGCGCTTTCTAATTTCAGGTAAGAAATTTAGGCACAATTATTCAAACTTGGGAATTACAGCGACTTCAAGATATTACAAAAGTAATCCTGCAATATGGCAAGAAAGAAAATGGTTTTCTTCTTCATATAGACTATTCCCAAAATCATTGTTAAATAAAAATGATGAAGTGTATTTGTTTTACGATTTTATAGAAAAAACCCATAACGAATTGTGGGATGTATTTTCAAAAATAGAAAATTTCTATCAAAATAACGATTTTGAGTATTCTTTGCTAAAGATGTCTCCTAGCATTATTCTATATAGAGAAATGATGAATGGTAGCATTATAAATGAATTGGAATTTGAAAAGGAAGATGTTCACTGGAAAATTTTAGAATTTTGTAATAAAGAGATCCTGTCTTTAGAATGTTTATTGGACAAAATAGGTTGTCCTTTAGAAATACTAAAAAATGCAATAGATGAACTTGTTAATGAACGATTAATTTATTGTTCTCAAAACAAGGAGGAAATTATGTCAATAATCAACACAGAAGCGTTAAAATAATAAAAAATATGAATCCCATAAAAAAATACGAGGAAGAATTAAGAATATATAATGACGAATTAATAAGTTATCAAAAACAAAACAAAAAAATATACATTGCCCTAATCTTATGTTTTTTTGCGTTTTGTTTTTGGCTATGTCTTTGGTTTCTATCGAGTATTTTTAAAACTTTTTTACTTTCTGGGGGCATATTCGTATTTCTATTTTTTGTTAGTGTAAAGGTTCTGGACAAAATCTGCTTAACTAAGATCCAAAAATTGCAAAGAAAAATAGAAGTCTTACATCATGAGTCTCAGTACTTAAATGGTGATTTCCAAGGATTTTCTTTAGGAAAAGAATATATAAAAAGTAGCAATCCATTTACATCTGACTTGGATGTATTTGGCGAAAAATCATTATTTTGTAGAATAGATAGAAGTATAACAAATCTAGGGGGAGACATTTTGGCTAAGTGGTTAAGCAAACCTATGCTAAATTTTTCGATTCTAAAGAAAAGACGTTTTTTCATTGAAGAAATAGTCAGACAATTTTCTTTTTGTATAAATTTCCTCTCTTTAAGGAGCGATGCGAAGATTGATTTGCGTCTATATGGGAAAATCTTATCTGAATTAAAAAAACATGTAAGAAATCGTTTACATATGCTTATTTTTAGTATTGGACATTTATTGCAGATATTCTTATTTGTTGCTATTTTTCTTGCGATTTATGGTAAAATATCAGAAAATGTAATATGTCTAATAGGAACTATCATTTACATTTATGTGCATTTATTATCCAATAAACGTTTACAAAAAGTCTATGAAGATATAGTTCCTTTAACAAACAATAGGGTGGATTTGGTTCCTGTTCTACAGGCAATCAAAGATTTTAAACTTAGAAGCGAATATGGAAATAATGTATACAATACTTTATTTAGTAAAGAAAATAATAGCATAAATGCTTTTGCAGAATTAAATACGATATTAAATTTTTTTGCGATGAGAAGCAAAATTATTTTTCGTATGTTCTCAAATATATTTTTCTTAGGAGATTTGTATATTTACAACAAATATGTTAAATGGCTCGAACATAATGAAAATAACTTTTCTTTATGGTTGACCCAAATTGCATATTTTGATGCTTATGTTTCAATGGCTTTGTTTCGCTTCAATGAGCCAAAAACTAATTATGCGTCTTTGATTAATTCAAAAAAAATAATATTCAATGTGAAAAATATTCACCACCCTTTTTTGAGAAATTATTCTGTAGGAAATAACTTTTGTATGAAAGAAAAGGACATATATATAGTAACAGGTCCAAATATGGCTGGAAAAAGTACGTTTCTAAGAACAATTGGATTAAACTATGTGCTTGCTATGGCGGGATTACCTTCATTTGTAGATGAAATGACTTTATCTTCTTTCTTTTTGTTTTGTAGTATGAGAACAACTGATGATTTAAATAATGGTCAAAGTTATTTTAATGCAGAATTAAGACGCTTAAAATCTTGTTTAGATTTTTGTAAGAATAACAAAAATACTCTAATCATTTTAGATGAAATATTAAAAGGAACAAACCACTCGGACAAGTTAACAGGTTCTCAGATGGTGTTAAAATACCTATCAAAGCTGAATGTTAGTGTATTGTTTGCCACTCATGATGGGGAACTTACAGATTTAGAAACGTCAGATAATCATTTCTTTAACTATTGTTTTGATATATCAAGCAATAACAAATATAGCTATAAAATAACAAGGGGTATAGCACAGAGTAAAAATGCAACTGAATTGCTGAAAAAAATATTAAGCATATAAGATTTTTTTGTAGCTCTTCTGTTTAAAATATAGCTGTGATTGCTCAAATATAAGAGTTATTTTAACTAATTCATTAGCATATAATAATGATATGTTTGTACAATTGATGTCAAAAGAGAACAGCTGTATTCGGATGTAGTTTATCCGAATACCTGCTGCCACAACGTTTTGTTGCTTACGATGATCCTGACATCGGCTTTCATATACTTTTGTAGTATAGGAGTATTTTGTCCCTGTGTACTCACTGTGGCTATAGCCATAAAATAGTTACCATCTTCCCTATGTATGAGCCTAGCTTTATGGCTTGTGATGTCGCAGTTACAAGATGCATTATCGTTGCCCTCGAAAGATACATGAGCCGTCCTTGGCTCATCGAAAAAAAACAAATACTTGTATGGCACAAACACCTGCATCGTTCTTTGATTGATGACCTCACCATTAGCCTCTATGGATATAGGATAAGGTATCTTGTAGAAAGCAACTGCGAGAGCGAGGACTATAATCGTAATGACAACCGTTCCCAAGCTGACGAGGCGAGGAGGAACTTTGCCTATCACGTTCCTCACCTTCTCGCTTCTCAACTCGATGTTATCTGATTCTTTTTCTTTCTGTTCCATATCAAAAGTATTTTTAGTTTCCCAATTCCAACTGATTCTTCACAAGGTTATAGTATGCCCCTCGCTTGGCGGTCAAAGACTCATGGTTGCCTTCCTCAACCACTTTGCCATGGTCGATGACCACGATTTGGTCGGCATTCTTCACCGTGCTTAGGCGATGAGCCACAATCACAACAGTCTTACCCTTGTAGAACTTATCCAAGTTCTCCACGATGCTTCTCTCGTTGTTAGCATCTAGCGAGTTGGTTGCCTCGTCAAGGAAGATATAGTCAGGATTCTTATACACCGCCCTCGCTATCAAGATGCGTTGTTTCTGTCCCTGGCTCAGTCCCACGCCATCACGTCCAATCTTGGTGTTGAACTTCAGAGGCAAAGCCATCACATAATCCTTGATACAAGCTATCTCGGCTGCTTTTAGCAACCGTTCCTTGTCTATGTCACCATCATCAACAGCAATGTTACGTGCGATACTCTCCGAGAAGATGACACCTTCCTGCATCACAACGCCACATTGTCTGCGCCACCATTTCTTGTTGAGCTTGTTGATGTCAGTATTGCCTATGTTGATTTGTCCTTCCAAGACAGGATAGTAACCAAGCATCAAACGGATGAGGGTGGTCTTTCCACTGCCAGATGCACCAACGATGGCTGTTACCTTACCTTGCGGAACGTGAATGCTCACATCGTCTATGGTTTTGCGCAAAGCATGTGGGTCGTACTTGAACATGATGTTCTTGATGTCAATGCCCTCATTCTTATCTTCAATAGAAGTTAGCAAGCTTTCCTTTCCATTCTCATCATCCATCTGGTGAATCTCGTTGATACGTTCCAAACTAATCTTCACATCTTGCAGAGAATAGAAGAAGTTCATCAGTTGCTCCACAGGTGAGTTGAGCTGTCCGATGATGTATTGCACGGCAAGCATCATACCAAGTGTCATTTGCCCATGTATCACGGCGGTTGCAGCTACTACCGTGATGATGATGTTCTTCACCTCGTTGATAAAGATACTTCCTGCCTCCTGTGTCTGTTGGAGTTTGAGTGATTTCATCTGCACGCCGAACAAGTCAGCTTGCGTGTCCTCCCATTCCCATCTTCTACGTTGTTCACAATCCTGCAACTTGATTTCCTGCATGGAGGTGATAAACTCATAAGTTTTGTTATTGTTGATAGCTTGCTGCTCAAACAATTCATAGTCGAGCACCTTTCTCCGTTTCAAGAACAAGGTCATCCATCCGCCATAGAGGATACTTCCCAACAAAAAGATGGCAAACACCAACTTGTTATAGAAGAATAGCACCACCGAGAACACCACGAAAGTAAGCATGGCAAAGGTGATGTTGAGCGTCTGTTGCGTAAGAAAATTGTTCACACGGCTATGGTCGTTCATTCTCTGCATCAAGTCGCCCATGAGTTTCGTATCAAAGAAAGACATCGGCAACTTCAAAAGCTTGATGAAAAAGTCGCTCACCAATGAAATGTTGATACGTAGGGAAATGTGAAGCAACAACCATCTGCGGATAAAGTCTATTGCCGTTCGGCTGACTGTAAGCATCAACTGCCCCAATAATATAAGCCAAACAAAACCTATATCTTGGTTCTTGATACCGACATCTACGATGGATTGAGTAAGGAATGGCAAGACAAGCTGCAAGAGACTTCCGACTATCAAGCCCAAGATAATTTGTCCGAAATACTTGCGGTATTTCTTTACATACCCAAAGAGAAAGCGGAAAGACCGTCTTTCTTTTAAGTTCTCTTTGCCCTCCATCTTATAGGTAAAGAATGCAGGAGTAGTTTCCAAGAACATAGCAATACCCTTGTCCTCACCATTAGATTTTGTGCTTGTCCAATGTTGCTTGAACTCATCTAAACTATAAGTTACCAATCCCTTCCCTGGATCAGCTACATAGAACTTCTTGCCTTTCTTTACCTTATATAATACAACAAAGTGATTCTGATTCCAATGAAGAATGCAAGGCAGGGGAGCATCACTCAACACAGTTGTTGTTGCTCTTGCGCTTGTTGTATGTAAGCCTAAAGTATTTGCAGCCTCATTGATTCCTAACAAAGACACACCTTCTGTTGTCGCAAAGCAAAGTTTCGACAAAGAATCCAAAGAGTACTCTCTGCCGAAATATTTACATACCATTTGTAGGCAAGCTATACCGCATTGCATACTATCATGTTGAAATTCCACACGAAAACCATTCATTCCTTTGTTGAGTTTTATCGAAGAAATTGGCCATTACATTCTGCCAATTTCTTCGCTGGCAGCATTTTTACCTTTATATTTCTTCTTGTTGTTAAATGTGTATCTTAAAAACAAACTTATATTTCTATTGTCTCTGAAACGTTCTTTTTCAAATTTATAGTCTGTGTCAAAGCGAGTTTCTCGTTCCTTTGTACCCAATATGTTGTTAACACTCAACCGCGCATATAAGGTGTTTTTAAGAAAATGCTTAGTAATGCCACAACTGATAAAGAATCCTTGTTTAATTCTGTATTCACGCATATAACCATCACTATTGCATTTTAGTAGCAAATATGGCATCCAGTCATTCTTCAAGTTGAAATAACTATTGAAGGACATTTCTGCGTAAGGTCGTTTACCGTTTGTCAATGTTCCATCTGTATTGTAAATGCTGAAGAAAGTACGCATCACATTCAAATTGGTGTAGAATTCCCATATACCAATAGTCTTGTTGTAAGCAACATTCCCATTTAGAGCAGAATAGTGCGACTTATTCGTGGGCTTAGACAAAATGTGCAACGGATTCTCTGCATCTATCATATTGCTGGTCATAATATAATCCTTTATCCATTGATATGACAAGGAAAACCTAAGACTCTTGTATTGTGTGGAATATGTCAAGTCGGTAGTATATTGAGGAAGCAACAATGGATTTCCTGCCTCCATCTCGTATCTATTGAAATATTCTTGACTGTTACGCAACTGATAATAAGAAGGACGCTGCACCTTTGTCGTTAAACTCAACCCAAATCTCACATCACTCACTGGCAAAGACATGGAAACATACGGATAGAATCTTGAATAACTTTTATCAACCAACTGCAGATTGTTCAAATCGTCATAATATGACATTTTGAATATTTCATATCTTGTGCCAATATTGGCACTTAGCTTGCCCATATTCGCTTCTCCTTCAGCAAACACTGCCATTTTGGTCTCTTTGGAGGTCAATGAGGATGCTGTACTTTCTGCTGTATCATCCAAACCGCTATATACTTTCGTGTCTTTGACATAGCTTACATTGGTGCCGACTTTCAATGTCGCATTTTTGTTTAATTGATATTCTGCCTCAACAAGGCCTGCGGCTATGTTATATGTTGCCTTATTAGTTGTCAGCACAGTATGAGGATTTGTCAGAGTTCCAGACTCTTCATTACTCTTGTCATCTGTACTTTTTCTTCTGAGATAATCACCATTAAAATTAATAGTCCATTTAGTTCCAATATGACCTTCATAATACATATTCGCCTGCCATTGGTTATAGTGAGAATGTGAATCAAGGGTGGAATTCAACCTTTCGTACACGTTTTCTCCTTGCATCATGACATTATTTGATTCTCCATTGTACCTGTCATTTTCTCGCTGATATGTCAGCTGTCCACCTAAAGTATTGTTCTTGTCCAAATTTAGACTAACACCTCCAGTAACAGTTTTGTTGTAGTAATTAGAATACCATTTTGGCATATTACTATAAAGGCTCCATGCAGAACTGGGTGTAAGAACATATTCGGTATTTTCCTGATCTGTCGAATAGCGAGACGTTGAATTGCTGAAACCAACAAATGTATTTACTTTGTCTGTGTTGTAAGTTAATTGCACTTGTTCATTATCATAATTTCTCCTTCCCTGCCCATCGCTTAATGCCACGGTTCCACCCAGTCCTTTTGTATGTTGTTTCTTCAGGTTGATTTTAATCACAGCGTGAGTGTCTGCATCATATTTTACGCCAGGATTGCTAATCACTTCTATTGTAGCAATGTCTTTTGTGGAGATTCTTGACAATTCAGAAGGGTCAGATACTTTTCTATTGCCAATATAAACAACTGCGCTTCCTTTGCCAAAAATGTTGTAGCTGCCATGTTCACCCGAGACCATTGGCAATTTGTCTATAATGTCATCTGCAAAACCAAAGTCCCTCAGATTAGAATGTTGAATGTCGGCAACAATGTCAGTGCCTCTGCTTTTAAAGAGCTCTCGCTGTCCAGAAACCACAACTTCGCTCAATGAATATTCATTAGGTTTCAATTTGATTGTCTGCTCATTCATGATTGGATGCACAATTGCTGTAACATACCCGATTGCGCTGACTTTCAGGTATGTCGAACTTGCATTGGCAGCTTTGGCAAACACATATTTTCCCAACTCGTTCGTTATAGTACCAGTTAGAAATACAGAATCTGGCAAAGAATACAAGGCTACGTTTGCATAGCCCAATGGATGCGATTTTTCTCCAAGTACTGTTCCTGCAATCTGGGCGTGAACAGAAGAACTAATGAATATGCTTACAAGAGTTAAAAGTAATGATTTCATACACACGAAAGTTTTTTTTTTTAAAAATCATATACATTCAATTTCAGTTTTGTTTGTGCAGAGCAACTACATTTTGTTTGTGCCGAGCAACTACATCAAGACTCTTTCTATAGAGAACTTACATTGAGATGTCACTCAATAGCAATATCTTTATTTATGTGGGGAGCTTTTGGACACGAGATGTCTGGATAATACCATTTATCAGCGCCATATGCCAAAATCGTATCTCTCCAACAAATATGCTTATATTTTCGGCATTCAAAAAAGTCTTGACACGAAGAACATGGACTATCCGAAGGTATGGAAGACTGTTTAAGATAAAAAATATCTTTAGCCTTTTGAGAATTCCATATTTCCTTTAATGTCTGTTTTTTCAAATCACCTATAATGAAATGAGGATGCCAATACAATTCTTCACAAATCGTGACTTTTCCATCAGGCAAAATGTATAGAGCATTAAGATTGCCAGAGCACATTGTGCGCTTTTCAAAATGCTCCGCTTTTTCTTCTATAGTCAGTTTGTTGAAATCTCTAAGTACAGAAGGTTTGTACAGCTTAAAAGAAAATATTCTTTGTCTATTTAATTCACTTACATAGTCTCCAATTTCAGCAATTTTTTGAGCTGATGTCTTATATTCTTTATAAAGTAAACCATTATACATAGAACATTTTGCCGCATCAAACATCCAACGCTTTAGATATTTTTTCCCCTTAAAAAAGGTTGCTAAACTACGAATATCTTCAACGTTGTCATTGAAGCGATTTATTACAGTATGAACTACATACGTAACATGATACTTTTCAAGTAGGTTTATAGACTCTTTTATCTGGTCATAATAAGGGTCATTTACCTTTAAAATCTGATAAAGATGTTCTTTGATTAGGGTGTCAAGCGATATTTGGATAGGGTCTGTGGTTGCTCCCAACTCTATCCATTTTTGTATTTCTTTTTCTGTGATAGGTTTCTTTGTTGAAATATCAGGTTGAAATCCATACTCTATAGACTTTTTGACGATTCTCTCCCAACCTTTATATAGCATAATTTCTCCACCCATGAGTTTGAAACGAATAACTCCCAATTCTTTGGCTTGGTCTAATATACTTTCTACCAAACTGACATCCATATGTTTTGTTTGGTTACCCTTTCTATTTGCATAGCAGTAAATACAAGATGTTGCGCAATGCAATGTGAGGTTACAAATTATGTCAATAGGTGCGTCAAGTCTAGACATGCACAAATCAACTTCTTTATAAGAAAAATCTTTATAATTATAGGATGGAATTTTCATACCATCCTTATATTCAATTATAAGATGAGGTGGGAAAAAAGACTTTTCGCACTCTATGTAATCTGTGTTATCTATTAGTTTGTCTAATTGGCTTGAAACAAGCTCTGAAGACAAATGAAACAATTCGGAAATCTCTGCATAAATTTCTCCTTTCGTTCTTCCTTTGAAGAAAGAAAGCATCATTGCATATACAGGATGTATGATGCAAATCGAAGACTTTTCTCCATACCCTTGGCAGGAAATAATAAAGCTCTTATTGCCTCCATGACGAAGAACATATTGCGGATTTAATACATATTTCATAATGTTATAAATGATAAGTTAAAGAGGGTGTGTCATTTTTATTAATGGCGCACCCTCCCTTTTTAAAAATTAGTCGTGACTTTTATCACCCTTTTCTAATTCTTGTTGCTGTTGGTTAGTTCCACCATTCTCTTTGTCACAACAAGATGAGCAACCTGACATTGCTCCACCTGCAACTACTGCCATTTCTGATTTCATCAGAAATTCAGCATCCTTTAAAACTTTTAAATCCATAGCAAATTACTTTTAATGTACTACAATTTGTCTTCGTCCCAAAAGGTTACTTCCAAGACTTAGACATTGAATTCTTGTGCAAATATACTATAAAAACTAATACGTTAACCAACTTATCATTACTATTTAATAAAGTTTAAACAAAATGTCTGTATTCTTGTCGAAAATGCATCATTATTATTATGTTTTCGCCGTACATTAGCGTGATATGTTATGCTTTTTGCGATTATGATAACAAAATTACGCTTGCGTTGGTCTCTATTTTGCAAAGTTATAATTTCGTCTTATAATCTTAGACTCATGCAGCAAATGATTTGCAATACTATCTTTGTACAATGCTAATTTATACATCTCATAACTATGACGAACAGAATCCTCATAAGCAGTAACACGATTTCTTACGTCGTTTATAACATTTTCATCTCGTTGCACATTGAAATGTTTCTCAATGTAGCGAATGTTCGGGTCATCAGCAGGAAGCACCATCTTCAATGCCCGATACTTCAAGTCTGCCTCCTCCCAATTTTGGTGCTCTCGCCATTGGGTGAGATTGCCCCAAATGGAGAGGACAAGGGATAGAGCCAAGCCTCCAATGAAAAGAAGAACTTTCTTTGAGGTTGGCTCGAAGCGATGGGTTACAACCTTCTTTTGAGGTGATTTGTTCATCACTTCAAGTTTGTCTTGCAATGCCTTCGAGGAAATATCATTCTCTTGTCTCATCTGCTTGACAGCATCAACCAAGAGCTTGCTTCGCTGCTCATTTTTGCCGAGTTCAGCCTTGATAAGGTCAACAAAAACAACAATGGCATCTCTTAATTTGGATATTTTACCTCTGACTTCCTCTTCCTTGGTAAACATCGCATTGATTGACTTATCCAACTTGGTTATGTCATTACTTGCAGGAACGGTTTCCGCTCCTGCGTTCTTTGTGGAGGCAGAAAGTTCATCGACTTTCTGCTCCAA
>DAWDAD010000002.1:0-124273 GCA_052356385.1 Prevotella sp.
TTACTTAGCCTGCTCCAACTGGAGAGTCTTTGTGGTCTGATCGCAAACCTCAGATGGACCCCAGTACTGGATAGGACCTGGATATACATAAGCTGTCTCCTTAGCCCACTGCTCACGCTTAGAAGCGAAGAACTTGAATGGAGCACCGTCGAGCTCTACGAGAGCCTTGCGGATAACTGGCTTGTTGGCACCGTTACGACGCTCGATGTTCATCATCATTGTGATAGGCACACCACCGGCAATCCACTCTGCTGCAGGAGCTGTTGTGTTCTTGATAACTGACATGTAGCCAGTCTTGCCGTTAGCGATGAGGCGAGATGCGTTGAAACCGAGTGAGTAGCAGTAGTCAGCATCGTAGTTAGAAGGAGCTGCGCAACGTCCCTCGTAACCGAAGAAGTGGTGCTGAGCAGAGAACTTACCAACATACTTACCCTCCTTCTTCCAAGCAGCCAACTTCTCAGCTACCATGCGAGAGAGCAACTTCTCAGTCTCGATGAGAGAAACCTGTACGTTTCCGTGAGGGTCACGGTCGAGGCAAAGCTGGCGAGCTACGTCAGCTGGCAAAGACTCCAATACTGCGAGGTTGTCCTTAGCGATGGCACCCTTAACGAATGCAATCTGCTCCTCAGCGCTGGCAAACTCACGGCTCTCGCCTGTTGCAGGATCTGTAAGAACCTCGTTCAACTCTGCGATGAGCTTCTTGATAGCTGGGATGAACTCGATCAAGCCCTCTGGGATGAGAACAGTACCGAAGTTGTTGCCCTCAGCAGCACGGTTAGCTACAGCTGTAGCGATGTATGTAACAACATCATCAAGAGACATCTCCTTAGCCTCTACCTCCTCAGAAATCAAGCAGATGTTTGGCTGAGTCTGGAGAGCGCACTCAAGAGCGATGTGAGATGCTGAACGACCCATCAACTTGATGAAGTGCCAGTACTTACGTGCAGAGTTACAGTCGCGCTCGATGTTACCGATGAGCTCAGAGTATGTCTTGCAGGCTGTATCGAAACCGAAAGAAGTCTCAATCTGCTCGTTCTTCAAGTCACCGTCGATAGTCTTAGGGCAACCGATTACCTGAACGCCATACTTCTTGGCAGCATAGTACTCAGCGAGAACGCAGGCGTTGGTGTTAGAGTCGTCACCACCGATGATAACGAGTGCCTTGATACCGAGCTCACGGAGAATCTCGATACCCTTCTCAAACTGGTCTTCCTTCTCCAGCTTTGTACGGCCAGAACCGATGATATCGAAACCACCAGTGTTACGGTACTCGTCCATGAGCTCAGGAGTAATCTCCATATAGTTGTGATCAACGAGACCGCCAGGACCGAGGATGAAGCCATAGAGCTTGTTAGCTGGGTTGAGAGACTTCACGCCGTCGAAGAGACCAGAAATCACGTTGTGACCGCCAGGAGCCTGACCGCCAGAAAGGATTACACCTACGTTGAAAGCAGGGAGTTCCTGAGCCTCGCCAGCCTCGAAAGTAATGACAGGCATACCGTATGTATTAGGGAAGAGAGCCTTGATTTCTTCCTGGTTACCTACTGACTGAGTTGCTGCACCCTCAACTGCCTTTACAGGACCCTGAAGCGCCTTTGGCAACTTTGGCTGATAAGCAGCTCTTGCAATCTGCAATGCACTTTTTTCCATAATTCTTTTATTAATATTTAATTAGTTGAAACTTCAAAAACACTGCAAATTTAAGGTTTTTCTACGAGATACGGAAAGAAAAATGCTAAAAATGAGTTAATATCGATATTTTTTTTGATTTTCTATTGCTTTTCCAAAGAAAATGATTATCTTTGAGCCAATGTTTTTAACCAATTATTAATTTAGAAATAAGAATTATGGCTAGCAAAAGAGATTTAAAACGCACTATCAACTACATCACCAGCGAGCTTTTCGCTGAGACTGTAGCTGCGTCTTTGTACAATGGAAACCCTTCTCAGGAGGACGTAGATGGCATCCTTTCATCTATCGTAATGGTCAATAGCGACTTCATCAAGCGCGTTTCTCACCCAGAGCCAGGCATGAAGCCAGGTACATACTATCAGAACCTGATTCGTGACTTCAACAAGCAGGTGAGCGAGATTATCGACCAGATCTCCAACATGGGATAAGCCCCGGAAAACGGAGAAGAACATCCATTATACCTATATAATATATAGATAACAGATAAAAAAAGCAATGATCAAGGACATCTGTCAGTGGATATTATACAAGCGAATGGGATGGAAGAAGGAAATAACCATCGACTTTCCCAAGAAGTACATCATCTGTCTTGCACCACACACCAGCAACTGGGACTTCCTGATAGGACAGCTCTACTCCAGAGCTGAGAACATCAAGAGCAACTTCCTGATGAAGAAGGAATGGTTCTTCTGGCCGCTGGGACCTATCTTCAGAAAGATGGGAGGCGTACCGGTGTGGAGAAGCAAGCATACCAGCATGACCGACAACCTGGCCGAAGAGGCTAAGAAGCGCGAGAGTTTCGGTCTCTGCATCACTCCGGAAGGTACCCGCTCGCTCAACCCGGAATGGAAGAAGGGATTCTATTTCATCGCCCTCAAGGCAGGCATCCCTATCCTACTCTACGGCGTGGATTACGAGAAGAAGGTGATACAGTGTACCAAGATGATCATCCCTTCGGGTGATGTGGAGAAGGACATGCGCGAAATCAAGCTGTACTTCAAGGATTTCAAGGGAAAGAAACCTGAGAAGTTCTCCATTGGAAATATCGACTAACAAGCAAAAAGACAAGAAGGATGTGTCATAAGTCCAGATAATGGCAACTTATGACACACCTTCATCATAGAAGAACGTGAAAAAAACGAGATTTACAAAATATGGGCTGATAAGCAGTCTGCTTATCTCTTCCGGATTCATGCTGCAGGCATTCGATGAGGGAAACAGTCATGCATGGGGAAACATCGAATACGATGAAGATCCGTGGGTGTTCAACGCCTCACGCCCCTACTTCGTGACTGCCGGACTGCAGAACCGGCATCTCTCACTATGGGCATCGCACGGAAGATACTGGGATGCTGAAAGAGGATGGAAATGGCAACGTCCTAACCTCTTCTGTACCACGGAAGACCTCTTTACCCAGACCATTGTGGTGCCTTACCTCATCCCGATGCTGGAAAATGCGGGCGCCATCGTCTTCACTCCCCGTGAACGCGACTGGCAGCAGCAGGAGATTGTTGTGGATAACGACGACAGACACTCTATCTCCTATCAGGAAATCGTGAATGGCAAGAAATGGAAGAACTGCGACTCCCTGGGATTCGCCAACCTCCAGGCTTCCTATCAGGATGGAGAAAATCCGTTCCAGATGGGTACCGTGAGACAGGCGAAGGCTACCAAGCGAAAGAAGAACAGCCTGGTAAGCTATCAGCCTAACTTCCAGAAAGAGGGAAAATATGCCGTTTATGTAAGCTACCAGACACTGCCCAAGAGTGTACCCGATGCCAAATACATCGTCTATCACAAGGGACAGGCTACGGAATTCACCGTCAACCAGCGGATGGGTGGCGGCACATGGGTATATCTCGGCACCTTCGAGTTCGACAAGGGATGCAATGAGTTCAACCGTGTGGTCTGCACCAATCACGCCTCCCGCAGAGGTGTCGTAACCACCGATGCCGTACGATTCGGAGGCGGTATGGGCAACATAGAACGTGGCGGATCCGTAAGCGGAATGCCACGCTGCCTGGAAGGAGCAAGATACTACGCCCAGTGGGCTGGAGCACCCTATAGCGTGTATGGCGGAAGAAAGGGAAAGAACGATTATGCCGACGACATCAACACCCGTTCGATGATGACCAACTGGCTGGGAGGCGGCAGCGTATATATGCCGGCAATGGACGGCAAGCGCGTGCCGATAGAGCTTTCTCTCGCCCTGCACAGCGACGCTGGATACAACCCTGACGGACAATCCACCTGGGGCGCACTCGCTATCTGCACCACCGATTTCAACGACGGAATACTGAACAGCGGCATTTCAAGATTTGCTTCAAAGGATTTCGCTAAGGCTTTGAGAGATAATCTTGTAGAAGATATGACCAACACCTTTGGTTCATTCGGGAAACGCTATCTCTGGGATAGGAACTATTCGGAGACCCGACTGCCGGAAGTTCCATCGGCAATCATCGAAATGCTCTCTCACCAGAGCTTCCCGGACATGCGCATCGCACAGGATCCGATGGGCAAGTTTACCATCGCCCGCTCCATCTACAAGACCATTCTCAGATTCGTGAGCAGCAACCATGACGAACCGTATGTGGTGCAGCCTCTGGCACCCAACCACTTCAGTGTGGAGGTGGATGAACAGGGCTATGCCAGCCTCACCTGGAATGCGCAGCTTGACAAGACGGAACCAACCGCCAAGCCAACCAGCTACATCGTTTATCAGGCAGAAGGCAAAGGCGGATTCGACAATGGTACGATGGTTCGCTCCAACATCTACAACGTGAAGCTGGAGCCAGGCAAGCTCTACAACTTCCGGGTAGCAGCCGTAAACCAGGGCGGCGAGAGCTTCCCATCAGAAACCCTCTCGGCACTCTATAACCCTACTGCCACCAACAAGATTCTGATCGTGAACAATTTCCATCGCCTTGCCTCACCGCAGGTGGTAGATAACGACAATATCCAGGGCTTCGACTTCGACCAGGACCCAGGCGTAAGCTATGGTCTGACGGCGGGCTGGAGCGGCAAGCAGCAGGTATTTGACATCCATAGAATGGGTATCGAATCTTCCAGCGGACTGGGATACAGCGGCAATGAGATGATAGGACAGTTTGTGGCAGGCAATGACTTCAACCATACCGTGGAGCATGCCCAGGCCATCGCTTCCGGCAACAAGTACAGCATCGCCAGCTGTTCGAGCGAAGCCATCCTTTCGGGAAGAGTAAAGATGACCGATTATCAGGCGGTGGACCTCATCAATGGTCTGGAGCGTTACGACGGTTACACCCACCAGTACTACAAGACCTTCACCCCAGCCATGCAGAAGCGCATCAAGTACTATGCCCTCAACGGCGGAAAACTGCTTGTGAGCGGCTCCTACAACGGCAGCGACATGCAGGATGAAGAGGAGAAATCATTCATGGGCGCTATCCTGAAAGTAAACTATGAGCCTACCGGCACCAAGTTTATCGTGCAGGATGTCAATCCGGAAGATTCCACCATTACCGAGCGAGACAGTATCGTTACCACATCGCCAACGGTAAGCGGACTGGGCAAGGAATTCAGCTACTATCATTCGCTGAATGCCAAGCATTATGCAGCCACCCATCCGGAGATACTCAAGCCAATAGGCAGCACAGCCTTCTGCGCCATGCGTTATCTTACGGGAACCAGTGCAGCAGTTGCCTACAGGAGTACCAGCTACCGCACCTTCACCATGGGATTCCCACTGGAGTGCATCAGCGATGAGAAAACCCGCTACAGCATCATGCAGGGTATTCTGAAGTTCTTAACAGAATAAATTTAAAATCAATAAAATATGTATAAGATTCAAGCAAACCAGTCTGGTACCCGCTCTATCGAAGTGAGCGACCAGCATTTAGAGACTATTGACAAGTATCAGTTGCTCCGCAACCTCGTAGATAGCAATGGCATCATCGACGAGGAAGTGCTCGACAAGTTAAGATTCAACGTCCGTTCTCTTCTGGAGAGCAGCGACATCAAGGACAAGGAGTTGCTCGACCTCTGCCTCGACGTGATCTACAACCAGAATATGAAGGCACTCGGCCTCCACAACCTCGTATTGCTCTACGTAGATTGGAAGGACAAGAAGGATGCACAGGAAGCAGCTGAGGCTGAGCCAGATGCAGTGAATGACTAAAGTATATTGAATGGATTATAAGTTAACAGATTTTCTCCCAACAACCAAGAAGGAGTGCGAACTCAGAGGATGGGACGAACTGGACGTCATCCTCTTCTCGGGTGATGCCTACGTAGATCATCCATCCTTCGGACCGGCTATCCTCGGAAGAATCCTGGAGGCTAACGGCTATCGCGTAGCCATTGTGCCTCAGCCCGACTGGCATGGCGACTTCCGTGACTTCAAGAAGCTCGGTCGCCCTCGCCTCTTCTTCGGCGTATCGCCGGGAGCCATGGACTCGATGGTAAACCGCTACACGGCAAACCGCCGTATGCGCAGCGAGGATGCCTTCAGTCCTGACTCCCGCCACGACATGCGTCCCGACTATCCGTCTATCGTCTATACCCAGATACTGAAGAAGCTCTATCCCGACGTACCTGTGGCACTGGGCGGTATCGAGGCATCACTGCGCCGCATCAGTCACTACGACTACTGGAAGGATGAACTCCGCAAGTGCATCCTCTGCGATTCGGGTGCCGACCTCATCCTCTATGGTATGGGCGAACGCTCTATCGTGGAACTTGCCAATGCATTCGCCGAAGGCAAGACCATGGACCAGATTCACGAGATGCCGCAGGTGGCTTTCTACTGCAAGGAGAAGGACATCCCTGGCGGATTCAAGGAGGATGACATCATCCTGCATAGCCACGAGGAGTGCCTGCATAACAAGAAGGGACAGGCGGAGAACGTGCGCCATCTGGAGGAAGAAGCCAACAAGATGCATGCCCAGCGCATGATTCAGGAGACGGACGGTAAGTATGTGGTGGTGAATCCACCATTCCCGCTGATGACCACCGAAGAGCTGGATGCAGCCTTCGACCTGCCTTACACCCGTCTGCCTCATCCTAAGTACAAGGGCAAGACCATTCCGGCATACGAGATGATCAAGTTCTCTGTGAACCTGCATCGTGGCTGCTTCGGCGGTTGCTCGTTCTGTACCATTTCGGCACATCAGGGTAAGTTCGTGGTTTGCCGAAGCAAGGAGAGCATTCTGAAAGAGGTGAAGAAAATCATCGAGATGCCTGATTTCAAGGGCTATCTGAGCGATCTGGGCGGTCCTTCGGCAAACATGTATGGCATGCACGGCAAGAACCAGAAAGCGTGCGAGGTGTGCAAGCGCCCATCGTGCGTAAACCCTCAGATTTGTCCGAACCTGAACACCGACCACAGCAAGCTGCTGGAGATCTATCATGCCGTAGATGCCCTGCCGGGTATCAAGAAGAGCTTCATCGGTAGTGGTGTGCGCTACGACCTGCTCCTACACAAGAGCAAGGACGAGAAGGTGAACCAGGCGGCAAGGGAATATACCCGCGAGCTGATCACCAAGCACGTGAGCGGCCGACTGAAGGTAGCACCGGAACATACCAGTCCAGAGGTATTGAAGTTCATGCGCAAACCATCGTTCGATCTCTTCTACGAGTTCAAACGCATCTTCGACAAGATCAACAAGGAAGAAGGTCTCAACCAGCAGATCATTCCATACTTCATCAGTTCGCATCCGGGCTGTCATGAAGAGGATATGGCTGAACTGGCAGTAATTACCAAGGGACTCGACTTCCATCTGGAGCAGGTACAGGACTTCACTCCTACCCCAATGACGATTTCTACGGAAACCTGGTACACGGGATACGACCCGTACACCTTGGAACCAGTATTCAGCGCCAAGACGCAGAAGGAAAAGCTTGCCCAGCGTATGTTCTTCTTCTGGTACAAGCCAGAGGAGCGCCGCGCCATTGAGAGCGAGCTTCGCCGCATAGGCAGAGCGGATTTGATAGACAAGCTATACGACAAGAAGAGCTTCGGCGGAAATCATGGCGGAGGTTTCAAGGGCAAGAAGACCAACTTCGACGACAAGGCGATTGGTTCTACCTATGATAATCCGGGCGTAGGCAGAGGTGCCAAGGGCAAGCGTGGTGCCGGCAGAAATGCAGCAGAGCCAAATGGCGGAAAAGGCCGTGGCAGAAATGCAGCAGACCGCTTTGCGCCAAAGGGATATGGCAATGTAGGATGCTATGATGAGGATAAATACCTCAATGAAGGCCGTCCTTTGAATGGTAAATCTTCAAGAAACGGTCATGCTCAGCAAGGCAGAGGAAATAATGCTCCGCAGGGCAGAAGCAACAACGCCAATGCTAATATCCGCGATGCAGTAGCCGCAGCCAGAGCCGAACTCCGCAATCAGAAAGAGCAAGGTGCCGGCTTCTTCAAGGACAAGAAGAAAAAGAGTTTCAATCCTAATTTCGACACCGACAACCACAATCGCAAGAACCGCTATAACAGCGGAGATAAGAACGAGCGTGGCAGCGGACGTGGAAACCAGGGAAGAAACGAAGGAAGAGGCAGGAGAAAATAATATGAAATGAATTTAAAAAAGAGGGTGTGTCATAAACCACATCCCATACGCCCTGAAAGGGCAGAAGCTCCTAGCCCAGGGCAACGCCCTGGGTCTATATATCAACAACAAAGTCGCCCTGTAAGGGCAAAAGCGTCTTATATTTAAAGCTTTTGCCCTTACAGGGCGACTTTGTAAAAATCCAATTATACCCAGGGTGTTACCCTGGGCTAGGAGCTTCTGCCCTTTCAGGGCGTGCTTCACAAATGCTAGTATTGTCTCAACGCCCCGAGTAATTCGGCATTTTCTGTCTTGTTTCCGATGGTGATTCTCAGACAGTTGCCGCAAAGCTGAACCTTATTGCGGTTTCTTACGATGATGCCCTGTGCCACCAGATAATCGTAGATGGCCTGCGCATCCGTAACCTTTACCAGGAAGAAGTTGGCATCCGTAGGATAAACCTTCACGGTGATAGGCAGATCCAGAAAGGCAGCCATCACCTTCGAACGCTCCTGAAGGATGTTCTTCACCCACTCATCCACCTTCAGCGGATTCTTCAAAACCTCAAGTGCCTGCTGCTGGGTAAGCAGATTCACATTATAAGGATACTTCACTTTATTGAATATGTCAATAATCTCCTTGCTGGCAAACGCCATACCCAGACGAAGCGCTGCACAACCCCATGCCTTACTCATCGTATTGAGCACGATGAGATTAGGGAAATGCTTCAGCACACCACGGAAGGTGCGCTCGGAAGAGAAATCGCTATAAGCCTCATCCACAATGACAATACCATCAAAGAGACGAAGCACCTCTACGATAGCCTCGCGATTGATGTGATTGCCCGTCGGGTTGTTAGGGCTGCAGAACCATACCACCTTGGTATTCTCATCGCAGGCATCAATGATCTTCTCGGCAGAAATCTGATAGTTCTCATCGAGCAACACAGAGCGATACTCCACATCGTTGACATCAGCACAAACCTCATACATACCGTATGTAGGAGCGATGGCTACCACATTATCCTTTCCAGGGCGACAGAATACACGGTAAACCAAGTCGATGGCCTCATCCGAACCATTGCCCAGGAAAATCTGATCTTCAGCTACCCCCTTGATCTTACTCACCTGTTTTTTCAGTTCCACCTGCAGTGGGTCAGGGTATCGGTTATAAGGGTCATTATAGGGATTCTCGTTGGCATCGAGGAAGACGCGGGCATTTCTGCCAGCGAATTCCGTGCGAGCGCAACTGTAAGGTGCCAAGTTCCAGATGTTTTCTCGGCACAAGTCTTTTAAATCTTTCATACCTTACTTTAATTTTAGACTTTTTACTCTCAATCTCATGGCGTTGGCATGTGCCTCCAACTGCTCGTTCTCCGCCATCGTCACCACAGCATCACCTATGTTACGAATACCTTCTTCCGTGAGATGCTGGAAGGTGATCTTGCGGTTGTAACTGTCGAGGTTCACGCCATTGTAAGCCAGTGCATAGCCATGGGTTGGCAGGGTATGATTGGTACCGCTGGCATAGTCGCCGGCACTCTCACATGCATAGTTGCCCAGGAATACGCTGCCCGCATTCACCACTTTCTCGGCAAGCTGCTCATAATCAGCAGTTGCAATGATGAGATGCTCAGGGGCATAGGTATTGCAGAGATCGATGGCTTCCTCTTCGTCCTTCACAAGGATGAACTTGGAGTTGTCCAATGAGGTCTGCGCCATCTCCTTACGTGGCAACTGTTCCAACTGCACTTCCACTTCCTTCTTCACATCTTCCAAAACCTTCTCGGAGGTAGTGATGAAGAAAACCTGAGAGTCGAAGCCGTGCTCAGCCTGCGATAAGAGGTCGGCAGCCGCAAAGACAGGGTTGGCAGTTTCATCAGCGATGAGACAAACCTCCGAAGGTCCTGCCGGCATATCGATAGCCACATCGTGGAGAGAAACCTGCTGCTTGGCAGCCATCACAAACTGGTTGCCCGGACCGAAGATCTTATAAACCTTAGGCACGCTTTCCGTACCGTAAGCCATCGCCCCGATGGCCTGCACGCCGCCAGCCTTGAAAATCTTGCTTACGCCAGCAATTTTTGCTGCCATCAGGATAGCTGGATTCACCTTACCCTCCTTGTTAGGAGGCGTGCAGAGAACAATCTCCTTGCAACCGGCAATCTTGGCAGGAGTGGCGAGCATCAATACGGTGCTAAACAAAGGTGCAGTACCACCAGGGATATACAATCCCACCTTCTCTATCGCCACGCTCTTCTGCCAGCAGGTGACACCAACACAGGTTTCCACCTTCTTACCCTCAAACTTCTGGCTCTGATGGAATGCGGCAATGTTATGATGGGCGAGGTGCAAAGCGTCTTTCAGTTCTTGAGAAACCAGTTGCTCAGCCTCTTCGATTTCAGCCTCAGTCACAGCCAAAGAATCGAGATGGGCATGATCAAACTTCTCCTCGTAACGCTTCACGGCTTCATCGCCATGGTTCTTCACATCGTCGAGTACACCTTGTACGGTCGCATTCAACTGCGATACATCCAGGTGTGGGCGTTCTACAATCTCGCTCCATTCCTCCTTTGCAGGATACTTTATTACCTTCATTCCTTATTATACTTTGAAATTTATTAATACATTGAACTTTGCTAACAGTTCAATGTTACAATATCATCTTCTCGATTGGTGTCACCAGGATGCCCTGTGCACCGAGTTCCTTCAACTTACCGATGATTTCCCAGAAACGCTTCTCATCGAGAACGGTGTGGATAGAGCACCACTCTTCGTCTGCCAATGGGATGATGGTAGGGCTCTTGATACCAGGCAATACCTGGGTAATCTCCTCGACCTTCGCCTTAGGGGCATTCATCATCACGTACTTCTTGTCCTGGGCAGAGCGTACTGCCTCGAAGCGGAACAGCATTTCGTTGAGAATCTGATGCTTCTCTTCATCCATCTTCCAGTTGCCGATGAGCAGAGCCTCGCTCTTCATCACTACCTCTACCTCGGCAAGATTGTTGCTTACCAGTGTAGAACCAGAGCTGACAATATCAAAGATACCATCTGCCAGACCGATACCCGGGCTAATCTCCACAGAACCTGTGATGACGTGAATGTCGGCATTGATATTGTTCTTCTTCATGAAGTTGCGCAGTATGTTAGGATAAGAGGTAGCAATCTTCTTGCCATTAAACCACTGCAATCCTGGATAATCAATCTTCTTAGGGATGGCAAGACTCAAGCGGCACTTGCTGAAACCCAATCGGTCGATAATCTGTGCGTTTTCACCACGCTCTACAAATTCATTCTCACCCACGATACCGATGTCGGCAACGCCAGAGGCTACGCTCTGAGGAATATCGTCATCGCGGAGATAGAGCACCTCCAGAGGGAAATTACTTGCCTGCACCAGAAGAGTGCGCTTTGAGGCGCTTACCTTGATGTCCGCCTCTGCTAAAAGATTCATTGTGTCGTCGAACAAACGACCTTTACTTTGTACTGCTATTCGTAACATATTTCTGTATTTTGTTTGAAAAACATTGCAAAAGTACATAAAATTGTTAGAATATGTGCATTATTCATGTTAATTGATTAAAAAACTCGAAAAATAGCACATAAAACGGCAAAAAATAAGTAATTTTGCACTAAAAGAGAATATAAAGGATTCTCAGATAGTAACATTCAGTATCGGATTTTACACCAAAACGTGCAAATTCCGTGCAAATAAAAAAGGAGATACGAACTTATGATTAAGGTATCAATCAAGCTAGATAAAAGACGGCGATTGAATAGCGGTAAGTTTCCGCTCAAATTCAAGGTCGCAAGAAAAGATAGTGCCATTTATATTCCGACAGGCTATGAGCTGAAAGAAGATGAATGGGATGCGAAAAATGAAAAGGTGAAGGGATTGCCCGAGCAGCGAGTAATCAATATGAAACTGATAAAAAGGCTTTCCCTTCTCAATGATAAGATAGTGCAGTTGCAAGAAGAAGGCAAACTGCGCTACTTCTCTAACAAGAAGCTTTCGCTCTACTTATCCAATGATGAGGATGAGCAAGAATATAAGAATCATCTTTTCAAAACTCAGATGGATGCTTTCCTTGCGACTAAGGATAATGAAGGCACAAAGTTGGTCTATACAACAACTGCAAGCAAAATCAGCAACTATTGCGACTATGAATCTTTAAGGTTGGAGGATATAGATATTGAATGGCTTGATGGATTTGTTGAATCCTTGAAAAAGGATAAGAATACCAAGAATACCATTGCTGTAAGGTTAAGGGGTATTCGGGCGGTTCTAAACTTCGCAAGAAAGAAAGGGCTATTGAAGGAATACGTATTCAATATGTATTCAATCAAAATGGAAGAGACCAAGAAACGCTCATTGACGGTTGATGAACTAAGAAAGCTGCATGATGCGAAGCTTACTCCGCTTCGTGCTAGGCATAGGGATATTTTCTTCCTTATCTTCTATCTCATGGGCATTAATCTAATTGACCTCTCTAGGATAGTGAAGATTGAAAACGGAAGAATAACCTATAGAAGAGCAAAGACGGGTACACTATATAATGTAAAGGTAGAACCAGAAGCCCTCGAAATTATCGAAAAATATAGGGGTAAAGAACACCTTCTAAGCGTATTCGATAGAAAGAGCTCTTATCGCTATTACGATGTATCAATCAATAAAATGCTATCTAAGATTTGTAATAGCATCGGTATTCCCGAAGTTAGTACGTATTGGGCAAGGCATACTTTTGCCACCATTGCTTATGAGATAGGTATCAGTATGGATGTTATCGCTGACTGCCTTGGGCACAAGAGTAGCCATAGAATAACCTCTATATATGTGCGCAAAGACCAACAACTGATTGATGAAGCCAACCGAAAGGTTATTGATTATGTTCTATATGGCAAGAAGGGGTAGAGCTTTCGCCCTACCCTTCCTTATTATTGTAATAACAACTGCTGTTTTATGCCTAGTCTTTTTGCCTCTTTGCTAAAGAAGTCAATTTTTGTTTTTACTTTATCTTTAAACTCCTCGAACAATGCAATTAAAGCCTCTTGCTCGGTATCAAAAAGTGATTCCTCTCTAATTGTATGCTGTTTAGTTCGTTCACAATAGTCGGGTTTGTATTTATAATCTATCCACCAACCAGAAGGGTTAAGCTTATTTCCCTCGTACCAAGATATGTTGCAGCATCCCTTTATAATACAGCGTTGCGGATGTTCAAACCAACTATCTATATACCAAGCAATATCACCATTCTTATATTTTGGAATGGGTCTTTCCTCTTTATTTGTATATTTATATTCTTTCATTTGTTGTACTTTTTATCATTCTTTTTAAACTTCTCAAAATAGAATACTATAGGCTTGTCAAAAGCAGGGTTGAGCAGACCATAAGCGATACTCATGGTTACCTGAAACTTTGCAGCACCTTTAAGCAAACCTTTCGCCTGTTCCTTGATAGCTTCACGGAATTGCCCTATACTCATATCTCGCTTTCGAAAGTTACAAGCTCGGCAAGAAGGCATATAATTCTCCATACTATCCTCACCATGAGAAACGATATACTTACCTTCTTTATCACTCCAACGTGAATAGTTTCCACGATTTTTTGGAAAGAAATGGTCGATTTGCATATCTTCGAGTTTTATTTCTCTTCCGCAGTATGCGCAATGATGGTCGTATTTCTCCCAAACTTTGATTCTATCTTCCTTCTTCATAACTTATTTCAGTTCATCAAAATCGAACCACTCAATCTTATCGTAGCAATCGTACAGAACTTCTATACGCTGTGTTCCGTCTCCTCTAGTGACAAGCCATACGTCATCACTCATCGCTCCATAGTGAAGAGCAGTAGGATTTACGCCACCTCCACTATATCGGAACATTACCCATTTTCTTAATGGTGGCTTATCTTCCTTTAGGTCGTGCCATAATGATGCAGCATTCACGTAAGGAACGTTTTCTGTATCGCAATCGGTAACGCCAACCTTTTCTGTGCTGAATGTTACTCCGTTAAGCTCATTGTAATCTACCTCATCTTCATTACTACAGATGTTGAGGTAAATCTTCTTTGGTAAATTCTTTATTTTCATATCACTTAAATTTAATAATAAAAAACTCGGTATCAAGCCACTTGTCGGGGCACATTCCCTTCTTAGGCTTATCGATGGTGATACTCTCAATCTCCTTCTCAATTCGTGGGCTATCCTTGCGATAGCCGTTGATGAAGAGGACGTGGGTATATTGTTTTGCAATAAAATGGTTACAACGTATCATCAGTTTTAGATAATCAATATCTCCATTTATCTTTTTATCCATCAAATACTTCGTAGGATTTTTTGCAAAAACATCATAAAGTCGAACTGTCCAGTAACCCTTAATCGTCCGATATTCTTCTTTCTTTTCGCCAGCCACAATCATATCGAACCATTGCTTGCTGACGGTGAGGGTCAATATTTTCTTTTTCATTTCTTTTATCTTTTTAATCTTCATACACTAACTAACTTTCCAACCAAATGATGGTCGTGCTTATCGTAAGCAATTCCATACTTGAACATTTCTTCAAAAAGCATAAGACGCTCCTCGTTGGTAGCCAACCGAGTAGATTTCTTTTTATCCTCGGTCATCGTAAAATGAGAGCCTACCATTAAATTCTTATATTCCTTGTGAAGATAAAGATAGCAGAAGAGATTGTAACACTCTGGTCTCCAACGCTTACATAACACAATCCAATAATTATCTATCACAACTATATTGCCTTCGGCAACAATATCTTCAAACATATTATTTTCCATACGCTACTTTTTCTTTCCGTAATACTTCTCTGATAAGCCGTTGAATCGCTCATAGTTCGGCAGTTTGGGAGAGATTTCAAACTTCATCGTTGTAACATCATATCCTCTATCAGTCATTTCTTTGACAAACTCTTTGGTAAAGACATTATCAAAGAGATAATGAGCATCTGTTTGGGTCATAAACCCTAGAGGGTGATAAGCACCAACGCAGTTCTCTTTCTTATCCCAATATGCCGTTAGCTTATCTTTCTTTTTAAGAATCATACGCTACTTCTTTTTATCGAATTTATTGCCAATAACGACCATATCTTCAGAAGAGTAATGAACTAAGAGACCTTGCCCAAAACAGAAAGCTTTACTATCCCAATTAATATCGCCTATTCTTTCCGCATTGTTATCTTTGTACATAACTATATCCCCCTCATAGATAGGTGTTCCATTCTTGTCTGTCAGTCCTGTGAACATACAGACTGTTGAAGGGTTAACCTGATGTGCCTCGTTTCTATTAAGCATTGATTCACTCTGCCTATCCTCGATGATGTAGGCATTACCACATTCGCCATAAAAGTAACCTTCTACCCAAGTGTTATTGTCAAGACGTTTAGCCTTGAACTTGATATTTTCTATTTTCATAACTATTTTATAATTCTATTGTTAGAATAGGCTCGGCTGCGCCATTTCGAGTTGAATGCGCTTACAAGCCTTGTCGTAATATTCTTTATTTAACTCGAACCCGATGAAATTTCGCTTCTCTCTGATGCAGGCGATAGCGGTTGTACCGCTGCCCATACAGTTATCGAGAACCAAGTCACCTTCATTAGAATGCTTGGCTATGATTTCTCGAATCAGCTCAACTGGCTTCTGAGTAGGGTGAAACCTACCTTTATCATGGCAGATAGGATAGGAATACACGCCGTTATCATATTCACTCTTGAATATTGGTGATGAACCCTTAACGGCACAAACCGCAAATTCCTTTGCGTTCGTAAGATAATTAATCTTACTATTGATAGGTACAGGGTTCGTTTTCTGCCATTCTATCAATCGAATCTGATTAAAGCCCACTTTCTCCATAGCCTCTTTTACGATATTAATTTTCCATAAGTCATAAAAGCAGACAATGTATCCGCCACTTTTTAGGCATCGGTATGATTCCTCAATCATCGCACCTATATCAAAAGCATCCGGCTTATCCCATTCTCCAAAATCGATGGATATACGGAATCTATCGGTGTCTTTTCCTGTTTTTCTGGATTTCGCATAGTTAGAATCTCGGGAAATTGCGTATGGAGGGTCGGTTATGATTAGCGAGATTGTATTTTTGCTAATCTTCTTCATTCCCCTCAAGCAATCCTCATTATATATTCTATTGCATTCCAGCATATCATTACCCTTACCGTTCCAATAATCAGCATAATCATCGAGCTTATCTTCTTCGGATGGCTCCAGGCTGGTAAACGTAGTACCGCATCGTTTACAGCGGTATGTATTTTCCATACGTCCATCTGGAATATCATTTTCTCCGCACCAAACAATATCTTGTCCACATGTAGGACATTTGAGTATTGTGAATCCTGTATTACTCATAACTATTCCTCCTCAATTTTTACTCCAAACGGAGTGCCGTTGGCAAAGGTGTAATCTTCAAATACTTTCTTATAGCTAAAAGGTGTTTCATTAAATCCAATTACTACTTGACTTGCAATACCTTTAAGCATGTAATACCCACTTTCTGTATCTTTCAACATCACCCACCCGAACGGCTGATGCTTCATCATTTCCTCCCAGCACTCTTCTGCGTTGGCAAAAGGGCGGTACTTTGCTTCCGCCTTACTGTCTGGCTTGATACGATATTCAATGTTGCCCCAAAACCCAATCTCTTTCATTTCAACCCAATCATTCGGAACATCTGTACCTTTTATAGAACTTGGTTTAGTTCTACACTCTATTGTCCTTCCTTCTGCGAAAGCTTGCAGAATCGGATAAAATTCTTTAGCTTGATTTCTGTCCATAATTAACCCTCCACTTCTATTTTATATTCTAACTCATCAGCTAAATCACTTATTAACTTGACCGCTTCTTTCAAAGCATCATACATATTATCTCCTTCTGATATAAGTTCATCAAGAGTGTTTTCCTCAGTCATATCCTCTGGGAAATCTATTGGCTTCCAAGTGAAACTTTTGTTCTTTTTCTCGAACTCTCTAGCCTTTTCTAAAAGTTTTTCTTTTGTCATATCAATCCTCCAACTCTTTAAGTGCTGCATTAAGATAATTAATCACGGAATTTTTGCCTCTTTCAGCAGACTGCGTTCTTACTTTTATACCACCATTGCAACAAACTTTTGCCAAATCAATGTAATGTTTTGCTTTTTCTTTACTCATTGCTTATCCTCCTTTGCTTTTTTAAGATAAAATTCTCTCCAATCTTCAAAAGTCCAATCTCTTGTGTTATTAGTAAGATTGAAAACTTCCGTATCTTTCTCTAACTGGAGTAATAGCCAAGCATAATCTTCATATCGCTGTCTTAGCAATCTTTTGCGACACAATCTTACATGCTTGTATAACTTATAATCAGCGGTTGCAGCATCAAAGATTATTTTACCTACTATTGCTAACAGATAAGCAGATATAAATCCTAATGCAATCCAACCTAATATTGTAATTCCTAAGTCCATATTTTTATCCTTTTACTTTGCTTACCCTCCTTAGTAATTGATAATCTTCTGTGTCTTGCGAATCTTGGCAAAGAAATCAGTGATTTCTTGTGAAGTTGCTTCTCTACAGAACCCTTCCTTCATCCAGTTACCAATACCATTGGATTTCTGAATCATTCCATCAGAATCCTCGCCGATAATCACACCATATCCATCAGCATTGATAAAGCCATCATGGATAAACACTTTGCCATCACCATCAACTAAGATAGTACCTGCTTTATATTCACTTAATCTCATATTCTCTTCTTTTTACCCTCTCCCTGTTACAGGAGAGGGTAGTTAATTAATCTTTTTTCGGCTTAATACCCCATGCAAGGCATCCAAATCTAATGTCTGTATCAATGTTTGAGCCATTAAAAATTCTCTCTTTTCCACCAATAGACGTTAGGGTAATACCTATAGGCAATGAAGGATAGAGATATAGCGGAATCAAACGAAGTCCAACAGTATTTTTCTCGTTGGCAACCTTCTTATCAAATTCCTCTTTTGTAAGATGTCCCTTGTCTAATTCAGATTGTAAACAAGAAATTTCTTCCTCAACATCTTCTTCGGATTGCCAACTTCCAAAATGCAAAGCCTTACACTGGCTTTCCGTAAGAGCATTCCAATCAATATCTTTCTTAAACTGTTCTTGAACTTTTTGCCAAGCAGCATTGAGACTTTCCTTTTTAAATTCTTCGTCCCACTTTTTATATACTTGAGTACACGCAATTTGATTTGCGAGCCAACCCAAAGTTTTACTAACTTTGTCTTCTAATGAAATTTGTTTCATATTACTTACATTTATATCCTTTGCAGGATGGTTATTACTCTACTACTTTCTCAAGGGAAAAATAATCAATTCCCCAAGCTTCGTTTGCGTATTGATAAGGTTCTCCGTTTTTCTTTATTTTTCGGATAAGAAAATGAACCTTGATTTCATTCTTGCCAAGAGACAGGGCATCTTTTAGACGTTCTATGATAAAGATATTGCCATTTTTATCTTTCACCTTGTCACCTTTCTGAAAAGGTAACAAACTTAGAAAGTCGTTCATTATATCACTCTCCTTTATGTGAAGCTCTAATATTTGCGAATCCAATTTCTTTAAACAACCTTCTACATTCTGTAATTCGTTGTATAATTCTATTTCTGTCATATTACTTATATTTATATCCCATAAGGACGGTTATTTTAAAGCTCATCAAACTCTTTCTGAAATCTCTGTTTTGTTTCATTAAGAAGCTGCTTGAATTTAGTTTCAAAATCCCTATCATGCTGTGATAGTCCCCAAATAGCATCAGCAAGTCTGCCACTGTTTGATTTTGAAGACATATTTAAGAGTTCATCTACTTTAGGAATTAAACTCTTGGCTAAGATATTTGCTCTTTCTAATTTGTCTATATTCATACTCTATCTATTTATGCCCGAAGGAAGTTCACTAATCAGAATCACGTTATCATTTGTTACGTTGATTCCCTTAACTATCTCTACTTTGTCTCCATGCTGAAAGAAGACCTTTCGTTTGCCTAGAGAACTCAATACTTTTGCTACTTGTTCTGATGTCATATTTTTTTAATTATGCCCGGAGGTGGTTAGGATTTAACTATATTAAGTTGTTCATAAACTGTAGATTTCACAACAATAGGTTCAGAACCTAAGTCGTTATCATCTATCTTGATGGCAATTTCCATATCACCCTCTTCATCGTAAACATCTTGAAGCTGTTGAATAAATTCACTTATTTTCATACTAATATCTTTTATTGCCCGAAGGCGTTAAACACTATTTTACTTGATTATAAACTGGCTTAAATCCACCTCCTTGTGAATAAGGACGTTTACAGCCTTTAAACCATCTATGAGAAGCTCCAACTGTTCTTTGTTGATAAAGAACAATTTTCTTGCTATCTTCCCACATTCGTAAGCACCAAGAAGAACTCTATCGTCTTCAACTTCTATGTTTATAAATGGTTTATTCTTTGACGTTATATCCAAACTATATTTACCCATAATAGACCTCTTATTTATGTCCGACATTCATAAACACATAATCCGCATCCAAGATATGACCATGGCTACAAAACACATAATCAGTCCTACAACAAGACACAGTGCTATTATATTATTTTTGTTTATTTTCATACCTACACCTCCATTACTTAAAGAATAAATTCATCGTCATCAAACTCATCCTCTTCATCTTCAGGAAATGGATAAATAGTGAACTGAAAATTGTCTAAATCTTCAATATTCCTATCTGCCATATTAGCAGCTACAATACCGAAGTTATCAGCAATACAAGAAGGAAATTCACCTTCCTCTAGTTTTGTTCTAAATTTCTCAGCTGTACATTCGTCAGGAACGTTAATGAGTTCTACTACCAATCTTATTGTTTTCATACGCTTTACTTCATTAAACCAAGTTCTTTCTAGCCCAAGCTTCTGCCTTTGGCTTAGTCTTGAACTGCTTATCTTTAACCTCTTGCCAAGTACCATCAGGTGTGCTTCTATGCTCGATAAGAAACAACCCCTTCTCTATCTTGACTATTCTATATTCGAAATACATACGCTTATATTTTTAAATTGCTATCTAATTGCAAGCCATAAAGAATGTGTTGGAGTTCATCTACACATTTTATCATAATAGTATCGTCTTTTCCGTCATTGAAAGATACTCCGCAAATTCCCAAGAAATTATTATATCGCAAAGTGAAAGGGTATTCTTGGTGTTTATACCACCTATGCCCAAAACATTCTCCTTCAGAGCGATAACATGCCCATCCATTCTTTTTAAGAAACTCTTCCCAAATATGAACGTGCATAATATCATTTTGACAAATTTTGCCCAAGCTTTGCCCATCAATAACTTTCAAGTCGTATGAATAATCTATATTGAACGGATAGACGCTACAGATAATACAGATAAATCCGTGGCTATAAACTATATCGCCCACCATATAACGAGGTGGCTTTCTAAATTCTTTGTGTGCCATACACTTTAATCTTTGCTATTAATGAAATCCTCATACTCACCTATCGTGATTTCCTTGAAATCAGAGTTGCGCTTCTCGGCTCGGATGCTATCATCGAAGAAGGCGAAGATGCGGTCTTTGTGACGGAGAAGCTGGGTGATGGAGAAACGGCTAGTTTGAGGGACTTCTATATTCAGTTCCTTCATTACCTTGAAATGGTTAGCAACTGATTTATAGGAGAGGAAAACTGAGGCTATTGCCTTGCCTTGCTTATATCGCTTATTAGGCGCAATAGCTACATAATAACCGTCCTCCAATTTTACACCGTCTATCTTCTTCCACACCTTCTTGTCTAGCGTATCGTAACGCTCAGAAAGAACCCATATAGCAGTAATCTCGTACTCTCTTGTGAGAGTTCTGTTAGGCTGATAGCCCTGATATTTTTCAAACTCGAAGCCTACGGCTTCTTCTACTCTTTTCATGTAGGCTTGATGCTCTTCAAATTCGGCATCGAGAATACCCTTAATGTATTCGTAAGCCTTTGTTCCTTGTTTTGCTTCGTACAACATATCTCTTTACTTTTTACGATGATTAAACTTTTTGATGGCATCTTTCTTTGAAGCTGCCATAATCTTTACACCCTTGATGGTAAACTCATGCTGTGCCTTTGGCTGACACTTCTGTCTATCAGATGGAACGCTGCCATAGCCATTATTTGGTCTATGATATTCCATACCAAAAGGATTACCATAATAGCTGACAGCAGATAAATATGCCATCTGCATTCTAGTCAAATTTATGAATATTTCGTTCATACGCTTTACTCCTTAACTTCTTTAAAAATTACATTTTTACGGTCTGAGCGTTGTTTACTTGCGCATGGATATTTTCTCCAAACTTCACAAGCACCCTTACTTTCAAAGAAACAACCTGCGCAAGTTACAGTCTCAGTTACAACGATATCCAAGACTACTCTTTCTCCAACTTTAAGCTCTTTCATACGCCTAGTCTTTTATATATTCATTTACTTCACGCAGAACCTTTTCTAGCAGGTTCTTTAGAATCTTCAATTCATCATTTGAATATGTTGCTATTGGATAACCATCAAGGGTAGTATCGCCACAGCTACGACTTATCTTTAATGAGTATTTATTCTTTTTCATTTTCTTTGCCTTTTACAATATTGTACACTTGTTTTAACTCATCTGTTGATAAGCGTTTGAAATCAAAAGAACTGATAGCATAGAGGAGCTCCTTGCGAAAATTCTCTTCTTTAATATCTGATATTTCCTTTTCTGTAGGAACATATATTCTTCTAACATTCCATCTATCACTACCGCATTGCCAGCCCGAATCTCTTCTGAATCTAGCGTTATCAATAATAATTTGAGTCTTTGTCACTTTATCAACCTTGGCGATACGTCTGTGAAATGTACCTGTAACTAGTACTTCATCACCAGCAACCAAATCTTTAAGCTCTTTCATTGCTCACCTCCTTTCTTTGGGAGCAAATCATCAATATAAAGCCATTGAGTAATTTGAAGACATCTGGCTATAGCTTTCCAACTACAATCTATGTATTCTGTTCCGAATCCATTATTGTTAGTGGTTTTAAACATGATGTAACTATGACGCTTTGGCTCTTCAATAGCAGGATGCCACAAGTCCTTAAGGAACTCTTCTTGCATCCATTTAGCACCATCCGTAAAAGCATCTTTATAACAAGCTTGAAAATAACCCGAAATATATGATTCTTCTGAATGTTGCTTAGCAACATCTACTATTTTCTTATTGTCTATCATAATCTACCCTTTCTTTTTCTAAGTTCTAACATTCTCCTAGTTCTACGGCTTTCCTTGCCACTAGGATGATAAAGACTATTTGGAATATGGTCATTACTTCTGTATAGACGAGCTTCTTCATTAAGTTTTTCAAGATACTCATCAGAAAGTGCTTCATCTATTATACCAGTTGGTGTTACAATTATCTTTGCATCGTCTCTAATCATTACTCACCTCCTTCTTTTGGCAGTATGTCAGATAAATAAGCCCACTTGATGATTTGGCATCTGCTAATCGAGTGTCTCCAAGATTCCTCATTCCAAAGAACGGATTCTTTAAACTGTAGATAAGCATCGTTATCAAAACCAAGGGTAATAATATCGCTCTTGCTCTTATCTGGCTCTTCTGTATTTGGATGCCACAAATCCTTTAAGAACTCATTGATAGCCCACTTAGCACCTGCGTTAAAACCATCAACATGACCATCTAAGAATGCAAGATGTGTAGGCTTTGAATCATCAAAACCTTTAGCATCTACAACCTTTTCTGATATTTGTCGTGCAGCTTTTGCTATTTTATATTTGTCTATCATAATTATATTCCTTTCTTACTATTTTTATCCAATACCTCTTTAATCTCGAAATATTGAGACTTTATAAATTTTTCCATCTCTAACTTGGTTATTCTACCAATAACTGAAATAGCCCCATCCCTTACAGATACTGAGAAATAATCAGTATTGATAAAACTAAGATTAATATCTATGCTTTCATCATTCATAATCTACCCTTTCTTTTTCTAAGTTGATTCTTTCTACATATTCTTCTTTGCGCCTTACCATCTTGTATATCTTCACACTTAAAGTGTGTTGGACAATACCAAGGGATGCAATTCGTTAAATCTTCATTGTCCATTATCAACCCTCCACGTTATTTGTTGTACCTAACAAATGCTCATTACCAGCATAAGGAATGCAATATACCCAATTAGCATAAACGCAACGATAATATCCATCTTTGCCTATGTAACCAAACAAATTTGCACGCCAATTATCTGATTTACTATCTCGAACCAATACCTTATCGAATGGTTTTAGTTTAACCTTTGGCTTCAAATTAACAACTTCTTTCTTCTCACTATCCCAAGCTTTATTTTCCTTTGCAAGGGCTGAAAAGAGTTGCTGTTTCTCAGAATCAGTTGCATAGCGTACAAACACGTTTCTAACAGAAGTATTTGTAGGTTTCACACAGCTATTATGCTTAATCATACCTAAATTATTACACCCTGCATGGAAATTCAACTCCTCCCCATAATTATAATCGCCATGAACAATATAAGTTTCTACTATCACATCTTCGCTATCTATGTAACGAATTTCTAAAGATACCATATCCCCATCCTTGAACTCAGGCTGAGGTTTCTCTACTTCCAAGGTCTCAAGATTGAGCTTGCCACCCAAACGTTCCTCGATGGTATTGATGTAGGTCTGAGCAACATCCTTATCTTCGAGAGCGTAATCACTCGTTGCAATACCATCTTCATCCGCAAGATATATGGTATTCCCATCAGAAAGGATTTCAAATCCGTGCTTTGCCTTAAATAAGGCATAGGTATCATCTGTGAATCCGTTAAAGAAGACTTCTTTCTTACCATCGTTGCTGATAAGTACATCGCCCTTCTTCCAATTAAACTTGCGCCAGTCACGCATTGATTTTGAAGGAAGGAGAATCTGTAAACCATCAGAACATCCTCTTACTGTACCAAATTCGGAATAGCCACGATGGCAAGTAGTATTATTATCAGTCTCATTTGTACACCAAACTACTGTTTCTGTATCTGTAGTGCTGATTGTATCTAACTCTACATCTATATTATATAACAAGTCATATAACTTAGTTTCTTGCGGCTTATTCTTTAGGATTTCCGCTACATTAATTTTTTCTTCCATATTACTTCACTCTTTTGAATTGAACATTCTTTCCGTCTTTTCTGTCGATTGCGGCGCAACAAATATCTTTGCAGATATTTTCATAAATATTGCTGCTTATCTCGTCAAAGAAGCAACCATTACATTCTTCTGTCTCGCTTTCAACCACCTTCAAGACGATTTCTGAGCCTATAGGTAAATCTTCCATACACTTAATTTCTCATTATGTGACATTTGATAACCTTATGAACCATATTTGACTGCGATTCATTAAAACTTTCAATGAACTGACGCTCCATTTCCTTTGGAAAGATGGGCTTTGTCGGCTTCGGTATGGTAAGGACGGCTTGAATCCTTGCCCCCCCATCAAACGTAAGCAAACATCTACGACTAATTTTCTCAAATAACATTTTTGTATCTCCTATATTTAAACGTTAAACAAAATCTTAGTTTTTTATAATCTAATTATATACCACCACGGAAGCGAAGCGAGCCGAAGGCGAGCCTTCCATTACCTCATAGGTATTAGCATACACCCTACAGACTACCCCTCCCTTGATATAAGTATAGTTATTGAGTATCATATCCTTTATATAGTCAATAGAGGATAAAAAACGCTTTTCTATGTTTCTGTATTTGCATAAAATCTCGTTTTTAACCGCAAACTTTACCAAATCAAAGGCTTTCTGTACGCTCACGCTTAATTTCTCAGCTATATACTTATATGATATACCATTCTCTCTGAACTTATCGCCGTAGCCAAAACGATTGCAAACCTTCTTAGCCGCCTTCAACTCTTTTAAGCCTTTAGGGTGCTTAGACTGCTGAATCATTTGCTTAGCGTAATTCTTTCGATTCTGTACATCAATGATAAGCATAGCAGATAAGGTATCTTCTATGAACTTTACATTCTGTGCATAGGCATTCTTTTTAGAATCATTCCTTGAAATAAACTCGATATTAGGAACGAGGACGTTCCTGTGAGAGGTATGACTCTTTAAAGATTTGAAGACAAGGCAACGATTATTCTTGCCCGTGAACTCAACCAAGCCCATAGCCTTCAATGTATCAATACGCTTGCGGACAGCACAGGCACTTACTCCCGTGATTTCGTGAAGCTTATTGATGCTCCATCTTTGCACGGCAGAAGACTTGACCCTTGTCTTAATGAAAAGGGAAAATGCAATTGCCTTCCTTAACTCGGGATTGCAATACATATCGTTCAATATCTTTCTGCGTATCTCCATTTTACGGATGCTTTAAAAAGTCAAGAGCAGCAAAGAAATGGGGATTCTCTGCTGCTCCGTATTTAGTAGCCTTGCGGCTCACGTAAATCCAAAATCTTACACTTTAGAAAGTTCCCCATAAACTCGCTAAGTGATAGTGTTCTATCTTAAACACACCGCAAAATTAATAAAAATCTGTCAAATAACCAAATCTTCTATTAATAAATTTAAAATAATTAATAGTTTATATTCGCTTTTTAATAGATTTTTATAACTTTGCATCATATTTTCTATTAATAACCAAATAATAAGTAATAGCGTATGATATACAATCAGTATCAGCAGTACGAAATCTCCGACCGCATCATGCAAGCGGTATGCGAGGTAGGCAAGGTTACCTTCATGGAACTCTGCTCTGCGGTGAAGACCGTCAAACTCAACACCCTTAGAGGACTATACTGTCTCATAAGCCGTGATTATTGCATCCATCCCGACCGCTCGGCTCGCCTACTCTGCCGCACCAGAGCAAACGTTATCAACCAAGCACGAAAGTATATGCAATACGTTCAGTCAAAGGATAAGTACACCTTATCTATATATAACCAAATCGTTGAACTCTTAAAAAGCAACAAAGAATGAAAAGAACAGATTATGAGCTTACCCTGCCCGACCAGCTCTTCCCAACGGACAATGACCTAGAGATTCCGACACTCGATATTGGTATGCAAGCCAAGGAGTGTCAGTCACCCTTCCTTTGCTTCGGCGAACAGAAGAGAACCTTCAACCTCAATGGCGAAGGCTCTTTGCACTTCTATACCGATGATTACCGCTTCTCAGCTATCTACGAGCACCCTGAGAAGATATTGCAGCATCACCCTGCCGTTATCGTTGAGCCGAACTTCTCCTTATATAATGAGATGCCCGTATCTTTCGGCTTGCAGGCTATCTACAAGAAACGTTGGATTGCCCGTTGTATGCAAGGTAAGGGTATCGGTATCTTCGTTGACCTTAACGTGGCGCAGAAGTTCTATCGCCTCAATATGATTGGCGTACCTCGTGGATGGCGTGCCTTCGCTACCCGTGGATATTCTGATAGACTGAATAACCTCGCCTTTGAGTATTCCATCGCAAGCGATTGGGCAGAGGGCAAAGAGCCGCTATTTGTTATCTATGGCGGCGGTGCTGAGTGTCGGCGGTTCGCCCAGACCCATAGAGGTTGCATCTACATCAACCCCGTTGTCACTACCAAGAAGCAGCTTGCCGCCTTGCAGAAGATTCACGAAGGTGTTGCCTTCATCGGTGAAGAGTTCTCTGTTAAGGCGCAGCTTGATAAGCTTACCCCTTTCTCCAAGCAGATTGAGGACTTCCGAGCAGATAACGTCTCTAAACAGATTGAGGAAAAGTAAGATTGTTTATGCGAGATATGGCATTTATTTGCTGTATCTCGCTTTATTTTGTACCTTTGCATCAACAAAACGGAAATAGTGGAATATAAGTTCTGAGGTATCATAACTATATGTATTAGTTAAGATTTGGTTAAATGAAAATAATAGTTAGTTTTTAGTCAATAAGCAGCCGCCTGTGATAGGTAGCTGCTTTTCTTATATATAAGAGGTATAAGATTTTATGGCAACTTTAAAGGCTACTCATTATATGGGTAGCTCTTTTATTTGTTTACACACAATCTATTATTTTCTATTAAAACCCGAATAATCTCCGTAACTTTGCAAATAATAATTATTAAATAGTAAAGCTATGGCAAGAGAAAAGAAAATATCTCAGAGTCCGAGCGTTGATGATAAAAAGCTTTTTTTGAAGATTGGTGAATACGCCGATATTGATATTACAAGGCTTGAATACAATGACGGACAGTTGGAAGGAATCAGTAAGAACCCTCGCTACCTTAAAGAAAGCGAGCACGATAAACTCAAAAAGTCACTTACCGATAGCCCCGAGTTCCTGGAGTATAAGCCATTGATGGTTTATGCAATGGATAATGGTAACTACGTTACTATCTGCGGTAATATGCGTCTTCGTGTCGCCAATGAGCTTCGCCTTGATGGTCATTCCGAGTTCGATACCATCCCTTGCGTTGTCCTCAAAGCCGATACGCCTATTGAGAAAATCAAGGAGTATGCTATCAAGGATAACGTGCAAGCTGGTAATTGGGATTGGGACGAGCTTGCTAATGGTGAGTGGGAAACCGATGATTTGCAGAATTGGGGCGTTGATTGCTCTTTTCTCAATACTGATGAAAACGATACCGATATTGATGAGCTATTCGAAGATGCTCAAAATACCGAGAGCAAAGTTAAAGATATTAAGCTCTCCGTCCATATTCCGCAAGAGTTGGAAGATAAGGTAGATGAGATTAAGGAGATTATCAAGTCTGCCGTTTCCGAATACGATGGTGTGGAAATAAAATAATAGAGATATGGAAGTCTATCTTGCGGGAGGGCTTACTGGAAATCTTAGTAAGTTTTGGAAAAGTGTTAGTATGGAATTATATATAGCAGGGACTTTAAGCAGACCCTATGTTTATGAAAAGGCTATGGGAGTTTTTTTAGCAGGCGAACCCCCATTAAAGAACGGCAAGGATACCGATTGGGAAGGATTAAATATATTGGAAACTTACTATTATCTACAGAATAATAAAGAGTTTCCTCGATTGATAGGCAATTTTCAGAATTTCCTATTAGATAGTGGTGCTTTCACATTTATGTCGGGAGCAGGTGTAGTTGATTTCGATAAATACGTAGAAGGATATGCCGCATTCATTAAGAAATGGAACGTAAAGAACTTCTTTGATATTGATTCCGTTGTTGGTATCAGAGAGGTTGAAAGACTTCGTGAAAAGCTCGAAAGATTAAGTGGACGTAAGCCTATCCCCGTTTGGCATAAGTCACGAGGGAAAGAGTATTTCGTTGAAATGTGCAAGAATTACCCTTATGTTGCTATCGGTGGTATCGTAACCAAAGAAATACCTATCAATAAATATGAAAAGTTATTTCCTTGGTTCGTGAAGACAGCACATAAATATGGCTGCAAGATACATGCTCTTGGATATACAAATATCAGAGGATTGCATACGTATCACTTTGATTCCGTGGATTCTACAGCTTGGCTTTATGGCAATATGAGCGGTTCTATATATAAGTTCAATGCCAAGAACGGAACTATGGATAAAACCAAAGCACCTGAGGGCAAGAAACTTCGCTCAAAGTTGGTTGCTGCACATAATTTCGGCGAGTGGGTACGCTTTATGAAGTACGCTCGTGCAAGATTATAAAAGATAAATATTTAAATTTTAATTAGTTATGAAAGATTCATTGATTATTGTATCAGGAGGTATGGACTCGGTAACTCTCCTGCATGAAAAGAAAGAGAGCATTGCTCTTGCTATTTCTTTTGATTATGGCTCTAACCACAATCAGAAGGAGATTCCTTTTGCTAAGTTGCATTGTGAGCGACTTGGTATCAAGCATATTGTTATTTCACTTGACTTTATCCACGACTACTTTAAGTCGTCTCTCCTCGAAGGTGCAGAAGCTATCCCCGAAGGTAATTACGATGATGAGAATATGAAATCAACCGTAGTTCCTTTCCGTAACGGCATTATGCTCTCTATCGCTTGTGGTATCGCAGAGAGTAATGGATTGAAGAAGGTGCTTATTGCTAACCATTTCGGCGACCACGCTATTTATCCAGACTGCCGCAAGGGCTTCATTGATGCCATGTCAGAGGCAATGAAGAATGGAACTTACGAGGGTATTACCATTGATGCTCCTTATACCAATATTACGAAGACAGATGTTGCTCTCCACGGAAAGAAGCTTGGTATCAACTACGCTGAAACTTGGAGCTGCTACAAGGGCGGTGAGAAGCATTGCGGTAAGTGTGGAACTTGTATGGAACGCAAGGAAGCTCTCCGTGAGGCAGGTATCTCTGACCCAACCGAATACGAGGATGAGTAAGGCAAGTGGTAATACAAGGTTACTTACACCAAAGCAAAGACAGATAGACAAGGCTCGGAACGAATATAATCAAATCGTTTCGAGTTCCTTGGTTGATGCTTCTTTATCGTATTTCTCTGAACAGACAGGTGCTCACGCTATCTTTATGAAAGGACATAATCATACGGATAAAATTGCTGATGCCGAAGCAGAGTTGGAAGTGGCGAGAGCTATCGCAGATAATGGCATAAACGTTACTCTTACTCCCGAAGGCGATAAATATACGATGTATGCAACCAATGTAAAGATAAATAAGGATGGTTCAAAGAAATATAAGTTTACAGAAGGTTTAATGGCAACATATACCTATGAGCAGAAAACACCTACAGAGATTAATTCTTCTGCTGAAAGCTCGGTTCGTCTTGCTATTAATCATGCAAATGATAAGCATGCACAGATTGCGTTGATATATGATAAGCATTCACTCTTTCATACCAAAGATATTGAGAACGGAATGAAACTTTATCAATCAAGGCATAAAGCATGGAAGACTAAAGGTGTAAAAGCTGTTGTAGTAATTAGCAGTAAAAAGATACTATACGAACATCATTTCGATGAGTAAAAAGCAAGGAGCATAAGGCGATGCCACCATACTGTGCTCCTAAGACAAAAGTCGGGCTGCTGACATCTTCGCTACCGACTACCCTTTATTAGGTCGCAAAATTAAGAATAAAAATTGAAATAACAAAATAAAAGGAAGAAAAATTATGTATTACGTTTCAAAAAGAATGGAGATTGCCGCTTGTCATAAGCTGAATCTCTCTTATGAAAGCAAGTGCGCCAACCTTCATGGGCATAATTGGATTATTACTATCTACTGCAAGGCTGAAAAGCTGAACAAGGATGGTATGGTGATGGATTTTAAGCATCTTAAACAGAAGATTCATGGTTATCTCGACCACGGAAATCTTAATAAGCTTTTGCCTTTCAATCCTACCGCTGAGAATATTGCTGAGTGGGTTACTGAGCAGTTCCCAGAGTGCTACAAGACACAGGTACAGGAGAGTGAAGGCAATATCGCCGTTTATTGTGATGATTTTAAGATTGACGGAAAGGAGGCTCTCTAATGGCTAAGTACAAGGTAAACGAAATCTTCTACTCTATTCAAGGTGAGGGAAGACACGCAGGCAGAGCGGCTATCTTCGTCCGCTTCTCGGGTTGTAATTTAAAGTGTCCTTTCTGTGATACTGATTTTAAGAAGTATGAGGAAATTGGGGCTATTGATATTCTGAATAAGATTCAGTTGCTCTCACCCGATTGTAAATTTGTTATCTTTACGGGCGGTGAGCCTACATTGCAAGTGGATGAGGAGCTTACTACTCTTCTCCAAAATTGGGGCTACTATATTGCTATGGAGACCAACGGAACGCATAAGATTCCAGGTGGTATCAACTGGGTTACGTGCTCTCCTAAGTGCTTATTCGTTAAGGGCGCAGAACCTATCATTAAGGTTGCTACCGAGGTAAAGGTTGTCTTTGATGGTGAACACGAGATTACCGATTGCAACATTGATGCTGATTATTACTATGTTCAGCCTTGTGATACAGGTGACGCAAAGAAGAATGCCGAGATTCTGAAACAGACAGTTGCATTCGTAGAGGCTAACCCTAAGTGGCGACTTTCCTTACAGCAGCAAAAGATTCTCAATGTGAAGTAAATCATTTTGCCTATGAATAAGAAGAAAAAAGAAAGCTCAACAAAGTATCGCCCTATCTGCTTTTATTGTGGTGGGGTGATTTGTTGGGATTCATCAGGTGACCGCAGCGAGGATGATGATTCCGTAGTGGATTTCTATCATTGTATCCGATGCGGTGCTTCTTATGAGGTATGTCAGCCAAATGAGGAGGAGAAACAAGATTACAAAGAATATTGGAAAGATAAATAATATGGCTAAGATTACAAAAGAAACAGCAGAAAAGCATATCAAAGAACTCTTGGAGTATATCGGTGAAGACCCTAATCGCAAGGGCTTAGAGGGTACGCCCGACCGCATTATTAGAATGTGGAAAGAAATATTCAGAGGTTATGACCCTTCACAGAAGCCGAAGATTACCACCTTTGATAACAATGATGACGGTATCGTCTATGATAACATGGTTATCGACCAAGGCGATTTTCATTCAAACTGCGAGCATCATTGTGTTTGGTTTTGGGGCAAGTATTGGTTCGCATATATTCCGAACCCAAAGGGAAAGATTCTCGGTATCTCTAAGATTGGTCGTGCAGTTGATTACTGCTCCGCTCGCTTACAGATACAGGAGCGATTGGTACACGACATCGTAGATATGCTGAAAGATGCTCTCGGTAGCGAATACCCACCACTTGGTATTGCTCTTGTTATGAAGGGTCATCATTCTTGCAAAGAGTTCAGAGGCGCAAAGAAGAAGGGCATTATGACCTCTTCTTACCTTGAAGGTGCTTTCAAAGACGACCCACAAGTGAGGGCTGAGTTTATGAACCTCGTAAATGGTGATAAGTATGAAGGTTAAGTCAGTCAAAACACAAATCTTGGAGGAAGTGGGATTTCTGCTTCCTACCAAGAAGCTTCTTTCCTCTAAGGAAAAGGTTGAAATCATGGAGCAGTTTTTGATGATGCCAGCTTGCGAAGTGGTGAAGCTACAGCAAGATGGGCGTAAGGCTGTTTTTGTTCAACAGATAGCAAAGCTGCTCTATAATAATAATCTAGGAGAGTACTTTAATGTACTGAAAATGTGCCGAGATATGGCAGCAGAGGAAGAAGAAAATAAAGGTGCTTTTCTTAAATAAAAGCTATTGTTGGGAATAAATTAGGAATAAAAGTTATTAATATGCCATTATCAAGAGATGAAAGCAAGCGTAAAAAACAGCTTGCAAACCTTGAAAAAGGTAAGTTTAAAAAAGGTGGAGTTGGCAACCCCAAGGGCAGACCGCCAAAGCCTAAGACGATGTCATTGTTCATCGAGGAAATGAAGGAGAAGGGCTACGAAGTGCCTTCCTCTCAGATTATCGCAGAGTCTTTTCTGTATATCGCAACGCTGCCCGAAGACGAATTGAAGGCGGTGTTAGCTGATAAGTCACGCCCGATGATGCAACGTATTATTGCCAAGGGAATACTTGACAAGAAAGGACTTGATGTACTCGAAAGAGTTATTGATAGAGCCTACGGAAAGATTCAGCGCATTGACCTTACAAGCAAGGGCGAGCAGATTAAGCAAGACCCATTGCAAGTACATGTCGTTACCAATAATGAAGAGTATCAGAAGATACTTGCTGAGATTCAGAAAGAAAAGGAAAAGAAGGATGCTGAGCCAGATAAAAATATAGGAGAATAATATATGAAAATACAGAAGAAATGGGCTATGCCAAGTGGTGATACTTTCGGTATAAAGCCAATCAAAGAACTTTTTGATAAATATAATAAAGGTGGTGTTATTATTGACCCATTCGCAAAGGATTGCAAGCTCGGAACAATTCGCAATGACTTGAATCCGAACTGTGATACACAGTATCACCTTGACGAATTAAAGTTCCTTCAAGGGCAGAAATCTAACTCTGCTGATATGGTATTATACGACCCACCTTATAGTGTTACACAAGCATCTTTGCTATATAAGGATTTTGGTAAAGAGAAATTGGAGATAAATGTCTCTAATGCCAAATATTGGTCTTTATGTAAGAAGGAGATAGCAAGAATATTAAAGAATGAAGGTATATGCATTTCTTGTGGTTGGAATACACAAGGAATAGGTAAATGTAACGGAGCGGTATGTAAAGAGATTCTTATCGTAGCACATGGCGGTTCGCACAACGATACCTTAGTCACAGTTGATGAAATAAAGAAATAAGAGCAAATAAAGGATAACAGAGATATGCCGCACGTATATTTAGCAAAGAACTACATGAGGGTAAAGGCAGCGAAAGAAGCAGGGTTCACAACTTGCTCTCTTCAAGGAAGCTCACGCTCTGCGAAGACCTATTCTGTTGTGCAGTTCCTTTGTATGCTTTGCTTCAACTATGCTGGAACGACCGTTTCCATCATTCGTGCTGGTATGCCTTCCATTAAACGAACTGTCTATCGTGACTTCAAGGATATAATGCTTAACTTTGGTTGGTGGGATGATAAGTGCATGAATAAATCGGAGTTCGTTTATACTTTCCCTAATGGCTCTTGGATTGAGTTCTTCTCCACCGATAACGAGCAGAAGGTGCGTGGTTCTAAGCGTAAGATACTTTTCGTAAATGAGGCGAATGAGCTTTCTTTCATCGAATGGCAGCAGCTACAGATGCGTACCACGGAGTTCTCTATCCTTGATTATAACCCTTCCTTCTCTGAAGACCATTGGATAAATCAGGTAAACGAGGAGAAAAGCACCTATTGGTTCATTTCCACTTATAAGGACAATCCTTTCCTCGAACCAAAGGTCATCGCTGAGATTGAGAGCCTTAAATGGAAGAATCCGAGCCTTTGGCGTATTTATGGTTTGGGATTGCGCTCTATGGTTGAGGGCTTGATTTTTAAGAATGTAGTTGTTGATGATTATATTCCTATTCAAGCGAACAGACACCGATACAGAGCTATTGACTTCGGTTACTCCAATGACCCTACAGCGATTATTGATGTATATATCTACGGAAAGATTATCTATATAGACGAAATATGCTATCAGGCAGAAATGCTTTCTTCTGATATTATCAGAGTATTGAAAGAGGATAAAAAAAATATTGAGGTAATATCAGAGAGTGCCGACCCTCGTCTGATTGATGAAATCTATAATGCTGGTATTGATATAAAACCTGTAAAGAAGTTCAAAGGTTCTATTCAAGCTGGTATTATGAAGATGCAAGAATACACAATTCATATAACAAAACGCTCTACAAATGTAAGAAGGGAATTTAATAATTATACCTACCGCCAAGATAAGGAAGGAAAGTGGCTTAATGAGCCTATAGATATGTATAATCACGCTATAGATGCATGCCGATATGTTGTCATGGAGAAGTTATTGGGCGATTATGGCAGCGGAATGCAAGCCGCCGACATCCTCGGTCTGATGGGTTAAAACGAAATGCTTATGAAACGAACATATGATAAACAGCCAAGGGAGCATCATCGCAAACGCTCCCACTATAATAGCAGAGGAGTAGCCAAATTATCCTTTGATAATGAGAAGGCAGCCGCAAGATACATAAAGAAAAAGCGGCTGCTCGGTTACTCCGCATATCTTTGTAGTGAGTGCAATCATTGGCATATTGGAAGACTGCCGAAATAGGCGTTTTTCTTTTGTTTACACAGGTTTTCTTCTTTATACCTATATAAGTTATATTATTGCTAACTTTGCCTTGTTATAACAAAAAATATTCATATATGAGAGCAATAGAACAGATAGTATCAATACAAGATGCGAACACAGTCCGCTCGGTATTGACCGCAAGGAAGAAAGGCTTTAAGACACCACTGAGTGCGCTTGAAGAACAATGGAATCCGTCAAAGCATAAAATCTTTGATGAGGATTTCCGTCCTAAGAAGCGAATCAAAGTACCTACGGGTCAGTATGACCCTATCACACAGAAACCGATTTATAAGGATAAGAAAGTTGAGCCAGTAAGAATCGCTATCCCTGCTCAGAAATCAATCGTAAATCTTACTGTGGGGTTCTTGCTTATGAATGCCGTTACCTATAAAGCTACGGCACATGGTGTTGATATAAAGAAGATGAACGATAAGCAGCAGAAGCTATATGACGGCATCATGCACTGCTATCACGATAACAAGATGAAGTACTTCGATAAGCGACTTGCCCGTACCCTCTTCAAGGAATGTGAGTGCGCCGAGTTATGGTATATGCCAACAGACACAGAAGGTAAGCTCCGAGGTGAAATCCGAGTTCAGTTGCTTTCGCCTTCAAACGGCGATAAGCTCTACCCTCATTTCAACGATTTCCATATCATGGACGGCTTCGCCCGTGAGTACTATGTATATGATGAGCTTGGAAAATCTGAGCTACATTTTGATGTATATACAGATAGATTGTGCTATCAGTACACTAATATTGATGGCGCAGGATGGAAGCTTATCTCTGCCCTACCTCATGGCTTCACCAAAGTGCCTGTCGTTTACTATAGACAAGACCAAGCCGAATGGGAAGATGTTCAATGGGCTATAGAAAGAGTTGAGACCTGTATCTCAAATTGGGGAGACACGAACGATTACTTCGGCACGCCTAAGTACTTTGTCAAAGGTCAATTGAAAGGTTTCGCTGAGAAGGGCGAGCAAGGCGCAGTTTTCCTAGGTGGTAACGATTCAAGTATGAACGTCCTTTCTTGGGATAAATCACCTGAGAGTGTAAAGGGTGAAATTGCTTATCTTTTCAATATTATCTATTCATTTACCTCAACAGCCGATATCAGCTTTGAGAATATGAAGACCTTGGGTAGCAATACCTCGGGTGCGGCTATCCGTTTGATGTTTACTGCTCCTTATATGAAAGCAGATTTGAAGACAGAAATGTTCGGTGAAATGTTTACTCGCCGCTCGAATATCGTAGCTAACGGCATCTGTAATACGGGAGTTTACGTAAAAGGTATCGACCAGAGTGTTGCTGAGCAGATTGACTTTGAGCCAGTCTTCAAGCCATATCTGCCAAAGAATGATGTTGAAATGTTGCAACTTATCACTTCATCCAATGGTGGTGCGAAATCTACCTCTAATCGCCGTGCCATCGAACTTAACCCTCTCAATGATGACCCTGATAAGATTGAGGAAGAAATGAAGAGTGAACAGGAAGAAGCGTTGGCGCAGCAAGCAGCCCTTTCGGGACTTGGTAGTGCCGCAAGTGGAAGTCAGTCAGTTTCCAATGAAGAAGAGGAAGAAGAATAACTATGCCAAAGAAGCTCACATCAAAACAGCAGAAAGAACAACTGAATAATCTGTTCGCCGTTTATAACAAGCGGTTGGGCAGATTATACAGCGATTATGTCAAGAAGCTCACCTCTCTTGGCTATGGAGAAGATGTGCTCGAAGATGATGCGCTTTTTAACTTTGATAACTTTCCGCAGTTAAAGGCTCGTTTGAACGACATCTTTAATGATTACTATCAGAATAGCCTTCTTTGTTATAAGAGCGGCATCACCGATAGCGTTGCATTGGCGTATAACCACGATGAAATGGTTATAGGCGGTTATTCCGTGCTTACTGATAAAGCTATAAGGGTTGCACGAGATACCGCCGCAGCCACGTTTATTTCAAATCGCTTGAAAACAAAGAATGGATTGAATCTCGCTCAGATTGTTTGGAACTACTGCCAACAGACGAAGAGTGAGTTTGAAATGGCTATGAGTAATACCATTGCGGACGGAATCAAAAAAGGCTCATCAGCAGAGGAAGTAGGCAAGAGCATACGAAAGTATCTCAACGACCCAGATATGATGTATCGCCGTTATCATACCATCAAGGTTCAGAAGAACGGAAAGAAGAAAGATGTGGTGACTTGGCGCAGACGTAGAATCATTGACGGTAAGGTGCGCTTCGTTGAAGAGCCATTGGAGAAAGTAGGTATGGGTGTTTACCGCTCGGCGAGAAAGAACGCTCTCAGAGTAGCAAGAACGGAGATAAATTCCGCATATCACAAGGCAAGAAATGAACGATGGCAGAATGAACCATTCGTTATCGGTCAGTATATTCACGTATCGCCACAACACAATATAGATGATATATGCAATGACCTTGAAGGTCGCTACCCGAAAGATTATATATGGATTTCTTGGCATGCTCAATGTATCTGTACCTCAGACCCTATTACCATACAGGGTGAGGAGAAGAAAGCATTTTATAAACGCTTGATGGCTGGCGAGGATATGAGTAACTACGTATCCCCTTTTGCCGTGCTCACTATGCCAGAAAAGTACAATCAGTATATTAAGGATAACTCCGAAGCTATCGTGAAGGCAGGAATGAGGGGTAAATTGGCTTGGCACTTACAAGATAACACAAAGTATTGGGCACATCTTTTAAGCCCGTCAGACCGCAAGAAATTAGGGTTAAAGGCGGTTTCTTCTAAGGAGCTTATACTTGCGAAGGCAAAGGAACGCCACGCCCTTAGAACTAAGGAGCAGATAGATAAAATACAGAGCCGATGGGATAAGCATAGACGTGACTATTACAATGGCTTGGTTCATAATCTGCTCGGCAGCAAATCTGTTACGGATATAAAGAGCCAAGACCTCTTTGAACGTTACTATGCTATCCGCTACGCAATCAAGGACAAAAAGAGTGCTTCTGAGATAGCGTCTTTGTATGATAGATTCAAACGAGGTTATCAGACTAAACTTGCATGGACTGACCGCAAGGTTGCAATGAATGTTATGAAGATGGCTGCTAATTACGGAGAAACCGATGTTTCTTCCGTTCTAAGCGCATTAAAGGCTGCTGACTATACATTAGCAAGGAAAGAAGCAAAAACGCTCGCAAACGCCATTTCTGCTATCAAAAAAGATGAACTATCACTTTCCGCTCTCATCCCTGATGTCAATAAGTGGCATAAGCAGTTCACGTCAAAGGAATTGCACGGAGTATATGATGCAGTAGAAGCGAAGTTGGCTCAATGGCAAAGCTTGACGCTTGAACAGCAAGCGAAGAAACTACAATTTGAAGCTATTGATTTTCTTGGCGGCAATATGCACGGGGTTCAGCAGAAGTATGCTACATGGAAGGTATCGCAAGCGGCATATCTCAAAAAGCTTGATGAGGTAAAAACGGCGATTGATTGGGTAAATATCAATAAAGCTTATGCTGACGTAAAAGGTTATAAGACACAGAGCAAGATATATCATAAGCTTATCTATGACCTTGAACACGCTATGCTCGCAAAGGATAAGACCCTTGCTGAGCAGTTGCTTTATGAAGCTAAGCAAAAGAAAGAAACGCTTATTAATGCGAAAGCTAAACGAAATGCAAAGAATGTTGTATTTGATACAGACCAATTCTCTCAATCAAGGAAAGATGCCGCAGTATGGGATAAGGGTAATGGTGCAAAAGCTGATAAAGCCCTCGTAGATACTGCATCCAAACAATGGATAGCAGCAACAGAAAAAGAAAAAGATTTCACATACGAATACACTCATCATTATTGCGATGTAAATGAACCATTACAAGGAAGAAAATATGATAATTACCAAACGAAGGAAAGGTTCATAGAAAAGGTTAATAATATAACAAGCTATATAGAAAAGAACGAACTTCCTACCGATATGTGGTTTACAAGAGGTGATGATGGAATGAAAGTTATTGAATCACGTATTAAGTTTGCTGGCGGTTCTATGCCAAATAACCTTCAAGACCTTGTTGGAATGGAAATGCAAGAAGGTGGTTTTATGTCAACTGGTAGCCGAAAAGGAGAAGGCTTCAACACTCGAAGTGTTATTATGAACATATATGCACCAAAAGGAACAAAGGCTGCTTACGTAGAACCTTTCTCTGCTTTCGGTTGTGGTGATAAAAGAAGTTGGGATGGAGTAAGCCGTTTCTCTACATATAGTTCTGAGCACGAAACACTCTTTCAGAGAGGAACACGAATGCGAATAACAAAGGTTTATGAAGAAGGTGGAAAGACCTACATAGACTGCGAGGTTATAGGGCAAGAAATAAGAGATTTATCTTATGTAAAGGATAGCAATATCGGATATTAAACAAAAAAGGTGTACCATTACGGCGCACCTTTTTTGTTATAGTTCGTTTGGAATTTTATCCTCTGGGAAATGGTCGTTTGGGATAAAGAGATATTCGTCTATCAGCTTATAGAAGCTATCTATCTCTTCCTTAATATTGTAGGCAGCTTTAGCCCAGGAAGTGAACATTATAATAAGCAATGTATGTGGAATCCCCTTATATTCCTTACCATTGATTTTCTTATAATATTCTTCCTCGCCTTTAAACTTTCCTTCGCTATCAACATACACTCTTTCCATATCCCAAAACCAAGCCATATTTTCGTTGGTATTTGGGTTTTCACCACCTCTATAGTATCGGCAGTGCTTGATTAAATCTTCCTTATTCGCCATATCTATCAATAAATTTATTTACTACATTCTTCATATCCAAAGGGAGATAGTTCAATGCTTTCTCCTTCATTTCTTGTGGAATACCAAAGAGTGGCTGAGCGATTGAACCAACGATTGCTCCTATCGTATCGCTATCACCGCCGTAGGATACAGCATTTCTGATTGCGTCCTCGAAGCTATCACTATCAAGGACTATTCTAAAGGCAAGAGGAACGCACTCTTGGCAAGTTTCTGCCCATTTCCCTATTGGCACAAGATTCTCGTTCCAATCAGTTCCGTAATACAGTATCGCTATTGTCTCAATAAAACTTTTGTGTTTACATATTCTTAAACCACGAATACAATCTGCCACCGCAGCAGCACCAATCATTCCTTCAACGTGACTATGTGACACCTTTGCACTCATCATTGCCTGACGAATGGCATCAGTATTTGTATTAAATACCCAACCCACAGGACTAACTCTCATAGCTGCTCCATTTCCAAAACTATCATAAGGCTGTGGATTCGAGCTACGAACCCATTTTGAGAAGCTTGCGCCATACCCACCCATTGGGTTTAGATACTTCTGACACCAGTATTGAAGCGATATACGATAATCTCCGACATTCGGCTTTTCATTACCGCCTTTTCTAAGAATAGCATCGGCTACGGCTATTGTACAGATGGTATCATCTGTAAAATTACAACCTTCGTCAAATAGTTTAAAGTTATAATCAAATGTGTTATTAAACTCATATTTAGAGCCTACAATATCACCTATAATTGCTCCTATCATAACTGTATCTCCTATTTTAATGTTAATTATTCGCAAATTTACGAAGAAATATTCAGATAACCAAATATTTTTTATTACTTTTGCATTAATTGTTGTATCGAGTGCGTATCTCCTATGTGCTCACAACGTTAAACAAAACAATTATTTACACTTAGCATCGTCCTCATTCGTATCTCCGAGGGCGGTGCTTTTTGTTTATAAGAACTCCTTTAAAGCAACGTGATAAACGTCATATATCAGGCGAGTTACGTATAATACCGCAACCTTATCAACTACGAAAGAAGGATAAGGCTTACCCTCTTCGATGATTGTGTTCAACGATAATTTCGGGTACTTGGCTGAATACAGCTTCAATGCTTTCAGAAGCTCATTCAACCTTTCTTCTCCGAATGCTTGCTTTATCTTCTCCTGATTTCTGAGAGCGAAACGAGCCATAAATTAATTACTTTCGATAATTGTGAATACGTTTTCTATCATATCGTTACCGAAAAGTGTAGCTATAACATAAGTTTCATTTTTGTTAGGTTTAACCTTATCTATCATACATTCTTCCATTCTAAAGACTTTCTTTAGTAAGGTAGTTCTTGCTAACTTGATGCTTTCAAAGCCACCACCAAGTATTCCTTTTTCTCTATTCACCACTCTACGAGGAGCGTTCTTTACGTTTATCGCTGTTCTATATGTTACAAGATTTATCTGATACATAATCTATATTTATTTACTTTTCTACTTCATAAAGATATTGAATATCCCCACCGCCAAGAGTGAGGATAACCGAAGGCTCACCGAGCATTGGCTGCTTATGGAAGTCACACCAATACCAATGATTCCGTTTCAGTTTACCTTCTATCACATTCAGCTCCAAATCATTCTTTTCAGGAGCTTCAAGATAATCCTTGCCTTGTCGCATATCCAAGCGATGTAAGGCTAAAAGTACGTCAAATGCTCTCATATCTTACTCGGCTTTATTAACGACAACAAGGCTTTCTAATCTAGCCAAGAATGTGTGGTAATCATCCTCGCAGAGAATCACTTGACCGCCCGTTGGTGTGGTCTTGCAATTAAGCTTTATAGATGTTTCTATACCGCCATTTCGTGAAGGTTCAACGTAAGCGATATTATCTATATTAACAAGGGTACAATACCCTTTATATTTTACCTCAATAAACTTTGTCATAATCTTAATTAGTTATATCCGCATTTAATACCAGAGCAGCAGCCACCTAAATAAAAGTGGCAGAAGCCTAAGAAATAGTGCTTACAATGCTCATTTATCTTAATTTCTTCCTTTTTCATAATTGAATGAATGTAGCAGTTTATTCTTCTTAAAATCATAAGAATAGCCCTTATCCTTCATTATCCCCAACAAGTAGTCTCTTTCTGTATTATTTGCTTTTCTTAGACACCCTGTAGAGTACTTTACATTCGTAGAGGTATTGCCTGCCCCTATTCCTAATTTTTCGAATATGAAAGAATACTTAGCATGAGCTTCTATCCAATCATCATTGTATATTCTGTGTAAAATGAATACGCAATACTCACCACGCCAATCATTATACAATACTAAAACATCGCCTTCTTTATACATAATCTCCTTTTAAAAATTGTTCGTATTCAAATATGATAGATAGGCATTACAATCTAATCTACCAAACTTCGAGTTGTAGCAAGTGTTATACTTCTTACAGCTATAACACTTGCTTAGAAATTCTTGCTTACTCATATCCTTTAGTCTAATAAACAATTCTTTCTTATCTTCGCCTCAATTTCATCCATTGTATAGACTTTGTTGTCTGTAGAAATAACAAATGTACCATCTTCTTGTGGAAGAAATGAGTATAGGTAATTATAATAGTATGTAACAGAAAGTTTTGGGTACTTATCAGGATAAGTAAACTTTATCTCTAGAGTGATGTAGCCATCTGCCTCTTTTACCAATACCATGAGTTTTTGCAAGAGCTCATAGCATTTATTATAAGCTTTTTCGTAATCTTCAAATCGTTTCATTGTCGTATCTCCTATAAATTATTAACTAGTAAAGCTGTTCGGTTCTTGTATAGCAGCCCTTTATAGCATATTCTATACGCTTTTTCTCTGCTTCATTATAATCAGAGCTAACGGCAACTGTCTACCATTTGCCACCTTCGTATATCTGAGCAACGTAATCAAAAACGTTAGCCTCTACTACCTTTCCGTTAATCATTGTAACTTCCATTGTTGTATCTCCTATAATTTAATCAAGTTTTGAAACCAAGTAATCAAGCTCCTCCTCGCTGAGTGGAATCTTATTCTTACGCTTAATCTTTATGGTGTTATCCATACCGATTTTCGCCATCGCAACATTGAGTGAATTACCACCACGAGCTTCCGTTACTAGCAAATCCTCAACGAAGTCAAGCATATCTTGGTCGTGAGCTTTCTGCTCCTCATGTAACTTCTTTTCAAGCTCTTCTACCTTCTTGGTAAATGAGCAACCCATTTCGATAGCGAAATCATCGTGAATATTCTGTATCATCTGCTCGATATCGTCTGAGCTAAAGAACTGATTAAAGTATGTATCACCTCTTTTATCGCCCATTAAAGCCATAAGATGCTTAATTTCTTCTTCTTTTGTCATCATTGTCGTATCTCCTATAATTTAATTATTAAACCTATTTATTAATTATCTACACCGCAAAATTAATAATTTCTTTTGAGATTACCAAATTTTCTCTGTATTTTTATTAATATTTTAATAGCTTTTAATATATCAATATGTAAATTAAGGTTATTTTAATATAAAAAATGCAATATAAATATATAGTAATCAATTTTTCGCTACCTTTGTACACGCAACCAAATCAGACGAGTTATGACACAGATTTATGACGCATCACCAAAGGAGTTGGCGACAATGGCTCAACGCTACCTCCGTGATGGAATACTAAGCAGAGCCACATACTGCTACGAGCGGCTGATGTACCTCGGTCGCTTGCGTAGAACGGGGTATCTTCGCCTTGCCTTAGTATATACCAAGCAAGGAAAAGATAACGCCGCAGAGCGTGTTTTAAATAGGTATCGTGCAATTTATAAATATTAATATAGGAGATATAAGATTATGAAAAAAGAAAAAGCATTATTTATGACACTCTTTGTATTCATCGTAGCTTGTACAAATCTTTCATGTTCAAGAGATGATAATAAAGAGAACGAAAAGAAAAAATTAGAGAATACAAGCTGGGTATCAGACGAAACTTCGTTCCATAGCTCTTCATTGGTTGCCGTTGATAAAACAGAACCAAATACCAAGATAGAAGCAAAGATGAATGAGGTTGTCGGTTTCCAATATACAGAGGAGACCAAAACAGAAGAAGGTTATTGGTTTTGGGATTTATGTAAGCAAAATAAACATGAATGCGACTCTACAATAACAGCTTCTTTTGATGCAAACAAATGTACTTTTAAGGTAAAGGTTACAAAAACCAAAGCAAAGGCTAATCAGACCAAAACGGAAAGCCTTTATAAATTTGAAGAAGGTTCATATATTGTAAGATTCGGATATAATAGATATGAAGAGATTACTGTATATAGTTATGGTATTTACAGAGCTGACGGTACTCTCTTTATTCCGCTTGATGGTAAGGGATGTGTAGCATATCAAACAAAATATACTTACTCTAATAAAGAAGTATATAATGAAGATGTTAGTGAATATACTATTCCTGCTAATTATGAATTTTCAAATAATGCTATCAGCTTTACCTATACAAAGGATGGCAAGAACATAACATTTGATGGCTTATTATCGGCAGACGGACAAAGAATAATTATAGAACGCAATCCTATTGTAAGCTCTATAAGAGTTTTGAAGAGATGATAGATTTTATCAATAAACTAAAATCGTACCTAAATCGCAAAGACGACATAAGTACGATAAAAATATCATCAGTAAGCGACAGTCTTAGCGATAAAAAGGTTGTCGCTGAATCTTTCATCCCAAAAGGATGCCTGTTGGGTGACCTTAATTTTCACAAGGAGTATGATAAGGCTATAGAAGAAGGTAAGTGGATTGAAGCAGAATATCCTAACGATTATTTTGTACATTGTAATCTAATGGTTAGTTACTTTAAAAAGGGCGATATAGAAAACTGCAACAAAGAAGCCAAGTTAGCAATCATCAAAGGACATCATACAGGGTATTGTGAGAGTCGCCTTTCTATCAACTTATATAAGGATAGGAAATACCATCAGGTTATACAATTATCGGAAATCGAAGAAAATCCTAGATTTGGTCTTTTCTTCGATGATGTATATAAAAGGAAGCTGAGAGCTCAGAAGCATATAGATAAAGCTACTGATACAAAAGAAGAACGCCTCTTCACAGACGAAGAAACCGAAGAGCTTTATCAAAACGTGGAAAAGCAAAAAGCTTTGCGTGAGTGGTATATGCGCACACGAAGCTTGATAAATGAGGAGCTATGTAAGTTAAGAAAAAAAGACTGGCTAAACGATAAATCTGTAGTAGAAGAAATGGAGTTTTATACCAATGAGTTAATAGAGCTATCCCGAAAATATGGACATTTGTGCTAGCCAAAATATATAAACTATGACAGAAGAAGAAAAGAAGAAGGCTTTAGAGAACTTCAATGCTCTCATAGAAGGAGCAAGGAAGAATAACGTCAATATGACGATGGACGAGATTAATAAAGAGATTCGGCTCGCAAGGGCTGAACGAAAGCAAAAAGAAAAAGAAAATAAAGAGTGAGAGAGTTTTATCTCACTCTTTATTCTTTTAAAATTATCCATTTGGTAAATAGCCGCCAGTCCACGTTGTTTTCAACGATTTTGAACTTATATTTTTGGTGTTAGCCATTTTTACACGAAGTTTGAATTTTACATTATCCATCTTCATCTCAATTTCGTTGTATGCCTGGCTGAATTTGCTATCACTTATATCTCCGTCATCATGTTGCGACTGGAGCTTATCCATTTGAGCCTGTAGCTTTTTGAACTGAGTATCAAAAGGCTTCAAATCCTTGCTTATCATTTCTTTATATCCGTCTGATAAACCTTTGTAGTTACTAATCTCATTCTTTATTTCAGCACTAAAAGAAGAGAAAGCTTTGCTTGATAAAGTATGATTCTGCGCCGCCGTTGAAGCTGTAACTTTACGAGTACTTCCTGATGATTTTGCCATATTTTCTATATATTTAAAGAGTTTATACCTTTGTTTGCAAAGTTATAAATAAAATATCAAAAATCGCCCCCCCCGAATTTTCTCTGTAAACAAATAAAGGTAGGGCGTATCTCCATAATTATTTACACCTTGTTGTCTTGCGTATCTCCTATTCACTCATAACATTAAACCTCAATACCGACTACATTATTGTAGATACCCTCTGGCAGTACGCCACCAAAGGCTTTCACGGCGTTACCGATACCTTCGGCAATCATAGTACCCTCATTGCTATCATCAATACCCTCAGATACCAAGAACTTCATAGCCTTCTCCTGTACTGCCATAAGCTCTTTGAGCAGACCGACACACCGCTGAGTAGCATCATTATCAACTGTTACCTCTATCATTATATTCTGATTATCCATTTTTGATTTCTCCTATTCAATTAAAAGTTAGACTGATTGTTTTTAGATTCAAGCGCAGCTCTCTTCTCGCCGTTGATTTCAGCGATGGCATCCTTCACATTAAAGTCGTTGTTATAGAGAGCAAGAATAAAACGCTTGCCACGTTGATTCCATACAAGGTTTACTTTTGTGCCCGTAGAACCATCACTCTTGATATAATTGTAGGTTCGGGTGCTTGCGAGCTGCCATTCACGGTACTTGCCCTTCAAATGCCAAGAACCTGATTGAAAGTATTGAATACCTGCATTGGAAAGTTGTTGATTGAGTGCTCTTGCGCTGATACCGAGGTCATCAGCAACTTGTGTGGTGGTAAGACAGTCCGTTGATGCAAGTGTATCATCGTAGTACTTTACCTTTGGTGCGGCAATAGTCAGTTCTTTCTGCTGAATGCCGATGACCTGCGCCTGCTGCTCGGTCTGAGCTTCAAGCTCACGAACACGCTGCTCTTTACGTGATAGTGCTGCCTTCGCAGCGATAAGACCACGAGCAATGATATCTTCCTCGGTATCTTCCTCGGTTGAAACGATATATCCACCATCTTTGCGAAGAGCTGGAAGAACCTCATCAAAAACCCAATCTTGGAACTTGCGAGCGGAAGACTTGCGAGATTGGAAGATTACACGATAAAGGTCTGGCTCGGTGATAAAATACATTTCAACTTCTTTTGAAATGCCAGTAGGAGCACCGTGAGATATTACCTCATTTGATACCCCGATAGTATCGGGGTGGCATCCTGTGCGCTTGATAACATCATTTACACGCAATTCAAGTGAATCACAAACATCCTTTAAACAGAACAAAGGCTCATCCTTCTCGTTCCGTGATGTTCTAAGTTCTCCAAACATAGGAGAATTAAAAATTTCTACGTTCTTCATTTTGCTTATCTTTTTGAACGTTTAACTAACAGACACATAAAGGGCGTACTGTTACCCTTTGTTCAATTCCGATAAGCTAAAGGAACGCATACACCATTATAATATATGCAAGGGACAATACGCCTATATTGTATTTCTTTATGAGAAATCAGAGCATAAAAAATGCCCCTCCATTATACTGAAAGAGCTTCTCATCCTCAATCAGCTTATCTTTATTGAACACCGCAAAATTAAAAAGAAATCTGCGAACTACCAACTTTTTCTCCAATTATTTTCGATTCTAATAGAAATAAATCGGAATTAATAGTATTTAATAACTTTCGTACTAAGAATCAGCAACTTATTTCTTTACCTTGATAAACTTATTATACCTATAGAAGGGAGCAGCAGCCGAGACCGCCGCCCCCAAGAGATACAACATATATTAAGATGAAATGAGAATCAGTTTTTGACAATCAAGCACAGGAACGGCGACTGCTGTATGATTCCATATTTCAAATTCCATAGAATTGAGGCATTCTTCAACAGTTATCGCAGATAGCTTCTTCTTTGTATATTTAGAGTAAACATCTCCATACGAAATCAGCCTACGCATATCTTTTTTATCCATACCCTACGCTCCTTTCTTGAATCTTTTTGCACCATCCTTGAGCTCGCAGAAGCCATCCTCCTCTCGCAAATTATAGAGAGCTTGCGTTTCTTTAGGCATACTATAAAAAGCCGAAATACGAGCCTTTTTTGCGTTGATAGGATTGTAGATAGTCCTTGTTATATCAGACCATACGGCGATAACCTTCTTATCTTTTTCGATATTATCACGGAATTTCTCTACTTCATCGTGCATGATGTCGTACAGACAATTATCCGCTTGCGTGAATGCCATCTTAGCCCGATGATTCTCGTAGCTTGGAGCAATATCAACTCCATACTCCCTTTCTGTAATCTCCATAACGTGTATATGAGTATCATTAATCTGCTGTACAAGGTTCTGAATGCTGATAGCATAAGAACAGAGATAAGGGTTATACTTGCATTTAAGATTGCGAAGCTTATCTTCAATCATCTTACGCAACTTCTCAACCTTATCCTTAATCAAATCCCACAGATAAGTAGAATATTCATTATAGTAATCCTCATCCATGTGTCGCTCATACAACTTCATCGTGTTACGGACGGATTTCTGACAATCGGTAAAGTGCTTTTTAAGATTGAATTTAAACACCTTCTTCTTATCAAAGACCTCCTTAGAAATAAGAAGGAAGTTATCTGCTAAGATAAACTCCATATAGCAGCTTTGACAGAGTGTAGAATAAGCGTAATCAAGGGCTTTCTGAATCTGCTCGTTATCAATGCCGCTCGGCACATAGACAACGGCTTTATAGCCCGAAACATCGGTTTCTACATATCTTCCTTTATCTATATTGCAATCATTATGATTGCCTAATAAAACAGGTATTCCCATACTCTACTCCTCCTTATCTCCATTACCTTGAATGAGGCAAGCAAATACGCCTACGCTCATAATAACCGCCATAAAAATAACAAATCCCATACCTTATCCCTCCTTCTCTTTTAAGAACCGCACAAGGCTGTTGTAATTCTGACTAAAGCAGTTGAGAATCTTAATTTGCTCACCACGTGCCAAATCCTCGAACTGTACCACTTTATCATTTTTATCCTTTATAGTCATACCGCAAAGGTCGCCACCGAGTTCAAGTGTGATTGTTAGACTAATATCTTTCTTACTCATAATAAAGCTATTTTTTAAATTTACGATAATGATAATATTTTTTGTATTTATGGCGCACAGAAGAGTACTTTTGAAGATTTTTCTCATATTCCTCACGAGGATAAGAGAATGCGCCTTCAGAAAGAGCTATACGCTCAAAATCGGAATACTTCTTATCATATCCAAGAAGCTCAACCAAATCCTTCGGATAACACCATGCAATCTGTAGTTTCTGTGGTTCATCTTTCTCTGGCGGAAACCTTATTGAACCTATATCCTGGTAACGTTTTGCATTAGGCATTCTCATATCCTCAATATAAGGTTGTAACTCACCACTTCTTACGTCTCTGAAAAAGACAAAGATAGCATTACTACCACAAGGCTCAGTAACAGGGTGGAGTATCTTATCAATACGTTCTTTCTGTTCTTTCTGATTTTGTTTATAGCCTTTCTTGTACCCTCGAATAAAAGCCTCCGAACATACTTTAAGCAAACCATCTGGGCAAACATGATGATTGCATTGCCTACAATGACGTTCATTGCCGTTAGCTATTTTAGCTTTATCTTCTAAACTTAATCTCTTTGTCATATTATTACAGATTAATTATTAATATTCCATTATCAAGCAATACGCATCCCATAACGAATAGAATCATCAAGAATGCCGTGATGCCTAATCTTTCACCAAGAGTGATAACACCTTCTATCTTTCCGCTTATCGCCCCAACAGCGGTAGCGCTGCTGAATGCGATAACTATTGCGCCTGTAACGATTAATATTTCTCCTGTTCCCATTTTTCAACCTTCCATTCTTCTGTAATATCCATCTGTTCACGATATTCCTTTACCGCATTGGTAAAGTAAGGAGAGATATTCAAATCCTTAACGAAAGAGGTGATGGTTTCCGTCTGATGATAGTTATCACCTTGTACCCATCCATCATCCTCTTTAACGAAGCAGAAAACGGCAAAACAAGATTTCTGTTCGCCCATTTCATTATCCCATATCTGTTGCCTTCTTGCACAGAACTTCATTGTTCGTTCGTTATTGAATAACTCATAGCCATCACCCGTGCGTTGAGCAAAGGGCACTTCACCCTTTGCTTCTATGATAAACTTCTTTTCTTTAATCTCTTCCATAGTCATTATGTGTTAGAAACTACTGAATAGCTTTCGTCTTTGCCGTAAACCACATTTACGTTGAGAAGATTGTTAAGTCTGAATCCCATAGTCCAACTGAACCAAAGATACCCTAGTTTCACGGCAACCTTGATAGCTGTGTCGGCATATTTCTTGGCATCACCTTTAAAAGGCTCTGAGCCATAATAAGAATAACCATTATCAAAGACCATTTTGAACACCTGCCCCTCTGGCAATTCATACTTACAGAAATCATTATAAGGAAGAATATTTCCATCTACCTCAAAGCAAATCTTTTTATAATCAAGGAAGGAAATAAACCCTTTATCATTGATAGTAAGATTACTTCGTTTAAGAGTATCTAACACATCTTTCTCCTCTTCTTTATTAAGAATGCGATAATTAGTAAAGATAATCTTACAGCTCGCTTTTTGTGGTACGTTATCAACGATTGCAATAAGCGGAATAAAGCTGCTAAAAGAGCCAGATAAAGCTATTCCCTGTTCTCTTAAAAAACGCTCACCATCGCACTTATTAAGATACACGATAGCTAAAGGAAACTCCTTTCTGAACGCTACATATAAATTCTTAAATTCTATGAACATAAGGCTAATCAATGAAATCGTTAAACGTAAGAACCTCAGATGCACCCTCACGGAAAGGCTTCTTATCACACGCATACCCCATCCAAGAGCCATATTCATACACTTTATACATATGATAACCAGCCTTTATCAACGCTTCAAAGGCAGCTTTTATTTCACACCCATGTATTCTAACCATATCCTTATCATTGGCGTGTCCACTAAAGCGTGGATAGCTCAAACTAATACGTCTTGTAGCAGGTCGGCTACCATTATTTGCACCTGAGAAAGGATGAAAAATATCCCAACAACTATTAGATAAGAAGGCATTACAGATTGCCTGTACGACTTCCTCTCTAACTTCGGTTGGTTGAACATAATCGTTTTGTGGTATATTTACCTTGATTTCCATAATTGTATCTCCTATTTTTTATAGGCAGCTATTACGCTGCCCGATTAATAACTAAAGTCCTTCTTTCATTAATTCAATGCCGTGTTTCACACCTTCAAGGTAATGAACCGCATCGCAAGTATTTTCTGTATTTCCGATAGGATTCTCACCTACAAGAATGAACCATCCATCTGAATGTAACTCAGCTGTGACGATATGCTTACCATACGCATCATTAATCTCTTTCACAAGGCTCTTAACACCTTTTGTACTAACTGCTACTACCATAATTGTATCTCCTATATTTAAACGTTAATTATTTCTTCTTCATACATTCCTTCACTGCGTATTGGCTTTTAAGAAGGCATTGTGTGGCATTCAAGCCTTTCAAAGGAATGAATACCTCTACGATAGCATTCCAACGTCCTCTGAACGTAGCCGAACCCTTTGCGTTGGCGATAAAAGAATCAATATCTGATTCACTAACCAAAGCACCTGAGTACTTGGTGATAACCTCACCTGTGTATTTATTAATAATTGTAATCATTGTCGTATCTCCTTTAATTTAATTATTAAACCTATTTATTAATTATTTACACCGCAAAATTAATAACTTCTTTTGAGACTACCAAATTTTCTGTTGTATTTTATTAATATTTTAATAGAAATTAATACAAAACCAAAGAAATCCGATATTTTTACACAGAAAACTTATCTTTTATCCATTTTTCGATGGTTAAGATAAAGTCGTCCAATGAGCGGCAAATGCTGTACTGAAAGCCTAATCGCTCAACATCAGACTGAAATTTGGCTTGCAAATCAGATTGATATCCGCTCTTCGTTTTAACTTCCACAAATAGGACATTTCCCTTTGCTATAATAATAAGGTCGGAGAAGCCAGCCAAAACGCCCTCACCTTTCATTATCTTTGCTTCAAGCGCACTTCGTTGTCCTCCGTTAGGGATGGCAGCAATGATGTAATGGGGATATTGCAAGCGAAACCACTTCACCATTTGAATCTGAATCTGCGATTCAATGTGCCGTGGTTTGCTTCTGCCTTTCTTCTGGCTCTCCTTCTTTAAAAGCTCATCGTACTTCATTATTGCATTTCTTTAGCCTTAATATCCTTAACGAAAAATTCAATCATACGTTCATAATATTCTCTTCTTTCAAGATACTTCGTACAGTTAATCTTTCGCTTACATAAATCCACATTATTTTGAGCCAACAAATACTTATAGATGTAGAGCATCTTCAAATCATCAGTTCTGATAAACGCCAAGGTCTTTTCTTCGTAAGCCTTTTCAAGCTGCTTATTGATTTCTTTCAACTCTTCGTTCTTTTTGATAAGGCGGAGAATCTTTTTCTGTAAGCGATAGACGAATATCCACATAGCGATAAAAGGCAAGAACAATATCGCCGCCGACCAACCATCCTTCACCGCACTATTGATACAGCATCCTATCAGAAAGAATGCACACAGCAGCTCTGTATGAGAATCGCACCAAGATAAAATCTTCTTCATATTGATATATTATTTATCAGTTTCTAATTTTGATACCTCGCTATTGAAGTACTTACGCATACCTTCGTAAATCTTCAACTGACGAGAAAGTTCTTTGTTCTTTCTGAGAAACTCATCACGCTCAGCAACGACCTTCTCGTAATCATTGTGTTTGTTGTTTAATTTATTAAGCAACTCACCTTGCTCTTTGACCTTTTTCTGGTAACGAGTTAGCTTAGTTTGCATTTTCGAGTAGTTTTCTAACACTCTAAGCACCACTCTTTCGTAAGGTACATCATTATTATACTTAGTTTCTTCCATTCTTCTCCTTTTTAGAATTTTCAAATATAGGATATTTCGCTACCTGAGTGATAACGATTTCTTCGGCATCACGCTGCTCCTTGGTCTTCATCCATTGCAAGCAAGGACGGCGTTCAGACATAGTAAGAGACGTTATCAGTCCTAACATCTCGTCAAAACCAAGTTCACCGCTACTTTTATCGCCTTGAAAGACCTCGAAGTAGCCATTATTATACTGTTTAATAATTACATCTTCCATATTATAGATATTTTTTAGCCTTATCGTAGATACTGAAAAGTTATAATCAAGGTAAAGCTACTTCACCTCTTCTGTATTTCTCCCAAAACTCTTTATCGTACCTAACTCCTTTTTTGAACCGATGTCCGATAGTGTTACCTTTTTTGAATCTACAGCCGTAGTTGTTACCTTTCTTGAAAGAAAACCTTTTGCTACTTGCTTTAGAAACGATATTTGCTATCTTTATAGTTGCTAATTTCTTAGAGTAAAGCCATCTTTCATTTTTTCTCAATCCAAGAGAGCGGGCTTTGTTTTTAACCTGCCTTATTTTACAACAGAACTCTTCGGCAACTTCCTCGTTTGTGTGAAAAGGAAAGTATTCTTTGAATCTTCGTTCTTCATCTTCACTCCAATACCGATAACTACCACGATAACGAATATCTCCGAATTTAGCAACAAATCTTGGTGATGCCGTTTTTGCTCCTTTCTCCTTTAATCGCCGTCGGACAGTCTCATAAGGAATTTCTACTTTCTTGCTAATTTCACGAATCGTAAGACCTTGTATGTACAGAGACAACAATCCATCATCTATAGAATGAGGATATTTCAGCACACAACAACCTCTGTTTCCTACTCCCATACCAATGTTTTTAATTGTTCAATACTCTGATAAGAGATTTTGCATTTCTTATTCTCGTAGCAACCATCTTTAGCAAGGGCGTTCCACAGAGCATTAAGACAGATGCCAATCTTCTCTTTATCGTACTTCAAATAAATCTCTGGGCAGGTACGGAAAGGCTCAGGCTTTTTATCTTTCAGTTGAACCACAACGACCCTCTTTGCCCTTGTTGGTCTATTACTCAATTCTATCATTTATTCACCTCACTTTCTATCTGCTTCTGTGATTCACGGATAAGCAAGTCAAGTACCTTACTAATAACATTCGGATTCTTTATGCTGTAATCACCGATATTAGTAAGGAGTTTCACCTCAACGACCATTCCGTTATTTCGCAGCAGTTTATATTGAGTATTCAACTCTTTAATTTTATCCAACTTATCCATATAAACACTATTTGCTATTATACGCAAGCATATACAGCCTACGATGCTCTTTATGAGCATTATACCAAGCTATGGCTCTTTCGATGCAAGCTTCACGATGCTTCTGATAGTAGGTCTTGCCGTATTTGCTTCTGCGCATTTTACGTTCAACTTCTGTCATAGTTACTTAATAGAGCGGAAGGAGATACTATAGGATAGACCTCCATCCGCAATTATATATTTCACAGCTTAAAAACCATCAGAACGGCAAGCGGAGTACCCTTCGGAATAATGAGATTACGGGAGCGTGAACCGAAGTTTGTCTGCTCCTGTATCATTGTCTCGTCATTGATTGAGAGTACGAGCTTTACCTTTTCCTTCTCCCCTACCTGTATGGAAATCACATCGGAATGCTGTAAGCGATAATCTGATTCAGTAGGAAGACCATTAATTGCATTGTCTGTGATTGGAACAATCAAGCCACGATAACCCTCTTTAAGAGTGAAGTACGTTACTACTTCTATTCTTCCTTTACGAGCTTCAATATTATAAGGAGCACAGATAACAAAAGAACCGTTTGTATTAATCTCAGGTTCATAATTTAAACCTTCAACCTCAAAAGGGAACTCATTCTCTTCCTCATGCTCTTCCTCATGCTCCTCAACTTGCTCCTCAACTTGCTCCTCACTTTGCTGCTGAGCCGCATTTTCTTGGCTCTGCGGAGCGTTCTCATTCTCCATAGGCATATTATTGCCATCCAAATTCAAAGGCTGTTCTGCGCCATTTTTCTTAGGTCTTGCCATAATTTACTCCTCCTTCTTTTCCTCGTTAGACTTCTGTTCCTTCTCCTCCTTTGTCTTATGCTCGAAGACATCGTAAACATTGGTTTTGCTGAGACCGATGATTTCGTAGTCTATCATGGTCTTCCCCATCACCTCATCAATGTTACTGATTGCTCGGTGCATAGACTTTGCTTGCACGAGATAAGTCACGTTGCTACGCTTCTCCTTATTTGACTTATCATCAATGATGATAAATTGCAGTTTTGCTTTATACCAACAATCATCATCATCCTTATCAGAGAAGAATACCTCTCTGTATGAAGCCTCTTGCATCGACTTAACCTTAAACTCGCCGCTGATATAAGCAGCCATTTCCTCTGTGATTGCGCTCTCACCTTCCGTGAAGGATAAGGCATCAATCGCATACTTTTCGGTTACAGATTTCTCTGAACCATCTTCTTGGGTCTTTTGGTAGCGGATTCCTACCTCAAACCAATTACTCGTTCTACTTCTCATATTTTAATAATCTAAAACTAACTTAAATCCTATATCTAAGAAAGCCCTTATACTAAAAGGGCAAATCGTTCAAATCCTGCGCATGTGCAAAAGGAGCATCGCAAGTAGATGCTCCATTCTGAGCTTCAAAGTTTGCAGGTCTCAAGCCACCTAGAATAGGCATCGCCTTCTTCTCCTCATCTGTCATTTTCTCACGAACCTCTTTAGGCAACGACTGCTTAATCATGTGAGTTTCCTCATACTTTGGGTTCTTCAACGCCCAAGCGGTAAGGTCGAGATAAGCAGCCTTCGGACGATTATTTTCATCCGTACTAATGAAGATATTATTCTCTTCAATAGGGATAACCAAGCAACGAAGCACTTCGGTTCGCCCTGGTATTTGCATAACGCCAGCTCTTTTGAGCTTCAGCAAGTTTAATTTTCCGTTATAATCTGTCATATTGTATAAATTAAAAAAACATAGCCCCAAGAGAGGGAATCGAACCCTCGCCAACCTCCGCTTATTAAGAGCTGCTTATTACGGAGTGTCTTCGCATACATTCTTTAACACAGTAGAATAAATGAACTTATAATATCTACCTCTTTCCTTTAGGGTTTGATAAGAATATCGGTATCACTACCATACAGCCCACGCACACCCGTGCGATTGGTTTTCCTTGGGATAAAAAGCCCTACCGCCGTAGGGCAAAAAACAATAACCATAATTAATATTTATCTAACTGATAATTGACATAACTGATTACCTCACGGCAATATATACCAGAACCTAAATTTAACTTTTCTAAAAGAAAGAGCCGACACCTCACGGCGGCTTAAAGGCTCTTATTATCGACTTTTTCTATATTCAATCTTATATGTAGTTATGCGTTTGGAATCAATGTATTCTGAATGAAGCTACTCATTGCCAAGTTCTGTGAAAGAATCATTGGCTGGTCGAGCTGAGTTGACTTATACATATCGGTAGCCGCATTGTACAAATCCCAAGCGGTAACAATATTGCGCTCGTAGTAGGCAATCATCATTTTCTCGGTCAAGCGACCAATCTGTGCTTGATTGAGAGGAATGACCTGAGGGTTGCGAATGCCTTTGTATTTCGTTTCAGCGGCAACACGGAGCGAGGTCAGCATACCGATGATGGTAAACATCTCCTGTGCCTTAATCTCACGATTCTTCATACGCTCAATCATTTCATCATTGGCATCAATGATACCTCTTAGATTAGCGAGCCAAGCATCAGCACGTTGAAGAAGCTCATCGAGCTTGAAAGCTCCTCTTTTACTATTAATGTCTGAATAGGTAGCACCATAATGCTCGGCATTAAGAAGACACTGATTATGGCAGATAATTACGTTTCTGCCAATACCTAACTGAATACCCTTCTGATGGAATGATACCGCCATATTGGTTGTAATCTCATCATTGCCCTCTCCTTTATCAAAGTCACGCAAGCGAATATTACAGAATACTCGGCGAAGGATATGAGCCTCTACAGCTCTATCACCCATCAAAGCTTCCTTCTCAGGCAAACGGGTAACACCTGGAGTATTGCGGTCTTTGTTATTCGCCGCAAAGAGGTCGTAAATCTCAGCCTTATAACCGTGCTTCTCGCACAAGTCTTCCACCTGATGAATGAGGTCAAAATGATAGATGCCCTTCAAAGGCTTTCCGTACACATCATTCTCTTTCTCGGTGCGTTCAAGCTGTTCGATTGTCAGAATCTGTACCTTGGATGTCTCAAAATCCAAGAACTGATTCATATTATCACTCTTCAACTCTGGCTGCTTTGCAACCGCTACCTCTGCTACCTTTGACTGTGCCATCAAATTCATTGCCATTGTGTTCATTGTTGTATCTCCTATTTTTAATACGTTAAACAAAATAATTATTACTATATATACTATTAATCTTCAATATCATTGAGAACCTCCATGTGTTGCGTTTCTCCCATCAACACAACATTCTGCGAAAGGTTCTTTGTGTTAAGGAATACCCATTTAGGTATGATGCAAAGATTATAGTTGCTATCTAAGGCATCATCCTTGATAATCAGTTTAGACTTAGGCACGAAGACCTTTGTCTTACCTTCCTTTCCGTTGAAAAGGAAAATCTGAGCATTCTTTGACTGTTCCATCATCACATCTTTGCGACAACGGAATTTAACCAACGTTGTTACTATCTCCATATTACCTCCTTCTTTTAGTAAGCGAGCCAGATAGTGGCATACGCTAAGATAATTCCACTAGCGGCAAGAACTGCTGCCTGTACCGCATTCTTTACATCTTCGATTCTCCAATTACTTGGATTCATCATGTCTTTTCCTTTTTTCATTTTTTCGTATCTCCTATATTAGAAGCAGGGTGGTTAGCCCTGCCGTTACCTTTCTTAAATTTCGAGTGACTGAACCTTGCGTACAATCATTGAAATATAATTGCTCTCCTTACCGCTCTCCTTCATCTTCTCATTGGTTCGCTTATCAACCTCGAAGACAATTTTACCTAATGTATGCCCGTTGCTACCATTATCAAATGTATGATAATAATAATCGAGATTAACGTGAACCTCTAAGAAATCATCAGGTGCATCAATCTTATCTCTAATTGCAATATAGCCTTCCAAGTGAATCTCTTTAAAGAGCATTGGCATTGTCTGAAACGATGTACTTATCAACTTCTCATACTCACAACCTCTATAGTCTTTTCTTACCTCTACAGAAAACTGAGCGTTGATGCCCAAGCGATGAATGGTTGTCTCAACATCATTGATGATGTAATCTAAGACCTGCTTGCTTAAAATCTTTGTTTGCATTGTCGTATCTTCTATTTTTAATTTATTAATAATTTCTACATTAATTATATGTATCAAAAGCTATTTTATTAACTTTGATACCGCAAAATTAATAACTTTATCTCAGACTACCAAATTTATTAATAGCAATTTTTAATTTATTAATACTATCTATTAGTTTTTTAATAGATTTTAAACGATTATCTCGGATTTTCTTTATAATTTTGCGGCATAAAAAGGAAAGTGCTATTTTCCAAGCAAAGAAAAGAATCATATATGCCCAATCAACACAAGTGAAAGGGTTCGATATACAAACCAAGCAGAATGATAGATAGCACCTTTCATCTGTTTGGTTTTTACATTAATATATATATAATGATGAAAAGAATAAGAATAGGAATACAGGAAGCTAAGTTTGCTCTGAGCGATAAGAATCGCTTGGATGCTTTCTGTTTGCTTCTTAAAATAAAACTCTTATTCCGCTCATCAGACCTTAATCTTGTGTCATATAATCATTGCGCCAAATTATTGCATATCGACAATAATAAATTGAAGAGACTGCTTGAATATGGTTGCAAGATAGGGTATTTCCGTTTTGAAGAGAAAAACGGAAAAAAGAGATTCATCGCACGCAGCATACATTCAAATGATGGATATAGTTATAAGCTTCGCAAGGATGATTTGACGAAGATGACATTCCCTGCCCTCAAAAACCTTTTGAGAAGGATTGTCATGGAAAACCAAGTTAGAATGCAAGAGGACGTAATTAATACGCACAATAAGGGGACGAATGGGAGAAATGCGAAGACTATTCGCAAGGCTCTCAAACGTGAAAGTCGTATGTTAAGGAAGAAGTTTAGCGATAACAAAGGTTTATCTTATGACAGAATCAAGGATGTTATCTTTGGTACGATGTACCAAGCATTCAAAGTCACAAATCAGCTTGTAAACAGAGGTATTATCAATAAGCGCACAAGAATCAAGGAAGTAAGGTGCGATGCAAAGGTATGTACTAATAATATGGCTATCACGGATATTGAAGGTTCTGTGATAGTGATAAGCGCAAAAAAAAGAAGTGCATTTTCCATTGAATCGAATATCTATCGTATGCAGATGGACGATGCAATATCAATATCTCGTCATGGAATGAGAAGAAAGGAGGCGAAAATGTAGTTTAGGTAAAATCAAAAATAATAAAATAAGGGATGAAGGCTTTAATTTAATTTATTCCCTTATTGGGGCGACAGCCCCAATAAATAATTAACTAACGGGCGCACATACGCCCCCCACCCGATTATATAATAACACAGGAGATACGAAATGGAGAAAAAGAAAAATTGGCTCGATACTTACCTCACACCAGCAAAAGAACTTGTTGGATATGAGTGCTATGTAAGTTGTGATTATGAAGATAAATTCGCAATAGGAAAATTTTCAGTTATCATCATTAAGAACGGAGAAGTTGTAGCAAAAGAAAAGAATCACATCTATTGTGCTTCAAAGGCAGTCGTTATTGTAGAAGCGATACTGTTTATGATGCAAAAATGCGAGAATGCCGATGTTATCACAATACATTCGGAGTACTTTAAAAATTACTTTGCCTTTTTCAATGAGGCGAGAAAAGCTAACGCACAAACAAGGAAAAAATATCTGAGCTTATACAAAAGCTTTAGAAAGGATGCGGAAGTAATCTTTGACCTCACTACTTGGTGTAAAAGAAACAAATACGATGATGAGGTTGAGAAAATGTTAAGCGATAACTAAACTATAGGAGATATGCAAGATGAAAAATGAAACGAAATTAAAGAAGCTGATGTCTTTCTTAGACGAAAACGGCATCAAGTACACCACACCTCGAAAGAGAAAAGAGGGAAGTGCCCACCTCTTCATCGGTCAGTACATGATTGCTGTAAAGATAGAGGGTGAAGATGATACATTATTCTTCAATAAGCATAAGAGAGGAAAGCATCCTTTCTTTATCAGAACTTCGGAGACACCGAAATACATCATCGAAAAGATGCAGAATCTGATTACGAAAATGATGTTAATACAACAAAAACATTTTATGGAACAACAAAAATAATTATATGGAAAGACTTAATTTTAAGATAGAGTTCGCTGATAATGGGGTTATTGTCACAGATGATAAATCTGGCTGTGTAAACGTCTATCAAGAAAAAGAAGACGGCAATTATCACGAATATACGAAGAGAGCTATCAGCGAATCCATAGCTGAAACCATTGCTCATCTTTTGCTTGATGGCACGGAAAAATTGAAGCAGAAGTCGATTTATAAAATCAAAATTGAGATAAGATAATATGTTATACCCAAAGAAAGAAAAAAAGCCCAATACGGCAGTCAAATATGAAGTCCGTGAGTTCATCCACGGCGGCATTGAATATGCAACAGATTGCCCTTTCGGTGAATGTGGTCAATATACGCACGCTCTGCATAAGGTCGGTGCTATCGAATGCAATCTTTGCAAGTATCAGAAGAAAAACAATACAGAAGCAAGGGTTGTAAGATGTATGCATCCATTATTAAAAGAATCAGCAGTTAATAAACCTTTTAAAAAGTAAGAGTTATGATAGAATCAATGAAGATACGTCAAGGGTTGGTATTTACCTTGTCTATAGAACCAAATCAGGTGATTGTTATAGGTAACAACAATAAACTCTATGTTTACAATATTGAGGAAGGTAAATATGCGCTTATCAATGTGTACCCTCTTAGATTGAAGGTAATTAAGGTAGATAAATCTATTGTTGAATGCAATATTATAGCAGACGAATACAATGTTCCATATAAAAAGAATATCCATATTCAGTTTGAAGAGATTGCAAAAAACGGCACTATCGTTACAGAGGAAAAGGAAGAAATGGTTAATCACCCTAACCATTACGCTTGGCTAAAGGAACTCTGCAGCATAGAGCCGATTGATATTTGCCGACACCTTGATTTTAACTGTGGCTCGGCAGTAATGTATCTCTTACGCAAGGGAAAGAAGGAAATGAATCTTTCCGAACGTGAACAGAGAGTGCAGGATTTGAGCAAAGCAATCTTCTATCTAAAAGATGAGATAAAAATGTTAGAAAATCAAAAATAGTAAAGATATGAAAGAGTTGATAAAGAAAGAAACCATGACCTCGCTTGAAATTGCCGAGGTTACAGGTAAGCGGCATTCTGATGTTCTTGAAGCTATCAGAAAAATGGAAGCTGCTTGGGAAAAAGTAGCCCAACGGAAATTTCCGCTCGGCTCATACAAGGACGCAAACAACCAAGACCGCCCTTGCTACATTCTAAACAAAACCGAGTGCTTGTATGTCGCCACTAAGTTCAATGACGAGGCAAGAGCGAAATTGATTCTTCGTTGGGAAGAACTAGAAATCAAACAATGTGAGCAATATCAAGTGCCACAGTCATTTGCCGAGGCTCTGATGTTGGCTGCAAAACAGCAACAAAAAATTGAAGAGCAACAGAAACAACTTGAAGCAAGCTCAAAGGAAATCGTAGAGTTGAACGGCGCTATATCCGAGATGCAACCAAAGGTAACTTATGTAGATAAGATTCTATCAAGCAATGAGACTGTAACGACAACGCAAATTGCACAGGACTACGGTCAGTCAGCAAAGGCGTTCAATGTCTTGCTTCGTAATTTTGGCATTCAACATAAGGTTGGCGGTCAGTGGATATTGTACGCAAAGTACCTTCCTTATGGTTATGTGCAATCTGATACTGTACCTATCGTTCATCGAAACGGAACGAATGGCTCGGTGATGCACACAAAATGGACTCAGAAAGGAAGATTGTTTCTTTACGAGGAGTTGAAGAAGCATGGCAACTTACCTCTCATAGAGCAAAATCAGCAATGAAGATAAGCAAGGCTCTTATCAGACAAATTCGCTGCGACCTCCTTTCGCATACAACCGATGCGGAGAAGGCTGCGGCGAAAATATGCACTCAGTTAGGATATAAGGTAATACCACAGCAGCCGATAGTTACGGGCAGAAAGCTATACTTCGCTGATATATATCTGCCCGAGATAAAAACGATTATTGAGCTCGATGGTGGTTATCATTTTACTAAAGACCAAAAGCGCAAGGATGGTAACCGCTCTTCGGGTATATGGCGGCTCGGGTATCATGTGGTAAGATTGAGTAATCACGATGCTAGGAATCCGAAGAAGATTAAGGCAAAAATAGATATGATACAACGAAAGGCAAAGTAACCAAGAATATTGGCTATCTTGCCTTTTATTTTTGTTTCTTAATAACTATACATAAACTAAAAGAAAGCCGCTTAGACCGCAAGAAAATTGCCAAAAATAGCATTTGTTTACACAGCTTCTATTATTTATTATTATTTTATTAATAGAAATAGTAATTTTGCAATCGGAAATTATTTATTTATTAACGTTTAAAACAGAATTACTATGACAATAAAAGAAAAAGTGCTTGCTTCTGCCAAAACATCATTTGCAAAGTATGGTTTGAAGAAGGATGAACTTTCAAAGCTGGTTGACCTGATTGTTGCAAGTCGTGGTCTAACAGATGAGTCAAAGGACGAGGATGTAACGAGTGCTATCTCGGCAGTTGAACCTTATGTTGGTATGATGCAATCATCATTCAATCGTGCGGTCAGCGAGACAACGAAGAAATTCGATGGATGGATTGACCCTAACGACCCTAACCATAAGCCTACTCCACCAGTTCCTCCTACTCCTCCAGTACCTCCAACAGGGCTTACACAAGAGCAGGTTCAGCAGATGATTGCCGAGGCTACCAAAAGTACCCAGAAAGCAGTCAGCGAAGCTGTAGCCGCCGCTATTGCTCCATACAAGGAAAAGGAAGAAAGAGCACGTCTTGATGACCTTTTCGGTAAGAGCGAAAAATTGAAGGACGTTCCGCAGCAGTTCCGTTCACGTTATCAGCTCGACAAGGAAGAGAATCTTGAAACTCTCGCACAGCAATGTGCCGATGATTGGACAGCATTGAAGCAGTCACTTGTAGCAAACGGCAATTTTGTTGAAGCACCCAAGGCAACCTCTCCCAAAGACGAGCAGAATGATTTCATTAAAAGAATGCAAGGCTTCTCGGAGCGCAATGCTCCAAAGGAGTAAGGCATTATCAATGAATTATGTTAAACTCTAAAAAAGAAGAAAATTATGTCAAACAGAGGCTATTTTTTGCATAGAACCAAGCCAGAGGATATCAAGGAAGCACTTTGGCTTGAAGAGCAGTGCCTTCGCCGACAGGGTGGTTATGACCTCGACCGCACCAACCTTCCAGTCACTTTGAAGTGGGTTGCAAAGGGTACAGTTCTCAGACTTGTAACTGGTGGTAAAGCACAGGTTGTGAAGACTGCAAAGGCTGTAGAAAAGGCTGATAAGGCTGCTACAGCCTTGAAGATTGCTAGCGGTTCTTTGTTCCAAGTTGGAGATAAGATTGCTGGTGCAACCATTTCGGCGATTGCTTCTGCTGATGGTGTAGATACATTGACCGTATCAGCACTTGATAATGCGGTTGCTAAAGATGCGATTGTATCAGATTATGATAAGACTAAGGATGTGCTTCTTGGCTTCTCATACGATACTCTCGATGTAAGAGACCAAGAGTCTTCTATCGCAGCTACTCCTACCTTACAGGTAATGGAGGTAGAGGAAGATTCTCTCCCTTATCCTATCAATGATGAGATTAAGGAAGGTATCAGAGCAAATGGCATCGCTTTGTTCAAGATTCAGTAACCTTTAAAAGTGGAGATTATAGATTATGAATAGTATTTTGAAAAATCTGCAAGACCCAAAGTCTTTTCAGACCTACATTGACGAATATATGAAGACTTCCACCTACAAGGCTGAGTGGAAGAACGAGTTGAAGCCTGTTGAGTATTGTGCTGCAAAGGTATATCAGGCAAATATGGCTACCTATGCTGCTGCTATGGTTGGTTCTGTAGTCGCTAAGAACGCAGAGCGTCCATTGCATACTATGCCTGATTGGGGTCAGCTTACTGGTTCTATCGGTCGTATCGCCGATGAGTGGGAGCTTGATAACGACTACCTCGACCAGATGCTCCTCTTGGAAGGTAAGTATAATGATATGTCGGGACGTGGCGGTTATACACAGTCACAGCTCAATGCTAAGTACGATGAGCTTATCAAGTACTCATTCAAACCTTTTGAGTTGGCGGTTATCGCTCCTCATAAGCGTATTGATATGTTGTACTTCGAGGGATTGTTCAAGGGTACTCAGACTGTATCACGTACCAATAACTCTAAGGCTAACGTATCTTACACCTTTGATTTGGGTGTTAAGCAGCTCTCTGCTACCACAAATTGGGGTGAGGCGAACGCAACTCCTATTGAGGATATTAAGAAGTTGAAGGACGAGGCTCGCAAGAAGGGTCGTAAGATTCTGCGTCTTCGTATGTCTGAGAACACATTCTTCGCAATGTGTAAGGCAAAGGAGATTAAAGACACCTTCCGCTTGAACCTTAATGGGGTTACCATCAATCCTGCTGCACCGATGATTAGCGTTGACCAGATGAATATCTATCTGCGCTCTATCCTCTTGCCAACAATTCAGATTGATGAGGATAAGTTTGTTGAGCTGCCTGACAAGACAGTCTTTAACCTTATCCCAGATAACCGAGTTGTTGCGATGTGTGCCGATAAGGTGGCTGTGCCTAAGTGCGCAGAGTGCTTGGAGGCTATTGACCCTGTACCTAACGTATCTTACTCTACATACGATAATAATCTTATCGGTTATTGGAGAGATAAGAAGGGTTATCACCTTACTAACGAAATGTGGATGCAACCAGTATTCGATGGTATCGAAGACTTCTTTATCTTGAAGGTTGGTGCTTAATGCACTGACCCTCAGTTATGAATATATTGATTTAATAAGTGAAACTTCATAAGATAACAAGATTAGCATGACAATTTCAGAAGCCATAGCAAGCGAGATTCAGCCTTTCTCTACCTCAGATGAGACTTTGGAGAAGATGTTTATTGATGCTGCTGACAAATTCAACAGCACGGCATCCGTGGCTGATGAATACTCCGTAGCGGTAAAGAAACCCGTAGCCTATGCGGCTATGCGTATCCTCTACAAGATGAATCCATTATCAAGTGAGAATGTTGGCGGTATCTCTCAGAGTTACAAGAACGACAAGAAGCTCATTGATAAGATGATTAAATCTATTGCGAAGGATGCTGGATTGGATGCTGACCTTGTTATTGATAGCACTTCTGATGATTATTGGGTTCGGAATGTGAAGGTATGGTAATCAAATAGATAGCGTATGAACTTTGAAGATATACTTAAAGTAAAAGGTGCTCCACAAGATGGCTTTGATGAGGACGGAAATCCTATAGAGCAGCCCGAAGGAGAATGGCAAACCTTTGGAAAGTGCGTTATTTTGCCTAATTCGCAGGCGAAGATTATCACTCTGGCAGACGGGCAGCAGTACGTGTATTCGCACGAAATCTATGCTCCTCTCTCAAAAGCAAAATACCCTCTCATACCGAAGGAAGGCGAAAAGGTTTGGATAACCAAGAAAGATGGCACGATTGATAAGGAAATGGAGGTTAAAGGCTTCGTAACCTTAAAAAAACGCTATCTTAGAATTTGGCTCTAATAGGCGGCAATATGGCAAAGGTTGAATTACAAATCAAAGGTCGTGAAGCCTTACAGAAAAGGCTGAACGAAAAGAGGCAGCAGATTATTAGCTACCTTAATATGCGTTTAATGCAACTTGCCGAAGAAGCGGTCACCTACTCTAAAGAAAACAAAGGTTATCAAGACCGAACTGCAAATTTGAAGAACTCAATTTCATTCGCTCTCTACCTTGATGGGCAACTTATCACCTCGGCAGTTGGTAAGATTCCAAAGGCAGAAGAAGCGGAAGGAGGACAGGAAGGCGTAAGTGCTGCACTCAGTGAGTATGCACAGAAAGAAGGTGTGGTAGCACCCAAAGGGTACTCCCTCGTTATTGTTGCTGGTATGAACTACGGTAAATATGTAGAAGATAAAGGCTACAATGTCTTACACCTTACAAGGTATTTCCTTCGTGAAGAAATGAAGAAGGTTTTCGGAGAAGTAGCTGAAATGATTAAAAGCGATAGTTAGATATGATACTCGGAGATAAAGCGGTAACGGCATTATTTAAGTATCTCAATGAAAATATTGAGAGTATAGGCATAAAGAAAGGGCGTATCTTTAAATATGAGATACCCGAGAAGTTGGCGGTCTGTGATTATATCGCCATCAATCATCTTCCCTTTGTGTATAGTGATGCCATTAATGAGGGTGTAGTGAATTTGAATATTCATTGCCCTAAGACCTTATCAAATCTACCTAACATAAAGAAACTCTCTGATTACTCGGAGAAGATTCTTTCTCTGTTTGGTGATGGTACTTATCTCGGTGGCTGCTACTTTGATTTCTACTCTATCTCTCGCCCAACTCGTGATAATGATAACACTTATTACGTCAATATGAAATTTAATGTAACGTACAATAATTTAAAAGAATAAAACTATGGCAAAGAATGGTGTATATGGCTTGGAAAGCTTCAGTTTTGCCGATTGTGTCGAAAATGGCGGCTATCCAACAACATGGAGCGACAAAATTAAGGCTGTCGTTTCTGGTAGCTTGAGTTTCAATGACCAGGCTGCACAGACATCGGATGTAGAGATTGAGGATTCAGAAGACCCTTACGCAGTGCTGACTACATCAGCAGCAACAAAGGGCTTCACCTTGCAGACATACGATTTCTCAGAAGAAAACTTTACGAAGCTTCTTGGTTATACAAAGGATTCTGGTACTGGTGGTAAGAATGGTTGGTTGAATGAGCTTCCACAAGAAACCGAGATTTACAAGGCTGTACAGATTGTAACAAAAGATTTGGATGATATTCCTTCTCGTACCTTCCAGTGGTCTAAGATGAAACTTACAATCACTCGCAGTGGTTCTATCGGTAAGAGTGGACTTCCTAATCTTAACATTGAGTTCCGTCAGATGGCGGTATTCGATGCAAAGGGTGACAAGAAGAGTGGTCATCGTAATATTCTTACAAAGGATATTACAGCTGGCGATGTCTAAGACTTTCATTTAGATAAAAGATTAAAATTAAACTTCAAAAGGCGGTGAGGTAAGGGGACTTTCCCAAGCCGCACCGCTTTTTATGTTATAAAACATATTTTGATATGAAAACATCAGATAAAGAAAAGGTAGCAAAGACACTTTCCGAGGCATCTGTAAAGATTAAGGTTGGTATGTTTCGCTTTAAAGTGAAGCCACTTACCTTTATGCAGATTTATGAAATGGGTGTATTCGGTAACTCTATCAAAGAACCAACATGGAAAGAAGGCGATATGATAAATATTATCCCTCTCTTATTTGAGCACTCTGAGACAGCTCGTTTAATGAGCGAGATTTTTATCGTGTGCGCCTTTCGCAAGAAGTGGGCACGCAAAGTATGGGGGCGATATATACGCAAGCACCTTGATATTATGGCATTCAATGAGCTTGTGAAGTTCATCAGCGGTTCGTTTAATGCAAATTTTTTCTTAACCTCTATAACTTTCCTGACCCAGACGAAGATAATGACGGAGCCGAAAACGACTCCCCGTGGGCAACAATCGGAGCAGTAATGAAGTACTTTCGTATGAGTTACGAGGAGGTCGTATTTAATCGCTCATACCTTAATATTATACTGCTTAACCGCTCGATTCCGTCCTTTAATACAAATACCAAGGACGAACCGAGAAAAGGCAGCAGACAGCAAAAAAAGCCACAAAAAGAGTATCATAAGATAGATGAGCCAATCTCTGCTAATGATTTCTTTATGGGCATGATGTAATAATCACACAAATAAATTAACAATATGGCAGCAGCAGATGAAATACTTGGAATCAGCGGACAGATGGATATTTCCGATATTCAAGCATCACTTGATAAGCTTTGTGATGGTTTGAACCGTGTCGGCGTTGATACAGAAGCTTTATCTCAGAGAATGAATAAGGCACTTAACGATGTGGCGCAATCCGATGAAGACCTTGCAACAAAGACCACCAAGGCTATGCAGGTTCTCAAATCTGCTATGGATGAAGCCACAAAGGGGATACAGGTAGTACCAGAAATGATTGATACTGCCAATAAACGAGTAGAAACCATTGAAGGTACTATCGGTAAACTTAACGAGCAGTTAGCTAAGACGGAAAAAGGCTCAGAGGCATTCGGTTCGCTTACTAAGCAGATTGATGCTCAAAAGCATTCTTTGGAATTGGCGAAAGGTGATGTAAAAGACCTTGTTGAATCTTATGATGGTGTGAGAAACTCTATCTCTCAGGTAAATGGTGCGTATCAAGCGTTGAGTGCTTTCTCCGTTGCAAGCACAAGCGCAAATGGTGTTCAATCCGCAACGAATATTGCCGTAGGGGCTACGGCTACAACGGCAGCAACCGCTACATCAGCAGAAGCAGCAGCTCACGTAGCAAATGCCGAGGCGGCAACACAGAATGCCGAAGCGGAAAATCAGAACGTAGAGGCAACTAGACATCTGACAGAAGCTTTGCAGCAATATATTTCCGTTGCTTCGGGGCGTGCTGAGATTGAACGAATGCAATCCGAGAGTGCAAAGGAGCTGAAAGCGGATATGAAGTTGTACGAGAAGACCATTGAAGATATTCAGAACAAACTTAGCACGACTGATTTTGCCAAAAATATTGAGGAGGCAACAAAGAAGATTGAGGTACAGAAATCAAAGATTGAGAGCTACAAGAATGCTCTTGCAAATCTTTCTGCTGCGGATAACGAAACGGGAAATGGTGCTAACTATTACAATCAGCTTATTGAGAAAGCACAGGCAAATATTGATGCCCTTCAATCAAAAATTAATGATTGGCAAACAGAACAGCAGCGACTTAATGCAGACCTTCAGCAATACAATGCTCTTCTCGAAGCTGCGAATAAGATTCAGGGTGGTTCAACCATCGTTCAGTCTGATGCAACATCAACTGTTAAAATCAATGTTGAGGACACATCGTTATCAGAACTGACTTCTAAGATTGATGAGAGTAAGCAGAAATTGCAAGATTTAGAAGCAGAAGCTTCTAAGATGGATGGAAAGCCACTTGGAGAAAAGCAGAAAGAAGACTTGCAGAAACTACAGTCTGAGATTGAAAAGACAAAGAATAATATATCTGTATTGCAAGAGGCTATCCGTGAGAAGAACGAAGAGACTTTTATCGGTAGATTGCGCAATCAGATTTCTGATTTCGGGCAGAAGATTTCCGATTTCGGACAGAGCATAAAAGATAAAATAACTCAACCTATTGATGAGCTGAAAGCAAAAGTAAGCGGTTCTTCCATCGGTCAGCGTTTTAGTGAGGAGTTCGCACAAGCAAAGTCTGGTCTAAGTGATTTTAAAGACGGTATCATCAATGTAATGACTGCCAATGGTAAGTTGCAAGGTGAGATTGGTAAGGTCGGCGAAGCTTTCAAGGCTCTTGGTATTCCCGTAACGGGGTCTCTTACGGCTATTAAGTCCGTAACAAAGGCTCTATGGGGTATGTGTGCAACGCCTGTAGGTGCGGTAATTGCAGCAATCGCTCTTGCTTTCAAGGCGGTGCATACATGGATGACTAAATCCGCAGAGGGGCAGAAGGTCTATACGAAGCTGATGGCTTACTTTGGTTCTCTTGCTAAGTCTATCACTGATATTGTGATTATCTTCGGAGAGTACTTGTACAAGTGCTTCACTAAGCCAAACGCTCCTCTTCGTGACTTCGGTAATAACTTCGTGAAGACGTTTAAAACCGCAGTTAAAGCAGCGGTGAACCTTATTGGTGGTCTTGGAACGACCATAAAAGGTGTATTAAATATGGATTGGGACACCTTTACTGCTGGTCTCAAAAAAACCTGGGATGGAATTAAGGGTGCTGGTGAGACTGTTATTGGCGCATTCAAGACGAGTGTTTCGGGAGCGATTGGTGTTGCTAAGACTGCTTATGATGCTTTTGCAGGTGATGATTTAGCAAAGAAGTTAGCACCTTCTTTAAATGGAATACTTTCTAAAGCAAAGCAAGCAGCTTCTCTTGCTGGTAAGATACAAGAAACACAGATTTCCATCAAAAAGAATACAGAGGAGCAGTATAAACTTGACGAAAAAATCGCCGAGATAAAGAATAAGATATATTCGTTGCAAGGTAAGGAAAAAATTGCAGCCATTGAGGAGGCAAGAGCACTTGTTAGGCAGAAATATGATTATCAGATAAAACAGCAGCAGAAACTCGTAGAATTGCATGAAAAACAAGCAAATCTGCACACTAAATCATTGCAAGATATTGCCGCAGAGCGTGAACTTAGAATACAGGTACTGAGAACGCAAGTTCAGCAGAATAGTGAACAGAGAATGCTCATCAGACAAGAGGAAGCAGCAAAACGTTCTATAGCGAATAAAGCAAAATCGGATGTTAAGAAAGATGCTACTCAACAGAAGCAGATTAATTCAGCAGAAGGGAAGCTTGATGATGTTATCTATAAGAATGCTTACGAAAGAGCAAAAGCTTGGCAATCTTTGGAACAGGAGGTAACCGATGCAAAGATTAAGGCGATGAAAGAAGGCGAAGAGAAGTTTATTGCCGAGCGCAAAAGAGAGCTATCCAAAGAAATTGAGCAGATTGAAGAGCGAAAGAATGCAGCTATCAAGGCAGAGCGTGACCGACAGAAAGCTGAATTTGACGCACAGCAGTCTGTTATCAAGGCAAAGGGTGGTAAGGCTGAGACTTGGGATGATAAGAAACATCTTGATTCAAAGAATATTAAGAAGATTACCGAGCAGTACACCATCATTGAACAGAAGACCATAGAATCATACAATAATGAGATTTATGCTGATGAATTAAAATCATATCGTGAATACCTGAAGGAGTATGGTAACCTCGAACAGCAGAAGCTCGCTATCGTTGAGGAGTATAACGAGAAAATCAAAGAAGCAAGGGCTAAAGGTAATCTTTTCGAGGAAGCAAAATTGAAAACTGACCTTGAAGAGCAGCTAAAGAAGCTCAACTTTAATGATTTCAAGGATTCTATCAACTGGGATTCTGTTTTCTCTGATATGGGAAGATTGAGCAAATCTTATCTCGAAGACCTAAGAAAAAAGCTCAAAGACCTTCTCGGTTCGGGTACTCTTGATATTGATGATATGAAGGTTGTGTCAGAACAGATTGGTAAGATTGATGATGCTATTTCTGAGCAGACTGATAAATGGGGATGGTCTAATGAGAAGGTGCGAGAATATAATCGGCTCTTACAAGAGTCTGCTGACGCACAAGAGCGATTAAGAAAAGCTACAGTAGAGCAATATAATGCACAAGAACAGCAGTCTTCTACGAAAATTGCTATACAGAAAGTCTTTGCGGAGACGGGGGTATATGTAGGTACTGATAAGATAACCTCTCAGAATAAAAGCACACTCTTTAATGAGAATAAGATGAACCTTAGTAATGAACAGCTTGAAAAATTAAAGAAACTCTTTAATGAGCTCGCTGTTTCTGAGGTAAAAGTAGGAAAGGCAACAAAGGAAGTAAAGAAGGCACAGGAGGATGCAAATATATCACAAAATAAGGCAAGAAAGTCAATTAAACAGATTGCTAATGAATGGGCAGAAAGCATCAGTAATGTTGCGAAGAAACTACAAGAAGCAAGTGAATTGATTGATGCTCTCGGCTTCGGTGATTCAGACCTTGGAAAGAAGCTTAAAAGTGGTGCAGATGCCTTTAATAAGGGTTCGCAAGCGGCATCAGACTTTGCTACGGGCAACTATATCGGAGCAGCTATTAACGGCGTAGGGGCTATCAAATCGCTTGGTAGTGCTCTTGGTATCGGCAATGGAAGTAATGCGAAGGAGGTTGCGGACACAACAAATCGCCTTACAGAATCAAACGAGCGATTGCAATACTCTATTGAGCAGTTGAAGAGTTCGATTGATAAGACTTCGGGAATGAGTGCCGTCAGCAATTATCAGAAAGCCTATGATGCACAGAAGCAAATCAATAAGCAGAGTATGGAAATTCTTCAATCGCAGATGGGTTACCACGACTCGCATCACTCTAATGCTTATTATTGGAATCTGTCAGCACAGGACTATGCGGCTATCAATCGCACGTTAGCACAGCAATCAGCGGTCAGAGGTGGTTATGTTAATTCTACAATAAACAAGGTAAATTCCTTGGAGGATATTTATAAGCTTACCCCAGAGCAGATGAAGGATATTCGCACATACAACCAAGATGTATGGAAGAATATGACCGACCAAGGTAAGTATGATAAAACTGAGTATTGGGAGAACTATACCGACCTTGCCGAGAAGCTTGAAGAGCTGACTGATAAAATCAATCAGAATCTTACGCAGACAACCTTCGATTCGTTAAAGGATAACTTTATCAGCAATCTTATGGATATGAGTAAATCGGCGCAAGATTTCGCAAATGATTTTACAACGATGCTCAATAAGTCTATGCTTAACTTTGCCGTTGATGACCTTGCTAATAAGAGACTTAAAGCCCTTTATGAAAAATGGGCAGATAAGATGAAGCAAGGACAGCTCTCTAATGACGATTTGGATATACTTAAAAAAGAGTATGATAACATCGTTGATGAAGGTTTGAAGATAAGAGATAATATTGCTGCAATAACAGGGTATAAAGAGGCGCAATCTCAGCAGACGGCAACGGGTAAAGGTATCGAGGCTATCACCGCAGACCAAGCAAGCAGCCTTATCGGTATCGGTTATGCGGTGCAAATTGCCCAAGAGCAAGGTAATGAGGTTCGTAAAGCTATCGCCGTTGATGTTTCTTTTTTGCGCATCTATGCCGAACAGACATATAATAATATCTCAGAAATGCGAGATATTCAGTATCAGGGGTTGGAGCAGTTGGAAGCAATTAATAAGAATACTGCACCTATTATATTGATACGTGAGGACATCGCAAGTATGTATAAATTAATGAAGGATAAGTATTAAGTTATGAAGAATGATGCTTTTATTAAATTGGTCGATGAAGCGGATTCTGCTTACGTTGACCTTGATACTTTCGGTATTACATTGGTAAGGGGTTGGCGAGAAGCCTTGCTGACCCCAGCACCAGTAAAAAGCTATGTGACGAACAATAGCCGATTAGAGCATGGATTATCGGTTATCGCCACATCAAGGTATGCCAAGAAAGATAAGCGTGACGTAAGTATCTCTTTCTTTCTTGAAGGCGGTTCAGAAGAAGATTACTTGCAGAAATATGAAGCTTTTCTTAATAAGATAGCTTATTCGGGTGAGTTTTGCTTAAAAGTTCCTCGCTTAAAGAGGGTTTTTAAACTTGTTTACACGCAATGCTCGCAGTTTGGTGATTATGGTCTAAAAAGAGGTAAATTTGTACTCAAATTAACGGAGTACAACCCGAATGATAGAATTAAGTTATGATTAAGATATATGATATAAACGATAAATTGCTGATGCAAGCAGAAGTAACATCAGCGGCGAAGAGAGAACAGGAAATGTCTAAGTCTGATTACATTACTCTGTCTTTCTCCGCCGCTGAGAAAGTTATTTTGCCCGTTGGTGCGTATATTAATTATACATATAAGATAGACAAAGTAAGAGAAGTGACAAGGAAGTTCCTTCTCTTAGAATCATACGAGCCTATTCAAACAGATGAATGCTCTTGGAAGTACACTCCTCAGTTTCAGCACCCAAAGATGATTCTGTCTAAGACCCCATTTTTTATCTATACCCGTAATTCACAGAATGTAGAGGTAAAACAAAATGTATGGTCTTTCGTTGGCACAACTTCCGCTCTCAGTGGTAAGATTGCAGATTTCCTTAATAAGGATTTGATGTTTGGCGAATGCGGATGGAAAGTTATCTTTTCGAATGTAACGGCAAATACCGTCAATGTATCATTCAGCGATAACGATTTTATTTCTGCACTTACAGCGATTACAAATGCTATCGGAGATAACTGTGAATGGCATATTGATTATGATGATGAAATAATCTATATAGGTAAAGTCTTGGTCGGCGCAACTCCTGTTGTTTTGGAAGTTGGAAAGAATGTAGGTGTACCAAATATTAACAATAGTAAGGAAAGCTATTATAACGCTTTTTCTATCTTCGGTGGTACAAGAAATATTACACAGGTAAATAGCAAAGGTGAGAATGTATCATCTGGCGATATCCGTCTGCAATTAGATGAGGGCAATGGTACAATATCAATAGACGGAAAGGAACGCTCCTACTCTATTGATAAGTATTCTACACTTGACCTAAGAGTGAATAAAATAAATGAGCCTCTCTTTACGAAGGTGCTTGATTTTTCTCAAATTTTCCCTTCGCTCAACACCTATGTATATAATGTGCGTGGGCGAGTTAAGTATGTGCTTGATGAGAATAATGAGAAAATTCCTATCTCATATAATGCTGATGGGTCTATTAAGGAATATAAGACCTTCACTGTATGGTATATGAGATTGGCTTATCCTACAACAGAAAAAGTAGAAGGGAAGGCGATTATCAATACAACAGTTGATGATGGCGTTACTCATTATTGGTACGACTTTCAGATTACCGATGATTTACGTATCAATGGAAAGAATATCGGCTGCTCGTTCGAAGCTAATTTTAATACGGGTGCGCTTTCTACTCCCCTTGCAGGACGTGGCTCTAATGGCGAATATGTAGGATTTGAGCTTACTTATCATAAAGAGGCATCATCTTCGCACACTTCAGACGATGTTAGTGCTAGCAACTTCTCCATTTTGGCAGGTGATTACGAAATTATCTATCAAGAAGATAATGAAGTTATCATACCTACAAATGCTGCTGATATGCTCATTCCTCGTGGAGAAAGTATGCCTTCTTTAAAGTGTAATATTACCGTTCTCTACAATATTGCTATGTCCGATTCTATCTATTATGAGGATGCTCAAAATAGATTATTGGAAAAGGCAAAAGAGGATATTGTGCGATTACTATCAGATTTGAATAACTATGAGATTAAATCATATTCAGATGTATTCTTGGAGGAAAATCCTGAACTGCAAATAGGACAGAGCGTAACGTATAAGGACGGACACGGATATGAACTTGCAACAAGAGTATTGAAATTATCGACCAATATTGATTTTGGTTTTATACAAACGATTACATTAGGTAATCAAGTGATTAAGGGTACTATCACCCAGCTTAAAGAAGATGTACAGACAATCATTGCAAGCGGAGGAAGTAGCGGTAATGGAGGTGGATATTCCGTTTCTCAGCTAAGAAACCTCATTGCGAAGTACGGAAGTGATAACTTTCTATCTAAGCAGTTTGACGACACCGCTCACGGAACTATCACTTGGGAGAAGATTCAGAAGTTCTTGCAAGGTTTGACAGCAGAAGACTTATCTCAATTTAAGAAGGGCGCAACCTTCGGGGAGTTCATTCAGGGAATGCTCTTCGGTACTGGTGGTAGAATTGACGAATTGGGCAATGCCGAGTTCGAAAGCATCACATCCCGAAGCTCTATCATCGCAAAGGAACTCATCGTGAACCGACAGACGGCTATGGAGAGCAATTTCGTCTTCACTGAGAGCGGTATGGTTGAGTCGGTAGTGGAGATTCCTGCGGCAACGGAAGGCGGCAATGTAACTTACGACTTGAAGCTTCAAAAGCGGTGGGATAACGACTTCACGGCATTCAAGGAGAATGATGTGATATTAGCATCAATCAATACGTTGACGGAAAACGGCAAGTATTATGATATGTGGCTGCGAGTGCTCTCGGTTAACACCGTAACGAATACCATCACGGTTGTATGCTACCCCGACAACGAATGTCCTAGCAAGAAGAATTATCCACCTTGCGAGCTGGCAAGATTGATACGATGGGGAAATGCGGTGGATGAAGACAGACAGAGCTGCTGGTATATATCATCTTCTGAAGGCTTACTTGTGTGGCTCGACCACGTTACAAAGCCTATAATCGACAAGACAAACTATTCTCTTGCGATGGGTAAGCTGCCAGATGCGCTATCGTTCCTCTTCCAAGACTTCCCTACCGCCAATAAGCGAGACGGAGCTTTCTATGCTAAGTGGATGATGGCTGCATCATTCCAACAGATAGATTATCAAGGAAATCCAATCTACACGACAAGAGACAGAGGTGTTTGGAGCTTGGCTGTGGCGCAAGGCGATAACCCTTACCGCAATGGTGACAGGACGATTGATACCGTCTATTATCTCGGCTGCAAGTGGCAATGCCTCGAAGATAAGACAACAAAGCCGCCGACATACTCATCTACCGCTTGGGCATTCGTTGAGGGCAACCCGTATTTTACACTCGAAATGCTATCATCGAAGCTGTGGAACTTCCGTCTCAACGACCTAATGGCAACGAATGCTGATGGCTCTTGGAAGGTGTTCACTACGTTATCTGTTGTCGGAAGGCTCTACAATCAGGACGTTACGGACTCGATGACCAATGTTGTATGGATTAGGGATAGCGGAGACCCAACGGCAGACAACAAATGGGCACTCTCCCACGCCAACTGCGGATTATCGGTTGATTTAACCTATGAAGACCTCGGCGGTGCAGCATTCAAGATAGGTAGTGTGACATTCCGATGTAATGCCGAAATCAAGGATGGAGAGACGATGTATTCCGAGGATGTGAGTGTTAGTTTCTGAATAATGTTGAACTTTAAAATAAATAGAATATGGCTAAAGAATTAGCAGTTAGCGTTGACAAGATGATGGAGATACAGGCAACCGCCTACTCTCAGTCCGTCAGCATAGAAATAGTTGGAAATATCATCAACAGACAGCAGTATGATGGTATCGAAGGCTCATTCTCTCCCGACTTCTCTATTCGCCCTTGTACGATGTTTCCTTCCTGCCATCTCATCGACCCCGATAATCCAGGAGAAACACCTGTCTTCAATAGTCAGTTGGATACATTCAAGTGGTCGGAGGTGACATCTAGCGGCATCGTGGTAGTAGCTACAAGTGAGAATGCAAGTGTGAAGGCTGGATATGAAGCTGTGAGGGAAGGCTCGGATAAGGGAACTCTCTATATCAAGCAGAACTCTGTATTGGGTAAGCCTAGGACGATGCGATTTGAAGCGAGTTGGACAGACCCAACCTGCGGATATAAGTACACGTTCGTGGCTAACAAGGCTCTATATCTTGAAGACTGCACTAACGCAAGAGCTGAGATTATGCTAGATAGTCCACCTACTGTGCTGTGGAATCCTATCAAGCACGCTGCATCTAGAACTCTTACCGCAAAGATTATGGTTGGAGCTAAGGATAAGACGGCAGACAGCAAGACGAGGATATGGTGGTATCGCATTCTTGACAACGGAACGAAGCAGCTTATATCATCTGTTGACGATGCCGAGAACTACGAGATTACCGCAATGACAAAGGGTGCGAACGGACAGATATCTTCTATTACCATCGACTGCGATATGATAGGTGAAGGTATCGGATATGAGTTAAGGGCTTGCTACATCTATAGCGGCAGCGTTCCTTCTTCTCCTAGAGAAGCCGATGCTCGAAAGGTTACGTACATCAACAGAACCATTCCGCCGCTGACGGCTCAGTTTATCGGTGATGGGTTTGGTCTCAACGAAGATGCAACGTTCGTCACCTGCCAAGCTGTAGTCAGTGACAATAACGGAGTTATCGAGCCATCCGTGTGGCAGAAGGTGCTTCGGGCTAAATGGCAGAAGATAACGTATGGTAAGAGCACGAATAATGGCGTTACCACTATGACACAGAGCGCAGAAACGCTAGGATATGGTGAGACGTTTCAGTGTCCTTTCGAAGCAAAGAAGAGTATTCGTCTCACCATCGAAGACAGAGGTGCTTACGATCTTCTTGTTGACGAGAACGGAAATGCCCTTGTAGATGAGGACGGAAAATACATCATATCAAGGGAAATTGATGAGAATAACGGATGATGATGTCTAACTTTAAAAAATAAAGAATTATGAAATATTACGTTAAGGTTACGAAGCAAGTTGCTGAGAAAATTATCAGAAACGGAGTTCCGCTGACAATGACAAGTGACGGCAACTGCTTGCTCTATCAGAGTGAGTTGAATGGTGTTGATGGCGTGAACCTCAACGAGAGAGCAGCCAATGCTGGCGGCTCGCTGATAGCTGAGAGCGATGCCCTTGCGGAAATCAAGGGAACTACCGATGCTCCTGCCTCCTGCTACACTCCAGTAGCGTATGGCGGCAAGGACGATACCCGAGATAATGGCAATATCAGTTCGGGTGGCGGCGGCAATCCGTCTTCCGAGAATATATATACTAAAGAAGAAAGTGAGGTAAACAATGAGTAAAGCTTCAGTTACAGGACAGATTACCGTTACAAGTAACGGTACTACCTTGCACTCTATTCTGCAATGTACTACAGGAGACGTGTATCAGAATTATGACGGCGACCCTGCGTCACCTTCCAACGTTGTGCCTAATTTCGAGGCGAGTGGTGCAACGAAGCCAATGTTGGTTATGCAGGCGTATTCGGCGGAACAGGGTGCTGGCAATTCTTTCGACATCTCCAAAGGTGCTCCGACTTGGATTGTAGCTGGTGTGACGCTGACTTTCAACGCCTCACACGTCTCAACTAATTTGCTTGGCGGTGTGGCTGGTCATTTTACGGAAGGGTCTGATGATAGCGGCAATCCAACCCTTACGGTCAACAAGAACCTTGTCAATGTCAATGTCGGCGATTCGTTCACAATTAACTGTAAAGTAGCCACATCTATAGGCAATACGAATATGACACTTCAAGCCATGTACCCAGTATATATAGCCAAAGGTGTGATTGATTCCAAGCGTGTGAATATCATCGCAACGTCAACCAAAAATCTCTTCACAATTACGGAGAAGGGCGGAACCTGCACTGTCAAGGCGCAGGTAACGGATGGTAATATGGTTACATCTACTGGCTATACGTTCAAGTGGTATCTGCCAGATGCTAGTGGCGGATGGGTGCTCAAGCAGAACAGCACCTCTGCTACATTCACCATCAACGAGACAGATGTGGATTCTTCCATCATCGTAAAGTGCGAAGCATGGAAGGCTGATGCTTTCTTTGCCTCCGACACGCAGACTATCAATGACGTGTCAGATGAGTATATCCTCTATCCGAACCCTACGGACGGAAATGATAACCCTGTAGCCGAGAACTTCATTCAGAACTCAGGCGGCAAGATTGTCTATAAGCCGTATATGCGTAAGAGAGGTTCAACTGCAAACGAGACTGGAGTAACGTTTTCGATGTCTCTCTACTCCAATGCGGGTGTGCCTATCAATTCCGCAATCACCAAATCGGGCAATACGTTCACGATTACCGAAGCTGGTATTAGAGAATATAAGGGGGCGGTGTATTCTATAACAGGAACTAAATAGTATAGCCTATGGTAAGGAAATTAGCAGAAGCGACTGGCTCTATTTCCTTCTCTATGAGAGGTGAAAAGGGTGAAAGCGGTGATACCCCCTACGTTACCAAGACGGTTGTCGATTATGCTATTACATCAAGTGTAAGCGAAGCCAAAAAATGGACTTCAACCGCACCCGATGCGAGTGCGGCAGCCAATAAGGGTAAATTCCTTTGGACGAGGACTACTTATACTTGGAGCAATAACAAGACAACGGAGAATATCACCTATACGTACATCGGAAAGGATGGCAAGGATGGAACTTCTGTGACCATCAAGGGGTCGAAGGGCAGCACCTCCGAGCTTCCCACCTCGGGTAATACCTTGGGTGACGGATACATCATCGGTGGCTATCTGTGGGTTTATACTGGCACATCTAAGACTGACTCCACTCACGCTAGAGGATTCGAGAATGTCGGTAAGATACAAGGTGACCCAGGAACACCAGCAGTGCAGTATTATACTCACATTGCTTGGATGGATGATTCCAAGGGCACTGGGTTTACAGTGAGTGCTAATGGTAAAGAACATGCTTATGTAGGCGTGCTAGTAGATAAAACACCAACTGATTCTGAAGACTGGACTAAATACGATTGGTCTTATATCAAGGGAGCGACTGGTGCGACTGGCAACGGAATCAAGAGCACAGAGGTGACCTATCAGATTGGTAGTAGCGGCACTACTCCACCTCAAGGTACTTGGAGTACGAGCGTTCCGAATATTACGGATGCAAATCCATATTTGTGGACACGCACCATCTTCAAGTACACTAACGGGAGCAGCAGTAACCCTTCTTACTCCGTAGCAACGAGAGGAACAAAAGGTGCTCTGATGCGAGAGCATGACGGCTTTGAGTCGGGGAAGTACAAATATCTATCTGGCTCTGGTGCAGAAGAGTATATTGACGTTGTGTGTGTTAGTGGAAGCTGGTATCAGTGTATCCAAACGTACGAAACAGACTCCCCTAGTTTAGACAAACATTGGTTATTGATGAGTAACTATAAGTCAATAGCAACTCATCTTCTTCTTGCCGAGAATGCTACCATCAATATGCTCGGAACTAATCAGATTAATCTGTTCAATCCGACTGATACTACTAATCGTAAGATGTACGGCTCGTTCAGAGTGGTTAAGGATGTTAACGACTGGAGTCTTTGGCTTGGTGGTAAAGATGGAGATTCGGCTTCGTTTGCGGTAAAGAGGAGCGGGCATTTTAAAGGTACGGATGTAGATATATCTGGTAGGATAAACGCAACTAGCGGAAGTATAGGAGGGTTCAATATAGGAGACAATGCTATAGGAACTTTCGACGGCTCAACTGGAGCTGGTTTTAATCAAAGCTATATGCAGTTTACTGGGTCGGATTTTTTTCATGGGCAGGGATATTTCATAGCTTGCGGCAATTATGCCGGTAAGGGTTTGTATATAGATTCCACTGTTAGTAGCTCTAACAACTTATGTGCTGGTATTCAGGTAAGAGTAAAAGCAGGTGATGTTGCTCCTAGTGACCCTGTAGATAGTGGAAATATGTGTACTGCATTAGATTTGTTCACTCAATGGACTGGGCAGACTGAAAGTTTTGATGTGACGAATGCTTACGAGGGTAATCACGCTATCGTTATACGAGGCGGAGACGTAATTGGTCTTAGACCATCCTTTGTAAGGATTGCAGCAAGCTATGAACTTACGGAGTATAATCACACGGTGGAGTGCTACAATTCCTCAACCATCACTCTCACGTTGCCATCTTCCCCGAAATATGGACAATGCTATACCATCATACAGAGGGGAGGTCGGGTAAATATATCATCGGACATAAACATATATGACACTCGTAACACAAGCTCAGCAACAACGTGGTACTCTGATACTAGAGGTCAGGTTAGCTGGATATGGTATAACGGAATCCAGTGGATTGTAAGTTACGCAACAAGATAATAAAATATAATTGATTATGAAGATAAATTTAGAACACTTGGAAGTATTTATGACACTCGACAAGAATCGGTGTCAGGTTGTGAACGCTCGCAAGCAGATTGCGAACATCATCTATTCGCAGGGGGCAGGATTAGGGCTGGCAGGACAGGCTCTTGCCGTGAAGATGTGGAACGGCAACGATGACACCGAGTACACCGATGACGAGGTGAAAATCATCAAGGAACTCGTTGAGCGAACTACCGCTCCCTGCTTCATCGATGCAGTGAACAACGCTATCAGCAATGTGGTATCAGCAGATGAGAAAAAATAAGTAATAACATCATTTAAATACATAATATTATGGCTATAAAAACTAGAAAAATCAGCGATTGGCTGTCTGCTAACGGGCAAGCCATCACAAATGCTTCAGCGGCTAGCATGAAGGCTTATCTTGAACAGAATCTCCGTTCCTTGCAGGACGGTGTGTATATCGGCAAGATTCAGAAAGAGTCGTGGGGTACTTACATGCGATGCGATGCGTGGCAGACTACCAGCATCGGTATTAGTAAGGCAGATGCTGATGCTGTCGTAGTTCAGCACGGTAGCACACGTATTGGTATTGCCTTAACAGAGCCTAGTGCTGCAATGAAATGGGGAAGCGTGCAGAATGATAGTTCAGTCGGATATCAGAAATCAAGCGATTGGAGTCTCCTCGATGGCAAAACTAGAACAGCCGCTATTATGGCGAGCAGTTATTACAAGAACGATTCCCCTCAGACGTACGCAGTAGCTTACTGTTACAACTATTCTAAGTCGCATACAGGTGACCCAGGTGGAGACGTTAGTATTCCCGCCAAGTCTTGGTATCTTCCTGCTACTGGAGAACTCGAAATTATCCGCTCTCATTTCGAAACCATCAATCTTGCCTTGCAGCGTATCAAGAACGCAGGAAAGCAGCAAGCAGATTTGCTCCAGCGGACGGGTTACTGGTCGTGTGTTGAGAATTCGGGCACGAATGCGTGGCTTCTGAGTTTCGACGCTGGCAATCGGCTCAGCAACGGTAAGGTCGACAATTCAGTTCGGGTTCGTCCTGTTACAGCATTTTAATCATTTTATCTCTTCACCCCTTTACCTCTTTCCGACCGCAGGTCGGGCAAGCAAGGTTGAGAGGTGGGAAATTACAGGCACATAAATAATAACAATATCACGAATAATTAGTGGCAATAAGTCAGGATATCTATGGCATTAGCGAAGGATTTACAGATATATAAGGACACTTTTGAGTTGGTCGATAAGCTCACGGCTATGAAGGTTGGTTTTCCGAGAATGTATCGTTACGATTTAGGTGAGAAAATGACAAGCGTTTCTCTTGAACTTTTCGAGTATATTCAGCTAGCGAATATGTATGCGGATAACAGACATCAGTATATGATGGGGTTTCGTGTCAAATTCGAACTTCTTAAAACAATCCTTCGCCTTTGCTTCAAGAGAAAACTATTCTCAGAGAAGCAAGCGGCAGATATTTGTAGATTGACAACCATCATCGGTAGGCAGGCTACAGCTTGGGGAAATTCAAAGAAAGGTTAGTCCTGCTTTGAATAAAGCTAGAGTATAATTAGGTTAAGGCTTATTATAGAATGTGATTCTCCATAAATAATGGTCTCGCTGCTGTCAAGTCGTATCATCATTTGTTCGGTGTAGCGAAGCAGCTAAGATGTATAATAAAGAGCGAGAAAATAGCGGACGAATTACTGGTCGTGTGTTGAGAATTCGGGCACGAATGCGTGGAATCTGAATTTCGACAATGGCAATCGGAACAACAACGGTAAGGTCGACAATTCAAATCGGGTTCGTCCTGTTACAGCACTAGTTAGGAGAGTTAGGGAGATAATAGTAATGGTAAAGGCAGAATGTATTATAGCAGCCTACGAAGACTGCCGTAAAGGTAAAGCATCATCACCAGATGCGATAAGGTTTGAAACATACCTATTTGAAAATATAACGGACTTGGTTGAAAGGATAAACTCAAGGACTTACGAGCCGATGCCATCCGTTACCTTTGTTGTCTCCCGACCTGTCTATCGAGAGGTCTTTGCCGCCAATTTTCGTGATAGAGTTATTCATCATTATATTGCCCTGCGATTAGAACCGCTATTTGAGGGAGTTTTTAGCGACAGAACATACAACTGTCGATGCGGTAAGGGTCAGCTATATGGGGTAAGGCAGCTTGCGGCAGATATTAAAGAATGTTCTGAGAACTTCACTAAGCCGTGTTGGTATCTGAAATGCGATATGAAAGGCTTCTTTATGAGTATTCCTAGAGAAGAACTTGCAGACAAAGTAGATGCGTTTATTTTAGACAATTACAAAGGAGATGATATAGAAGACCTGCGCTACTTGTCTCGTGTCACGATAAAGAATGACCCGACAAAGAACTGTATCAAACGCTCTTCCGAAGAGACTATGGCAAAAGTGCCGAAAGGCAAAACTTTACGAGGAGCAGAGGAAAACCACGGTCTCCCTATCGGCAACCTTACAAGTCAACATGACGCAAACTTTTGGCTCAATGATTTTGATTGGATGCTTGAGATAATTCTACATATCTATCACCACGGAAGATACGTGGATGATTTCTTCTTGATTCATCAAGATAAACGGGTATTGTTAGCTTCTATCCCTAAGATAAGGGAATACCTTGCCAATATAGGCGTTACCTTGCACCCTAGAAAGATAGAACTGCAATCTGTATATAAAGGTATCAAGTTTACTGGTATGGTGGTGAAGCGTGATAGAATTTATTCTAGTAATCGCATAGTAAGCAACTTTAAACAACTGGTGCATCACATGAACACATTACCTGATAGTTACACTATAGAGGAATTGCAGCACTACGTTTGTTCTATCAACAGCTATCTAGGATTGATGAAACATTGTGATAGCTATGATATCAGAAAGGGCATTATGCTGGAAATGGATTTGAAATTCTATAAACACCTTTATATTAAAGGTCATTATGAATGTGTCTGTATCAAGAATAAATACAAGAGAGATATAATTAATCGAAAGAAGCTAAAGAAACACAATAGCAAGGATTTCGATTTTCTAATGGATAATTACTATGAATCAGATAAAAAGAAGAACACTAGAGAGAATCCCGACCGAGAAGGAAATAAGTCTGCTTCTTGACAAAGGAGCAGAAGTCGAAATCTATATGAAAGACGGAAGGATTAATATAGAAATAGGAGAGCCGCCATAGCGCCAAGAAAACTCAGCGTTACGGCTTTTTATCAACACACCTTAAAACTACTCAGATGAGCACCCTCCAGCGAAAACACCTCATTACCCATCGGCAAACCATATATCTTATTCCCTACAAAACGGCAACCCTTCGTTGTAGTTATCATCCTCTCGAAATCAGCCGTTGTTACCAGTGCAGCTTGGGTGATAGCATCCATTCCAGAAATCTCCCTTGTGTAATAGAAGACAACCCCTATCACCTCACCCTTCTCTATCCGCTTATACAACTCGTAAGCTTCAGAGCCTTCACTTGGCTTCTATACATACTTGACATCAACAAGCCCCACGGCAACATCACCCTTCGTCCCGTTTTTGTCCACGGCTACACCCCTATAAGTATCAAATCTTTTTAATATTCATAATCTTAATGTTTTAATTTCTGCCGCAAAGATACAAAATTAATCTGAAAGCACAATGCTTCCGTTACCGAAAAATGAGAAAGAGGTAACTAGAAAGTAGCAATAAACTTACGGATTGTTACTTTTTATAAAGTTTAACACAAAAATCAACTAAAAATCAACCGCTTTTGTTAGGAAATGCATATCTTTGCGAAAGAAACTTAAAAATCAACAAAACAATGGTCTAAAAAAATAAGCTTATGAACAAAGAAGATAAAGAAAACCTATTAAAGTGGTTGCAAGACAAGGACGTCAGCGAGGTTATGGATTTGCTGATGCGGCATGGAAATCGGTATAGCAGGAGGATTCTGAAATTTTTCAGATGGTTCTGCAAGTATGTTCCAATAATTATTATGTGCTTTCATGCCTACGGAATGTGGGATTTTAGCCAGCATCCTCGTGAAATGTTCATAACAAACAATGAGAATTTCCCCTGCTATCTCTTCATTTACTTTATGGTTTATATTTTACCGATGGTGTTGATATTAGCAAGTAGGTTCTTTTTCTTATGTTGGAGATACCGCATTCCGTTTTTCTACTTTTTTGGAGTCAACGCTGCGCATATCGTACACTGGAGTTGGTACACAACTCAAGATATGATAGATTCCTGCTTCACTGTCATGGTGGTAACGGCAATATTCTATCTGTACTCTTTTGTGGATTTGTTTATCAGTCGAAGTAAGTTAGGACGTAAAATCTGTGCGTGATTATGGGAAAGATACTAAATTATAAGTTGCTCGGCACGGCTTTGAAGTCGCTGAGTGATGCTTGCTTTAAGGCAGACGAGCAGCAGAGAAATGGTGAGAAGGTCACCGCTTGCGGAATGAGTGACGATGACCTGGATAGATTGTGTGACATCATTCCAGATATGCTCAATCCTATGATGAGCACCGAGGAAGTCAAGGAGAAACTGCACGTTTCTGATGCAACATTGAACAGGATGGTGGCGAGGGGCGATATACCAAACGGAGAGTGTAAGAAACGAGGGCATACCCGATATTGGAAGAAGTGGGATATTCTGCACTTCATTAAGAGTAAGAGAAAATCATAACGTATAAGCCCTATCGCAGCACGGATAAGCGAGTATATATGAGTATGGATTATATGTTTTGTACTTTGATTATAGTAGCGATACTGGTAATCATCAACTGCACGTTCATTGCATACCTGTATCTTTCCTATAAGTATAAGACGATAGATAAGTTCTTTCTGTCTTGGGTGACATCATCAACTATGATATTGATAATGTGGTTCGGGGTAGGATTGTATCTGTACTTTGAACATTTCTTATAAGTTAAAGAGAGGTAAGTGATTGCCTCTCTTTTTTTTGTTTCAGTTTGCGTGAGTGACTGTTGCAATTTTTGCAACTGTCACTCTGACTTCCCAGATTTCGTGGATTTAAAAATACAATATTTCGGAGAAATTATATACAATATTTCTTCAAAAATATATATTGGCTCAAAATGATACTACCTACTATCACTTTAAATCTCTGATAATCAGCCACTAAAAGAAAGTGTGATAGAGTTATGTTTGCCCTCCACGATTCTTCGTACCTTTGCATCCGTAACGTTACAATAGTGTTAGTTAATATAAGGATAACTTAAAAAGATTGTATCATGGAAATGACAGATGCAAAGGTCGTAGAGAAGAAAATCTACGAAGAGGGAAAGAAGCACGATGATTATGCTTCTAAGGCAACAGGCAATGCTGGTCTTACCCTTGGTATCATCGGCACAGCACTCGGTGCTGGTGCTTGGTTGCTTGGCGGTAACAACCGCAGCGTATTTGGTTCACTCGGCAGCAATATGCCTGAGAACGTAAACATCAACACTTACGGAGCTAACTCAAGCTCAAATCAGCCAACCGCCTTGCAGGTGATGGAGAAGGAATGCGCTGATGAGGTTAAGCTGCTTACCGACATGTTCGGTTTGAAGCTCGACACCGCTAACAAGTTCTACGCTATGCGTGAGACTGACATCGCAGAGAAGTTCTCTATGTATAAGGGTGCTACAGAGGCTATCAACGCTGAGAACCGCCGTGCAATGGAGGCAGAGTTCGGTCTTTACAAGTCTCAGATTGATGCGGATTTCGGTCTGTACAAGAATCAGAGAGACCAGTATGACACGTTGCAAGCAAAGTATTGCGACCTTGACAAGAAGGTAGCCGTTATGGAAGCCCTCACTCCTTACAAGGAGAAGCTGATGATGGCTTACGTGAACGAGAAGACCTGCAATTGCTTGCGTGGGCAGTTGATGCTCCCGAACACTCCAGTACTCCAGGGATTCGGTAGTTACAGCGGCTGCAACTGCGGCACTACAACCACCACAACGCCCAGCACTGGTGCGTAGCAAGGCAAAGACCGTAAGACGGACTAAGAAGAAATGAGTTGGTGAGGGGTGTTTGCCCTCGTTGGTGGATGCCCTCTCACCTCTCTATAATATATCACCAACTTAAAGATATTGATTATGATGAATTTTGGAAACAGCCCTTTGCTTGATATGGGCACAAATCAGCAGCAGCCGCAAATGATGGATGCCGAGCTACAGAAGATGTATGAGGCAATACAGCAGAAGCGAGCATCTATCAATATGCAAGCGCAGGTATCTTCTACTCCACTCTTCGATGAGATAGATAAGATAGAGGATAGTTTTACAGATACTCAGAAGCAGTTCTTGATACAAAACCAAGAATACGTGGAGAGTTTGCAGTACGTATCTAAGCTTGTGCAAGATGAGGAACTACGCATTATCCGACCTCGTATAGAGCAGACAGAGCAAGGCAAGGAGGCTTTGAAGCATCACCTATCCATCGTAACAAAGCTAAAGAAGGAGATGGCTAAGGAGGAGGAACAGAAGCGAGCCTTGCTTGATGACTACCTCACCAATTATCCAGATATGGCATACAAGGATTATCTCGCAATGATTAACGGTCAGAATCAAGCTAAGAAAGGAGAAACTAAGAAATGAACGTAACAGAACTTAAAGAGAAATTGCTTACATCATTGGATTTGTGGGCAGACGCAAGAATAAGTGATATGGTGAAGGAGAACCCTGCATTGGCTATCCCTTCAGTGTACATGAAGCGAGCTTCGCACAATATCATTGCAAAGAATAAAGATAGTTGGGGCAAGAGTATTGACAACGCTACCCTATTCATTGCCGATGAAAACGGAAACATAGATGCTGATACCATATTCTCAGACCTCATGCAGATGTTGGAGAATATAAGCAACTACGAATTTGATTTCGGCTTTGTCAAAGGTCGCATTGATGGCGGTACTTTGTCTATTGATTTGCCTGATAATATTATAACGACAATATTGTTCGGTAGCAAGAAGAGTATCAGCTTTACAAAAACTGACTTTGAGGAGTTGAAAAGTCTGATAACAGCAGAATAATCACATATATAAATACAAGACAATATGGAAGCAAAAGAGATTATGAGTAAGTTTGATGAGCTGTATGGAATGATGGCTTCATCAACCAACGTGAAGTATATGCACATATTCGGCAACACAATGCGTTGCATGATGAAGGATATGGCAGCAAAGCACCCAGAGTTGGCGCAAGAGTATCTTGATAAGCTTTGCGCAATAAAGTGGAAGAACTATCTCACCAAGAAGGAGGCGTTGGATATTATCGGTAAGATGAATCCCGAAGCAACCTGGAATATGCAAGGATGGTTGGACGAAATGGAAAAATTGGGCTTATGTATGGAGGATAAGCCATATTACAATGATTATGCGCTGTATATAGCAATGAATCAGGTGATAAGCGACCACGGGGAGACCATAGTTGCAATAAAGGGCGAGAAATCTCTTTCTGATATAAATGAGGATGAACTTGTAAAATACGCTTACAAGTTAGCCCTTGACCTACTGAAAGATAAGGATGGCGTATATAATATAAGAGAATACTTTTTGAAGTAGATATACAGTTTGAATCACTCATAAAGAGGAGCTTTTGATAAGTTCCTCTTTATTTGTTTACACCCGATTATCTATTTTCTTCTGTCTTTCGATTTTAAAAGTTATCTTTGCATCAAAAACAAAATATGGTAGGACAAGTAGGAAATACGGGTACAAGAGCGGCAGGGATGATGCTATTCGGGGATGAATTGAGTTGTATGTTACTCGATACCCGATGGATGCTTATTGCCATCGTTCTACTTATCATTGCTGACTATCGCTTTGGTTGTGAAGAAAGTAGCCTTCGACATAAAAATGCTTTAGAAAGCAAGAGCCCTCTCCTTGCTGATAGATATGAGTTCAGAGCATCACGGGCAAGGCGCAGAACTGCAAATAAATTTGTGGACTACCTTATCTATATAATGGTAGGTGTATCTCTTGGTAGAGCTTTATTGCCGCAGCTTGATATTGATTATATTTGGGGTGGCTGGGTTGTTACTGCATTTATTGCGGTAAGAATAGAAATCCCAAGCATACTAGGACATTTCTTATTTGTTCGTGGCGTATCAGTAGAGAAGAAGACAATAATGGGTTTCATTAAAGCCTTTGTCGTAGCTCTTGCAAAATCTAAGAGTGAAGGCGTTGGTGATGCCTTAGAAGAAGGATTTAAAGCAACGGAGGATAAAGGATGAAAGTAACAAGAAAACAGATGGAAATCATCATGCCGAATGCTGGAGATAGGATTGATATATATCTTCCTTATATCAACGATTACGCAGATGCTTTCAATATCAATACTCCACTTCGCATGGCACATTTCCTTGCACAAGTGGCTCACGAAACCGCAGAGTTAGTACATATACGAGAAATCGGAAATGCTGACTACTGTCATAAATACGAGGTTGGTAAGCTCGCAAAGATGTTGGGCAATACTCAGAAGGGTGACGGCTACAGATATAAAGGTCGTGGCTTCTTGCATTTAACAGGAAAAGCGAACTACCAAGCTTACACGAACTCAAAGTACTGCAAAGGTGATGTTGTAGCAGAGCCAAAGCTCTTGGAGAAACCGAAAGGAGCAGTAAAAAGCGGTATGTGGTATTGGTTAGTAAGAGGATTGAATGCCGTAGCTGATAAGAATGATATTAAAGCGGTTACAAAAAAAATCAATGGTGGAACAAACGGCTTGCCGAGCAGAACCAAATATTGGAAGAGAGCTTTGAAAGCCTTTAATATATTATAAGCTTATGAAATGGATTAAAGATTTGTTTTATTGTTTATCAATTTCAATGCTTCTGTTTCTTATGACGCAGATAGTTATCGGGTGTACGGCTACCCCGAAGGTGGTTACCCGACAGACTTATATCAGCGATAAGCAGTCACATTGGGATTCGATATTTAATGCTAGACTTTCAGCGACCTTTGAACTCTATCAGAGGACTCAAAGTGAGCTAAAAGAAAATAGCAAGTCAGAAACAAACCATATTAGAGATAGCACTTCTACAATGGTTGATAAAGATGGTAATATTCTCAGACAAGCCAAATATCACTACGAGAGCCATAACTATACAGAGGTATTCGTACAGAAGCTCAGAGATAGTATTTCTTATTATAAATCATATAAGGATAGTCTAAGCAAGTATCGACTCAAAATCGATTCCTTAGATAAAGCTAAACAAGATTCTGTTCCATACCCTGTGTATATAGAGAAGCCGATGAATAAAATAGATGCTACATTCTACCGATTAGGTAAGGTTACGGCGGTATTCGTGCTTCTCTTCATGGTAGGTATGATATTCTTGGCAATATATAAAAATAGAAAAAGATAAGACATTTTCAATAGTTACAGATACTTATAGGTTTTAGTTTTTTTTGGTTATAAGATTGTTAGGATAACAAAGGCGGTTACTCGTGAAGAGAAGCCGCCTTATTTTTTTTAGTATTTCTTGCCTCCGTGATGATACTCACGGGTCTCATTATAGCGCATCTTTAGATTAATGTGCTGTACAAGGTCGATACCTAGTGATTCTGCCCATTCAAAGGTAGCAACGATTATATTATTAAAATAAATTTCACAGCGCAAAGGTGTATTCGAGGTAACAAAATTTAATATACCTCTTGAAATGAAATACGCATTAACTGTAAAATCTCTTGTTTCGCAGAGTTCTACATTTTCGTCATAGGTTATATATTTAGTTCTACACTTCACATTTTTCAGCCCCATAAGGTCGAATATACGGATGCAGATATCCGCTAATTCACTTTCAACTGTTCCCTCAATATGTTCGCCATAGAATTTTTCAAACAAACCTCCGTGATGGTCGTTAGCGATAACGCAATCAAGCCCACTTTTATCAAGGTCGTCCATCCAACGCCCGTTGCGGTCAGCTTGAACGGCTTCCGTAACCTCTGTGCTAATCATCATAACCCAGTGTGCCGTAGGCTTCTTCTCTTCGTGCCATCCGTGTTTCACGGCATTGTTATAGGCACGTTCTACCCATTCTTTAACTTGTTTTCCTTCTATTACCATAATTATCTGTATTTATGTTTATTACACCATTCCCAACAAACTGTGCCTTCTTCTTTATCGCAGCAAAAACCTCCACCGAGAACATCTTCTTCTGTAAATGAAATGCAATTACCGCAACAAGGTGACTCTTTATCTTCTACTTTCATTAAAATAACATTTTATAGATTCACGCAATAACTTATTTTCCTCTGTAAGCAATCTAACTTCTTCTTGTAGTTGCTCTATGATATGCAAATACGATATTTCTTCAAGAGTTTTCATTTCATCAACTCCAATAAGAATCCTTTCTTCGCAACGTGAACCGCCTTACCAGTTGCTTTCGCTACCTCAGAAGAGAATAATACGGCATCGCCATTATTTGCACTCATGTGAATAAGAATAATCGCTTTCGTTCTTTCTAGTTTATTCTCTTTCAAGCAGTTCAGACATCTTTCCAAGCTCATGTGGGTAGCTTTCGCTCTAATGCCAATCTTCTTGGGAATAATGCCCTCTCTCACACTCTTATCAACCAACGAATCCATGTGATTGCATTCGATAAGGATATAGTCAAGTGGAAAAGACAGCTTATACTTTATATGATGGCTATCCGTAAGGAAAAGCATATCTCCCATATCTGGATGATAAATAATAAAGCCGCAAGGCTCTTTGGTGTCGTGAACTGTATCGAAAGCCTTTATAACGAAGTTACCAATGCGAAGCTCTTTAAGCATCGGTATGGCATTATAATGAAATTCACCTTCCTTAATCTTCTTTTCTTCCAAAGTACCTTTGGTTGCAAAGATATTGAAAGGTCGTGCATACTGACGAATAAACCCTGCGTGGTCGCCGTGGCTATGAGTAATCAAGCAACCGACAACCTTTTTGAGATTTCCTCCAAGTGCTTCTACGGCATCTTTTAAGGGCATTCCACATTCTATGATAAGTGCTTCATCATCATTCTGTAGGATATACCCATTACCAGAGCTTCCACTACCTAATGTAACTAATTGCATATTCTATACCTTATTATATATAGGAGAGAGATTCCTCTCTCTCCTATCCGTTATTTTACTGCTGCTTAAATATATCAGGCATTTCCTGTTTACCCATCGGCTGAGCCTTAGGCTTGGTTTGAGCCGCATTTTCTGCGGTCTGAGCGGTTTTCTGCTCATCACTTGGGGTATTATCAGCAGCCTTATTTTCCTCCTTATTCTCGCCATTATTCATATCAAGCGACTGTGAATTGGCTTGCTGTTCCTCTTGCTGCTGAGCTTGTGCGAGCTTCTCTTCGGCAGAAAGCTGCTCAACAGAAGTGTTAGTAACAGGAATCTCTTCATAATCGGCATCTTCTGCCTCATCTTTCGTCTGAAAGCCCATCATTATACCTGGGTCGGTCGTTCTGATAAACCAAGAAGCAGAACGATAACGAAGCATCAATTCTGGGATATTCTTCCATTTAGGATTACGGGAATACCAACCTTCATCCTTTGCCATCTGAATTGTTACGACAGGACCTTTCTTTACCTCTCCTGTTTTTAACTCTATGGCGTAAGCGTACATACCCCAATTATCCTTGCCTCTTTCGCCAACTTCCGCATAACTAAGCGTTGAGTATTTGCCCGTTGCGTTAAAGCAAGCAATAGCAAACTTTGCTTCAAAGGTAGGAGTACCATGAACAGCTACAAGGTTCTGTAAAACCATCAAAGGGTCAGCATTCATGCGAATAGCCATATTAAGACCAATCAAACAGTTACCAATGTTTCCCTTGTAGGCATCAGGTACAAATGAAGATTGAGCAAATACCTTTGCGATTCTCTGCCCTGCTTCAAAACCTTCAATAGAGCCAAAGATGTTAATACCTTTCTGTGGCTGTACTACAGCCAATTCTTTTGTTTCTTCCATGATTTCTATATTTATATTTTAAACTGATTTAATCTCCAAAGGCTGACCGTAGATACATTGCAAGTAGATAATCTGCTGCTCAACGGGAACGATATGCTCTGCCGATTCTTTGCGGTCAACGAACAGAGGTACGAAGATGTTTGAAGCCTTAGATATACCGCTGATAATATCAACACCCATATCAATAACAGTTCCATCATTCGTATTATCGTAGTCAATACCATCCTTATCAATAGCGGTACAGATTTCCTTCTCATCGTCATTGATCTTATTCTGCTCATAGAACTTCCAACGAATGAGTGAGAAGTATGAATTTACCTTCTGCTCAACAAGATTAATCTTTGCCTTCTTATAAGCTTTGATTTGGCTGATAACTTCACCACAATCAGCAATAATCTGAGATAACTCAACAGAGCGATTATTGAGCTTTTCCTTCTCTGTATCAATACGCTTGTTGGTCTCCTCACCTGCGATTTGATTAACTAACTCATCACGCTGAGAAGTAAGGGTCTTCTTTTTCTCCTTATTCTCTTCGATTGTAGCATCAACTTTCGCAACAGGCTTACTTGCTTCAATATCGGCGAGGTCTTTATCAAAGACTACCTTTTCCGCAGCAGCTTCCCAAGTTTGGTTCTGCTTCTCTGTGCGCTCGTCAATTAACTTCTGATACTCAGATTGGGCATTCTTTACCTTATCCTCATCTTGTGCCTTAGTAATCTGCTCATAGGTATTGATATTACCTTTGAGGACAGTTATCTGTTGCTTAATCTGAGCAGCCTCATTCTGTATTTTCGTGAGTTCTTCAGACTTATTCTTATTGAACTCAGCAACAGCGTTATCATACTCCTTTGCCTTCATTTCGTCCGTATAAGGACGACCACAAACTGGACAAACATCTGTTTGCTTATGGTTAAATTTCTTTTCGTTAGCATTATTCCACTCTTTAATCTTGTTATTGAAATTAATAGTGACCTCTGCCAAGGAAACCTTATTCTTCTTATTGGTCTCCATATTTGTAGTATATGCAGATTTTGCGTCATTGAGTTTCGTTGAAGCCGTAGAAATCTTCTTCGTAAGCTCATCAATCGCCTTAATCTTAGCATCTTGCCAAACCTTCTGTGCATTCGCAACCTTAACGTTATGCGCTTGCAATTTATTGAGGTAATCTTCCATAGCAGGGTCTTTCTCAGTCGTGCCCTCCAATGCCGCATCTATAGCAGCAATATCAGCATCAATCTTTGCTTTCTGTGCTTTGAGAGCAGTAAAATCGGCATCAACTCTTAGAGCCTCTTGTGCCTGAACCTTTGCAGGTATCAAATCCAACTCCTCTTCCGCTTTCTTCTTTGTTGCCTTCTGCTGTGTAAGCATATCGGAGAGTTCTTTCTTCTCTTTAATTACGCCCTTATACACAATAGGATAAGGCTTCATCAATTCTTCCTCATTGATTTTGCCTGCCAGCGACATAAGCATTTTACGGCGGTCATCAACCTTATAGGACATAAAGATGTTGATATTAGACAGTACGAGCCATTTATTGAGCGGACAAAGTTCTTCAAGTTTGGCGTTGAAATCTTTCTGTGAAAGAGGAACGTCATCGATAAGTCGCTCCTGTGTAGTACTTTGCAACTTCTCATCTGCTGTACCCTTATTTTTCCAATTCTCAGAAAGAATACGCTGTACCTTAATCTCTCGCTCATCATTATAGTTAAGTACTACTGTGACAGAGGTTTCAAGATGATGAATAACATCATTATTAATATCAAGAGGTTGTACGGTGGCATTCTTCTTGCTTATAACGCCGAAGATTGCCCAAAGATAGGCATCATAGATAGTTGTCTTACCTACCTTATTTGCGCCACTAATAATCATATTGTGGCTAAAGTTAATTTCTTGACCCCGAACCTTCTTGAAGTTCTGTAAGGTCATTGACTTGATTTCAATTTTCATTGTTGTATTTTTTATTAGCGTTAAACGGTTTATATTCGTGACCAGCCTTAGAACCAATGAGTGATTTCGCAAGTTCTTTGCTTAATTTGCTACATATAGCATTAACGATGCTAAGGTCAGTTCTTGCATCTTTCTTTCGCTCTTTGTTAGCATCGTTCTCTATCTGTGATAGTATTTGCACTCTTTCAGTATCAAATTTTTGCAATGCCTCCATAAGGTTCTGAGGATTGATAGTATTACCTACATATATCTTTCCATACCCCCCACCTACAAGTGATTCAAAAAAGTAGGTAAGTTCGCTTGGAGATAGATAATAGTAGATATTCCTAATACGCCTTGCCATAAAGACAACTTGTAGGCTATTTACCGAATTTCCAGCACCAAGAAGTCTAAATGTATCTAATAATTGAGCTTTCACCCATTTTAGAGCGAACCCTTCTCCATAATCATTATCTAAAGATGCTAATGTATTGGGATCTTTAAGAGCAGAAGTTAGTGAAGATACTGGCTCTTTTCGCTCACTGATTAAAGGATAATTGGTTTCTACCCACTCTTCGAAATTAATCAGCGTTAAAGACCGCTGCTGCTGTTCTTGCGAAATTAAGCTCTGTTCGCTGCTGCTGTTGCTGTACTTCGTCATACTCAGAATATATTTCATCCTCCCAGGCACGGGAATTAAGATAAGTTAGAGGGTGCTTCTGATACACCTTCTGAGTGATTGATGCAACATATCGTGGCGTAGCTGCCATACAAGCGGCTCTATCCTTTTTAGTCATGTGCATCCACTTCTTTAAGCATTTCTGCTTGCCGACACACTTACCATACATCTTCCACCAACTCTCGAACTCATCATTAATGATAGAGACAGATTGCGGAGGTATTACCTCGTAACCTTGGGATTCTAATAATGTGATTGCTTCTTGTATCTCCTTTTCCATATTTACACCTTATTATATATTATATATACTCGCCACCCCAAAATCGAGTAATCTCTGACCCTGCGATAGCTACTTGCCCATTCGGTCTTACAGTTCTATTAAGGAATCCACTTTTAATATAGCGGTAGATAGTCGTTGCACTAACACCTAGCTTTTCAGCAGTCTCCTTGATAGAATATTTGCCTTTCGGCTTCACATCAGGCGGTTCGTTTATCATCGTTACCTCCTTTCTTTTTATTGCGTTTGAGGATTCCATAGATGCTAGCCTCACACGCATATTTGAAGTCACTCATTGTACGCCGCACAGCCTCAGACTTCTTGAGACCCTGCTTCATGTAGTTCTCTACAGATTGAACTACCAAGCTCTCTTTCTCTTTTTGAGATTTAATAACCATATTTAACTATAAATTTATATAGAAATTAATATAAAATCACTATCTTTGCAACCGAAATATATCGGTGCTTTGTAATTACACCGCAAAATTAATAAAAAAATTCGAGAAACTATTATTTTCTATTAATATTTTAATAATAATTAATATAAAACGTATGAGTACACTATTGGAAAGAGCAAAAAAGGTAGCTGAGCACAAAGGAATGTCAATGGCTCAGTTTCAGGAGAAGATTGGTGTGAGCATCAGTCATTTCTACAATACAGATAAATTATCATTGAAAACAAAAAGAGCCGTCTCAGAGGTATTCCCAGATATTAATGCAGATTGGCTTGAAACGGGCGAAGGTTTTATGACTAACAATGATAAGCTACAAGAGGAAGGTAAATTTTATAAAGTACCCCTTCTTCCTGTTGCTGCGCAAGGTGGCACTCCAAATAATTTTGAGTATCAGATACAGCAGCACGATTGCGAAATGATGATTTCTCCTATTGAGAATATTTCGATGGCAATCACAGTTACGGGCGATAGTATGTCACCAGAGTACCCAAGCGGAAGTAAGGTTCTTGTGCAGAAGATTAACGAGAAGGCTTTCATTGAATGGGGCAACACTTATGTTCTCGACACCGTTAATGGTGCTATCGTTAAGAATGTATTCCAAGCAAAGGGCGATGATACAAAGATTATCTGCCGCTCGGTGAACCCTAATTTTGCAGACTTTTCCGTTGATGTCTCTGATATTAGAGGATGGTATAGAGTGCGCTGTTGTATCACCATAAAGTAACGTTAAAAAACGTAAAACGTGCAAATTTCGTGCAAATCGATTATCACAAAAGGCGTAAGTATTTGAATAACAAGTCGAAAGAAAGCACATACTGCATATTGTTAGAATATGCAAATAATTTCGCACTTATATGCTTTTTTTTTGTACTTTTGCAGTCGCAATGAGAAAAAAATTATATTTATACACATTATATTCGCTGTTTTTGCTTGCCAGTTGCGCTGACAAGAAACCGCAACAGGAACTCACTCCCTGGGGAACTCCCGTGGGCGAAGTGGAATCTATGGACGGTTCTGACGAAGAGGAATCTGACGAAAACGCAGCAGATGGCGATGCTGGCGCTCAGGCTCAGCAACGGGGTTTGTCGCTGTCGGATATCCAGGACAATGGCGAGCTGATCATGCTTACAGTGAATGGTCCTACCACCTATTATGATTACCACAACCACGGAATGGGTCTGCAGTACCTGCTCTGCGAGAAGTTTGCCCAGCAGATTGGTGTATCGTTGAGAGTGGAGGAATGCAAGGACACTACCGAGATGATTCAGAAACTCCAGAAGGGAGAAGGCGACATCATCGCCGTTCCCCTGCCCCGTCATATATTAAAAGGTGAAAAGTCATCGGCAGGAAAGAACAAAACGGCAGCAAAATCTGTTTCCGGAGATAGCAAGACTATCAATTTACTTTTCTGCGGCGTAACGCCTGATAAAGGCAAGACGCAGTGGGCGGTAGTTGGCGGCAACAAGAGTCTCGCCGATACACTGAACGGATGGTTCAAGCCAAAACTGATAGCCGAGGTGAAAAAGGAAGAGTCCTTCCTGCTCTCTACGGCAAGCATCCGCCGACATGTCTATTCTCCTTTCCTCAACCGTTCCAAGGGAGTCATCTCCCGCTACGACCATCTCTTTATGAGATACAGCGGAACGGCACGTATGGACTGGCGCCTGATGGCTGCACAGTGTTACCAGGAGAGTTGCTTCGACCCGAATGCCAAATCATGGGCTGGAGCCTGCGGACTGATGCAGATCATGCCATCTACCGCTGCCCACCTGGGATTACCGATGAGTGCCATTCACGATGCAGAGGCGAATGTGGCAGCAGCAGCCAGATACATGGCAGAACTCCAGGGACATTTCTCGGATGTAGGCGATCCGGCACAGCGTGCGCTCTTCGCCCTGGCTGCCTATAATGGTGGTTTTCACCATATCCGTGATGCAATGGCACTGACCAGGAAACATGGTGGCAACCCACAGAACTGGGGACATGTAAGAGAATACGTGCTGCGCCTTACCCAACCCGCCTATTATGGCGACCCAGTGGTGAAATATGGTTATATGCGAGGTACAGAGACGGCAGATTATGTAGATAGAATCCGTGCCCGCTGGAGCGAGTACTGCGGTGGAGCCAGCTTCCACGAGAGCTATCGGGGCGGCAGCCGTGGTCCGCACATCGGAAGAGGTGCCGACTCCTTCAATGGAGCACCGGTAAAATCAAAGAGAAACTATCAAAGGAAATACCATATATAAAATATGATATAGATTGGCCCCACACGGGCTGAAAGCCTAGAAGCACCTAGCCCAGGGCAACACCCTGGGTAAACATAGAGTATAACAGAAGCGCCCTGAAAGGGCAAAAGCATTAAATCTACTATGCTTTTGCTCTTTCAGGGCGCTTTGCTAATTAGAATTACTTACCCAAAACCTCATCGAGCAAGGTGTAGAATGCAGGATCCTCACCCACGATGGTCTTTACGATCTTGCCGTCAGGACCCACAACAATCTTGGTAGGGAAACCCTGGATACCATACTTATCCAGAAGATCGCCGCCTTTTGGATTATATACGTGAATCCATGGCAACTGATGCTTCTCAACGGCAGCCTTCCATTTAGCCTCGGTATCGTTGCAATCAACACCCAGGATCTCGAACTTACCCTTATACTTCTCGTAGTACTCCTTCATCTTAGGCATACCCTTGATGCACCAACCGCACCATGAACCCCAGAAGTCGATGACAACATACTTGCCACGAAGACTGGAAAGAGAGAATGGCTTGCCATTGATGTCGTTCAAGGTGAAGTCAGGAGCATCTATACCGGAAGCCTGCAACTTCTTAGCCTTCTCATCAGCCTCTGCACGCTTCTTAGCCATATCAATAAAATACTGATAATAGGCCTTCATTCTTCCATTCTTCACATTCTCAGAGAGTAAGCCTAGAAGTTCCTTCATCTGGTCGTAATCATCCATCTTCTCGAAAAGTGTGGCACATGCCTCGTTATCAGGGTTCTGCTTGACGAAAGCAAAGATTTTCTCCGTTCTAGTCTTCAGCAAAGCAGGCATTTTTTTCTCATACTCATTCATGATGGTCTCACGGTCTTCACCATTCTTCGTGCGAGCATCCAGAGATTCAGAATACTCCTTCAAATCCTTCTCGGCAGACTCCATCATCAAATCAACCTCATGATACTGCTGGTAGAACTTGCTACCGGCAATATCGAAACGGGTAGCGAAATCACCCTTTATCTCAGCCTTCTCGTCTGGCACGCAAGGGAAGTTGAACATCTTTCGTTCCAAACCACGATAGGTCTTCGGTGTCAGGAAAGCACGGTTTGACACCTTGGTAAGATTATCAGAATAGGTAAACTTACCATTTCTAACCAAGATGGTATCCATCTTCACATCACGGCCTTTGAACACGATTACAGAATCGGTAGCAAAGTTCTTCAAATCCACTTTTACCTGAAAGTTGCTCTTCTGAGCCATTGCAGCTGTCGATGCCAGCACCAAGGCTGCACTCAAAATCATTTTCTTCATTGTATCTTCTTATATCTTTGTTTTTTCCATTTTGAAATTAATCCTCATACTCCGTAGTATCTTCGATACCTGCCTCAGCCAGGGCTTCCTTGCGTTCCACGCAGGTACCGCACTTTCCACAGTGCTTCTCGCCACCCTTGTAGCAGCTCCAGGTCTCGGCATAGTCAATGCCCAGTTTCTTGCCGATAGCTGCAATCTCACCCTTGGTGATGTTGGTGTAAGGAGCCACCACGCGAACATCTACGAAGGTGCCAGCCTCGGCAGCCTCATCGATTGCCTTGATAAATTCAGGGCGACAGTCCGGATAGATAGTGTGGTCGCCGCCGTGATTGGCGATGAGCACCTTCTTCAGATTGTTGCTCTCAGCGATACCGATGGCGATACTCAGCATGATACCATTACGGAAAGGCACCACGGTAGATTTCATATTGTCATCGGCATAATGTCCCTCAGGGATGGCATCGGCACCTTCCAGGAGAGAACTCTTGAAATACTGATGCATGAATCCCAGATCAATGGTGATATGCTTGATGCCCAGTCGCTCGCAGTGCATCTTGGCGAAAGGAATCTCCCGCTCGTTGTGGTTACTGCCATAATTGAAACTGATACCCAGGGCTATCTCGTCCTTCTTGTCATAGAGCAGGGTAATACTGTCCATACCGCCGCTCACAATAATTACTGAATCCTTCATTTACTTTGAACTTAATATTTATAAAATCAGATTATATTTATAAATTCAGACTATACACTAAAATCTGCGTAATCCGCGAAATCTGCGTGAGATCTTCACCCGAACAGGCAGCGAAACGCCTCTTCCACCTTCCTTACGGGATGAATCTCTATCTGATATTTCTTATGGTCGAAACCATGATAATTATATTTCGGAATGATGATATGCTGGAATCCGAGCTTCTCTGCCTCAGCGATGCGCTGCTCGATACGGCTCACCGGACGAACCTCGCCACTGAGTCCTACCTCGCCACACATACACCAGCCCTGCTCTATCGCTGTATCCACATTGCTGCTCAATACCGCTACCAGTACACTCAGGTCCATCGCAGGGTCCGTCACTCGCAAGCCTCCCGCAATGTTCAGAAACACATCTTTCGCCATCAGCTTGAAGCCCACTCGCTTCTCCATCACTGCAAGGAGCATATTCAGTCTTCGCTGGTCGAAACCCGTTGCCGAGCGCTGGGGAGTTCCGTATGCCGCCGTGCTCACCAGAGCCTGCGTTTCCACCAGGAACGGGCGTACACCCTCAATGGCAGCACTGATGGCAACACCCGACAATCCGTCGTGGTCTTCCGTAAGGAGCAGTTCCGACGGATTGCTCACCTGTCTCAATCCTCCCTGCAGCATCTCATAGATGCCGAGTTCCGAAGTGCTTCCGAATCGGTTCTTGATGCTTCGCAGGATGCGGTACATATAATGCTGATCACCCTCAAACTGAATGACGGTATCCACAATATGCTCCAGAATCTTCGGACCAGCCAGGGTTCCCTCCTTATTAATATGTCCGATCAGGATAACAGGGATACCGCTGGTCTTGGCAAATCTCAGGAGCGATGCTGCGCATTCACGCACCTGTGAAACCGATCCCGGAGAACTATCCACACTCTCTGTAGCAATGGTTTGAATAGAATCAATAACTATCAGTTCTGGAGCTACTTGCTGAATATGGGAAAAGATTTTCTCTAACTGTGTTTCACAGAGAATCGTAATATGATCGAAGGCATTCTCCGGTGGATTTCCATCTGCCGAAGCAGCATCTCCAGTTGAACCATTCTTCAGCATAGCCTGTCCCTTCGCCAGTCTGTCAGCTCTCAGCTTAATCTGATGAGCACTCTCCTCACCGCTCACATACAGCACCCTTCTATGTTTCATATTCAGGATGGTCTGCAGCGTAAGGGTACTCTTTCCGATGCCCGGTTCACCGCCCAGCAGGGTGATGCTTCCCGGCACCATACCGCCACCCAGTACGCGGTTCAGCTCCTCGTCCATCATATCGATACGCGGCTCATCCACAGCCGAAATATCCTTCAGATTCATCGGCTTGGCATCCGCGTCGGAGTGTTGCCCACCAAACATGGTAGCAGCCCCGCCATGCCTCATGGTCATGCCAGCGCTTTTAGCCGCCTGCGATCCCGAATCAGCCGCAATGCGTATCTCCTTAAAAGTATTCCATTGTCCGCAGCTAGGGCATTTACCCATCCACTTGGCACTTTCCTGCCCGCAGTTGCTGCAAACGTATGCTATTTTATCTTTTGCCATAACGATTGAATTTGTCGGCAAAGGTACAGTTTTTTTTCTTTAAACACTAAAAAAGTAACCATTTTTACATTTTATAACCATCGTTTTGCAAAGTAGATATGGCAAAAAAGCTTATCTACCACAAAAAATCTTTAAATCGTAGCAGAAAGATTTGGTAGTACCGATTATTTTTGTTACTTTTGCCTACGGAAAGAGTTTGTTACGACCCGACACCACTCCTATTTTATAGTATGCACATAGGAGCCTGATAAGCTCACTAGTCGTAGGGCAAAGGTCGTTTCAGCAGTAAACAGGGTTAATAACATAATACTAATATAAAAATTTAGGTAAAATGAAAATTGAGAATTTTAACTTTGCTGGTCACAAGGCAATCGTACGCGTTGATTTCAACGTGCCATTGGATGAGAATGGTAATGTAACAGACGACACTCGTATCCGCGGTGCCCTCCCTACTTTGAAGAAGGTACTCGCAGACGGTGGTGCGCTCATCATGATGAGCCACATGGGTAAGCCAAAGGGCAAGGTTAAGCCAGAGCTTTCACTCTCTCAGATTGTTAAGAACGTATCAGACGCTCTCGGTGTAGAGGTTAAGTTTGCTAAGGACTGCGGTAACGCTGATGCTGAGGCTGCTGCCTTGAAGCCAGGTGAGGCTCTCTTGCTCGAGAACCTTCGTTTCTATCCTGAAGAGGAAGGCAAGCCAGTAGGTGTAGAGAAGGGTACTCCTGAGTTCGACGCTGCTAAGGCTGAGATGAAGGAGCGTCAGAAGAAGTTCGCTGCTAAGTTGGCTTCTTACGCTGACGTATATGTAATGGACGCATTCGGTACAGCTCACCGCAAGCACGCTTCTACAGCTGTCATCGCAGATTCTTTCGACAAGGATCACAAGATGCTCGGTTTCCTGATGGAGAAAGAGGTAAAGGCTGTTGACGCAGTTCTCGGCAACATCAAGCGCCCATTCACAGCTATCATGGGTGGTTCTAAGGTTTCTACCAAGATCGGTATCATCGAGAACTTGTTGACTAAGGTTGACAACCTGATTCTCTGCGGTGGTATGACTTATACATTCTCTAAGGCTCTCGGCGGCAAGATCGGTATGTCTATCTGCGAGGATGACAAGCTCGATGTAGCTCTCGACGTAATCAAGAAGGCTAAGGAGAACGGTGTAAACCTCGTACTCGGCACAGACTCTATCTGCGGTGACGACTTCAAGAACGACTGCAATACCCAGGTTTGCCCATCTAACAACATCCCTGACGGCTGGGAGGGTATGGACGCAGGTCCTGAGACTCGCAAGGCTTTCGCTGCAGCTATCAAGGGTGCTAAGACAATCCTCTGGAACGGTCCTGCAGGTGTATTCGAGTTCGACAACTTCGCTGGTGGTTCTAAGGCTATCGCTGACGCAATCGCTGAGGCTACTAAGGAAGGTGCATTCTCACTCATCGGTGGTGGCGACTCTGTAGCTTGTATCAACAAGTTCGGTTTGGCAGATCAGGTATCTTATATCTCTACAGGTGGTGGTGCTCTTCTCGAGGCTATCGAGGGTAAGGTATTGCCAGGTGTAGCAGCTATTGAGAAGTAATCAATAGGTTTCTATATAAATTGAGTTCGGGGGCATCCCATCCGTGGATGTCCTCGAATTTTTCAATATAAGATACCCTGCCTTAATAATCACGATACAGTATTCCCTTTATTCAATATATTATTAAAACCGAAAATTTAAAAGAAATTAATGGATTGGATTATTAATCTTTTCACCAACACAGAGTCGGTGGCTCACATCGCCCTACTCTACGCAATCGTGATTGCTGTTGGTGTGTATCTGGGAAAGATCAAGATCGGTGGCATCTCGCTGGGTGTTACCTTCGTGCTCTTCGCAGGTATCCTGGCCGGCCACGTGGGCTTCACGGGCCCTAAGGAAATCCTTACCTTCGTGCAAGACTTCGGATTGATACTCTTTGTCTTCATGATTGGTATGCAGGTGGGTCCTGGCTTCTTCGAGAGTTTCAAGAAAGGTGGTGTGACGCTGAACTTACTTTCTGCCACAGCTATCCTGCTCAACATCCTCGTGATGTTCGGATGCTATTACCTCTTCTTCGACACCAGCAACCCACAGAACCTGCCTATGATGGTGGGTACCCTCTATGGTGCGGTTACCAACACCCCAGGTCTTGGTGCTGCCAACGAGGCATTGCTCAGTGTTTTCCCTAACGGTGCTCCTAGCATCGCCAATGGTTATGCCTGTGCCTATCCTCTGGGTGTGGTTGGAATCATTGGTGCTACCATCCTCATCAAGTACATCACCCGCGTGGATATGGCTGCAGAAGAAGAGCAGCTCAACGAGGAGGAAGCTGCCAACCCTCATGCAAAACCTCACAATATGCACCTGCGCGTGGAGAATGCCTACATCGCAGGTAGAACACTGAGAGAGGTTTCTGAGTTCTTGAACCGAGACATCGTCTGCTCAAGACTCCTCCATAACGGAGAGGTAAGCATCCCTAACAGCAAGACTACATTTGAGGTAGGCGATGAGCTGCTCGTGGTTTGTGCTGAGGCTGATGCAGAGGCCATCAAGGCTTTCATCGGTCCTGAGATTGATGCAGAGTGGGACCGCGAGAAGGATGAGGTTCAGCATTTCGTATCCAGAAGAATCATCGTAACCCGTCCTGAGATGAACGGTAAGACCCTTGGTAAGATGCACTTCTCCAGTGTATATGGTGTGAACGTGACCCGTATTTCCCGTCAGGGTATGGATCTCTTCGCAGGCCGTAACCACCACTTCCACGTGGGCGACCGCGTGATGGTAGTAGGTCCTGAGGAGAATGTAAACCGTGTGGCTGAAATCATGGGTAACTCTGTAAAGCGCCTCGATGCGCCTAACATCGCTACCATCTTCATCGGTATCATGGTGGGTATCATCTTCGGTTCTCTCCCATTCGCTATCCCTGGCATGCCAGTGCCATTGAAGCTGGGTATCGCAGGTGGTCCGCTCATCATCGCCATCCTCATCGGCCGTTTCGGTTATCGCATGAAGCTGGTTACCTATACCACTACCTCCGCCAACATGATGCTGCGAGAGATAGGACTGGTACTCTTCCTGGCGAGTGTGGGAATCAAGGCTGGTGCCGGATTCTGGGACACAGTGGTTCAGGGCGACGGATTGAAGTATGTGGGATGCGGTTTCCTCATCACCATCATTCCTATCCTCATCGTGGGTACCATCGCCAGATTGAAGTTCAAGTTCAACTACTTCACCATCATGGGTATGCTTGCCGGTACTTATACCGACCCTCCTGCCCTGGCTTATGCCAACGCATCATGCTCTAAGGAGGCTCCAGCCGTAGGTTACTCTACCGTATATCCATTGAGTATGTTCCTCCGTATCTTTACAGCCCAGATCGTGGTGCTGTTCTTCTGCGGAGCATAAACGCTTACAAAAGTTAACAAAACAACTAGTAATAGTTATAAATTATAAAAGAGGTGCACAAAGATAAAAAATTGTGCACCTTTTTTGTTGCCTTTTCACAAATTATTCGTAACTTTGACGCATTAAAACAACAGACAAGAAAACCTAATGTGATTTTCTTAAAAATGAAAACTTCTAAAACGTTGATATGCGTATGAAGAAATTGGGATTTTTGATAACCATGCTAGTCATCGCATCCTTGCCCGCTTGGAGCCAGGGAGCCAAGAGCATCCGTATTACGGAGGTGATGACCCACAACCGTACCAACCTCGTAGATGAGTACGGTCAGCACAAACCATGGGTGGAATTGAGCAATTCCTCCTTTACCACGTATAACGTACGCGGTATGTTCCTAACCACCGACCGACGGGTTCTCAACAAGAATCTATCGCCCGAAGCACGCCGACAACTGATGTGCCCCTTGCCGAACAACGAGCCCCGAACCACACTGGGCGGCAAGAAAAGCATCGTCATCTTCGACAGCAGTTCCTGGTACAAGGACGGCTGGAACGGGCAGTTCTGGAAGGCAAAGGATTCTTCCAACATAGGTCCTTTCCACCTCAATCTGATTCTACAAGAGAAGAAGTCCAACTGGATAGCCCTCTATGACGGAAATGCCGTAGACTTGATAGACTCCGTAAGCGTACCTGTATTGGCAGCCGACGAGAGCTACGAACTGAGCCAGGATTTCAAGACATGGGAGAAAGCCATAGCTGGAGCCATCACCCCGGGCTATCTGCCACAACACGTAGGTCTGAGCAAGGCACAGCTTCTGAAGAAGCAGGATCCATACGGCATCGGCATCTCCGTGCTTTCAATGGGCATCGTATTTTCATGTCTCGCCCTCCTCTTCGTCGTATTTTGGGCATTCGGAGCCTACATGAAACACAAGCAGCGCATCGCCCGTGCCACCGAGAAGCATGCCACCTTATTATATAAGACCGGCAAGAAGACCATTGAAGTAACGCAAGACCTGAGTCATAAGACCAATATCCTGCTGAAGGATGGTCTGAAGACCAAGGGTATCGACAAGGAAATCTACATGGCGGTCATCTCGCTCGCCCTCAAGGAATACCTGGAGGATGTACATGATGTAGAATCCGGCATCATTACCATCAAGCCTAAACAGACAAGATGGAATGCTCCGAAATTCAATAATATCAATAATTCTAAATAACAGAAACTATGGCTAAGTATCAATATACAGTGAAAGGAGTCGATTACGAAGTCGAGATCCAGGATATAGAAGGCAACATCGCCAATGTAACCGTGAATGGCATCCCATTTGAGGTAGAAATGAAGCAGCCAGTAAAGGCTGGCAAGCAGAAAGTGAAGTTGGGAGGGACAGCTAACGAAGGAGCTAGCAGCTCATCATTAGCCCCTCAGAGCGCAAAGGCATCTGCGGATTTGCAATCCGCAGCAAGCAGCGGTCAAACAGGAGATGCAGGAAAGGCAGCTACCGGCAAACCAGTGGTAGCCCCTCTGCCTGGCACCATCAACGAAATCAAGGTGAAGGTGGGTGACAAGGTTAACGCAGGCGATACCGTCGTGATTCTCGAAGCCATGAAGATGCAGAACAACATCGAGGCAGAGACTTCCGGAACCATCACCAGCATCAACGTTAATAAAGGCGATGCCGTGATGGAAGGAGATACGTTAGTAACCATTAAATAGATAGCTTATGGATTTCATCATACAAAACTTCAATGAGTTCCTGACCTATACGGGCTTTGCAAACGCCACGGCAGGGAACCTCGCCATGATCGTGATAGGAGTTATCTGCATCTGGCTTGCCATCAAGAAGGATTTCGAACCACTTCTCCTGGTGCCCATCGGACTGGGCATCATCCTGGGCAACATCCCCTTCCGTGCTGATGCCGGACTCGAAATAGGCCTATACGAAGATAACTCGGTGTTGAATATCTTCTATCAGGGCGTAAAACAGGGCTGGTATCCCCCACTCGTATTCCTGGGCATCGGAGCGATGACCGATTTTTCGGCATTAATATCCAATCCGAAGCTGATATTAATCGGTGCAGCTGCCCAGTTTGGCATCTTCGGTGCCTACATGATAGCACTGGCTCTGGGGTTCGAACCGAACCAGGCAGCCGGTATTGCCATCATAGGTGGTGCCGACGGACCTACCGCCATCTTCCTGAGCAGTAAGTTAAGTCCTAACCTGATGGGAGCCATCGCCGTTTGTGCCTATTCCTATATGGCTTTGGTGCCAGTGATTCAGCCTCCATTGATGCGTCTGCTCACCACCAAGGAAGAGCGCATCATCAAGATGAAGCCAGCACGTCAGGTATCACAGACAGAGAAGATTCTCTTCCCTATCGTCGGTTTGCTGCTCACCACCTTCATCGTGCCATCAGGTCTGCCATTGCTCGGTATGCTTTTCTTCGGAAATCTCCTGAAGGAAAGTGGAAAGACGACTAGACTTGCCAAGACAGCAGGCAGCAGTCTGAATGACATCGTGGTGATGCTGCTCGGCTTGACAGTAGGCTGTTCTACCCAGGCATCTGAGTTTCTCACCCTGAACACCATCAAGATCTTCGCCCTCGGTGCCCTGGCATTCATCATCGCTTCAGCCAGCGGTATCCTCTTTGTGAAACTGATGAACCTCTTCCTGCCAAAGGGCAAGAAGCTGAACCCACTGATCGGAAATGCCGGTGTGAGTGCCGTGCCTATGAGTGCCCGCATCAGCAACAACCTCGGTTTGGAGTACGACCGCCACAACTTCCTGCTCATGCACGCCATGGGTCCGAATGTTGCAGGTGTTATCGGTTCCGCCGTAGCCGCCGGCGCCCTGCTGGGATTCTTTAATTAAAATAGAGTTTTAAACGTGGCTTAAGGACGCCCTGAAAGGGCAAAAGCCCCTAGCCCAGGGCAACACCCTGGGTTAGCTATCCAACAAAGAAAACGCCCTGAAAGGGCAAAAGCTTCCAACATCCAAAGCTTTTGCCCTTTCAGGGCGAACTTTTATATTCATCCGAATACCCAGGGCGTTGCCCTGGGCTAGGAGCTTCTGCCCTTTCAGGGCGTGCATCCTAGCTCTTCTTGATTTTCATTTTGCCTTCGAGCGAGATGATGATTTCCACCTGATAGCTCATACTGCTGTCCGGCATAGCCAAAACCACTCTATAATGAAGCCCATCGGTATCCACCTTTTTCAGTACGATATCACTCAAAATCGCCTGCTTGAGGAACTCATGAGGAACCTGTCCATCGAAATCCTCCTTGCGGAAGTCACGGCCGAAAATTCTGCTGGCTCCCCGGTAGATATTCACATTCACGATGTTGTCGTAATAGACATTATCCACCTCTACGCCATCATCATTGTATGAACTCTTGAATACCTTATAGGTAGTAGGGTTCACCTGCACATAGAGATGCAGCTTCTCATCGCCCGCATACACCACAGAATCTCTCTTGATGAGCGTATTCTGATTGAGAACCACAGGCTGCTGATGCAGGAACTGCTGCAGATAAGAAGCATCGTCGGTCTTGACGAGTTTCATGATATCGCCATTCAGCACCTTGAACTGGAAGATATGAGCAGCCTGCTTGATAATCGGGTATTTAGTTGTATTGGCACCCTTCATCACCAGCGTATCGCCAGCAATATAGAAATATACCGGTTGGCTGGTAGAATCAGGATAGTAGATGGTGTCACCCTTCACGCGAAAGACAACATTATCTTCATCATCGCCATCCAACCAGATGCCCTGGAGCATTTTCTTGGCAGCAGTATCCTCCTTTACTCCGGCAGAATCCTTACCCGCAGATTTCTGTCCGCAGCTGGCCATCGCCGCCAGGAGGCTTGCGCACAACAATATGTTAATAACTTGTTTCATCTTTTCACGATATCTTACTCAAAATACTCAGCCTCCTCAAAAGACAGCGCCTTATTGAGGTCTTTTTCTGAGAGCAATACATTTTCGCCCTCAATAGGCCACTTGATACCAATGGTTTCATCATTCCAGCGGATACTTGCCTCAGCTTGAGGAGCATAAGAGTTATCTACTTTATAGGTAAAGATTGCCTCGTCGCTGAGCACGAGGAAACCATGCGCAAAGCCACGAGGAATGAAGAACTGCAACTTATTCTCCCCGCTCAGTTCCACCATTACATACTTGCCGAAGGTCTTGCTGTCTTTACGCAAATCTACCGCAACATCCAGGACCTTACCCTTGATGACACGCACCAGTTTAGCCTGCGAACTTTCGCCCTTCTGATAATGAAGGCCTCGAAGCACGCCTCTACTCGACATAGACTCATTGTCTTGCACAAACTCAACATGATAACCAATGTGGGCATCAAACTCAGCCTGTTTCCAAGCCTCGAAAAAGTAGCCTCTAGCATCATCAAACACTTTTGGCTGTATGACCCACACTCCTTCTATTTCGGTCTCTGTATATTCCATTGCTATACTGTTCTATTTTTTAGTGGCAAAGGTAATACTTTTTGGCGATATGACAAAACAAATTAAACTTTTTATCACTCCTTACGAAAATTTCCCTTAAAATAGTTGTCCAATTCCCAAAAAAGCCGTACCTTTGCAAAAGATATTCAGAAAAAGAAGATAAACATTTAGACGTGATAGAAATTAACCGACATATAGAAATTCTACTCTTGAGCAACGATTGTGTAATCGTACCAGGCTTTGGTGGATTCATGGCTCATCATGTAGATGCACGTTACGATGGCAGAGACAATATGTTTTTGCCACCGCTGAGAACTGTAGGATTCAATCCGCAGCTCACGATGAACGATTCCCTCCTCGCACTCTCGTACGTGGAGACTTACGATATCAGCTACCCTGAGGCATTGCGCCGTATTGAGGATGAGGTAGTTGAAATCAGACAATCATTGGAAAACGAAGGTAAATTCGAAATAGAAAATATCGGTATGCTCTTCCTCAACGAAGATGGCAACATCAGTTTCGAGCCATGCGAGGCAGGCATTCTTACTCCAGACTTCTATGGTTTGGGCGGTTTCGATATGCTTCCTATCGCACAGATTGACAACGGTAAACAGCAGAACGAGAATCAAAACGTGGCTATGACTGTAAATCTTGCCAAGGATGAACAGCCAGTTAAAAACGAGGCAGAAGCACCTGCTGCTCCTGCCAACAATTCGGTATTCATCGCAGAAGAAGAAGAGGAAGAAGAGGAAAAGGCAGAATTCATCAGCATCAAGAAGAGCTGGCTGCGCAACATGGCAGCAGCCTGCATCGCCCTCATCGCCTTCTTCACCATCTCTACTCCACTCGGAAGTCCTACTATCGAGAAGAGCCAGATTGACACGGGGATGCTTACCCGCATCATGCCTAAAGAGATGACTCCGGTAAAAAGCAATGAACTGCTGCTCCCTACTGATGAAGCGAAGCTGATGGAGACCACTCCTACCGACAAGGCAGAAAAAACTCCGGCAATGGCACAGGATAAAGAGATTACTACTCCAACTGCCTCTTATTACAGCATCGTATTGGCAAGCCGCGTGACCAAACGCAATGCAGCCAGTTATGTGGAACACTTGCAGGGCAAGGGCTTCAAAGAGGCAAGAGTTCTGATTACCGACAACAACGTAAAGGTGATTTATGGCAACTACCGCTCTGAGAGCGAGGCATATAACACCCTCAACCGACTCCATACCAACGAGGCTTTCACAGATGGCTGGATTACAAAGGTAAAGGAGTAGTATACATTATTATTATATAGAAAGAAATCAAGAAAAAAAATAGATATGAAAAGAGTACGTTGCCCTAAATGCGATAATTTCATCACGTTCGACGAAACCAAATACGAGGCAGGCCAGAGTCTGGTCTTCGTTTGTCCTAATTGCAACAAGCAGTTTGGCATCCGTATGGGCGTTTCCAAACTCCGCGAAACCCGCAAGGAAGAACAGATTGATGAAAATGCCAATGAGAATGGCGTAGGCTCCATCGTTGTTATCGAAAACGTATTCGCCTACAAGCAGGTCATCCCTTTGCAGATGGGCGACAACGTCATCGGAAGATATATGAAGAACAGTGGCATCAACTGCCCTATCGAGACCGTAGATCCGAGTGTAGATATGAACCACTGCGTAATCAATGTAAGCCGCGACAAGAAAGGAAAATTGAAATATGTGCTGCGCGATGGTCCTAGCTACACCGGCACCTTCGTAGATAACGAAATCCTGGGCGACCGTGAGCGCCGTGTCATCGAAGACGGCACCCTCTTCACCATCGGAGCCACCAGCATCATCCTCCGCACGGCAGACAGCGAGGAGGAATAACGGGAAAATAACAAGTTGAAATAAAACCAAGGGTTAGAGTAGGAAAAATCTTACTCTAACCCTTTTTTACTGATAAACACGTATAAATATACCAATTATTCTTACTTTCTGCAAGAAATCATAGCGATATAGTAATCTTTTTGCTAATATTTTCGTTAGATTGAAAGAAAATGTGTACCTTTGCAACAGAAATTAGCAATACGTGGGACCAATACTCCCGATACGTACAAAAAAACAGAAGAATTACGTTAGGTTATGGATGTAGCAATCGTAAAATACAATGCCGGAAATATCTATTCCGTAGTCAACGCCATGAAGCGTTTGGGCATAGAACCAGTACTCACTGATGATGCCGAAATGCTCCAGAAGGCAGACCGCGTACTGTTTCCAGGTCAGGGTCAGGCAAGGGAAGCCATGGAATATCTCAAGGCTCACCAGCTGGATCAGGTGATCAAGAATCTCAAGCAACCCGTATTGGGCATTTGCGTGGGACAGCAGCTCTTGTGCCGACATTCGGAAGAAGGCGATGTAGATTGCATCGGCATCTTCGATGTGGATGTGAAGCGATTCCAGCCGCAGAAGCACGAAGACAAGGTACCAGCTATGGGATGGAACGAGATATACGATCTGAAGACGGAGCTTTACAAGGGATTCGGAAACAGAGCCGATGCAGCAGATGCAGCTATGGGAGAAGCCCTGCAGCATCCCTACTCTTATTTCGTACACAGCTACTATGTGCCACTCTGCGAGGAGACCATCGCCAAGGCTGATTACATTCTGCCTTACAGCGCATCGCTCCACAAAGACAACTTCTATACCTGCCAGTTCCATCCTGAAAAGAGCGGAAAGGTAGGAGAACAGATTTTAAAGAACTTCCTGGAAATAAAATAGCAATAAAAGAAATATGATAGAATTAATTCCTGCCATCGACTTGATAAATGGCCAGTGCGTTCGTCTGACAAAAGGCGATTACGACCAGAAGAAGGTCTATAACGACAATCCGGCTGAAGTAGCCAAAGACTTCGAGAAGCTGGGATTCAAGCGACTCCACGTAGTGGATCTGGACGGAGCCAAGTCGAAACACATCGTAAATGATGCTGTACTGAAGGCGATTACCACCGAAACGAATCTGACTGTAGATTTCGGAGGCGGAATCAAGACCGGGGAAGACATCGAGAAGGCATTCGCTGCAGGAGCCAGTATGGTAACCGTAGGCAGCATCGCCGTTACCAATCCCGACCTCTTTATGGAGTGGATAGATAAATATGGTGCCGACAAACTTATCCTCGGAGCCGATGTAAGAAACGGCAAGATTTCTATCAATGGATGGAAAGAGGATTCATCAGAAGACCTCCTCCCCTTCCTCAAGAAATACATCGACAAGGGTGTGCGCTATGTGCTCTGCACAGAAATCAGCAAGGATGGCACCCTGCAGGGTCCTGCCATCGAACTATATAAAGAGGTAATGGCAGCCTACCCTCAGCTTCACCTCATCGCCTCGGGCGGAGTGAGCTGCAATGAAGACATTGAGGCTCTGCAAGCTGCCGGCATCCCAGCAGTAGTCTTCGGCAAGGCATTCTACGAGGGTAAGATTGATGTAGAAAAGTTAGGAGTTAAGTAATCATAAAGTTCAAAGTTCAATGGTCAAAGTTCAAAGTAACAAAGGTTTGGCAAAGCGAATCGTCCCTTGTCTTGACGTGAAAAACGGAGAGACCGTGAAGGGAACGAACTTCGTGAACCTGAGAAGCGCAGGCGACCCGGTAGAACTGGGCAAGGCCTATAGCGATGCAGGTGCCGATGAACTCGTATTCCTTGACATCACAGCTAGCTTCGAAGAGCGCAAGACCTTTACAGATATGGTAACTCGCGTAGCTGCCGAAATCAATATCCCATTTACCGTGGGTGGCGGCATCAACGAGCTGAAGGATGTAGATCGACTCCTCAATGCAGGCGCCGACAAGGTTAGTATCAACAGTGCAGCCATCCGGCATCCGGAGCTCATCAACGAGATAGCCAACCATTACGGCTCACAGGTCTGCGTCTGCGCCATCGATGCCCGTCTCGATCCCGACGGCTGGCATTGCTACGTGAAGGGCGGAAGAGAGCGAGTAGAACTCGGTCTGTTTGATTGGGCTAGAGAAGTTGCCGACCGTGGTGCCGGCGAGATTCTCTTCACCAGTATGGACCACGACGGTGTGAAGCAAGGCTTTGCCAATGAAGCCCTCGCCCGCCTTGCAGAGGAAGTAAGCATTCCTATCATTGCATCGGGTGGAGCTGGCAAGATGGAACATTTCCGTGATGCCTTCACCCTGGGAAAGGCAGATGCAGCACTGGCAGCCAGTGTCTTCCACTTCGGTGAAATCGCCATACCTGACCTGAAAAATTACCTCCGAAAAGAAGGCATCAACGTCAGGTTATAAACCGGAGCCTTAAGGCTAGATATTTTTACCCTTAAGGGAAAATAATAATACCCTTAAGGGAAAATATATTTTTCCTTAAGGATAGATAAATCCCCTATGATAGGGCGGAATTGACAATGGAGTAAGCAAACAATTAAATTGTAAAGATAAAATGGAAATAGATTTTGAAAAAATGGGCGGACTTGTTCCTGCCATCATCCAGGACGCCGTAACCAAGAATGTCCTGATGCTGGGATTCATGAACAAGGAAGCATACGATAAAACCATCCAAACCAAGAAGGTTACTTTCTGGAGCCGTTCTCGCAACTGTCTTTGGACCAAGGGAGAGACCTCAGGAAACTTCCTTAATCTGGTAAGCATTCAGATAGACTGCGACAACGATACCTTCCTGGTAAAGGTTCATCCAGATGGTCCTACCTGCCACAAAGGCACCGATACCTGCTGGGCTGAGGAAAATACGCTGAACCCTATCCTCTTCCTCTCTGAGTTGCAGGACTTCATCGACAAGCGCCACGAGGAGATGCCTGAGGGCAGCTACACCACCAGTCTCTTCAAGAAAGGCGTCAACAAGATGGCGCAAAAGGTTGGAGAAGAAGCCATTGAGACGGTTATCGAAGCTACAAACGGAACCGACGACAAGCTCATCTACGAGAGTTCCGACCTGCTCTACCATCTCATCGTACTGCTCACCAGCAAGGGCTTGCGAATCGAGGATGTAGTAAAGGAGCTCCAAATGCGACACGACCCGGAATGGGACAAGAAGCGCCGCGTTGCAAAGAGCAAAGGAGAAATGAAATAATATATCTAGCTCAAGGCTATCTTGCAGCAGCTCGCCCTGAAAGGGCAGAAGCCCCTAGCCCAGGGCAACACCCTGGGTATAAAAAGATATTGGCAATACGCCCTGAAAGGGCAAAAGCTTTCAAATACATTAAATAAAGGAGAAAAAATTAGGATGTTAATAGATTATCAAAACGTCAGCATATACCAAGCCGACAAGTGCGTGCTCAAGGGCATCAACTTCCATGTGGATGAAGGAGAGTTCGCTTATCTTATCGGAAAAGTGGGCTCGGGAAAGAGTTCACTCCTGAAGACCCTCTACTGCGAGCTTGACCTCGTGGAGGGTGAGACCGACAAGGCAGAAATCCTTGGCAGAGACCTCAAGACCATCCGACGCAAGGACATTCCAGCCCTGCGCAAGGAACTGGGCATCATCTTCCAGGACTTCCAGTTGCTCCACGACCGCAGCGTGCGCAAGAACTTCGAGTTCGTGCTCAAGGCTACCAAATGGAAAAACAAGAAGGACAGAGACAAGCGCATCGAGGAAGTGCTCAACGAAGTAGGCATGATAGAGAAAATCGACAAGATGCCTCACGAGCTCTCCGGTGGAGAACAGCAGCGTGTGGCCATCGCCCGTGCCCTGCTCAACAATCCGAAAATCATCATCGCCGATGAGCCAACGGGAAATCTCGACCCGGAGACCGCCAGCAACATCGTGGGACTGCTCAAGGATATCACCAAGCAGGGTACAGCTGTAGTGATGACAACCCATAACATCCCAATGCTCGACAAGTTCCCTGGCATCGTATATCGCTGCAAGGATGGTTTACTCCACGACGTGACCAACGAGTACAACCACATCGACCTGACAGAAGATGGCGAGGAGAATTAAAGGGGGAAAATGCAACAAAAGAACAATAAAAATTAAACATTAATATAATTTTACGACTATGAAGGTAATGAAATTCGGAGGTACTTCTGTAGGCTCACCAGAGCGTATGAAGGGAGTAGCCTCTTTGGTTACAGAATCAGGTGAACCAACTTTCATCGTATTGTCTGCGATGAGCGGTACAACAAACTCTCTCGTTGAGATCTCTGACTATCTTTACAAGAAGAACCCAGAGGGCGCCAACGAGGTAATCAACAATTTGGAGAAGAAATACATGCAGCACGTGGAGGATCTCTACTCTACTGATGAGATGAAGAAGACTACACGCGAGTTCCTGCAGGGCGAGTTCAACTATCTCCGTTCATTTACCAAGGATCTCTTTACTTCTTTCGAGGAGAAGAGCATCGTGGCTCAGGGCGAGATTATGAGCACCAACATGGTTGTAAACTACTTGAAGGAACAGGGTGTAAAGGCTGTATTGCTCAGCGCATTAGATTTTATGCGCACCGACAAGAATGCAGAGCCAGACCCACAGTACATCAAGGAGAAGCTCGCAGCCATCATGGAGGAGAACCAGGGCTATCAGATCTACATCACCCAGGGCTTCATCTGCCGCAATGCATACGGCGAGGTAGATAACCTGCAGCGTGGTGGTAGCGACTACACCGCATCACTCATCGGTGCAGCTCTTCCAGCAGACGAGATTCAGATCTGGACAGATATCGACGGTATGCACAACAACGACCCTCGTGTGGTAGAGCACACAGAGGCTGTTCGCCAGTTGAACTTCGAGGAGGCTGCTGAGTTGGCTTACTTCGGTGCCAAGATTCTCCACCCTACCTGCGTTCAGCCAGCCAAGTATGCCGGCATCCCAGTTCGTCTGAAGAACACCATGGATCCTAAGGCTGATGGTACCATCATCGACAACGTCATCGTACGTGGCAAGATCAAGGCTGTAGCTGCCAAGGACAACATCACAGCCATCAAGATCAAGAGTAGCCGCATGTTGCTCGCTACAGGTTTCCTCCGCAAGGTATTCGAAATCTTCGAGAGCTATCAGACTCCTATCGATATGATTGCTACCTCAGAGGTAGGTGTGAGCATGAGTATCGATAACGACGCTCACCTCAACGATATCGTCAACGAGTTGAAGAAGTATGGTACTGTAACCGTAGATTCAGACATGTGTATCATCTGCGTGGTAGGTGATCTGGACTGGAGCAACGTAGGCTTCGAGACCATCGCTACCGATGCCATGAAGAACATCCCGGTACGTATGATTTCTTACGGTGGCAGCAACTACAACATCTCATTCCTCATCAGAGAGAGAGACAAGAAGCAGGCTCTGCAGAACTTGAGCAACGTATTGTTCGAGAAGTAATGTAAGTGAAGAACGAAGAGTGAAGAGTGAAGAATTCTAATGTAATGCTTCCTGTCCACTCTTCGTTGGATATTCTGACTTAACCATAAGTTGGATTTTCTAATTTGACTATAAGTAAGATATTAACAATAAGCATAAGCGAAATGAAAGGTACATTTCCAATAGATAAGTTTCAGGAGATACAGACTCCGTTCTACTATTACGACACCAACGTGTTGCGCCAAACCTTGAAAACCATCAACGCAGAGGCTGGCAAACACGAGGGCTTTGAGGTACACTATGCCGTAAAGGCAAATGCCAACCCTAAAGTGCTCAACATCATCTGCCAGGCTGGTTTGGGTGCCGACTGTGTGAGCGGAGGAGAAATTCAGGCTGCCATCAATGCAGGTTTCCCTGCCAATAAGATTGTGTATGCCGGTGTAGGCAAGAGTGATTGGGAAATCAACCTTGGTTTGGACAAGGGCATCTTCTGCTTCAATGTAGAGAGCATCCCGGAATTGGAAATCATCAACGAACTTGCCGAGAAGAAGAATAAGATTGCACAAGTTTGCTTCCGCATTAACCCAGACGTTGGTGCTCATACCCATGCCAACATTACAACAGGTTTGGCTGAAAACAAGTTTGGTATCGCTATGCGCGATATGGAGAGCGTGATTGAGGAGGCTTCCAAAATGAAGAACATCAAGTTCCTGGGTCTGCACTTCCATATTGGTAGTCAGATACTTGACATGGGCGACTTCGAGGCTCTCTGTAACCGCATCAACGAGCTGCAAGACCAGTTGGAGGCTCATCACATCGTAGTGAAGAACATCAATGTTGGCGGTGGCTTGGGTATCGATTACAACCATCCAAACCTTGTGCCTATCCCAGATTTCAAGGATTACTTCGATACATACGCCAGAAAGTTGAAGTTGCGCGATGGACAGAAGTTACACTTCGAGTTGGGACGTGCCGTAGTGGGTCAGATGGGTTCGCTCATCACCAAGACTCTTTATATCAAGCAGGGCACAGCCAAGCAGTTTGCCATCGTAGATGCAGGTATGACCGATCTGATCCGTCCTGCCCTCTATCAGGCATATCATAAGATAGAGAACATCTCTAGCGATGAACCTGCAGAGACATACGACGTAGTAGGTCCGATCTGCGAGTCGAGCGATGTATTCGCCAAGGCTATAGATCTGAACAAGACCCATCGTGGCGACCTCATTGCCCTCCGTTCAGCCGGAGCCTACGGTGAGATTATGGCGAGCCAGTATAACTGCCGCCAGTTGCCAAAGGGATATATCACAGAAGATTTTTAAAGAAAAGCTGCCTACAAGGAAAGCATGCCCTGAAAGGCAAAGCACACTGAGCAGCACGCCCTGAAAGGGCAGAAGCACTTAGCCCAGGGCATCACCCTGGGTTAATACAGTATTAGCAATGCGCCCTGAACCAACGGTCACCGGCCGAAGGGAAAGGTAAAGGGCAAAAGCTTTAAAATACGAGAAAAAAAAGAAATGATGACAATTAGTTTAACAACTATCATAGCAGGCGCAGTAGTGGTATTATTGGCAATCCTCGGATCGCTGATAAATCCATTTCTGCGCTCGTTGCGTTTTCCTGACAATGCAGAAAATGAGGAAAATCCTGCTGAGGAGGAAACTGATCCTACAGCAGAAACAGCTAAGCAAGAGGAGGAATCCCTGGAATCTAGAGAACCTATCTCGGTGATTATCACCGCTCACGACAATCTCTATGAACTTGAGCATAATCTACAGATGTTCCTGCAGCAGAAATATCCTGCCGATTATCAGGTAATCGTGGTTTGTCAGAGCACCGATGGTGAGACCCAGGATTATCTGAAGCGCATGGCAGCCGAGAATTCTCACCTATATTATACATATATCCCTGAGAGCTCCCGCTATATGAGCAGAAAGAAGCTGCAGATTACACTGGGCGTGAAGGCTGCCAAGTATGAGTGGATCATCCTCACCGAACCTACCTGCACCCCATCCAACGACAAGTGGCTCTATACGATGACCCGCAACTGCCAGGAGCCTAACCATCTGGTTCTGGGCTATGTAGCTTTAGACGAAGCAACCAAGGGTGTTCGCCGATTCGACAGCATCCGCAAGGCATTCTATCTGCTCCGCCGTGCCCAGCATAGCTACGGCTACCGCACCCACATGCCAAACGTAGCCTTCCGCAAGAGCGACTTCATGCGCGAACAGGGCTATCAGGGCAACCTGGAGTATGTGCGCGGAGAATATGACTTCCTGGTCAACAAGTATGCTGCCTACGGAGATACTGCCGTAGAACTCGACTGCGATGCATGGCTCATCCATGATGAACCAACCGACAAGGCATGGCACAATGCCCACCTTTACCTCCAGGCATCCCGCAAGAGTCTGACCAGAGCCAAGTCGATGATGTCGCTGATGGCAATGGATCACCTCTTCCCTCACCTCAGCCTCATCGCCTCGCTGGTCACCCTGGCATACGCCATCCTGATGCAAGACTGGATCCTGACAGGCATTGCAGGTTTCGCCCTGCTTCTGCTCCTGATTCTCCGCACCGTCATCGCCCACAAGGCCATCAAGCATTTCGACGATGACATCTCGCTCCTGAAGCTGCCATTCTATGAGTATGGCATCATCTGGAGAAATCTTGCCAACAAGATAAGATACTGGCGCGCAGACAAGAACGACTTCACCAGTCATAAACTGTAGGACTTTAGAATCAACAAGCAAACTTAAAATAACGATGAAAGTATATTTGTTCATTTCCAAACATAAGAAGACGCTGAAGATGTATCTTCCTTACATCGAAGCGCTTCAGCAGAAGTTCGACATCACCGGGAACCTGGTAGATGCTGATATCGTGATGATACTGGGAGCATGGACAAGACAAGGTGCCCAGCTCGCCAGAATGTCTCGCAAGATGGGCATCCCCTACATCGTTTGCCCACTCGGCGACCTCTCAGAGCGCAACTGCCGGAATCCGTATTTCAAGCGCAGTCTGCAGACCCTGATGTACCAGAAGGCGATGTACAGGCACTCAGACCTCATCATCGCCACCACCCCATTGGAGAAAGCCTATCTGGAGAAACTCGGATGGAACAAGCACATCACCCTCATCAGATACTTCGGCTACAGTCATCTCATCACCGAAGAAGGTACGATGGAAGACTGGCAGGAGACGGATGCCTCTACCCTCGCCGACTTCGAGCGCAGAAAGGCAGAAGCCATCGCCCAGCAGACCCAGTATGCCATCATCGCCCAGATTATGCAGATTCAGAGCAGAATGCCGCATAAGAACATCCCACAGAAGTATCTCGACGACCTGCATACCTTATTATATGCAGACGATTATGATGAGGATGCTATCAACGAGGAACTGAAGAAGCTGAAACTCGACAGCTATGCCGCCTCCGTATTCCAGGCGATGACCGACAAAACGGGACTTACCGAGGGATTTATGCCACTTCCTGCCAAAAAAGGCAGAAAAAGCAAGGAGATTCTGAAGTATGTAAAGTAAGAGACTGACAGTAGTTGACCTGCATCAAGAGGCTGACTGCCAGTATTTGACTTGTATCAAAAAATCGCTTTCTTTCATCATTTTGTCACCCATTTGTTACCCGAATTCAAAAAAAAGGCATTACCTTTGCACTCGTAAAGATGAAACAAGAGATCTTGAGTATGCGAGATGAGAAGTCTTATATATATAAAAAAGATGAGAAATCTCAAGTACAGGAGAAGGAAGGTTTCAGGTAAGAGAGATTGTAAAAGGATAACATGTAGAACAGGAGACCGAAAATGCGACGGCTCCACAAAGATTGAGAAAGGAAACAAATTATGATGACAACAGTAATGGCACTCGCAGTAGTAGCAATTATGATTGCTAAGGCAATCAATGTTAACAACCACATCGAGATGGGTAAGTAATTACTCCATCCCCTTGTAGGAAAGAGAATGAAAGAAGAGCCCGGTGAGGCTCAAGTATTAACGAAAAAGAAAGAAAGGATAACGATTATGAAAACAATGTTGAAAGAAATCAAGAAGGTCATAAAGGCATTCATTGCAAACTATAAGAATGCAATGTCAATTTATGGCGAAGCTATTTGCAAAAGTAATGGTTATGCTTGCGCATAATCACTTGAAATATAAAGGAAGCGTGCTGGTATTTACTTACCGGCACGCTTTTTTCGTTGTCGACCTACAGAGACTTCCGGCAGGGATAGATTATACCTCTTGTGTTAATACAACCTACCTTCTGCGTTAATATAGATTAAATAATCCGCCTTTTCTACGATAATTCGGAAATTATCTATACTTTTGCATCTATAATTATCACGGGGGTGCTGAGCAATCGGCTGAGATTATACCCATTGAACCTGAAACAGGTAATGCTGGCGCAGGAAATATGATAGATCGTTTACACCCAGGCAGAGATAAATGCAACCTACTCTTGCTTCTCTACAACCCCTTTGCTTTCATCAGGCATACCCCCGTGTTGACAATTGTAAATTTATAAATGTAAACATAGGAACAGATTATGAAAGTTATCATCAACAGCAAAGAAACTGAGATTCAGGCAAAGACCGTCAAGGAACTTGCCCAGGAACTTGATCTTCCAGCTACAGGTTGCGCTGTAGCCATCAGTAACGAGATGGTACCTCGTGACGAGTGGGAAAGCCACGTGATTCAGGAGGGTGCCGACATCGTGATTGTAAAGGCATTCTGCGGAGGATAGGATATAATGTTTAATGTTTAGTGTTTAATGTTTAGAGGACTATGGCTAAAATATCATTAGACAGATTTCAACTGCAGTTCATCTCTCATCAGAATGAGAAGATGAGCTATCTCGATGGCATTCACGAGGCGATAACGGGACTCTGCGGATGGGTTCAGCTCCGCATGAAGGATGCCTCTGATGATGAAGTGCGCCCCATCGCCTACAAGGTGAAGGAATGGTGCAAGATCATGAATGTTACCTTCATCATCGACGACCGTGTGGAACTGGTGAAAGAGGTGGGCGCCGACGGCGTGCATCTGGGCAAGAACGATATGCCGATTGCCGAAGCCCGCAAGATTCTGGGCGACGACTTCATCATCGGTGGTACGGCCAATACCTTCGAGGATGTGAAGGCTCACTATGAAGCTGGTGCCGATTACATCGGTTGCGGTCCGTTCCGCTTCACCACTACCAAGGAGAAGCTCTCCCCTATCCTCGGTCTTGAAGGATATAAGAAAATCATCCAGAAGATGAAGGCAGAAAATATCGATATCCCAATCGTTGCCATCGGTGGCATCACCAAGGAGGATATTCCCGAAATTATGAAGACGGGGGTTAACGGCATCGCCCTCAGCGGCTGCATCCTCAATGCCAAGGACCCGGCATCAGAAACCCATGACATCATGGAAATGATGAAGGTATTCAGATAAGCAACGCTAGGCATCCAGAAAAGACAAAGCCCGTTAGGCGTCCAGAAAAGACAAAGCCCGTTAGGCGTCCCGCCGGATTTGAAATCCGGCGTAAAAAAAGGTCCCAACCTATTTAAGATCTGCGGATTTGAAATCCGCAGCAAACTAGGTTGATAAGGGGATTACAAATCCCCAGGTTTAAGTGGTCGAACATTTTTTAACGACGGATTGCAAATCCGTCGGAACGCCTGGCGGATAAAGGTATTCAGATAAGCAAACATTTAAAAATAAGAATAACAGAAAATGGAAAAATTAGTAATTGCAGGACGAGAGTTCAACTCCCGCCTCTTCCTCGGAACAGGAAAGTTCAACAACAACCAGCTCATGGCTGAAGCCATCAAGGCTTCTGAAACAGAAATGGTAACCGTTGCCATGAAGCGTATCGAACTCGAAGACAAGCAGGACGACCTGCTCTCTCATATCGTGCAGAACCCAAATATCCAGCTCCTTCCTAACACCAGTGGCGTGCGCAACGCCGAGGAGGCTGTATTCGCAGCACAGATGGCTCGCGAGGCTTTCGGAACCAACTGGCTCAAGCTCGAAATCCACCCAGACCCTCGCTACCTTCTTCCAGACTCTATCGAGACTCTGAAGGCTACCGAGAAACTGGTAAAGCTCGGTTTCGTGGTATTGCCATATTGCCAGGCAGACCCAACCCTCTGCAAGCACCTCGAAGAGGCTGGTGCTGCTACCGTAATGCCACTCGCTGCACCTATCGGTACCAACAAGGGTTTGAGAATGAAGGACTTCCTGCAGATCATCATCGAGCAGGCTACTGTTCCAGTTGTAGTAGATGCAGGTATCGGTGCGCCTAGCCACGCAGCCGAGGCTATGGAGATGGGTGCCAGCGCTTGCTTGGTCAACACAGCCATCGCCGTTGCAGGAGACCCTGTAGAAATGGCTAAGGCATTCAAGGAGGCAGTAATCTGCGGTCGCCGTGCTTACGAGGCAGGTCTCGGAGCCATCAGCGATTGTGCCGAGGCAAGTTCTCCTCTCACCGCATTCCTCAACGAATAATTATTATATGATAATCCTTTAAACATTATGCCAAACGATAAGAAAGCTTACGCCCAGAGAGAAAAGGCGTATATGCAGG
>DAWDAD010000003.1:0-102464 GCA_052356385.1 Prevotella sp.
TGTGGCTCTCACCGTCGATGATGAGGTTGATAACGTATACATGAGGAGTGTAGATAATCTTACGCAACTCTGTGAATGGAACTGCGAATGACATAGCCTCAGGAGCACCGTTAGCATCCTTCTTCTCACCATAAAGGTTACATGGGATGAAACCTTCCTTACGCAATGACTTAGAAGCTTTCTTGCCAAGGTCTGTACGCTTCTGACCTGTTACATTAATCTCTTTCATTTGTGTTACTCTAAATTAAGTTGTTAAAAAAATAATTTTGCCTTAACTCGCCATCACACGGATTAGCTTTGTTTGAAGCATGCCTCGCGAGTGTTTCTCGTAAAGCGGGTGCAAAATTACTACTTTTATTTGGAATATGCAAATTTCTGGGCGATATTTTCTCCAAAATGCCCGTTAAATATCTAAAACTCATCTCCTAACCTTAAAAAAATAGAAATTATTGCCCATTTTCTTGCATATTATATATTAAATATGTAAATTTGCACTGTTTTAGGTAATTATATAAATAAATCTTTTAAATTATTAGAGAATGATTAATAGGGATTTGATAAGACGTAAGATTGTGCAGTTAACCTACGCATACTATCAGAACAGCAATCATAATATTGATAATGCTGAAAAGGAGCTGTTGTTTGCTCTTTCTAAGTCGTATGACTTGTACAACTATATGTTGCAACTCATTGTAGCTCTTACCCAGGAGGCACAGAAGCGCTATGAGGTAGAGGTGGCTCGTGCTCAGCGTGAGGGTGCTCCAGAGCCTTCTTCAAGATTCGCATACAATAGATTTGCTGTGCAGTTGGAAGAGAACAAGATGCTCGCCGACTGGGCTGATGTGAAGAAGTCTTCTTGGGAAGAGGATATCGAAACAGTACGCAAGATTTATACTGCCATCGTCTCCAGCGATCTCTATGCCAGCTATATTGACGGTTCCATGACCAAGGATCATGAGGAGGAACTTACCGATTATGCATACGACCGCGAGTTCTGGCGCCGTGCTTACAAGACCTTCATTCTGAACAATGATGATCTCGATGCTTTGCTCGAGGAGAAGAGCCTCTATTGGAATGATGACAAGGATATCATCGATACCTTCGTGCTGAAAACCATCAAGCGCTTCGAGCCAACCAGCAAGGCTGATCAGGAATTGCTTCCGGAATATAAGGATGAAGAGGACCGCGACTTTGCCCGCAAGCTCTTCCGTGCTACATTGCTTAACTGCGATGCTTATCAGCACTATATCGGCGATGCTTGCCGCAACTGGGATTTCAACCGTCTGGCTTATATGGATGTAGTAGTCATGCAGATTGCCATTGCCGAGCTGATGACTTTCCCTGGCATTCCTGCTACGGTTACCATCAATGAGTATGTAGATCTTGCCAAGCTCTATAGTACTCCTCGCAGTGGTGGCTATGTAAACGGCATGCTCGATACCATCGCCCGCTTCCTCATCTCTCGTGGCTTGATCCAGAAGGAGTTGCCTGAGCGCAAGGGTGGTCATCATGGACCTCATGGACATAAGGAAGGCTAATGTATAGAGTGTATATATATAATGTACGCGCGTACATTAATATATGTGAATACTTTCGATCATATATAGTGATATTCAAGAATAAACAACATTAATCAATTAGAATAAAGACATGACAAATTTAGTATTGCAGGCTGCTGGTGGTGGCAGTATGAGTTTCCTCATTATGATGGTAGCTATCTTCGCTATCATGTGGTTCTTTATGATTCGTCCTCAGCAGAAGAAGCAGAAAGAGATACGTAAGTTCCAGAATTCTTTGGCAGAGGGTACAAAGGTGGTTACTGGCGGTGGTGTGTATGGCACAGTTAAGCGCATAGATCTCCAGGCTAATACAGTAGATGTAGAGATTGCACGTGGTGTTGTCATCACTGTAGCTAAGGGTTACGTTTTCGCAGACGCAGCTAGCCAGACTCCTAACGCACAGTAGTCTATTCATAGAATTCTGATGCATAGTATTCGGAATATATTGAAGGCTGTCAGAAACTTCCTGTTCAGTGGCCTGAATAAGGAGTTTCTGATTTTTTTATTCTTTCTCGCTCTCAGTGGCGCCTTCTGGTTGATGATGACGCTCAATGAGACCATGGAGAGGGAATATAAGATTCCTATGCGCCTGGTGGGAACACCACGTAATGCGGTGATAACAGGAGATTTGCCTGATACTGTGCGTATTACGGTGCGTGATAAGGGATTCACCCTGATAACCTATGCTTTCCGTCCGCTTAATTTCAAGTTTAACAACTATGCAGATGAAACAGAGGGACAGGGTGTGATTCCGGTAGCTGATGTCCAGAAGCAGATTCTCTCGCAGCTCTATGGTTCGAGTAAACTCCTGCAGGTAAAGCCGGGCAAGTTTGATTTCTACTTCACCTATGGTGCTTCCAAGAAGGTGCCGGTGGTGTTCAGGGGAAAGATTACGACCAGCAAGAGATATTATCTGGCGCATACCGAGTTTTTCCCTTCTATGGTTACCGTATATGCCAACAAGCGACAGCTCGATGAGATCAAGTCTGTAGAGATCGTACCGTTCTATTACCGCAATCTCCAGGATACCATCCGGGAAAATGTGCGCATCAAGAAGATTCGAGGCGTTAAGGTAATGCCTGATATGGTTCGACTGGCTGTGTATCCGGATGTCCTGACCGAGGAAATGGTGGATGTTCCGATTACGGCTATCAATATGCCGCCCGATAAGGTGCTCAGAACTTTCCCGTCCAAGGTGTCGGTGAAGTTCACCATCGGAGCTAGTCTCTTCAGAACCATCAAGCCTAGCCAGTTTACGGTGGTAGTGGATTATAATGAAATCGCTGCCAATCCTTCAGATAAGTGTACCCTGCAGCTGCGTAGTGTGCCTCGTTCGGTGAGCAAGGCATCGCTGGAAATGGAAACGGTGGATTATCTGCTGGAACAGCAATGATGATTGATAATTGATAATTTATAATTCATTGTTATGAAGATAGCTATAACGGGGGGCATAGGTAGCGGAAAGAGCTATGTGTGCAGAATCCTGGAGAAGCACGGCATCAGGGTTTACGACTGCGATGCCGGGGCTAAGCGGTTGATGAGGCAGGATGCTGACTTGCAGGCGGGCTTGAAGAGGTTGGTCGGCGAGGAGGTGTACAGTGCCGACGGTATCTTGCAGAAACCGGTGCTTGCCCAGTTTATCCTGACAAGCGAGGCAAACAAGCAGGCGGTAAACGATGTGGTGCATCCCGCAGTGGCTCGTGATTTCGAGCAGAGCGACTGTGAGTGGATGGAGAGTGCCATCCTCTTTGATAGTGGGTTCCATCGTCGTACCCATTTCGACAAGGTGGTATGTGTCTCGGCTCCCGTTGCCGTTCGACTGCAGCGCATCATGCAGCGCGATCATATCTCTCAGGAGAAGGCGCAGCAGTGGATAGATGCCGTGATGCCGCAGGAAGAGCTGATAGCCCGTTCGGATTATGAAATCGTGAATGATGGGGTGAGGGATGTAGAAGCGCAGGTAGTGCATCTGCTCGATCTGCTCAATCCATCAGATAATTGATCATATTAAAAAATAAAAATAGATTATAATAGACAATGGAAACAATTCTTTCAATTGCAGGCAAACCAGGCCTTTACAAATTGGTATCAAGAGGTAACAGAACTCTTATCGTTGAGACTCTCGACGAAACTCACAAGCGTGTGCCAGCTTTCGCTACAGACCGTGTAACCAGCCTTGGTGACATCGCTATGTACACAGATGCAGACGAGGTGCCATTGTGGGAGGTACTCGACAGCGTAAGCAAGAAGGAAGAGGGCAAGCCAAGTTCTTTCAACTACAAGAAGGCTCCTGCTGCTGAGCTTCACGATTACTTCGCTGAGGTTCTTCCTAATTATGATCGCGACCGTGTACACGACAGCGACATCAAGAAGCTCCTCCAGTGGTACAACATCCTCGCTAAGTACGGTATCACAGATTTCAAGGCTACTCTTGCTCCAACAGAGGGTGAGAATGTAGATGATCGTGCTGAGCAGGTTGCTGAGTAAAATTCATTTAGAATACTGATTATACCTACATGCTCAGAGCCAACGAGGTTTACCCCATACGCCCTGAAAGGGCAGAAGCTCTTAGCCCAGGGCATCGCCCTGGGTAATGTTGGCAAAAACAAAAGTCGCCCTGAAAGGGCAAAAGCTTTCAATTTCAAAGCTTTTGCCCTTTCAGGGCGACTTGGTTTATTTGTTTTTTTCTATCTTTTTCAGTTCCTTCTCAAATCTTCTCCGATACATTTCGCCGGCAATGGTCAAACCGAACGGGAAGGCAATCCAGATGCCCAGCAATCCCATGCCGCAAGGGAAACCGAGGGTATAACCCAATGGCAATGAGATGACGAAATAGGCGATGAAGGCATAGAGCACCATCGGCTTCACGCAGGCAATGCCTCGAAGCGCATTGGCAAACGTATATTGCAGACCATCGCCAAACTGATAAACCATCATCAGGATAATCAGCGTAGCTACATACGCCTGTACCTCTACGTTATCATTAAACCATCCACCTATCTGGTGGCGGAGCAGAAGTACCGGCAGACCCATGCAGAGCGAGAACAGCAGGTTCAGTCGGAATCCGTCGTAGGCATTGAGGCGAACGGCGGCATAGTCTTTCTGACCCATAAAGTGGCTCACACGGATGGCCATGGCTGCTGCCATACCCGAGAGCACGAGGTAGAAGAGCTGGGAAATGGTAATCATTACCTGGTGAGCTGCCAATGGAATAGTGCCGAGCCAGCCTACCATCACGCAACTCAGCGTAAAGGCTGCCGATTCCATACCTAGCTGGAGAGCCACCGGCCAGCCCAGTCGGTTCATCTCCTTGAAATCCTTCCTGTTTACGCAACTGTGTACAATGTCATAACTGTAGGTTCTGAATTTCCTGCAGGTCACTACCATTCCAACCATCGCCAGTGCCATCAGGATTCTACTTGCCAGGGTAGAGATTCCGGCTCCGAGCAATCCCAGTTCCGGGAAGCCAGCTACACCGTAGATGAGCACCCAGTTGCCCAGGATGTTCACGATGTTACCGCCTATCATCGCCCACATTGCCACCTTGGTCTGTCCGATTCCGTCGAGGAATTGCTTCATGGTATAGAAGATGCCCATAAAGAGCACCGATGCCAGATTCACCAGAAAGTAAGGGCGGATAAGCTCCAGCAGTTCCTCCGGCTGTCCGATATGTGCCAGATTGAGATAGAGCAGGATGAGGGCAAGGGTGAAGATGCCTCCCGTCAGCATGTTGGCAAGGAAGGAGTTGCGCACCTTCTGACCGATGACGTCGGTGCGTTCCTCTCCGTAAAGTCTGCCGATGATAGGAGTGAGGCCGTAGGTGAATCCCATATAGGATACAAAAACGAGACCGAAGATATTGTTTACCAGTCCTGCTGCCGCCAGTTCGGGGGTACTGTGATGACCGATCATCAGCGTGTCGGCGAATCCCAGAATGATGGTTCCCAGTTGTCCGATGATGATAGGAAATCCTATCGAGAGCAGTTCGCGGTAATGATGTTTCTTGTGCATTGTCATTGCTGTACTATGGTTGTTTATATTGCTTTTTAATTACTAATCTTTTTCTTGATGTTCTGAACTTCCGTTTGGATGTGCAAAGTTACTGCTTTATTCAGTAACTACCAAATTTTTCATTCAGAAAAAGATTTTTTCTTCCTTTTATTTGGAGTTGTCGGATAAAAGTACTATTTTTGCATTTGTGTTGGTAGATGCAGAATAAATGTTTGTGTTTATTCTTGGCTATTTCAGATTTTCTTCGTAACTTAGCAGCGCAAAATGTAAAGCATGTAAGAATATGGCAAAAATAGTAAATTTCTATCCTGTAGGAATACAGACATTCTCGAATATCCGAGAGGGTAAATATCTCTATATAGATAAGACCCAATACATCGTTGATTTTCGAGAGAAAAAGATGAAGTACGTTTTTCTGAGTCGTCCAAGACGATTCGGAAAGTCGCTTTTTGCCTCTACTCTCCAAGCCTATTTTGAGGGAAGAAAGGAACTTTTCGAGGGATTGGCTATTGCTGATTATGAGAAGGAATGGGTAAAGCATCCTGTACTCCATTTCGATTTGAGCGGTGCCAAGCACTTTGATGTAGATGCCTTGAACAGTTATCTGAATCTGCAGCTTTTGCCTTATGAGAAACTTTATGGTAAAGGAGAAGGAGAAATTTACCCTAACGAAAGGTTGGATGGTATCGTAAAGCGTGCTTATGAGCAGACGGGCGAAAAGGCTGTTGTCATCATCGACGAATACGATGCCCCATTGCTGGATGTGGTACATGAAAAGGAAAACCTTCAGCCGCTCCGCCGCATCATGCTGAATTTCTATAGTCCTCTGAAAAAGCTCGACCCATACCTGGAGTTCACCTTCATCACGGGTATCACGAAATTCTCCCAGCTCAGCATCTTCAGCGAACTCAATAATCTCGACAACATCAGTATGTTCGACCAGTATTCTGCCATTTGTGGTATCAGCAAGAAGGAACTTACCACACAGATGAAACCGGATATAGAGGCATTGGGCGAAGCCCTCGGCATGACGTATGAGGAATGTCTGGCGGAGCTGACAAGATTCTATGACGGCTATCATTTCAGCAAGAAATCAGAAGATGTCTTCAATCCGTTCAGTCTGGTAAAAGCACTGAATGCACGGGATATAGCTCCTTACTGGTTTGGTTCGGGCACACCTACTTATCTTATCAAGACGCTGCAGAAGTATCACGTCAATGTAATGGATATTGAAAAGAAATCATGCGATGTAGATGACTTTGATGTTTCACCGGAAATGATGACTTCAGCACTTCCGCTGCTCTATCAGAGCGGTTATCTCACCATCAAGAAGTATAATCCGATATTGCATCGCTATACTTTGGAATATCCTAATAGAGAGGTGAAGATAGGTATGCTCAAGAGTCTTGCGCCTAACTATCTATCGCCAATATCTCTGGATAATAACAGTCTGGTGGGTGATTTCCTGGAAAAGCTCTATGATACAGATGTAGAGGGGGCGATGGTGCGCCTGAAGGCTTATCTTGCCAGCATCTCCAACCGTTTGAGCAACAAGAGTGAACGTGATTTCCAGACCGTATTCTATCTTATCTTCAATCTGATGGGTGCCCACATGAGGGTAGAAGAGAACAGTGCGATAGGCAGGGCTGATGCAGTAGTGTATATGCCGGATGCCGTGTTTGTATTCGAGTTGAAGTATGATGGTTCTGCAGCAGAAGCTATCAGACAGATAGATGAAAAGGGATACCTGATTCCATATTCTGCCGATGGCAAGCGCCTGTTTAAGATTGGTGTTAATTACGATAGTACTCAGCGGACCATCTGTGATTGGATTATCAAGGAAGATTAAAAAACGATACTGGTAATTGGTTTCAAGAATGTTGCTTCTTGATTGCAAGGATGTTTCTTTCTGGGTTCAAGAATATATCTTTTGGAGTTAAAGTATATATCTTTTGGGGTTCAAGAACATATCTTTTGGAGTTCAAGTAAGTATCGTTTGGGGTTCAAGAACATATCTTTTGGAGTTCAAGTAAGTATCGTTTGGGGTACAAGCATATATCTTTCGGGGTTCAAGGAAGTATCTTCTTGAACGTTGTTACTAGGCTCAGCAGACGTGCTGAGCCTAGTCGGCAGGTCTGCTGACTGCAGTCAGCACGTCTGCTGAGCCTAGTGGTAACACCTTTAAAGCGTACAACTATACACCTCATAGTTGTACGACTATACACTTCTTAGTTGTACGACTATACACCTCTTAGTTGTACGACTATACACTTCTTAGTTGTACGACTATACACTTCTTAGTTGTACGACTATCCCCCTTTTAGTTGTACGACTATCCCCCTTTTGATTGTACGACTATACATGACTTTTCCCATTCTTTCCGTTGCTATTCTCCGCAAATTTGCGGAGAATAAGCCAAATAATCTCCGCAAAACTTGCAATATTCGATAAAACAACTTATCTAGCATAGAAGTAATGAATATGTGACCGCACACGTGGCATTAGGTGACAATAGAAATCAGCCTTATTGCCACCTCCCTAGTTCCCACCCAAGTTCAGTGAGAGGATAGGTTACGTTGTCGTAATCAGAAGGAAGCAATTCCTCCTTGTCCAGGATGATAAGAATATCCCAGTTGCTATCATCCCTTGCGGTACCTTTGGCTTGTGAGCCGAAAAGTATCGCCTTCCCGTTAGCCGGCATGTTTTTCGCTAGGCATTTGCGTATAGCTGCCAATATATGTTCTTGTGCCTTCTTCATGTTGCGATATATTCGCTGATACAAAGATTGTGCCAACCATAGGCAGCAATTCCCCTCACGCCCTAAAGGGGCAGAAGCTCCTAGCCCAGGGCATTCGCCCTGGGTATTCATGTCCGCACGCCTGTCGCCCTGTAGGGGCAAAAGCTTTGTATGGCGCCCGAATCTCAGGCTTTGCTCTTCAATCCATCCTCGAACTGGCTATGGGATTCTGCCACGTAAACCGAAATATGTTCGACCGATAAAACCTGGGGATTTGTAATTCCTACCATAATTCCCATCCAACTATGGTGAGAGGATAGGTTACGTTATCATAATCAGAAGGAAGAAGTTCCTCCTTATCCAGGATGATAAGAATATCCCAGTACTCTTTTGCATAGGTCTTCATCATCCTCCGGTCTCCAAAGGGGACCAACTTTCAATAACCGCTGGTGGAATGACCGAAGGGAATGGAACCTGCGGACAAGCAACAGGAGTAAGAAATTATAATAATCTGAGCCCATTTTAAAAAGTCATTTTTGATAATTTCTTTAAATGTAACCATCTGATAATCAAATGGTATTTTGAAGGATAAAGAACCAAAAACTGCTTTTTAAAGTGGACTCAGTATCTTATAATACGCTAGTCAATCTTGCCGTTAGCTGATAAGGCAAATTCCTCTAGATAGAATTTCTCCTTGGCAGCATCTATTATCTCTTCTTTTTGCTTCTCATCAGAATTGTTCTTTTCAAGTGCAAGTATCAGATAATCATTGTCTTTTGATGGAGAGAAAATTTTGCCGATAAGCATCCTGAAATGTCTGCTGACGAATTCTTCTACTTGAGTACCTTCTTTTGGCGTGAGGCGATAGAACTCATATCTTTCATCCAGCATTTTCTGGATTTCATCCCGGAACATCTTGCGAACTCTGTTTTTCCACGAGAATTTCTGGTGCTCATTATGACGGGCATACAGAGATACGACATAGAGAAAGTTTACATCGTAATGGAAGACTAGGAGGGTGTCTCGATCGAACAGGCGGTTGTTGAAATGCTGAGTATTGAAGCACTTATGTTCCCTGTCGGTTGACGATACCTGGTCTGAGAAAGATAGATTCTCTGCCATCTTTGCGCTGATGAAGAAGTTCGGAATGATGTTGTATCCTTCCGTCAAATCATCACGGAGCTTTGGTACGTTGCCAAAGTTACGCTTGTCGTATTGAAGCTCTTCATCGTCCTTGTCGTCATTCATAAAGAGGTTCAGGTTCCACTGGATGATATTTCTGGCGTACGTAAACTGCTTATATACAGATTCCTTTCCGATGGCATGACCAAGCTTGTAATATTTACTGTCACCGATGTAATAAACAGGCTCTGGCTCTTTGCTTGTAATCAGGTTCTGGTAGGTGTACAAGTGGTCTATACGTTTTCCATCAGCCTGGTCTTTCAGACCAGCTGGGATGTTCTTTTCTCCCAGAAGTTCATCAATAATGGCTTCGAAAACGATATTGAAACTCTTAACCAGAAGATACTCTTTGCGTTCCTTCTGGATATTCATACGCTTGGCGTTGTCAAAGAAATCATAGCACAACTGCCAGAGATATAATGCTTTATCAGAAAAGTACTTGTATTTAATCTGGAGGAGTCTGGTCTTTCCTAATCCATCCAGATAAGTCTTGAAACGATAACCTGTGATTAACTGGAAATTGCAGTTGATATGATTGGTAAAACCATATCTTTCGCTGATATAATTCAGGATGGAATAGAAAATAATCAGTAACTCTTCATCGAAGTTGATCTGCTTCTTCCTGTTCACAGGATTGGTATAAACAGGACTGTTTTTGCAGACAATGGCTCTTGTGGTAGATATGGTCTTAGACCAATGAATGCGGTTGTAACCAGAATGAATGTTCTTCAGAATGAAGAAGATGAAATCCTGGTTATGCTTGTTGAAGTCTATGAGAGCCAGCAGAATATCGAGGAATGTATTGTTGATTTGTCGGGTACTTTTGCCAAGACATGCTATTTTCTGGTGATATACAATACCGTTTCTGGTGGTATTGTTGTAAACCTCGATGGTGCGGTATATCCAGACGGAGAACTCGTAGATAAAGTCTTTCTCGTGTTGAGAAAGAGGGTTGTTCTGGTTCAGGTTGACGATGGTTTCTGGGGCGTATTTGCCAAAAACTCTTTCGCCTTCTGGAGTGTCTTCCAGCAGTACCTTTGGCAAAATAAAGACGCAATCGTTCAGTTGGGTATTGTAGTAATACCCAACATAGTTAACGCTGACGTTGCCATCAATGTCCTGCATGGCGTCGATGCCGTGCAGGACATCCCTGATCTGTTCAGCCTGATACTGATGTTCTTCTATGAGGATTCTCATATTGTTTTTATTGGTCTATTTCTTCAATGTTAATACCCCAATCTTGTGCATTTACTTTTTGAATAAACTCTTTAATGCGCTCAGGATTAAATTGATTAGAGATATAAACTGTTTCATTATTTATAGTTAATTTTTTAGCCTTATCTCTAAATTTTGCATCTTTGGTGTTCTGTCCACGTCTTTCGAAGTCCTGTTCACTTTCTATAAGATGAGGTATATGTTTGATATTTAGTGATGACCATATTTTAATGATGTTTGAGGCAGGTAAAGTTGGGTGACTTGATGAGTATAGCTTAATAGCTTCATAAGGAACTGCACATTTACCATATGTTCCACTATTATTTATTGAGTATTTTTCCCTTTTTAAAGTTGGGTTTGAAATGTTGGGATTACTTGAATATTCATTCTCTTCATCTTCATTGGCATTTATGTATTCCTCTCCTTCGTCAGAAATGAATTCATCTACTCCCAAATTCTCTAAGAATTGCTTAACGTTAGCCACGTTGATGTTAGTCACACCATTATCATCCTGATAGAATCTATCAAAAGACAATATTTTACCTTCTTCATCCTGAAAGTCCTTATCATCGAAACCATAGTCCTTGAACACATCATTCCAGAGATAGAAGATAACCTTACTAACGAACAAGTCGGCGTCGATTTCGCCATCCTTTGCCTTGCAGAAGAAATAGCCGAGTTTCTTGTCTTCAGAATTGGTAAGTGAACCAATCAACTTGTTGACCTGGCTGATGAATGACCACCAATCATACTGCTTATCACTCGTATTGATATACCAGTTGAGTTTAGCGTTGGTTTCTTTGTCACGACCTTCACGAATAGGCACATACTTCCAGTCCCAACGACGTTTAAAAGCAGAGTCAATAGGGAAAAGACTCTGGTCGCTGGTATTCATTGTTGCCCAAATATAAAGGTTTGAAGGCAGAACAAGTCGCTCTCCCTTCAGGATGAGACTTACCATATTGGCTTCGCCATAGAGCTGATTGATTTTGTCTTTATTCGTAATCTCCCATCCTTCAAATTCCTTTTCGAGATACTTCTGCATATCCTTGTCTGCAACGATAGGATAATCAGAAAAACCATATTCGTTGCGATCAAGCAATTGGAATAGGTCACCAAAAATCTGGGCGCAATTACCTCTGTTTATTTCTTCGATAATAAGATATTGCTTTTTTGATGCCTTATTCTTAGTGAAAATATCTGGAGTATCGAGAAGTGCTGGGTGGATTCTATTATAGTTTTCATCGCTATTTTCTTCCTTTTTGCTACTAAGTTTCTTCCACGCTTCAACATAGGCTTCAAGAAAAGCCTGAGGAATGAACTTATAGGCAATTCTGTCTTCCTTTACAACCTTTCCGGTATCCTCATCAATGACCTTTTTGCCATTACAATCTCGGAGTACTACTTCTTCTGTAATTGGTTTGTAAGTACCAATAAAAGAGGCGTAATCTGAGTCTGGATGGAATGTAGTTCGAATAACGTCTTCACCAAAGGTCAAATCCTTGATAGCCTTTGATTTTCCTGTGCCTGGAGCGCCATAGTAAATCTGTTGAAGAGTAAGATTTGAAGGAGCCTTTATCTTTTTAGCTTCATTCTGGAAAATTTCTTTAGCGTAAAGAAATCGCATGTATGTCTTTAGGGCGTTAGAATACTGGTTACTGCCAGTTTTCTCATACTGCTTGAATTCTTCATTGTTGTTAAGTGAATCAATGATATCTTGTAGTTCTTTGGTATGTACACAAGAGTAGATATCAAAGGAATCAACTCCTTTGATTTTGGCTATAGTTTCATTGATGCGCTTAAAGTCACTATAGTTGTTGACACTTTTTGGTGAGGTAGTGCAATTCTTAATGAAATTTTTATATTGTTCTTCTGTTGTCATATTTCTACAGTTTAGTTTGCTGCAAAAATAAGAAATATTTCTCTTTTATGCAAATTTTTGGCCTTTTTCTTTTGTGTTTTCGTGAGAAAAGATTCATTTACGGATGAAAATAGTGGATGGATTGAAGAATTCCTTTTAAAGATTGAGTAAGATGTCTGTCTATTGGTGTCCCCCATCTATCGCTCCGCTATCACTTCAATCCCATCTCTCTCAATCTCTTTGAGCAAAATGGGATTGAGGTGCTGATGCTTCCGGATAATATCAACAGGGTTGTCTAGAAGTTCTTCCAAGTATGCCTTCAGACGTACTACTAGAAAAAACTTGGGTGGCATTTCTACAAAGACATCTACATCGCTTCCTTCGTGGTGCTCGTTTCTTGCAACTGAGCCAAAGAGACGCAAGGAGGTGATGCCGAAGGTGTTCTGCAGTTCTTCGGCATGAGAAGCGATGAGGGCTATGTATTCTTCTCTTGTTTTCATTTTTACTATTCTTGCATTTTTAATACTTTTGCCCTTGCAGGACGCAAGGCAGACTGCGCTTATACCCAGGGTGTTACCCTGGGCTAGGAACTTCTGCCCCTTCAGGGTGTGTGGGGGCAAGGTATCTAAAGTACCGCTGCACAGACCTTGCGGAACCAGTCGAGTTTCTTGCCGCTCATTTCTGCTATGGATAAGTTCGCTTTGTTCACATCTTCTGGCTCAAATTCATAATAAGAATCTTCAGCAGGGAGATAATCCTCTGGAAGATCTTCTATGGAGTGGGCCTGGAAGTTGTGATGATTGCCTTCTTCATCAATATCGACTGTATATACAATGTCGTCTAATGGCGAACTTAATACGTTACGCAATGTTTGCTTTTTATTCGTGTACTTTTGTATATTATCGTAATCGGTTCTGATGAACATCCAGCGGTTGGCAGTATCGTCTTGGTCTATCCAATAGAAGAGATAGTTGTCACCTTTGTTGGTTACGTAGTGTGACAACAATGGTCCATCGAAATATATCAGATCGGCCACCTTCTTGAATTTATCGAAATTGCGCTTCTTGATGCAAATACCTTTTATTGTTTTCATAATTTTCCCTCCTCTAGTTTAAATGTTTTGGATAAGTCACATGATGGGAATTCAAACAAGTTATAATGCCCGTTACAAGCAGGTGTAGTGATGTTGCCATCGTTGTTAGTCACAATTCCTGAAGATATACTATCACCTATAGCTTTGTATATGTTTCTCATATTTTTTGCAAGTAAGTGATAGAACTTGATGGCTTTGTCCTTTTCCGTAAAGCAAGACAGAGCATATCCACCAACATCAACTTTTCTTTGGCCATTCATAATAGCACGTTGAGGCTTCATGATGTAGTTGGGGATGTAACTTTTGGACATATCTGTACTGAAAACGAATCTGAATCCTTTCAAATCGTTTGGCTTTACAACTTCGGGCATCTTTAGTCCTTGTTGTATCAATGCGTCTATTTCTGCTTGATACTTATATATTCCCATCTTTTTATGTTTTAAATCTGCTTGCAAAAATAAGAAATATTTCTCTTTTGTGCAAGTTTTTGGCCTTTTTCTTTTGTGTTTTCGTGAGAAAAGATTAATTTTGCGCTTATACCCAGGGTGTTACCCTGGGCTAGGTGCTTTTGCCCTTTCAGGGCGTGTGGAGGGAAGGTGGCTCTAGTGGCTCAGATGGTTCTGGTATAAAAATGTGGCTTAGTATCCTCTCTGCTTCTCGTAAATGAAATCATCGGCGATGTAGCCATTGCTCATGAGATACAGGCCGGTGCGCTTATCGTGGAGCTGGGCACAGGTCTTGCTGCGATAGAAAAGATCGAGAGCCTGGGCTGGAGATATTTCCAGGCGCTGTGATAACTCGTATGCTACGCCACCTATCTGATAGCTGAGAATCATTTCTTGAATCTCTGGCGTCTTGGTATTGATCTGTTTATATTTTTTCTGTTCCATTGTATATTAAGTATTTATTGATGAGATCTTGGTTGAGCAGGCAAATCTGATTATTTGGCTTATGAAATATTAATTGCTGTAGAGCTGATTCTGTATCGTAAAAGCCTGTCATGTATAGGTTTATGGTATCGATTACTCGGTCGTTAGCGATACCTCCTTCTACATAATCGTAATATCTGGCAGGGTTTTCGCCCCGTCTGTTGCCCACAATGAAGTCTAGCCAGTCTTTATCGTATGCGGTAAATATCTTGCTGCGAGCTTCTGCGAGAATAGCATCCCTATCCAGAGTGTAGATATTGAGTAGGGGTTGTGCTGCTCTTTTTTCGGCTATGGTTTTAGCCCATTTGATTGCCTGATCCTTTAAATCGGTTACGTAGAAGCCTTGACCAAAGTCTAACCTTGGTCTTCCAACATGATTAAGTGGAGCTTCTATAATTTCTGTAGCTCCATGATAAACAGTTATTTTCATCTGTCTTTCTTCTCCCAATTAGTTAGACACTCAATGACATCTTCTATAAGATACTCTCTACTTTCTGTATGGAGCGTATCGTAGTGGGGCAGAATGAATTTGTTGATTAAATCAACCTTTCTCATTCTTTCGTATATTTCAATATATGGTACCCCGAGCTTTCTTGCTGCTCCCTCAACGCATGAAGCAGCGAATGCGAGCTTGATTTCTTCTAGGGGTAATTGTATTCTGTTGTTTTCTTGTTTCATATTTTCGTCCTTTCCTCTTAATTCCTGCAAAGATAATGCAAAAATAAGCAATATTTCTCTTTTATGCAAGTTTTTAAGCTTTTTCTTTTGTGTTTTCATGAGAAAAGATTAATTTTGTATCGAATGGGGGGATTAGATTAGAAAAAGATGTCTTAATAAATAAAGCGTATGCCAGATAAAATGACCATAGAGCAGCGCCACAATAATATGGCGGCAATCAAGGGCAGGGATACCAAACCGGAGATTCTTGTCAGGAAGTTCCTATGGGCTAGGGGATTCAGGTATCGGCTCAATCATCCACGGTTGCCAGGAAAACCGGATATTGTGCTCAGAAAGTATCGTACCTGCATTCTGGTGAATGGATGCTTCTGGCATGGACATGAAGGGTGTAAGTATTATGTGGTGCCGAAATCGAATACCCAGTTCTGGCAGGATAAGATCAGGAGAAACCGGGAGAGGGACCATGAGGTGCTGCATCGGTTGGCAGAAATGGGATGGCATACCATCGTCATCTGGGAATGCGAGCTTAAACCGGCTGTCAGGGAGAAGACGCTGGAGTCGCTTGCCTTTACGCTGAACCATATCTTCCTGAAAGATCATCATATCAGAAGATATGAATTGCCGGAAGAAAAACCGGCAATGGTGGCGGAGCCGGATCCAAGGCATCGTGAATAGTCCCCTCTCTCTGCTTTTTCTTCGATAGCATAAAAAATCCCCTGATGGATTCTCTGAAGAGAAGCATCAGGGGATAGGCGTTTTACTTTATCAATCTTTTACTTAATAGCCTTACCTGTCTGGCTGTAGCCGTCCAGCTGCTTGGCATTGGTGATTGCCTTGCGCGAACAGTAGTTGAAATCCACCTTCTTGTCACCATTGCTAGACTTCCAGCGGATGGTGAGCTTCACAGTCTTGCCATTGGTATCTGGCAGGGCATCGTTGAGGTTGAAGGCTACCAGGGCATCGCCTACACGGTACTTGGCATCACCATTCTGATTGTGACGAAGCTCTACCTCGTATGGATTCTCTGGGTTCACACCAGTGAGAAGGTTGATGATGTGTGGCTTCTGACCGCCCCAGAGAGCACGGAAGCGGAGAGTGAGATAACCATCCTCTGCTACTGTTACCCAATCGCGAACGATATCTACCTCATCATTGCCATACTTCGCATCGTTCTCTGCCGGAGTAGAGAGATAAGGTGCTGGCTTCTTGGTGAGAATGCTGTCAATCCAGTTGACATGCACTACCTGAGAATACTTGTCGCTCTTCTCATCGGTAGCTGTATAGTTGACGAGTGCTCTAACCTCCTTGCCATCAAAGACTGGAGTCTTGAGGTTCTTGGCGAGCAATGTGGTGTTGTCATCCAACTGCAGATAGCAGGCATCTGCATTCTGCTTGACTGTTACTAGGGCATTAGGTAAAACCTGATCCCAGTTGGTATCATCATCAGAATCACACGACTGGAAGGTAAATGCTGACATCAGCAGGGCTACTGCGAGCCCGATTTTCTTGAAATTGATCTTTCTCATAACTTTTTCTTTTTAAATCTTTCTGTCTATAAAATGCCCGAAGATGCGAAATCTTGCTTCTGATTTGGCAAAAGAAAGTTAAATGTAATTTTGAGATTCCCATTTATTTTGTAGTGTCTTCAATTTACACTACCTTTGCAGAAAGTTGTTGCGCCCTGACTGGGGATGCAGCGAATAGCTTAATAGAAATAGGTAGATGAATAAGGTTATCAAGAAGTTTTTCAGATCACTTATGTATATAATAGGCATCGGAGCTATGACACTGGTGCCCGACGCCTGGCTGTGGCATATCGGAGTAGGGGAGTGGCCTCTGCCGCTAGCCATCCTCTGGTGGATTCCCTCTCTGCTCATCATCCTGGCTGAGGTGGGACTGCAGTTGGGCAAGTTTCATCGCACATCGGTGAGAGTGCTTTTCTCTCTCATCCTTTTCTCTGTGCTGCCGAAGGTGGTATTCATCCTCTTCGAGTTCTTCATGCCTTGGTTCTTCGCCATCCTGCCTGCCCTGGCGGTGATGGGATGGTTCCTCTATGGATTCGTAGAGGGATGGAAGCGACTGGAGGTGAAATACGTGACTTATTCTTCTGCCGATCTGCCTCCTTACTTCGATGGCTATAAGATTCTGCATTTTACGGATCTGCATCTCGGTACTTTTCCGAAGGGTGCCGACTTCGTGAGAAAGGTGGTGGAGAGAGCCAATGCCGAGGGGGTGGAGATGATGCTCTTTACCGGCGACCTGGTGAACAATGCTGCCGATGAGGTAGAACCTTATGTGGAAGATCTGAAGAAGCTGCATGCTCCTGATGGTATCTTCTCGGTTTGGGGTAACCACGATTACTGTGAATATAATACCAACCACAGTCTGAGTGCCTTGAGAAAGAACCGCCGGCTCCTCTTCCAGTTGCAGAATGAGATGGGATGGCATCAACTGATGAACGAGCATTTTACGGTATCGCACGGTATGGCTTCGATAGAAATCATCGGTGTGGAGAATGCCGGACAGCCTCCGTTTACCAATCGCAGTAACCTGAAGAAGGCGATGAAGGGAGTGGCGAAGGATGCTTTCAAGATAGTGCTTACCCACGATCCGCACCATTGGAGAAGGGAAGTACAGAAGACCGGAGTTCATCTGACCCTGGCGGGACATACCCATGCCGGACAGTTGAAGATAGGTAACTTCACTCCTGCCCACATGGCTTTCAAGGAGTGGGGTGGAGAATACTGGCTGGGCAGGCAGCTGCTCTATGTTTCTGCCGGATTGGGCGGATCATTCCCTTTCCGACTGGGTGCCTGGCCGGAGATGACGGTCATCACCCTGAAGCGTGATTTGGGTTAGAAAACAGACTGGTAGTCAGACATCTCACAGTTCCCGAAGAATTGAATAAAAACGTTAATTTGCTGATGCAAACTGTTAAGTTTTGGTTAAAAAATCGATATTTATTCATTTTGATGAAAAAATATCGCTTAAAAATTTGGTAACTCAAAAATTAATCGTATCTTTGCATCAGTTTTCGCATATATTTGGGCAAATGGGGGGTGTCGAGAGACTGTACTCCATTTGTTTTTTTTGCCCAAAAAGCGAAATCCCGCTTTTTCCGCTCACTTTTATCATAAGAAATAAGCAAGGTATTCGCCAAGAATACTCATCATAAAGTTCAAAAATCAAAGTTCAAAGTAAAATGAAGATTCCCGTAGAAGAACAATATAAATTCGTGAAACTTACTCTCCCGGATGGAAGCAAGGCTGAAGGAAAGTCGGTGTTGCTGCATGCCTGTTGTGCACCCTGTTCATCGGCTATCGTAGAGTGTATGCTTCGCAATGGTATGAAGCCAACCGTGTATTTCAGCAACAGCAATATCTATCCGCAGCAGGAGTTCGATATCCGCAAGCACGAGCTGATGAGATTCCTGGAGGCGCAGCAGGTGCCTTATGTTGAGGATGAGTACGACCATGAGGAGTGGCTGGCTACCATCAGGGGATTGGAGAAGGAACCGGAGCGGGGAAGCCGCTGCTCGGTGTGTTTCCAATATCGTCTGACCCATGCTGCCAGGTATGCCCAGGAACATGGATTCCATCTGCTTACCACCACGCTGGCTTCATCGAGATGGAAGAACATCAAGCAGATAGATGCCGCAGGACATATTGCGGTAAAAGGATGCCCGGATGTAGAGTGGTGGGATATGAACTGGAGAAAGGGCGGTTTGCAGAACCGCCGAGGAGAATTGCTGAAACAGAATGAATTCTATAACCAGCTATATTGCGGTTGTGAATTTAGCATGAGATAAGATTAAAAAAGGCTGCTTCCCGAAGCGGGAAGCAGCCTTTTGTCGTATTTATGAAAGACCTGTAATCTCACCATTCACCACATCGATGCGCTCAGCCTGTGGGCTCTTTGGCAAACCTGGCATACGCATGATAGGACCCGCGATGACTACGATCATCTCGGCACCCATATTCACGGTGATGTCGCGAACGTGGAGCTCGAAGCCTTCTGTAGGACCGTATGCCTTGGCATCGGTAGAGAAGCTATACTGAGTCTTGGCGATACAGATAGGGAACTTCTCGGCACCCAACTTCTTGATTTCCTCGATCATAGACTTGGCAGAATCGCTCAAGGTTACGCTGCCGGCACCATAGAGGTTGAAGGCAACATCCTCGATCTTCTTCTCTACAGGCTCATCGTCATCGTAAGTGAAGTAGAGAGGAGCTGATGGATGCTCATCAATGGTCTTCACAACGAGCTCTGCCAACTCCATTGCACCCTTGCCACCTTCGGCGAAGGCACTGTTGACAGCAAATCCGCAGCCCATCTCCTCGCAGTGCTTGCGCAATACCTCGATTTCCTCATCGGTATCAGTAGCAAACTTATTGAAGGCGATGACTACAGTCTGACCAAAGCTCTGGAGATTCTTCACATGCTTGTCGAGGTTCCAATAGCCAGCTTCCATACCAGCTACGTTTGGCTTCTTGATGTCTTCCTGAGCTACGCCACCATGCATCTTCAATGCCTGGAGAGTAACGACGAGAACAGTAAGGTCTGGCTGCAAACCAGTCTTGCGGCACTTGATGTTGTAGAACTTCTCTGCGCCGAGATCAGCACCGAATCCAGCCTCAGTGATGGCATAGTCGCCATATTCGAGAGCTGCTGCTGTAGCCATCACAGAGTTACAGCCATGAGCGATGTTGGCGAAAGGACCGCAGTGAACGAAAGCAGGGGTTCCCTCTGTGGTCTGAACCAGGTTTGGCTTCAGGGCATCGAGGAGGAGGGCAACAATACTGCCACCTACACCCATATCCTTGACGTTGAATGGCTTGTCATCCTCTGTGATACCCAGGAGAATATTGTCGATGCGACGGCGGAGGTCATCAACACTTGTTGCGAAACACATAATAGCCATGATCTCTGAAGCTGGAGTGATATCGAATCCTGCCTCTGTCTCGATACCGTTCTTATCACCGATACCGGTGATGATGCGGCGGAGACCACGGTCATTCACATCCATCACGCGGCGCCAGAGAATCTTCTTGAGCTTGAAGCCTTCAGCTTCGTGCTGGAAACGGTAGTTATCGAGCAGGGCAGCAATCATGTTGTTAGCCTCTGTGATAGCGTGGAAGTCGCCAGTGAAGTGAAGATTGATCTTATCCATAGGCAATACCTGGGCATAACCGCCGCCGGCAGCACCACCCTTCATGCCGAAGCAAGGTCCGAGAGATGGTTCACGCAGGGCAACGACAGCCTTCTTGCCAATCTTCTGCATACCGAGGGCGAGACCTACAGATACGGTGGTCTTGCCATTGCCTGCCTTGGTAGGGCTGATAGCAGTGACGAGGATGAGATGATGGTTTTTAAACTTGTTGGTGTCGATTTTGTCCGTAGTAATCTTAGCGATGTAACGGCCGTAGTTCTCTACTTGGTCTTCATGGATTCCAAGTTCAGCTGCAACCTCATTGATGGGGCGCAATTTTACTGATTTAGCTATTTCAATATCTGTCAACATAAAAAATGTATTTGTATTTTGCTGCAAAGATACGCAAAAGTATTCACATAATGGCATATCAATGTATAAAAAAACAAAAAGTGAGGGAGAAGGAGTTTATTATATACTAAAAAAGGAGTTTAATATATACGAAAAAAGGAGTTTTTATATAAACGAAAAAAGAGGCAGATTCACATCTACCTCTTTTTTGCAATCTAACTAACTTTCTATTCTCCAATAGAAATACTACATTTTAAACTATATGTGTTAATTATCCACAGTCAGCCTGTGGCTGACCAAACCTATGAACTATCTTTTTATTTTCTAACGTAGAGCTTAAAGCCCTTGACGCTGCCCGGTGCCCCCTGCTCGGCACGTGGCAGATACTCGAAGGCTGAAATGGTAACCTCCTTACCCATATCCACGATTCCGAGATGTGGGAAGTTGGCGCCCTTCTCGGTCTGCCAGTAGGTGCTTTCCTGGAGGTCGAACATCTTGTCGAGAGTAGAGTTACCCTTCTCGCTGTCTGCGTAGTAAGCCACCCAGTTGTTGCGGTCGATGCGGTTGCCCTGTGCATCCTGGAGATAAACCTCGGCGATGGCAATCTGGCTGTCACCACTCTGGCTGCTCTCTGCCTGGATGGCGAAGTAGCGACCGGTTACAGGCTTGTCGAGCTTGATGGTCTGCCAGCCGTTGCCAGCCTTGAACTCGCCTTTCAATACTGGAGTCTCTGAATTGAGATCCATGCGATGACCTGGCTCATTGTGCTTGTTGCTCTTTTCGAGATTCAGTTTGTCGAGCTCCGGATGATCCTGGCAGAAAGCGATAGGAGCCACGGTAGAACCAGGCTTTCCTGCTTCGCCCTTAGGACCTACAACATCGAGAACAATCACCTCGTTCTTGCCCTTCTTCAACCAGCAGCCTGGAAGATACAGGGTCTGCTGAGGACCAATCTGCCAGAAACGGCCGAGGGCATGACCATTTACATAAACCTGACCCTTGCCGAATGCCTCCATATTAATAAAGGTGTCGCCCACCTTCTTCAGGTTGAAGTAGCCGCGATAGTAACCCGCCTTGGTCTGGAGACCACGCATCTTGTTGGTTGGCATAGCGAGTGCCTTGACTGCAGCCTGGTAATCATCAGCGATGCTGCTGTTGTTCCATCGGGTAGGGGTGAGGGCAAGTTCGCAATCCTCTTTCTGAGTAGTGAGGGTTACGTTGCCGATGATACCCTTGTAGTCTTTGATGGCACGACCGAAGTTGATTCTTCCCATACCTTCTACCACGATGGTGAGCTGTGCACCCTGTGGCATGGCTGGTAATTCGAGTGATTTCTCATTCTTCACACGGTCTATCTTGCCTACATATTTTCCGTTCACATATACCTGGGCAAAGTCGTGGAACTCGCCGGTCAGGGTTGATGTACCTTCGATGGCAGGAACGGTAGTCTCGTAAACCATGGTACCCCATCCCATATCCATATCCTCGAAGCACTGAGGAGCCTGGGTTTCCTTCTCCTTTCCGATACCATAGCTCAATGGCTTGTATTCGGTAAACTTGAACTCTGGCACCTTGATGATCTGCATCGGAGCCTTAGGTACAGCTGGCAACTTCTTGCCGTCGTTGTATTTTGCCATCATCTTCTGCAGTTCATAGAACTTTGGAGTAGCCAATCCCCATTCGTTGATAGGGGCATCGTAATCGTAGCTGGTTACGTCTGGCTGGAAACCAGGAGAGTTGGCACCTGCCCAATGGCCGAAGCTGGTTCCGCCGTGAGTCATATAGAGAGAGAAGCTGATGCCTTTGCTCAGCATCTCGTCCATTCCTTCTACCATATCCTTGGCTGGGCGGGTTTCGTGGCGTGCTCCCCACTTGTCGAACCAGCCGCTCCAGAACTCTGAACACATCTTTGGGGCGTTAGGACGAACCTCGCCGAGACGCTTAAACTGCTGGTCGATGTTGGCACCTGTACCGAAGTTCATGGTCCAGGTCAGGTCATCGAGACCATTGTTCAGGAAGTTGGATGACCAGTCGCACTGGAAGAGGCTCACCTTATCGAATCCGCTCTTGCGGACGATGTCGCGGATGGCACTTACGTATGGCTTGTCCTTACCGTAAGAACCATATTCGTTTTCTACCTGGACCATAATGATAGGACCGCCATTCTGGATGGTGAGTGGAGCCAGCTGCTTGCCCACTTCCTTCTCGAAGATTTCTACTCGCTGCATGAAGTAAGGATCCTGCTCACGCAGACGGATATCCTTCTTCTTGAGGAGCCACCAAGGCAGACCGCCCATTTCCCATTCTGCACAAACGTATGGACCTGGGCGAACGATGACATACATGCCGTTCTTCTGAGCGAGGCGGCAGAAAGCAGCCACATCGTTGTTGCCTGTGAAGTCGAATTTGCCTTCCTCCTGCTCATGGATATTCCAGAACACATAGAGGCAGACGGTATTCATGCCAAGAGCCTTGCACATCTTGATGCGATGCTCCCAGTAAGCGCGAGGAATACGAGGATAGTGTAACTCGGCAGCCTTAACCACGAAAGGTTTGCCATTGAGAAGGAATGTCTTGTCGCCGGTAGTGAAGGTGCCACCTTTTTGTGCCGCCATCATCTGAGCCGGTGCCAGTGCCAATAGTGAGGCAAAGGCTAATGTCTTGATTGAAGTTGATAATGTCATTATGTTGTCTTTGTTTTAATATTATTGTTTATTATTGCGGTGCAAAGATAGTGATTTTTGAGCGAAAAAAGGTGTCGAAATCAATCATAAAGGAGTATTTTTCGATAAAAACAGATTAATAATGGACTTTTTTGGGGGTGTCTGATACTTATTAATGAGGATTTTAGTGAAAAGAGGAGAAATTCTTGTTCCATTCTTCTCTTTTCTCGTTTTATTATCGTATCTTTGCACTCGAAATCAAATTGTAACAGAAATGATCAAGTCAACGACGATAAATATAGGCTATCAGGCCAAGAAAGATAATGCTGGTGGGAATGGACTCATCGGTAACATCAACGTACAGACACCTTGCGGACAAGGTGTATAAAAACCCGGGCACAAACGTGTTCGGGCTTTTTTATCCCCCTATATATAATAAGGTGGGATTTGCCTATATATAATAAGGTGGAAATTACCTATATATAATAAGGTGGAAATTGACTGGTTTAGAAGAATGACAGTGTGTACAATTATATATATTTATTAACTTATAAAATAAAGGATAAACGAAAATGATGAAAATAGAATGGAGAGGTTTCAAGGGAAACCAGTGGCAGAGTGAAGTGAATCTTCGTGACTTCGTTCAGAACAACTACACTAGCTACGACGGCGATGAGTCGTTCCTGGCAGAACCTACTCAGGCTACCAACACCCTTTGGGGTATGTTGAAGGAGCTCCAGAAGGAAGAGCGTGCCAAGGGTGGTGTGCTCGATATGGAGACCGAGGTGGTTTCAGGATTGACAGCTTATGGTGCCGCTTATATCGGCGAGGGTACTAAGGAGTTGGAGAAGGTTGTTGGTTTGCAGACCGACAAGCCTTTGAAGCGTGCCTTCATGCCTTATGGTGGTATCAAGATGGCAGAGCAGGCTTGTACTACATACGGCTACCAGCCATCAGAGAAGTTGCACGAGATTTTCCACAAGTATTGCAAAACTCATAATGACGGCGTGTTTGATGCTTATACCCCAGAGATGAAACTCGTGCGCCATAACCACATCCTCACTGGTCTGCCTGATACATACGGTCGTGGCCGTATCGTAGGTGACTACCGTCGTGTGGCTCTTTATGGTATCGATTTCCTTATCAAGGAGAAGCAGAACGACCTCGCTAACATGGGTGACCGTGAGATGATTGACGACGTTATCCGTCTTCGTGAAGAGGTGTCTATGCAGATCAAGGCGCTCAAGGGATTGAAGGAGATGGCTCAGTTGTATGGTTACGACATCAGCCAGCCTGCTAAGAACGCTCGCGAGGCTGTACAGTGGCTGTACTTCGGTTACCTCGGAGCTGTGAAGACTCAGAATGGTGCTGCGATGTCTGTAGGTCGTATCTCTACCTTCCTCGATATCTATATCCAGCGCGATTTGAACGAGGGTACTCTTACCGAGGATGAGGCTCAGGAGCTTATCGACCACTTGGTTATGAAGTTCCGTATGGTGAAGTTCGCCCGTATTCCTTCTTACAACGAGCTCTTCACTGGTGACCCTGTTTGGGCTACTCTCGAGGTAGGTGGTATGGGTCAGGATGGCCGCTCAATGGTTACCAAGAACGACTTCCGTTTCCTCCACACATTGGAGAACATGGGTCCTTCACCAGAGCCAAACTTGACAGTACTCTATAGCTCTCGCTTGCCTAAGGCATTCAAGCACTATGCTTCTCTCATCTCTGTCAAGACAAGCTCTATCCAGTATGAGAACGACGATGTAATGCGCCCAGTTTGGGGTGACGACTATAGCATCTGCTGCTGTGTATCTGCTACACAGACAGGTAAGGAGATGCAGTTCTTCGGTGCCCGTGCCAACTTGGCTAAGTGCTTGACCTACGCTGTTTCTGGCGGTGTTGACTCAAAGACACGCGAGCAGTGCGGTCCTAAGTATCGCGCCGTAGAGGGTGATGTATTGACATACGATGAGTTCATGCCACGTTTCATGGATATGATGGACTGGTTGGCTGGCGTTTATGTGAAGACATTGAACCTCATCCACTATATGCACGATAAGTACTTCTACGAGGCAGCAGAGTTGGCGCTCATCGATACTGATGTTCGTCGTACTTTCGCTACAGGTATCGCTGGTTTCAGCCACGTAGTTGATTCTATCTCAGCTATCAAGTATGCCAAGGTAAACATCGTCCGTGATGAGACCGGTTTCCCTCTCAGCTTCAAGACCGAGGGTGACTTCCCACGTTATGGTAACGATGATGAGCGTGCTGATGAGATTGCAGTATGGTTGCTCAAGACCTTCATGAACATGATCAAGAAGCATCATACATACCGCAATTCTGAGCCAACTACATCTATCCTGACTATCACATCAAATGTAGTATATGGTAAGTTCACCAGCAACATGCCTGATGGTCGTCCAGCCGGTGCTCCTTTGGCTCCAGGTGCCAATCCATCTTACGGTGCAGAGAAGAACGGTCTTTTGGCTTCATTGAACTCTGTAGCTAAGTTGCCATACGAGTATGCTCTCGATGGTATCTCTAATACTCAGACCATCAGTCCAGGTGCTCTCGGCCACAACGATGAGGAGCGTGCCCAGACATTGGTAGGTGTATTGGATGGTTACTTCAACCAGGGTTCTCACCACTTGAACGTGAACGTATTCGGTATCGACAAGCTCAAGGATGCGATGGAGCACCCAGAGAAGGAAGAGTACCAGAACTTCACCATCCGTGTAAGTGGTTACGCAGTTAAGTTCATCGACTTGACACGCGAGCAGCAGCTCGACGTAATCGCTCGTCAGGCTCACGAGAGACTCTAATCAATTAGAAGAATAAATATTGCCCGCTAGATTTTCTTTCCGAGGATATTTAGCGGGCATTTTTAGCTTATTTAACTGCAAAATAGAGTAAGATATTGATTATTTTACTAATTTTGCGGTATGAAATTGAATATAGACCAAAAAACAACTCTTTGGAGTGAAGGAGGAAAATTTTGCTTGGATTTAGCCAAACTGATATTTGGTGGTATTATCTTGGCAAGTATCATGAAAAAAGATATCGATACAGGGAAACTTTTAGTTTTTGGTGCTCTAATAACAATGTTTCTAGCTGTATGTGGATTCTTTTTAATATTAATGTCTAAAGATAAAAAAAAGAAAGGAAAATAAATATGGAACTATTAGTATTTATGGGTTTTTTTGCTTTGCTTGCTGGTGCTTTTACTCTATGGGCTTACAATGATTATCGTAAAATGCAGGCTTAAGTGGGCTTCTTGTTTTTAATTATTTCTAAAAAGATAAAATAATTATGGGTGTATTTCTTTTTTTGGGCGTTATAGCCTTATTTATGAGTCTTTTTGCATTGTGGGGAGTATATGATCTTCGAAAGAATGCATAAAGGTTTTGTTCACAGCATAGAGAGCTTTGGTTCTGTAGATGGACCAGGCATCAGGTTTTTGATTTTTCTGCAGGGGTGTCCTATGCGCTGCCAGTTCTGCCACAACCCGGATTCTTGGAAGACGGGGGTAGGAGAGGAATGGACAGCTGATGACCTTCTGGATAAGGCAGAGCGATTCAAGAGTTATTGGGGAGACAAGGGCGGTATTACCGTGAGCGGTGGAGAAGCCCTGATGCAGATAGACTTTCTCATCGAACTGTTTGAGAAAGCCCATCAGCGTGGCATCAATACCTGTCTTGATACCTCGGCGCAACCATTTAAGAAAGAAGGAAAATTCTTTGAGAAATTCGAGCGTCTGATGGCTGTTACAGATACGGTCCTTCTGGATATCAAGCATATCAATGATGAAGAGCATCGCAAGTTGACGCTTCATAGCAATAAGAACATACTCGATTGTGCCCGCTATCTCAGCGAGATCCACAAGCCGGTATGGATTCGCCACGTCCTCATTCCGGGTATTACCGACAAGGATGAATACCTGAAAGAATTGCGCGATTTCCTCTCTACGCTCAGCAATATCCAGCGCATAGATGTATTGCCTTATCATACGATGGGCATCTATAAATATGAGAAGCTGGGAATCCCTTATCCGCTAGATGGCATAGAACCTCCTGGCAGAGAACGTGTGGCTCATGCCGAATCTATATTGCAGAAGGCATTATAGACCCGGCAGAGCGTATTTCTTATGATATGCAGTAGGGGCAATTACATTCCGAAGATTGCCTGATTATCATTATTCTTATTATGCAATGCTACCATAGTTGGGCTTGCCTTGGGGGTAGGCTCAACTATGTTTTCTTTATGGGTTTCTACAGAGCTGACCAGCTGTGCCTTGATGATAGGCTTGCAGATATAGTCGTTCACCCCCATCTCATAGCAGTCGTCGATGTTGTCCTTGTTGTTGAGCAGGGAAACCACAATGATTGCCATCTCCGATTTGTCGTAAGAGGCTCTGACATACTTGATGACATCCCAGCCGTTTACCTGGGGCATCATCAGGTCGAGCAGGATGATGTTGGGCTGGAAGCTATCTACCAGTTCGATAGCTTTAGCTCCACCATCCGCTTTCTGAATCTCAACGTCTAAGCCTTTCAGCATATCAGCAACTAATTCAATATTCTCGTGAATATCATCTACTACTAATACTTTACATTTACTGTTCATTTCTCGCAATTCGTTGCGACAATCCTAAGCCTTTACCTTATGGATTCCGTAGATATCACACACGAAACCCTTATCGGTGAGAATCTTATTCATGTCTAGGTTATTAAATATCTTATGATTGGTACCGATGACTACGATTTCATACTTTTGATCGAGCACGGAAGGGTTGTCGGTAATCTTGATTTCATATTCTTCTTTTACTTCTTCTGCGTCCACCAGTGGGTCGTAGAGGGTGGTTCTGTATCCTGTACCCAGAAGATTGATATACAGGTCGGCTACTTTGGTGTTACGGATGTCATCACTGTCTGGCTTGAACGAGAAGCCCAGGATGAGAACGTTGGTCTCTGCCGGAACGAAGTTTCTTACCTCGCTGGCACTCTTGATCTTTCCTGCCATCCATATTGCCATCTGCTCATTCACCTCGCGAGCCGTAGAGAGGAGGGATGGAACCACATCCACCTCCTGTGCCTTGTTGATGAGATAGTAGGGATCCACAGCGATGCAGTGACCGCCCACCAGTCCTGGGGTAGCAGGCACGAAGTTCCATTTGGTACTTGCGGCAGCCGTAACGTCCTGGATGCTGATGCCCATCTTGTCGTATATCTTCTGCATTTCATTGAAGAAGGCTATCTGAACGTCGCGCTGGCAGTTTTCCATCAGTTTGCAAGCCTCTGCCACCTTGATGCTCTTTGCCTTGAAGGTTCCGTGGGTCAGCACAGATGAGTAGAGCGAGTCGATGATCTCGGCAGCTTCGGGGGTAGAACCGCTGGTTACCTTCACGATGTTCTCGATGGTGTGTACGGTATCGCCCGGATTGATGCGTTCCGGAGAGAAGCCTACATAGAAATCCTGGTTGAGCTTCAAGCCGGATGTTGCCTCCAGCAGTGGAGCGCATACTTCCTCGGTGAGCCCGGGATATACAGTCGATTCATATACCACGATATCGCCCTCTTTCAGGATGGCACCTACGGAGCGGGTGGCACATCTTACGCAGCTGATGTCTGGCTTGTTCGACTTGTTGACAGGTGTAGGAACCGCAATGATATACACATTGCACTTCCTGAGCATTTCTATGTCGCTAGTCAGTTTCAGTCCCTGAGCCAAGGCCTTCGATAGCATTTTGTTCTGATTTATCTGCGTCTGGGCAAGTCTGTTTACCTTTTTCGCATTGTTATCATAACCCCATGTATCGTATTTCTTTGAGAATAAGCATGCTAGGGGGGTACCTACATACCCCAGTCCTATCACTCCAACCTTAAACTCGTAAGGTTTGTTTGTCATATATCTATATTGTTTTAATTATTATTATTTCTACTATTTTCTGGTTTACTTTTTACCTTAGATTCCTTCCAGCTGTGCATAGCGCGATGTCTTCTTCGGGTTCCACGCATCTTTGTAAGAGGTGCGGAAGAACAGTTCCTGTAGGTGTGCCGACAGTCGGGCAAAGCGCAGGAAGTAGCCTGTGTATGGCGACATAAGCGGCATGAACCGATAGAGGAACCAGGCGGTTTTCTTTCTTTCAGTTACCAGCAGCACCAGAATGAATGCCAGTTGCGACAGGCATACACGGATGAAGTAGCCCAGCAGCAGTACATCCACGATATGGGTGTTGAAGGTAATGGCAAGCTGAATCATATACCACAGCCACAGGAAGTTGAATACGCAGTCGAACACCACGCTTTCCATATTCGACAACCAGTTGAGGATGCTCCAGTTCTTGGTAGGCAGCAGGATGTCGAGATGCTTTCGCAGACGGAATCTCACGAGCGATCTCGACCATCTGATGCGCTGGTGATACAGTTTGTACCATTTGGTTGGCACATTGGTCATGCAGATGGCATCTTCGGCAAATTTCACCTTGTAGCCAGCCTTGCGGATCTTCTGCGTGATGTCTCCGTCGAGTCCCGGTCCGATGTCCCAGAATCCCACTTCCTTCAGTGTCTTGCGCTCGAAAGCGCCGAAGGCACCCGAAATGATGTGGTAGACACCCAGGGCGCTGGTTACGGTTCGGCCCACTTGTATTCGCTTCAGGTATTCGAATGCCTGGAGCGATGAACAGATCGTCTCCTTGTAGTTTCTCACCTCGATGCAACCTCCCACGGCTTTCACCTCGTTGTCGAGGTAGAAGGGCAGAAGTACATTTTCCAGTGCGTCACGGTCGAGCGAAGAGTCGGCGTCGAGGCTTACGATGTATTTTCCCCGTGCCATGTTCGCTCCGTAGTTGGTGGCAGCAGCCTTGCCGCCTCGGGTCTCCAATCTCAGATAGTGCGTGATGAGTCCCGCACGGTAGAGGTCGGTGCATATCAGTTTGGTGTCGTCGTTGCTACCGTCGTCCACCACGATGATTTCGTAGTGCCGGTAAGTCTGCTCATTCAGCGACTTCACCATCTTATAGATATTCTTGCCTTCGTTCTTACCCGGCACCAGGATGCTGATGAGCGGGTTTTCTCTATAGAGATAGAAGCGGGCAAGCTCCTTTTCCTTGTTTCGTTTGTTTCGAGTCATCAGCCGGTTGAAGATCACCAGATACTCCAGCAGGTAGTATCTTGGAACCTCGATGAAGAAGAGGAACCAATAGGTGTTGGCAATGCTCGCAAACGAGAGTGTGGCAATCCAGTCCCAGAAGCGGTTGATCGTATCTGCTATACTAAACATATCTTCAGTTTCCTTTCTTCTCTTATCTCAGTATGGTGAGTGCCAGGATGACGATGAGGACGAGGATACCGGCGATGGCGACGAGTATTCCTACCAGATCCTTGTAGAGTTTCACTCTCTTCAGAGTCTTGTCGGTTTCGTCTTCTTCCGGAGCGATGTCGAGTCGCTCTTTCTGCTGCTTCACGGTTTCTTCGTCTGTTATCGGATTCTCCGAATATGTGCAGTAGTCATCTGGAGTCAGCTCTATGAAGTTCATCTTGTCGAAGAAGTCATCATATTGTCCGCTCATTCCCTTGTGCTTGGTATTGAGTACACAGCAGATGATCTCGTCGGGTTCTATCATATTGGATACCTTTCTGACAGCCTTCGACATCTCCTTGCTCAGGTGCTGCTGTGCTTCCATCTCAGACTTCTCGTCAAATGCCGTATAGGTAACGTAGAAGATGTTGTTGTTGTACGATACCTTGTGACTGTTGAAGAGGCGGCAGAACTTTGCCTGTATGGCATCCTTGATCTTGATGGTCTCCTGTTTCGGGTTGAGAATCCAGATCTTGCCTACGATTACCGATATCTGATCATCGCGGTAGGTTTCCAGAAGCTGGCGGCGCAGACGGTTCTGCAGCAGACTATACTCCATATAGTTATCGTAAGTATTGGTCATGTTGCTGAAGAGCATTCCGCTCTGGGTCAGCGCACGGATACCTTCATCTGTAATCTCGTAATCCTCTACATCACGGGGAACCAGCGCATTGACCGGGAAGGTACTCTCGCAATAGCAGCAGGTTGACTTGGTGATAGGCGTGGTAAACGAGTTCTCGCAGTCGTTGCAGGAATAGATCACTGCTGGTCGGTCGTAGTCCACACCGATGTGTCTCAGTCTCTTGTGGCACTTCGGGCAGATGAGCATGCCTCCCACATTGTATGCACTTTCCGGTGCCACGTTGGCACAGGAAAAGTGGTGGATGATGTTCTGGATCTTCAGATTCGAACTTCCGCACTTCGGGCAGCACTCCGTGTATAGCAGGTGACTGTGGTTGCACTTCGGGCAGAGATGTTCCTTGATGAGGTATTTGTGCTTGCGCAGTGCGCCATATTCCTCCAGCGTATCTATGAAGGAGAACATCTCGGCAAGATGAAACAGGCTTATGCTGTGATAGTGCTCGAAGATAGGATTGATGTATCCCAATGACGATTTCTCCATGAGCTTGTGAGTCACGATTCTCTGGTCTCTGGAGAGCAGATACCTCAGGATGTTGGAGAAGAGCTGGTTAGGCTGAGTTGGGCGTACCACCTCCTGCTTGATACCATATTTCTCCTTGGCAGCCTTGATCTTGTCAATGATCTCATATACTTTCTCATTGCTCATATCGCTGACATAGGCATCGATGATGTAGTCAATGAACTGATCCTTGCCGGATAGCGCCATATTGGCGAATATCGGCTTGTAGCTGCATTTGTACGATAGGATAGGGCTGGCTCCAAACAGGATAGCATGGAACGCTCGCTCACTCTTCGTATTGATATATATGCAATCGAAGTAGTCGGACTGGATATCTGGTGTCGAGTCGATATCGACATAGCCGTCGATGGTGAGCACCATATCTCCACGTTTGTTTCTTTTAAGTCCAATCATTTCTTCTGGTTCTTTACTTTGGTTTGTCGGTCGAAATCAGCTTCGAACTTCTTACGAAATTTTGATTCTTGTCCACTGGGATGGTGTACATCGGCAGTGGTTTTGGATCGAGCATAGCGCTGATCTTGTTGATTCTCACTCTCACTGGCAGCTTGTTGCTCATCACCCATGCCGGAACTCTCTGGTTAGGGTTCAGGGTGAAGGCGGCAACCACTGCATTGGCATCATGCGAAAAGTTACTCTGCAGATGCTTCGGAATTTCCTCTACTCTCAGACCCACCATCTGTAGCTTGGCTTTCAGTTCCAGATTATTGTTGATGATGACGTCTGCATCGTCAGGACTCTCCATATACTTCACCTTGTCGTTGGGCACGTAGATGATTACTCCCAGATGGCATGCAGCGTAGTCGGTATGCTGGATGGTCATGACTTCACCGCTCTTGAATACCAGTGTCTTGTCGCTTACATTGATCTTCGTGATGTAGGCATCGGCTGGAGCGCAGCAGTAGTGTATCAGTCCCTGGTTGTAGATGCTCTTGTTGCCGGAGTAGGGCATGGCGGCATTGTCGGTGCCGGCACCTCTTCTCGACATGAAGTTATAGGTGGTATTCTTTGCCCTGGCGTAGATTTCCACCTTGTTCGCCTGCTTTCTGAGTTCTTCTTCCACTTCGGCAATCTCTGCATCCAGGGCATTGCGCTTGGTGTTGTCGGTGAGTCCGTAATAGATATCCGAACTCTCTGAAGCCTTCTGCTTTTTCAGTTCTGCCAGTCGTGTACGGAGCACCGGGATTTCTTCCCTTGCCAGCTGTGCCTGCACCTCCATGTCGTGCGTTTCCTTTACAGCCGTAGGCAGGATGTTGGGGTCATACTGGTTCACGATGTTTCCCAGCAGCACGTAGGAGTAGAGGGTATCACCTTTGTGTACCACTTCTCCCACCTCCTTGTTTACCTTGAGGATGTAGATGTCGTCAACTGCCGAGATGGGATTTTCATCAATGGTGATGTATCCGTCGTAGATGACCCATATCATTCTTGTGACGATATAGTATGCCGCCAGTACGATGACGAGCAGGAAGATCAGTGCGAAGATAATCTGCTGTCTTGCCAGTCGGTGGCTCTGCGACTTGAGCATGTCAGACATTGCCTGTTCCTGCGGCGTGCTATTAAATTGAAACTCATTCATAGTTCTATTTCCCTGAAAATAGTATTGTTGTCGTAGATGCTGACTGCCTTCTCGATATTGATGATGGCAAGTCCGCGGTTTAACATCAGCTTATACATTCTCTCCATGCTTTCGAGGAATCCCGTATATTCGTCCATTCTCATCAGGTAGTTGTACCCCTGCTTCTGGTTCTTGTAGGCAAATCTTCTCATATCGATGTATTTGCCGGTCTGTTCTATATGGAACGCCTCTGTGGCGATGGCGTGGTTCAAATTCTCTATTCTCTTCAGCAGGATGCCTACCGACTGCTTGATTTCCTTGACGTCGGTGCTTCTGCTACTTCTGATGATTTCCTTTTCTGTTTCGAGAGCCTTGCGCTTGCGTGGATTCTCGTTGTAGATCGGGATGGTGAACCGCACTCCGATATCACCGTTGTTGCTTATCTTGTTGTTGCTTTGCCAGTAGGATGACCATCTGGCGAAAGGCGTGATTCTTGTCGTCGATAAGTAATTAGCCAACTTGCTGTCGTTGTCGGCAATCTGTTCTTTTACCATCACGATTCTTGCGTCGATGCTTTCCTCGTCGATGTGGTGCCAGAGAGCTGTTGTATCTACCAGAATCCGGGTTGGCTTCATGCGGTAGATGGGCTTGTTGGAGATATCGCGGTTGGAGCAGAGGATGGAGATATCGTATTCTGCTGCCAGTTTCTCGTTCATCACCTTCAGCATCTTGTCGTTGCTGATTCGGTCTTTCTCCAGCATGTATTGGTATGCCTCGTTCATGATATCGAGGTTGTCCAGTCGGTGGGCGATGATGGTACCGATGTAGAAGTTATATTGTTCGGTCAGCTCTTCAGCTGCCTTTTCATAGATGTCTGCTGTCATTCTCTTCTTGCTTTGCAGCCTGGAGAGTTCGTTAGCCAAAGCTACTTTGGCTTTCTTTTCCTTGCCCTGGTAGAACTTGCTGTTGATGATGTTCCATCCCAGTTCTGCCTGGGTCTTTGCCTTATATTTTGATACCTGTTCGGCGTCGTCGTTGTCTGCATCGAAGTAGGCATCGGGTCTGGCATACACCTGTCCGGTTACTTCCAGTCCGTTGTGTCTTGCTATTGCCAGTTGCTCGTGGGCAGTCTTGGCCCAGTAGAGCGAGTCTGTGTTTCTGATGTCAGCCGTGTGCTGACTGTTGAGTCCCAGGTTGATGACCGGGGATTTTACCCAGATAGGGTGGTTGAGTAGGGTATCGAGTTGTGCGAAGCGATTCTTGAAGTGCTTGAGTACATTTTCATTTTTCAGATTTTCATAAACGAGCATCTTCGGGCTGAATGCTTTCTTTTTTGCCTGTTGTTTCAGATTTTGAGCCATAACACCCCCTCCTCCAATATTTATCAGAAGAACAGTCGTTGTGTATAGTATCAATTTTCGCTTCATCTTTCTCTTATTTTTAAACACTATGAATGCAGCTGCAAGCTGTTGCAGCTGCATTCATCTAGTGTCTTTTGAATATTATTGTTCAATGATAATTATTGTCTATTTCTTATGAATTGAACATATATCAGATTCCTTATTTAGTAAGAAATCTCAGGATCGGCATTCTTGAGTTGGAATACCTGCAGTCTGTTCTGACCGTAGGCAACGTAGATATAGCCCTTGTATTCTATTACATAGTTGGCAGAGTGGACTAAGTCGCGGTGTGCAACCACCTTGTGAGTTTCCTTGTCGAGAACTACAAGTCCGAATCCGCCGTATGCGATATATACATACTTCTTTCCTACGTAGCAGCCATTGGCATGACCTTTATATTTACCGGCATTTGCGCCCTCGCTGATGGTAGGGCTAGGCATCTGGTAGTGCCAGAGTTCATTGCCTTCCATATCGTAAACATACATACCGGCAGCACCGCGGCAAACGTAAATCTTGTTATCATCCACACGAACCACGTTCTTACCGTTGTTTGGTTCAATGGTGCTGATAGCGAAGCTGTTAATCGGGTTGCTGAGGTCTTCTGCCTTCTGGTCGAAGATTTCCACGGTAGCAGGGATAGCCTCTGTCTCGTTGGTTGCTTCTCTGTCCAGATAAACTGTAACGATCTTACCATTACCGATAGCTATGTGCTTTACCTTTCCTGGCTTGTTGATCTTGTCAAGCTCATTATAGGTATCTGCGTTGTAAACCAGATAGCCCTTGGTGGTTGCAACAATCAGATGGTTGGTTTCATCGTTATAGACAACGCAGTTCTCATCATAACCCTTTTTCGCATATTCTGCTGTTGCAGGATTCATCTGGATAAACTGCAATGGCTTCTCGTAGATCACGGTGTCCTTGCCATTGATGGTTGTTGTGATAGACATTGATTGGTCTGCCAGCAGATGGTTTTTGTCCTGGATAGGGATGTATGCGAGCATAGCACCCTTCTTGTTGGAACTTCCTGGTAAGTAAACCATGCGCTTGCCTGAATTGAGCTTCACTGCCAGCAGATGGTTGAAGTCGAGGTCTTTCTGGTCATCGCAGAGATACTGCTCCAGTGTTACCTTGTTGTTTTCTACAGGACTGAATACCTCAATACAGCCACCGTGTTTCTTGTCACGGGTATGGTAAGACATATATAATCTGCCATTGTGTTCCTGTACGCAAGTCGCAGAGATGTCATGGTCGTGATTATAGTCTATACTTGAAATCAAGTCGAGTGTAGGCTCCTTTGTAGGCTCTTGGTCTGCATTGTAACCATTAGGATTGCACTCAGTCTTCTTGATGACATAGTTCTTGGCTTCTGAATCATCCTTGAAGAGGATATTGGCATTATTGTTCCATACAATAGTTGTATTGTCATCTGTAATCGGAGTGGTTTCCCCTTCACGATAGATACCATTTGCATCCAAGATGATATGGGCATTATCTCCTGATGTGGAGAAAACTGAGCAATCTACCGTCTTGGCTCCCCCCGGACTCCCATCACCCTGTTTTCCTGGCGCATTGTAGGAGAAGGTATTTGCCTTGATCACAGCTACACCGTCCTTGTCTGGTAAGTCTGCATAACCTTGTTCTTGGTTCAGATTCACGTATTTGCCTTCGATGTCAACCATACTCTGGTCTTGCAAGTGGAGTTTTGCACCAGAATCTTGCCTGTAGTACTTTGCCTTCAGATATAATACGTAGAGATTTGTGCCATTGGTGGCGTAAACATCTCCATCTACCTTGAGGGCACAACCGCTATGGAGCACAGTTGTATTTTGAATCTTCAGGCTGGTGGTTGTCATGACGTTGTTTACACTGGCCTCTGACTGGTTTGACATTTCGAACTTTCCTGTCAAAGTAGCATTGTCTGTTACATACAGTTGGGCATCTCCGCTCATGGTAACATTATCAGCAATGAGGGAGTTTTTGACAAACAACAAAGAGGTTTTTCCGCCTTGTATGTTCAAATCGTGTCCTTTTACGTTTAAATCCCCGGCATTCTGATAGAATGTATTCTTGATGAGATATTCTTTCTGGTTTGCTGGAAATTCGACTTTGCCCCAGTTGGATACCTTAGTGTCTAAAAATACTTCATTGCTATTTCTCGCAATCAGTTTACCTCCGCTCAATACATTGATTGAGGCTCCTGAGCCGTAGGCAGTGCTATATTCCAATGTACCTTTTACATAGATGGTCATTCCTTCTATGTTGTAACCATCTGCTTTGAGGGTTTCACCAGCTGGTACAACATAGGTTTTTCCTGAATGACTGTTCCATTTTTCTTTTTCAATGGATGAAAGATTTGGAGTTCCTGCTGGAACTGCTGGAACTGCTGGCTCTGCTGCTTCTGCTCTGGTTGCCAGAGCTCTAGTTTTTGTAGTTGTGGTAGCGTATGCACCTTTATAGTTCCGTACTCTTGATGCCAGCTGTTCTGCATACTCTGTGGTTACGTTGGAGCCAACGATAGTAGCAGCTTTACCGATAGGGTCTATGACAGAATCGTTGCCGGAATCGCTACAAGATGCCAAAAGCATTGCAGCAAATGAGAACGTTGCAAGTTTTATATTTATAGCTTTCATATTCATTTACTTAACTTTTATCGTTAACATTCTTGTTGAACGTATTTCTTGTTTCAGCCAGTCAACTTAGCTCTAATAAGGTGAATGTTCCCTCCCACTCGCAAGGAGTGGGAGAGAACAAGGATTATTTCTTTTATTCGTATTACTTCTTGGTATTTGTAAGCTTGAATACCTGTACACGGCTCTGACCGTAAGCAACGAAGATGTTGTTGTTGTCATCTACTGTTACGAAGTTGGCAGACTTGCCGTTGTATGCCTTACGGTGGCAAACTTCTTTGCCATTCTTGTCGAGGACAACCAGACCGTATGAACCGCAAGCTACAAATACGTTGTTAGCTGTAACGTAAACTCCATTAGCGCAACCCTTCACATCACCCTGCTTGTCTGCATGTACTGGTGCCTTCATTGTTGGGCAATCGAAGAACTGGCTAACAGTACCATCGGCAGTAATTTTTGAGATACCATTCTCGCCCTTGCAGACGTAAATCTCACCTTTGGCTTCATCTACTGCAATCACCGCCTTGTTGCCCTTAGGAGAGATTGCACCGACATTATATGTTGCTGCAACGTCCTGCATTTCATTGTCGTTATATGCAGTCAGTGTGCCATCAACTGTCAATGCGTAGAGCTTGCCGTTTGCTGCAACAAGATACTTGCCCTCTGTGCTACCCTCATTCCACTTGTTCATCTTTGCATTGAAGATAGTGAAGCCCTTGGTGGTTGCTACGATGTGGTTGCTCTTGAAGTTAGCTACACAGTTGGCATCCATGCCTTTGGTCTTTCTGTCGATAGCAGAAATCTTAATCTGGTTAGCGAATGTACCATCGCTGTTCAGTGAAATCTGTCCCATAAAAGGACCTACACCTGTTACTTCATCAGCATGGTTAGCGTTTCCACTCTGGCTACCAGCTACCCAGAGAGTGCCGCCATCTACGAGGATGTGGTTGTAGTCATTGGTAGCATTGGCTGATTGTACAGTCTGATTGATAGCCAAGGTGTTGCTTGCCAAACTGATAGCCTCGATAGCACCATTAGAAGCCTTACCGTTTGTATGGTAAGCTACATAGAACTTGCCGTTTTCTCCTGGCTGGATGCAGGTAGCAGACATACCATTGTTTGGAGTCTTGTCTTCTGCAACCAAGTCAAGCTTTGGAGCTGCGATGATTTTAGCTGGATCACCAGCCCACTCATAGCCATAAGCCTTGTAGTCTGCGCCATCTGCTTTCTCCTTGACACCCTTACCATCAGTTGCCTTATCGTAGTCGAGATAAGAAGCGGCAATGTCGAGATCCTCGAAAGTATTCTCCTTGGTTGTGCCAGTATAGCTTTCTGTGAACTGGAGAAGGAAGGTTGCGTTGTTTCCAGATGTTGCCAAAGCCTTAATCTGGTTGTCACCAGTGTTGGTGAATTTCTTAGCCTTGATAACAGCGATGGCGTTGTCATCGTTCAAGGTAATCTGACCAGCACTTGCGTTATCAGTTACGATATTGTCTGTACAGATATCGCTCTGGTTATTGATGTTGATCTTGCAGTCACCTTTCAGATTGAGAGTAGCATCACCCTTGTCGTTGGTAACGTTGATGTAGTCTGCTGTGATGCTTGAACCAGCCTCTGCGTTGAATACCTTTGAAGCCTTGATGGCAGAATTCTCGCTGGCAATCATCTCACCCTTTACTTTCAAAGTCGCTGTTCTCAAGAAGCCACCGAACTGTAAAGCACCATTTACGTTAACAGTTGTAGCGTTCATGATGTGCTTGGTAGCGTTTACTGTAGCGCCTTCCTCGATGTTCAGCTCAACGGCGCGGATAGAACCACCGATGTAAGCCTCAGAACCCTTCTTGAATGTAATGTTGTGCTTAGGAGTGATGATGGCCTTCTTGTTGTTCTTGTCGTAATCGTTGATAGAACCGATACCACCTGATTCCTTTGTGTATTTAGCGTACAGCTTACCAGCTACGTTAATATCATTTTCTGCAATGATAGAACCGCCATCGTTGATGATGGTTGTATTAGCTGGAATCTCCAAGGCACCTTTGCCCTTGTACTCCAATGTAGCACCGCCGTCAACGTAAATGGTGCAGCCTTCAAGTGAACTGGCGAAGATCAACTTTGAATTACCCTTAACGAAGATAGTAGCACCTGCAATCTTGTTTTTACTCATGTCGAGAGTAGTCTTGCTGGTAACCAAATAGGTCTTGCCGGCAACCATGTCTTCTGGAGAAGACCATGTTCTTGCGTTCGCTGGAACAGCTGGGATAACAACTTTGTCAGCAGAAGCAAATGCTCTTGTCTGAGTTGCTCTTGAGAAGAAGAACTTTCTGGCATTAGCTGTTGTGTTCTTGTAGTTTGAAACGCGAGCAGCGAGTTCTGCTGCTGAGCTGCTTGTAAGATTTGCAGTGATAGTCTCTGCAAGTTCCACGTTAGGGGTTGGACCAGTAGGATCGCTATTGCTGTCGCTACATGATGCGAAAACGAATGCCGCCAAACCGATGGCAGCAATCTTGGAATTGATTACCTTCATATCTATTAATAGTTTTAATTTTATTTTAGACGTTAATATCTTTACTTCATTATTACTTTTACTTTTACTTATTTTTAAGTTTAGTTCGAAAAATCGCTTTTTAAGTTCAGTTCGAATGCTTATTTTTAAGTTCAGTTCGAATAATAAATGTTTTTTTAGCAGGTGGTTAGGGCAACTGCAAAGTGCGAATGCTATGCCATTACTCTTCTATCTGCAAATTCACGGTGCAAATATACTGTAATTATTGCAAATAGAGTAGATTCGTGGGTTAAATATCCTTAAAACGGAAAATCTTTTGTATTGAGTGCTATGGAGTTACCTTTTGTTAGCGATAAAGAAGTTGTGAAAAAGCCTAAAATCCAGGTATGTTTCTTATGGTATCATATATGTTTCAAAAGTATGCGACGTTGGCTTATGCCTTACTTGCTGTTCAAAAGAGCCTTACGTAACGTTCAATTAAGCCTAACGTAAACCTTAATTGAGGCTTAATTGGATGGTAAGTAAGGCTCTATTGTAAGACAATTGAGGCTCTATTGTAAGGCATTTGTGGCTCTTTTTGCAATCTTTTTGGGCTTTTTTGCAACCTTTCGGGTTTCTTTTGCGTCTAAGCATCAGAATATAGAAAATTTAAAATCGAAAGAGTATGAAAACAATGAGTATTTGGGTTGCTTCAGCAACTTTGTTTCTTGCCTCTATGGGAATCTGTTCCTGCAGTATGGGTTCTACTACCTCTTCTGAAATGAGAGGAAGCCTGGAGTTTACGCAGGATGATTTGAGAGAAAAGCCTTTCAAGGCTATCGACGTGGATATGGTTGCCAGTGTCTATTATACACAGAACGACGGCGATGAATGCAGCGTTCGACTGGATTACTCTGCCATCAAGGATGCTGAGTTCGTTCAGAAACTCAAGGAGAAAATCAAGGTGGTGTATCGAGACGGCGAGGTGAAGATCGGTCTGACGGGAAGACTCAAGGTGCCTGCCAGCTGTAATTCTGAAAAAAACAGATTGAAGATTTATATCACCAGCCCCGACCTGGTGAAGATTACTCAGGAAGGGGTAGGGGCTTTCTATGCTAAGTCTATCAACAGTGACCGCCTGGAAATCGATAACGAGGGCGTAGGCTCTGTCAGCATCAAGCAGATTCTTGCTAACAAGCTGGATGTTACCAACGAGGGTGTAGGCTCCGTCAGCATCGATGATGCCAAGGGCGACGTGATGAAGATTGACAACGAAGGTGTAGGCTCCGTAAAGGTTGGCAACGTGGCGATGAGCGACCTGAAGGTGGATAACGAGGGTGTAGGCTCCGTTACGCTCGATTTCTTCAAGGGCGGAAATCTGAAGATCAACAATGATGGCGTGGGTAAGGTAAGCGCCAAGGTTGACTGCCAGGTTCTGAATGTTGATCTGGATGGTGTTGGCGGCGTGCATCTGAGCGGTGTCGCCGGTAAATATACCCGTCATAAGGACGGCGTTGGAAGTATCTCTGACGGAGGTCTGAAGGTTGGCAGATAATCGGGAGAATTTTTTAGAAAATGCAACTTTTGCACCCCGTTACATACTTGTTATATTTTTCTTTTATATATTTTCTTTTAATATATAATATATAACGGGGTGCAAAAGTTGCTTGGATTTGGGCAAGAGACGCTCTTTTTTCAGAATCTCTTGCCTATATTTTCGGAGCTTTAGAAGTCCCACTTCACACCCAGGCAAGGGCGAACCTTTGCTCCATCGGTGCTGCCGAAGTTATTGGTAATCTCTACCTCACCACCCAGGCTCAGGTTCTCGCAGCCGAAGTGCTGACCTACCTTGTACCACAGCTGTGGCTCGGTGATGAATACTGTGTGGCGGGTCTTAGCCTTGCCGTCGCCATCTACGGTTCCGTGGGTCTCCCACCAGAAATCAGCGAAGCCGTCAAACTTCAGTCCCTTTACTCCGAAAAGGTCGTTGCAGGTCCATACGGCTGTCAACTGCATCGGAACATTCTGGTCGGTCTTGCGGATGGTCTTATAGAGAACGTCCAGATTCAGGGTGTTCTTGTAGGTAGCATCGTGAATCAGATACTCCACACCGAAGAGCCAGGCATTGTTGATAGGGTAGTTCTTGGTGATACCGCCATTGTACTCAACGTGCAGGCTCCAGTTTTTCATGCTGCTGTTCTGCCAGAAGTTCAAGGCACGTGAAATCTCGGTATAGGTGCCGCCCTGTGCTACGTTTGGACTGTTAGGGTCCATCTTGTCGTAGTTGAAGTCGTGGTCAACGAAGAAGTAGGTGCTTCCCCATTTGTCCTGCTTGAACATCTCCAAGGTCAGGGTTACATACTTACGGTCGTTACCGAAATCATAAAGAATCTGTGCGTTGGTCTGTGCAAGAGTCTTGCTTGCTGGAAGCAATGCCAATGCCATCAGCAGGAGGCTTTTTAATTTTCTCATAACAATGTTTTCTTGTTTTTGATGATGAAGTTTAAAATATGATTTGAAACTAAAAAATAAAATATGATACGGAATTAAAAAAGACTGCGAACATGATACCCGCAGTCTTTTTTGTATATATAAATCAAATCGATTTTTCCTTTGCTTAGATATAAATCCAATCTTTTTCCTTTGCTTAGTAAGCGAAGAGAGGATAATCCTTCATAGTCTCGTTTACCTTCTCACGAACGCGGGCGATGACCTTCTCATCCTCTGGTGAATTCAATACTTCCTCGATGAGCTCTGCGATGAGATGCATCATATCCTCCTTGGCGCCACGGGTTGTCATGGCAGCTGTGCCCAGGCGGATACCTGAAGTCTGGAAGGCAGAACGGCTGTCGAATGGAACCATGTTCTTGTTGACAGTAATGTCTGCTGCAACAAGCGCATTCTCAGCTACTTTACCAGTGAGGTCTGGATATTTGCTTCGGAGGTCAACGAGCATGGAGTGGTTGTCTGTACCACCGCTTACGATGCTGAAGCCACGACCCATCAGATCGTCAGCGAGAACGGCTGCGTTCTTCTTCACCTGCATGGCATACTCCTTCCAGGATGGCTGCAGGTTCTCATTGAAGGCAACAGCCTTGGCAGCGATGACGTGCTCCAGCGGACCGCCCTGCTGACCAGGGAATACGGCAGAATTCAAGAGCATGCTCATCTTCTTTACCTCACCCTTCTTGGTAGTCAATCCCCATGGGTTGTCAAAATCCTTACCCATCAGAATGATACCGCCACGAGGACCACGGAGAGTCTTGTGAGTAGTAGAAGTAACGATGTGAGCATACTTCAATGGGTTGTCGAGCAGACCGGCTGCAATCAGACCTGCAGGGTGAGCCATATCAATCATCAGGAGGGCACCTACCTCGTCGGCAATCTTGCGCATGCGGGCATAATCCCACTCACGGCTGTAGGCACTACCACCACCGATAATCAGCTTAGGCTTGTGCTCCAGAGCCAGCTTCTCCATCTCGTCGTAATCCACACGACCCGTCTCCTTGTTCAGGTTGTAGCCGATAGGATTGTAGAGAATGCCAGAAGTATTGACGTGGCTGCCATGAGAAAGGTGACCGCCGTGGTCGAGGTTCAATCCCATAAAAGTATCACCCGGTTTCAGTACGGCGAGCAATACGGCAGCGTTAGCCTGAGCACCAGAGTGAGGCTGCACGTTGGCATACTCAGCACCAAAGACTTTCTTTACGCGTTCGATGGCAAGGTTCTCTACGATATCCACTACCTGGCATCCACCATAGTAGCGCTTGCCAGGCAGACCCTCTGCATACTTGTTGGTAAGGTAAGAACCCATAGCGTTCATCACCTCGTCACTCACGAAATTCTCAGAAGCAATCAGCTCCATGCCTTTCAGCTGACGCTGATGTTCTCTTTCGATTAAGTCGAAAATCTCTTGATCTTTAACCATTCTTATTTGTTTTATGTGATTGATGCTACTTACAAAGCTCCACTTTGCCCAGTTGCTGCTCCTTGTCGCAGTAATGGCAGCGTACGATACCGAGTACCTTATCTACGGTGTGGAAGAGGGTCTGCATAGGCTCGTTGTTGGTGATGCACTTAGGGTTGTTGCACTTTACGATGCCCCTGAGCGTATCTGGAGTCTCTACGGTCTTCTTCTCCACGATTTCGTAGTCCTTGATGATACTCAGTCCGATGTTAGGAGCTACCACAGAAAGGCGGTTGATTTCCTCATCGGTAAAGTACTTGTTGGCAACCTTGATGATGCCCTTCTTGCCGATCTTCTTGGAAGGCAAGTTGTAGCCGATGGTAACAGGAGTGTCCATCTTCTCCAACTGGAGCAGGTTGACTACCTGATAGGTTTTCTCGGCTGGTATATGGTCGATTACGGTACCGTTCTCGATAGCCGCAACTACTAATTGACTTTTATTGTTTCCCATAATTAATCACTAATAAATAATCACTAAACACTACTCAATAATGGTCTTGTCGTTCTTCACATCCTCCAGAGTGATACCGAGGCAGTGGCAGAAGATAGCCTCACGGGCATAGAGACCGTTCTGAGCCTGCTGGATGTAGTATGCATGTGGATCATCATCTACATCGTATGCAATCTCGTTGACACGTGGCAGTGGGTGCATGATCTTCATGTTCTCCTTTGCCTTGCAGAGCATGTCGCGCTTCAGGATATACACGTTCTTCACACGCTCGTATTCCATCAGGTCGCTGAAACGCTCCTTCTGTACACGGGTCATATAGAGAATGTCGGCGTCGGCAATCACATCCTCGTTGAAATCCTCGTGCTCCACGTACTTGATGTTGTGCTCCTTGCAGTAGAGTTTGTACTCTTCTGGCATGGCAAGCTCCTTAGGTGCGATGAAGTGGAAGGTAGGATTGAAGTGGCGCATAGCGGTGATAAGTGAGTGAACGGTGCGGCCATACTTGAGGTCACCCACAAGATAGATGTTCAAGTTCTCCAGTGTTCCCTGGGTCTTGAAGATAGAGTAGAGGTCGAGCAAGCACTGGGATGGATGCATGTGGGCACCATCACCGGCATTGACGATAGGCACTGGAGCTACCTCGCTGGCATACTGGGCTGCACCCTCGATGAAGTGGCGCATGGTGATGACGTCGGCGTAGTTGCTCACCATCAGAATTGTGTCCTTCAGCGTTTCGCCCTTGGTAGTGCTGGATGTCTTGGCATCAGAGAAGCCGATGACACGTGCGCCAAGGCGATTGGCAGCTGTCTGGAAACTGAGTTGGGTACGAGTAGATGGTTCGAAGAAAAGGGTCGCTACGACCTTTCCCTTCAACAACTCCCTGTTGGGATGTTTTTCAAACTCTTGCGCCATTTCGAGGAGGTACATGATTTTCTCCTTCGAGAGGTCAGCAATCGTCACAAAATTATGTTTTTCCATACGAATTTTGATTGAATGTTCTGAAATCGCCCCCAAAGTTACATATAATTTTTGATTTATGTGCGAGATTTCAAAACTTTTTAGTAATTTTGCACAAAATAAATGAAGAATAGAGATGAGAAAACATTTTATCTATACGTTATGGGGCATTTTTGCCACCTTTGTCGTGTCGGCTATGCTGGCCTTCTTTGCCATCTGGAACGGATGGATCGGTTACATGCCGGACATCGAGGATCTGCAGAATCCTATCAGCAGATTCGCCACTCAGGTGTATTCGTCTGATGGAAAGGTGCTGGGTACATGGAACCTGAACAAGGAGAACCGTATCGTGATACCTTACAAGAAGATGTCACCTTATTTAATAAAGGCACTGGTTGCCACGGAGGATGAACGATTCTATGAGCATTCGGGCATCGACTTCCGTGCGCTCGGTCGTGCCATCGTGAAGCGTGGACTCCTGGGACAGACCAATGCCGGAGGTGGATCTACCATCACCCAGCAGCTTGCCAAGCAGCTCTATTCCGAAAAGGCATCGAGCACCCTGGAGCGACTGCTGCAGAAACCGATAGAGTGGGTCATCGCCATCAAGCTGGAGCGATACTATACCAAGCAGGAAATTCTGGCACTCTATCTCAACTACTTCGACTTCCTGCACAATGCCGTGGGTATCAAGACAGCAGCGAATACCTATTTTAATAAGGAACCGAAGGATCTTACCCTCACCGAGGCGGCTACGCTCATCGGTCTCTGCAAGAATCCATCGCTCTTCAACCCTGTGCGCTATCCGGAGCGTGCCCGCGACAGAAGAAACGTGGTGCTCTCGCAGATGGTGAAGGCGGGCTATCTGGATCATGCTGAATACAGCCAGTATTCGGCAGAACCGCTCACGCTCAATTTCCACCGTACCGACCATAAGGATGGTTCGGCTACCTATCTGCGCGAATATCTGCGCAAGTATCTGATGGCTACCCGTCCGGAAAGAAAGGATTATGCATCGTGGAACTATGCTCAGTTTGTTACCGATTCCATCCTCTGGAATACTGATCCTCTGTATGGATGGTGCAACAAGAACTTCAAGAAGGATGGTTCTCCATATAATGTATATAGCGATGGATTGAAGGTGTTTACCACTGTGGACAGCCGTATGCAGCGATATGCCGAAGAGGCTGTGTATCAGCACGTGGCACGCTATCTGCAGCCAGCCTTCAGCAAGGAGATTTCAAACAAGCCAAGTTCGCCATACAGCGACAAGCTGACCCCTAAGCAGATCAAGGCTATCCTGAACCGCAGCGTTACCCAGTGCGAGCGCTACCGACAGATGAAGGAGGCGGGATGCTCGGCAGAAGAGATTCACGATACCTTCCGCAAGAAGATTCCGATGACCGTGTTTACCTATCATGGCGACATCGACACGCTGATGAGTCCGCTCGATTCCATCCGCTATTACAAGACCTTCCTGCGCAGCGGATTCATGAGCATGGATCCTAAGACGGGTGCCGTGAAGGCATACGTGGGTGGATTGGACTATACCCACTTCATGTATGATATGGTGAGTCTGGGAAGAAGACAGGTGGGTTCTACCATCAAGCCATTCCTCTACAGTCTGGCGATGGAGAACGGATTCTCGCCTTGCGATAAGGCACCAAACCGCCAGCAGACCTATATGGTGGCTGGCAGACCGTGGACGCCGCGCAATGCCAACCATTCGAGATACGGACAGATGGTTCCGTTGAGCTGGGGATTGGCACAGAGTAACAACTGGATCAGTGCCTATCTGATGAGTAAGCTGAACCCATCGCAGTTTGTCCAGCTGCTGCATGACTATGGTATCAACAACCCTGATATTCACGCATCTCTGAGCTTGTGTCTCGGACCGTGTGAGGTGAGCGTGAGCGAGATGGTGAGCGCCTATACAGCCTTTGCCAACCATGGTATCCGTACGGCTCCGATGTTTGTGAGCCGCATCGAGGATAACGAGGGTAACACCATCGCCACCTTCCAGCCACGAATGAATGAGGTGATCGGTGCCGACAATGCCATGAAGATGCTCACCATGATGATGGGCGTAGTGGATAATGGTACGGCAGGAAGACTGCGCTACCGTTATAAGCTGGAGGGACAGATTGGTGCCAAGACGGGTACTACCAATAACAACAGTGATGGATGGTTTATCGGCTTTACTCCGCAGCTGGTAAGTGGCTGCTGGGTAGGCGGTGAGGATCGCGATATCCACTTCGACTCCATGAGTATGGGTCAGGGTGCCACCATGGCGCTGCCTATCTGGGCTATCTTCATGAAGAAGGTTTATGCCGATGTCTCGCTGGGCTACAGTCCGGAGGTGAAGTTTGATATCCCTGCCGATTACAACCCATGCTACCATGTGGGCAGCGGTGGCGAACAAGACTCCTTTGAGCAGGTGAATGCCATCGACGAAGTATTTGAATAATTCCTCGGGAAGTGCTCCTGATGCCGTCATCAAAAGACTATCCGCCATTTTTGCACTCATTTCTTTTAAATAGTGCAAAAATGGCGGATGTTTTTTGCTTATCTCCATTATTTTTTGTATTTTTGCAAAGTTTTAGGGCTCTTGTGCCACAAATGCGTGATGACGAGGAGGTTCCCAAACGCTTGATAAAGAGAAAATAATAAAAAAACATTATAATGAACGTTTCATACAAATGGCTTAAAGAATACGTCGATTTCGACCTGACACCACAGGAGACTGCCGATGCGCTGACCTCTTGCGGACTCGAAGTGGACGCTTTGGAGGAAGTACAGTCTATCAAGGGTGGACTGAAAGGTCTTTACGTAGGTAAAGTGTTGACATGCGAGGCGCATCCTAACAGCGATCACCTCCACGTAACAACCGTTGACTTGGGCAAGGGTGAGCCACAGCAGATTGTCTGCGGTGCGCCTAACGTGGCTGCCGGTCAGAAAGTAATCGTTGCCGACCTGGGCTGCGTGCTCTACGACGGCGACCAGAGTTTTACCATCAAGAAGAGCAAGCTCCGCGGTGTAGAGAGCTTGGGTATGATCTGTGCTGAGGATGAGATTGGCGTGGGTACATCTCACGACGGTATCATCGTGCTCCCTGAGGATGCTCCAGTGGGTCAGCCTGCTGCTGAGTACTATCACCTGGAGAGCGACTGGCTCATCGAGATTGATATCACAGCCAACCGTGCCGATGCACTCGGCCACTGGGGTGTGGCTCGCGACCTCTATGCCTGGTTGAAGCAGAATGGTTATGAGACCAGCCTGCATCGTCCATCTTGCGATGAATTCCTAGTAGATAACGAGGATCTTCCTATCGATGTAGAGATTGAGAACACCGAGGCTTGCAAGCGCTATGCCTGCGTAAGCATCACCGACTGCGAGGTGAAGGAAAGCCCTAAGTGGTTGCAGGACAAGCTGAACATCATCGGCTTGCGCCCAATCAACAATATCGTGGATATCACCAACTACATCATGATGGCATACGGCCAGCCATTGCACTGCTTCGATGCAGACATGGTTACCGGTCATAAGATTGTAGTCCGCACCCAGCCAGAGGGCACCAAGTTCGTGACCCTGGATGGCGAGGAACACACCCTGGGTGAGCACGACCTGAGCATCTGCAATGCTGAGGAGCCAATGTGTATCGCCGGTATCTTCGGCGGTAAGGGTTCCGGTACTTACGAGACCACCAAGAGCGTGGTTCTGGAGAGTGCTTACTTCCACCCAACATGGATCCGCAAGAGCGCTCGCCGTCATGGCTTGAGCACAGATGCCAGCTACCGTTTTGAGCGTGGCGTAGATCCAAACGGACAGATTTATGCATTGAAGCAGGCTGCTATCCTCTGCAAGCAGTTGGCTGGCGGCAAGATTTCCATGCAGATCAAGGATGTATATCCAGAGCCAATGCAGGATTTCCCAGTTCGCCTGAACTATGAGTATGCTCACCGCCTCATCGGTAAGGAGATTGGTGCTGAGACCATCAAGAATATCGCCACATCTCTGGAGATGAAGATCGTGAAGGAGGATGCTGAGGGCATCGACCTCCTGGTTCCTGCTTATCGCGTGGATGTTCAGCGTCCTTGTGATGTGGTAGAGGATATCCTCCGTATCTATGGATATAATAATGTGGAGATTCCTACTCAGCTGAAGAGTTCTTTGACTGTTCAGGGTGATGAGGACAAGGCTTATCACAGCCAGAACCTCGTGGCTGAGCAGTTGGTAGGCGAGGGCTTCATGGAGATTCTCAACAACTCTCTGAGCAAGACCAGCTACTATACAGACCTGGAGCTGAACAAGTATCCTTTGGAGAACGTAGTGAAGGTGATGAACCCATTGAGTGCAGATCTCGGCGTGATGCGTCAGACCATGCTCTTCGGCGGTTTGGAGAGCGTAGCGCGCAACATCAACCACAAGAGCCAGAACCTGAAGTTCTTCGAGGTGGGTAACACCTATATATATAATAAGGAGAAATGGAGCGAGGAGAGTCCTATCAAGGCTTACTCTCAGGAGGCTCACATGTCTCTCTTCATCACCGGTAAGCGAGTAGAGGGCAGTTGGGCTCATGCAGATGAGCAGAGCAACATCTACGAGCTGAAGGCAGTGGTAGAGAATTTCCTTCGCCGTGTAGGTATGCCACAGAACAACCTCGTAATCAAGCACAGCGACAACAACATCTTTGCCAAGGGTGTAAGCTACGAGACCCGTGCCGGCAAGGTATTGGTAGAGATGGGTATCCTGAGCCACAAGCTGAAGAAGGCATTCGACATCGAGCAGGATGTATTCTATGCTGATGTTCACTGGGATAACCTGGTGAAGACCGTGAAGAAGGTGAACCTTACTTACACAGATATCAGCAAGTATCCATCTGTGAGCCGCGACCTTGCGCTGCTCGTTGACAAGAACGTAGAGTTTGCACAGATTGAGCAGATTGCCCATCAGACAGAGAAGAAGCTCCTGAAGAGCGTGGTACTCTTTGATGTTTATGAGGGTAAGAACCTGCCAGAGGGCAAGAAGAGCTATGCCGTAAACTTCATCCTGCAGGATGAGGAGAAGACATTGAATGACAAGCAGATTGATGCCATCATGAAGAAGCTCATTGCCAACCTCACAGGTAAGCTCAACGCAGAACTGAGATAATGCAGAATGCGATTGACGCAGAATTGAGATAATATTATATTTAAAAACGATAAACATTTAAAATTTTATTCCAATGGGAAGAGCATTTGAATATCGTAAAGCTACAAAGCTGAAAAGATGGGGCCACATGGCCAAGACATTTACTAAGTTGGGTAAGCAGATTGCCATCGCTGTAAAGGCAGGCGGTCCAGAGCCAGAGAACAACCCAACATTGCGTGCTATCATCGCTAACTGTAAGCGTGAGAACATGCCTAAGGATAACATCGCTCGTGCCATCAAGAACGCTTGTGGCAAGGATACCAGCGATTACAAGGAGGTAACATACGAGGGATATGGCCCTCACGGAGTTGCTGTCTTCGTTGATACATTGACAGATAACACAACCCGTACAGTGGCTGACGTTCGTTCTATCTTCAACAAGTTCAGCGGTAACCTGGGTACAACAGGTTCTTTGTCTTTCCTCTTCGACCACAAGGCTGTGTTCACATTCAAGAAGAAGGAAGGTCTGGATATGGACGAGATGATTCTCGACCTGATTGACTACGGCGTAGAGGACGAGTTCGATGAGGATGAGGAGAACAACGAAATCACTATCTACGGTGCTCCTACAAGCTTCGGCGAGATTCAGAAGCACCTGGAGGCTGAGGGCTTCGAGGTAACAGGTGCTGAGTTCACCTACATTCCTAACGATTTGAAGGATGTTACTGCTGAGGAGCGCGAGACTATCGACAAGATGGTTGAGAAGTTGGAGGAGTTTGACGATGTTCAGACTGTCTATACCAACATGAAGCCTGAGATTCCTGCAGACGCAGAATAATTATGTTGCAGCAAGAGAAACAGGATAAGTTGACCAAGGTTACTTATCAGACTCATGGTACCTGCTCTAAGTACATCTGTATCAGTGTTGATGAGGATGGAAAAGTGCAGGATGCCCAGTTCATCGGCGGTTGCGATGGCAATACCAAGGGCGTTTGTGCCTTGATTCAGGGTATGAAGGCAAAGGAAGTCATTGCCCGACTGAAGGGTATCACTTGTGGCAATAAGCCTACAAGCTGTCCAGACCAGCTGGCTACAGCCTTGCAGAAAATGGGATATTAATACAATAAAGAGGGTGTGTCATCAATCCATGACACACCCTCTTTTCTAATACTTGAAGACATCATCCAGCAGAATCTCCTTCGGATTCTTAGCTGAATAATAAACGAAGCGGAAGGTGAAGTGGGCATCCTTGTAAACCTTCAGACCAGGGTTGTTGTCCAATGCCTCTTTCTGAAGTTTGTGGAGCTTATCCTTGTTGGCATCAATCGCCTTCTTGTTGTCCGCTTTGTTGCGAAGAGTCATGTAATAAGAGAACACGCGGGTGTTCTTGTCAAACACGGCACTGTCTGTTCTGCTGTCATTTACGTATGGGGTAGGGCAGTATTTCTCTGTGTATTCCTTAGCCTCACGAACCGCCTTATCTTCCAGATTTTCAGTGCAAGATACGACCAAACTAGCTAAAAATAGGGTATAAATTGCTTTTTTCATCATTATTATATATTTTTTTTGCAAAGATACGAAAAAAAATACTATCTTTGCACTCCAAAGAGAGAAAAATTGTATGGAGAATATAAATAAGATAAGAAATTTCTGCATTATTGCACATATTGACCATGGTAAAAGTACTTTGGCAGACCGATTGTTAGAGAAAACTCAGACCATCAAGATTACTGAGGGTCAGATGCTTGATGATATGGACCTGGAGAGAGAGCGTGGTATCACCATCAAGAGCCATGCCATCCAGATGGAATACAAGGCAAAGGATGGAGACACTTACATCCTCAACCTCATTGATACTCCGGGACACGTCGATTTCTCATACGAGGTTTCTCGTTCCATCGCAGCGTGCGAGGGAGCGCTCTTGGTTGTGGATGCCACCCAGGGTGTCCAGGCCCAGACTATCTCTAACCTCTATATGGCTATTGAGCATGACCTGGAGATTATTCCGGTCATCAACAAGATAGATATGCCTTCGGCTATGCCGGAGGAAGTGGAAGATGAGATTGTGGATCTCATCGGTTGCAAGCACGAGGACATCCTCCGTGCATCCGGTAAGACCGGCGAGGGTGTCGAGGATGTTCTGGAAGCGGTGGTAAACCGTGTTCCGGCTCCTAAGGGAGATGACAAGGCACCACTCCAGGCTTTGATCTTCGACTCTGTATTCAACTCATTCCGTGGTATCATCGCCTACTTCAAGATTGAGAACGGTGTAATCCGCAAGGGCGACAAGGTGAAGTTCTTCAACACCGGAATGGAATATGATGCAGATGAGATTGGCGTACTGAAGATGGATATGATTCCCCGCAAGGAATTGGGGACCGGTGAGGTAGGTTACATCATCTCGGGTATCAAGAATGCTACCGAGGTAAAGGTGGGTGATACCATTACCCACATCGCACGTCCTTGTGAAAAGGCGATTGCAGGATTCCAGGAAGTGAAGCCTATGGTCTTTGCCGGCGTTTATCCTATCGATCCTAGCGATTACGAGAATCTGCGTGCCTCATTGGAGAAGCTGCAGCTCAACGATGCTTCGCTCACCTTCTCGCCAGAGAGTTCGGTTGCCCTGGGTTTCGGTTTCCGATGCGGATTCCTCGGTCTGCTCCATATGGAGATTGTACAGGAACGTCTGGACCGTGAGTTCAACATGGATGTCATTACCACCGTTCCTAACGTATCCTATATGGTATATGACAAGCAAGGTGGTGTGAAAGAGGTACATAACCCATCGGGACTGCCAGATCCAACGCTCATCGACCATATCGAGGAGCCGTATATCCGAGCTACCATCATCACGGCTACCAATTTTATTGGTCCTATCATGAAGCTCTGTCTCGACAAGCGTGGTGAGCTTATCAATCAGGAATACGTGAGTGGTAACCGTGTGGAGCTGCATTTCATGCTGCCATTGGGCGAGATTGTGATCGATTTCTACGATAAGCTGAAGAGTATTTCCAAGGGATATGCTTCGTTCGACTATCATATCGATTCCTTCCGTCATTCCGACCTGGTGAAGTTGGATATCCTCTTGAACGGAGAGCCGGTGGATGCCCTGAGTACTTTGACCCATCGCGACAACTCTGTGAGCTTCGGCCGCAGAATGTGCGAGAAGCTGAAGGATCTGATTCCACGTCAGCAGTTTGATATTGCCATTCAGGCTGCTATCGGTGCGAAAATCGTAGCCCGTGAAACTGTGAAGCAGGTGCGCAAGGATGTTACTGCCAAGTGTTATGGTGGTGACGTGAGCCGTAAGCGTAAGTTGCTGGAGAAGCAGAAGAAGGGTAAGAAGCGTATGAAGCAGATTGGTAACGTAGAGGTGCCACAGAAGGCATTCCTTGCGGTACTGAAGCTAGACTAAGAGATTCGACGATATAAATTTTAATAAATAGGAGGAACTTGAATTATGAGTGATTTTAAGGTTATCACCCCTAAACGTGACATAGCCAGAGAGCTTGCCCGTAGGTATAGTACGATGACTCATGACGAGTTGGATATACTGGAATCAATCCTGGAGCCAATCAAGTATGGCAAGGGCGAGAAGATTCTGGTAGAGGGTGAAGTGTGCAGAAACATTTCTTACATAGAGAAGGGATTGGTGCGCCAATTCTATACCAAGTATGATAAGGAGGTAACAGAACACTTAGGTGTTGACCATTCTATCTTCATGTGTATTGAGAGTCTTTTCAAGGAAACCCCTTCCTACCTCCAGGTTGAGGCTTTGGAGCCTACCTTGGTGTATGCTTTGCCGAAGGCGAAGCTCGAGGCAGCTGCCATGAGAAATGTAAACATCCAGATGCTTTACCGTAAGATTCTGGAAGAGAGTTTGATTCAGTCGCAGGTACATGCCGACCTGATGCGATTCGAAACTGCGCCTAATAAGTATAAGCGTTTGTGCGAGCTGAATCCGCAGGTGGTGCTCCGTGCGCCGCTTACTTATATCGCCAGTTATCTGCAGATGACGCCTGAGACGCTGTCTCGTATCCGATCAAACACTTTGTTGTAATGATAATCATAAAAAAATGGTGTAACTTCTTTTTGGGAAGCTACACCATTTTTTTGTATTTGTATCTCTTTTATTCCTTTATCAGGTCTTATTATTCTGCTGTATAGAGGAATCGCTTGATGCTCTTTTTAGGAGTCTTCTCAAATTCCTCATCGTGGATACGGATCTCGCTAACCTTGCTGTAGGCTGGAACCATCGTGTTGAGCTCCTGACGGTTCTGCTCCATAATCTCTTCCAGTTCGCTTCTGCCCAGGTTCAGAGACTGAGCCTCGTCGAAGTCTGGATAAACCAGAGCTACCAGCTTGTCGCCCTTCTGAATTACCACGCTCTCTGCAACGAGGGCGAGAGAATTGAGCTTATCCTCGATTTCCTCAGGATAGATGTTCTGACCGCTGGCGCCGAGCAGCATGTTCTTGCTGCGGCCCTTGATGAATACATTGCCGTCGCCATCCATCGTTCCGAGGTCGCCGGAATGATACCATCCGTTCTCGTCGATGGTCTGCTTGGTAGCCTCCTCATTCTTGTAGTAACCCAGCATCACGTTAGGACCCTTGGCAAGGATTTCGCCTGGTACGTTCTCCGGATCCGGACTGTCGATGCGAACCATCATGTGGAGCGCTGCCTTACCGCAAGATCCCGGAACGAAGTTCTTGTAATCTTCGTAGCAGATGATAGGCGCACATTCTGTAGCACCATAACCCACTGTATATTTGAAGCCCACGCCGTGGAGGAATCTTTCTACCTCCTGGTTGAACGCAGCGCCGCCGATAATCACCTCATAGAAGTTGCCACCGAAGGCATTGGATACCTGGTCGCAGATCTTCTCCTTCACCTTCTTGCTGATAACAGGCATGTGGAGGAGCATACGCATGCGGTTGTTCTGAATCTTAGGGAATACCTTCTTGCGGATAATCTTCTCGATAACCAGAGGCACAGCGATGATAACTGCTGGCTTGATGCGTCCGAATGCCTCGGCAATGATGGCTGGGCTAGGGATGCGGGTGAGATAGAAGATGTGGCAGCCCTTGATGAACTCGAAGATAAACTCGAATGCCATGCCATACATGTGTGCCATCGGCAGGATACTGATGATAGAATCTCCTGCCTTGATCTTCTTGCCCAATACATTCTCGGCAAAGTCGGCATTGCTCCACAGAGCACGGTATGGAACCATCACACCCTTGGAGAAACCGGTAGTACCACTGGTATAGTTGATCATAGCCAACTCGTCAGGATCCTGGTCGATATAGTAGTTGACGTGGTTCTTGCGGAAGTACTTAGGATACTTGATGCCGAACATCTCGTTGAGGTGCTCGCGGGCGTATGTCAACTTGTCGGTACGTGAAACCACGAGCGAGTAATCTGGAATGTAGATGATACCTTCCAGCCCCGGCATTTTGGTTGCATCTACCTGTGTAGCAACAACGTCGCCCACGAAGAGCAGCTTGGCATCGCTGTGGTTCACGATGTTGTGAATCTGGTCTGGCATGAACTCATGCAGGATAGGTACGGCGATGGCACCATAGGTTAGGGTAGCGAGGAAAGCCACTGCCCAATTGGCACTGTTTCTACCGCAAAGAGCAATCTTGTCGCCCTTTACTACACCGGAGTTCTCAAACATGATGTGCAGCTTCTCGATCTTGCGTGCTACATCGTGATACTGCAAGGTAGCTCCCTTGTAGTCGGTCAAGGCATCCTGATCCCAATGGTCTATGATGCTCTGCTGGATAAGTGCGTTAAAGCTAGGAATTTCCATATTCTTATTATTTAACGATTTTTCTAAGTTCATATTTTTCTCGTACTTAAAGTCTCTATCTCTGGATTACGCTTTGTTTCACGTATTATATCACGTCCTGGTAGAGGTAACGCTTGATAGACTTCTTGGCAGTCTTTTCAAATTCGGTGTCGTGCAGCTGGATGCGTGATATCTTTGCAAAGCTAGGCATCTGCATATTCAGTTCCTTTCGGTTCTGCTCCATGATGTTGGCGAGGTCTTCGTCTGAGAATCCCAGTTCCTGACTCTCTTCTATCTCCGGATGAACGAGTGCCACGAGCTTGTCGTCCTTCTGCAGCACGATACTCTCGTTGACCATAGCCATGGAGTTGAGCTTATCCTCAATCTCCTCTGGATAGATGTTCTGTCCGTTAGGACCGAGCAGCATGTTCTTGCTTCTACCTCTTACGAAGAAGTGACCATCGGAGTCCATCGTAGCCAGGTCGCCCGTATGGAACCATCCATCTTCATCAATCACGGCATCGGTAGCCTCCTGGTTCTTGTAGTAGCCCTTCATCACGTTGATGCCACGGCAAACCAGTTCGCCAGCCACGTTTTCAGGGTCATCGCTCAGTACCTTCACCTCCATGTGCTTCACGGCAACACCACAGCTGCCTGCCACATAGTTGTCCTGATGGGCGAAGGTGATGAATGGAGCGGTTTCGGTGGTTCCGTAGCCCATGGCGATAGGGAAGCCCACGCTGATGAAGAAGTTCTCTATCTCCTTGTTGAGTGGAGCGCCACCCACAACCACCTCGTAAGGACGCTCGCCGAACTTGCGCAATACAAACTCGCGAACCTTCTCCTTGATGCGCTTGTTGATGACAGGCATATTCATCAGCAGTCGGGCACGGTTGGTCTGGATATGAGGGAACACTTCTTTTCTCACGATCTTATCTACCACGAGAGGTACGGCAAAGATGATGTCTGGCTTGATTTCTGCCAGCGCCTCAGAGATGAGCGTAGGGCTCGGAAGGCGGGTGAGGAAGAAGATGTGGTTGCCCATCACGATGTTGAAGAGGAACTCAGCCATCAGTCCATACATGTGAGCCATCGGGAGGGTAGAGAGGATGTTGCAGTTCTTGCCGATTTTGGGATTTACCATATCCATCAGATAATCGAGATTACCCCAGAGGGCTCTGTATGGCAACATCACACCCTTGGAGAAACCTGTAGTTCCGCTGGTATAGTTGATCATCGCCAGTTCTTCCGGATCATCCACGTGATATTTCACATGCTCAGGGCGGAAGTACTTGGGAAATTTATGACCAAACATTGCATTGAGATGCTCGCGGGCGTAAGTCAGTTTCTCTGAACGGGAAATGACGAGAGAATTATCCGGCAGATAGATGATGCCTTCCAGTGTAGGCATTTCATCGGGAGTAATCTGCGTAGCCACCACATCACCCACAAACAGGAGCTTACTCTCGCTGTGGTTCACAATGTTGTGGATCTGCTCTGGTTTGAATTCGTTCTGTATAGGCACGACGATTGCACCATAGGTGATAATAGCCAGGAAAGCTACTGCCCACTGGCTACTATTTCTACCGCAGACGGCAATCTTGTCGCCCTTCTTCACATCGCTGTTTTCAAACAGGATGTGCAGTTTCTCTATCTTTCTGGCAACATCGTGGTACTGGAGTGTAGCGCCCTTGTAATCGGTGAGCGCATCCAAGTGCCAATTCTTGATGATGCTTCTCTCAATATACGAGTTAAAGCTTGGTATTGAATTCATTGCACAATTTACAAAATTTTGTGCAAAGATACTGAAAATACTGCACACCGCAAAATAAAATGTGCATTATTTTATTGATTAGCGTAAAATATTTTAGGAACTAGGTAAAAATATATAGTTTTATCCCATTATTGCCATTTACTGGTGGCAATAATGGGATAATTTTACACTTATTCATCTGCCGTGAATCCTATTCGTATCTCATAGATTTGGCTGGATGAATATGAGAGATGAGGTAACTTGGCGCTACCAGCATGAAGATGCTGATGAGGAGGGTGGCTACGTTAAGTGCCACGATAAAGAGCCAGTTGAACTCCACCGGTACCGTACTTACGTAGTAAGTCTGGGCATCGAGCTTCACTATTCCCGTGAAATGCTGCAGGGCAAGAAGTCCCAGTCCGATGACATTACCCAGCAGCATTCCCTTGCCGATAATGAATACGGCAAACCAGAGGAAGGTGTGGCGGATGGTCTTGTTGCGGGCACCCAGGGCTTTCATCACTCCAATCATCGAAGTGCGCTCCAGAATGATGATGAGCAATCCGCTGATCATCGTTACGCCTGCCACGATGAGCATCAGTCCCAGGATAATCCATACATTCAGGTCCATCAGGCTGAGCCATTGGAAGATGTTTGGATTCAGTTCCTTGATGGTGGCGCTGCTGTAGGTTTCTCCGTAATGATCTACGGTACGGTTCACCTTATTGATAACATAGTCTTCCGTCTCGTTGAGCTTGTCGAAGTCCTTCACGGTCAGCTCGGCACCGCTTGCCTGGTCATCCTCCCATCCATTCAGCTTCACGGCTGTATAGAGGTCGGTATAGACCATCAGTTCGTCATACTTCTTGAGATTGGTCTCGTAGATGCCCGCGATGGTGAACCGGCGCATTCTCACGCCCTGGTTGTCGATGAAGTAGGCGAAGATGCGCTCGCCGTTCTTCAGCTTCAACTTGTCTGCCATCAGCTTGGAAATCAGAATCTGGTTATGGCTGGCTTTGTCATCAAACTTCGGTATGCTTCCTTCCACCATGTTCTGATGGATGAAGGTAGAATCGAAATCCGGTCCCACACCCTTGAGCACTACGCCCAGGAAATCGTTGTCGGTCTTGAGGATTCCTTCTTTCATGGCAAAGCGCTGCACATGTTTCACGCCTGGAATCTTCTGGAGCACCTTCACCATCGAGTCGTTCATCACCACCGGATACTGGTTCTGCTGCTGCAGGGTCATGAAGTCGGCCACCTGGATATGGCTTCCGAAGCCAATCACCTTGTCGCGGATGGTGTGCTTGAATCCCAGCACCACGCATACCGACATGACCATGATGGCAAGTCCGATGGCAACACCGGCTGTGGCAATATGAATAGCAGGGCGAGAAACCTTACGTTTGTCGCCCTGATCACGATATAATCTCTTTGCTATAAACAGAGGAAAATTCATATTTCGTTCTTCACTTTCTTATAGTCCTTCATCCTCCACTCTTCCCGGATAAGCCTCGAGTGCCTTGGCAAGAACAATCAATGCGCGGTTCAGGTCGTCCTTCTTCAAGACGTATGCCATACGCACCTGGTTGCGGCCGGCACCAGGAGTGGTATAGAAACCGGAGGCTGGAGCCATCATCACGGTCTCGCCCTCATATTCAAACTCTTCCAGACACCAGCGGCAGAACTTGTCTGAGTCGTCGATAGGCAACTTGGCTACGGTGTAGAAGGCACCCATTGGGATAGGAGAGTAAACGCCCGGAATACGGTTGAGACCGTCGATCAGACACTTGCGTCGTTCTACGTACTCATCATATACATCGCGATAGTACTCCTCGGGTGCATCGAGTGAAGCCTCGGCAACAATCTGACCAATCAGTGGAGGAGAGAGGCGAGCCTGACAGAACTTCATCACCGCCTTGCGGATCTCGGCATTCTTGGTAATCAGGGCACCCACACGGATACCACACTCGCTGTATCGCTTGGATACAGAGTCGATGAGCACGGTATTCTGCTCGATACCCTCCAGGTGCATCGCACTGATGTAAGGGCTGCCGGTATAGATATACTCGCGGTAAACCTCATCAGAGAAGAGGTAGAGATCGTACTTCTTCACCAGGTCGCGAATCTGGTTCATCTCTCTGCGGGTATAGAGATATCCGGTAGGGTTGTTCGGGTTACAGATCAGGATGGCACGGGTGCGCTCATTGATGAGTTCCTCAAACTTCTCCACCTTAGGCAGGGAGAAACCTTCTTCGATGGTAGTGGCGATGGTACGGATCTTGGCACCCGCCGAGATGGCGAACGCCATATAGTTAGCGTATGCTGGTTCTGGCACGATAATCTCGTCTCCTGGGTTCAAGCAACTCATGAACGAGAAGAGCACAGCCTCAGAACCTCCCGATGTGATAATGATATCATCGGCAGTTACGTTGATATTGAATTTCTTGTAATAATCTACTAGCTTCTCACGATAACTGAGATAGCCCTGACTTGGAGAATACTCCAAGATGGTGCGGTCGATGTGTTTCAGCGCATCGAGACCACACTGTGGAGTAGGCAGGTCAGGCTGACCAATATTGAGGTGATATACCTTTACTCCACGTTTCTTTGCTGCGGCAGCCAGTGGAGCCAACTTTCTGATAGGTGACTCTGGCATTTCAAGACCGCGTACAGATATTTCTGGCATCTTTTCTAAATAATTCTTTCTGTTATTAACCCTAGCAAGCAGTTTCCTCTTCCAGGCACGGTACTTACCCAGCCTTATCAGATGAAACAATATCTCGCAAATCGACTGCAAAGATACGTAATTTCATTGAAAATACGTAATAGATTGGGTTAAAATTTGATTTTTTAGTAAAAAACTCTTTATTCTGTTGTTCTTCTCCATTCTTTTTTATAACTTTGCATCATCTTTCGGCGCTTTCACCCTGCCTATCATATAATAGGTGGAAAGGGAAAAGGTGGTCAGGAAAAGGATAATAAAACAAAGATTTTAAACATTAGTAAAAGGAAAAGAAATTATGAGAAGTAGAACAAGCACTTGGTTTGAGACAAAGGTTAAATATCAGAAGACAATGGAGGATGGTTCAGAAAAGGTGGTTTCTGAAGCATACGTAGTTGATGCCCTGAGTTTCACCGAGGCAGAGAGCGCTATTATCGACGAGATGTCTGTCTATGTAAGCGGCGAGTTGAAGGTCAGCGGTATCGGTAAGGCTTGCTATGGAGAGATCTTCTTCAGCGATATTGATGATGATGACAAGTGGTACAAGGCTAAGCTCCAGTTCATCACCATCGATGAAAAGTCTGAAAAGGAGAAGCGCTCTAACGTTACATATCTCGTACAGGCTAAGTCTTTGGCTCGTGCACTCCGCTATATCGACGAGGTGATGGGCAAGACCATGATCGACTATGATGTAGTTGGCTTGAACGAGACCAAGCTGATGGATGTTTTCGAGCACCATGCTCCTGGCGACAAGAAGGAGGAGAAGAACGACGTACCTGAGTACGAGCAGCAGAATCAGTAAAGAAAGGGAGGACGAACTATGTATGATGTAAAAGGAAATCTTCATGAAGTGTTGGGCAGCTTGCCTGCAGGGGTTAGCCTTGTAGCCATCAGCAAGTTTCATCCCAACGAGTTTATTGAGGCGGCATACGCCGAGGGGCAGCGCATCTTTGGCGAGAGCCATGAGCAGGAACTCGCCAAGAAGGTGGCTTCCCTGCCTAAGGATATCCAGTGGCATTTCATCGGTCATCTGCAGACTAACAAGGTGAAGTACATTGCTCCCTATATCTCCATGATTGAGTCGGTGGATAGCCTGAAGCTCCTGAAGGAGATTAACAGGCAGGCAGCCAAGCACGACCGCGTGGTGAAGGTGTTGCTGGAACTGCATATTGCGGAGGAAGATACCAAGTCGGGGCTTTCGCTCGATGCCTGCCGTGAACTCCTGGAGGCTGGCGAGTGGAGAGAGATGCCTCATGTGCAGATATGCGGCTTGATGATGATGGCATCGAATACCGATGATGAACAGCAGATTGCCTCTGAATTTGATGAGGCTGCCAAGTTCTTCGATGAGGTAAAGGCAAAGTATTTCGCCGATGATGATGCCTTCTGCGAGCGCAGCTGGGGTATGAGCCACGACTATCATATCGCTGTCAAGCACGGCAGTACGATGGTGCGTGTGGGTACTACCATCTTCGGTCCTAGAATCTATTAAAAGAATATGAAAAATCCCTAGACGATTGCTGATATCGCCTAGGGATTTTTGTTTTGTTCCTAATGGAAATTGTATCTGATGTTTTTAATGATTGTCTTCACTGTTAATGATGATTGTCTTCATCATTAATGGCATTTGTTCTTATCCTTAATGATAATCTATGTTCAATAGTGTTGAACCTATGTTCAGCAGTGCTGAACTTAAGTTCAACACTGCTGAACATACATTCAACGACGCTGAACATAACTTTCTATTCATAGCGGAAGTTTTTTCTCTTAGTATATTACCTTCTTTCCCTTATTGGTGATGTAAAGATGTCCCTTGAGAGGGGTGGCAATCTTCCTGCCTTCCAAGTCGAAGTATTCGGTAGGGGTAGAGGAAGCTTCCTTGTCAAGAAGGGTGTTTTCGATACCCGTAGCCTTGAAGTCCTTGAGGTAGTCGAAGCTGACGATGCCGGTAGCCTCATCCTTTGCGATGTTGTAGAGTGGGCGGGTAGTCATCGTGCTCCAGTTGAACTTCACTTCTGTCAGACTGTTAATGTCGCTTCCATCCTTTCCGATTCCATAGGCAGGGAATGGGTCGTTTGCGCAGTTCTCCCAGTATTCGTCTATAGTATATTTTTTGTTACCAACATTTGCCTGGTTGATGATCAGACCATCAGCTGGAACGATGGTTACTCTAGGAATACCGATGGTGTCGTTAGGGTTGTCCGTGAGGTGTACCTGGTCGATATCGCCGTAATCGATGCGCCATACCAGCAGTCCATAGCCTAGAAGATGCTTGTACCAACCTTCGTTTCTGATGTTCTGGAGGAGAAGAAATTCACCCTTGGCTCTTTCCTTTAATTCCTTCTTTTTCTTATCACTAAGTTTGGTTGAAGAGTAATTCTCGTTGATGCGGAAATTATCTTTGTTCACATCAGCCTCTATCTTGTAAGCTTTTGATGCTAAGTCGTATGGTTCCAGGGTATATTGTCCTGCCTGTGTTCCATCGAGCGTGATAGGGGTAGCCCATCCCATCAGCATCTTTTGCCATGGTGTATAAGGGGTAGGACAGTAACCATCGTATGTATATTCGCCTGCATCCATCAAATCCCAGAACTCAGGAGACTGGTTATCGGCATCCTTATACTCGGTATCATAATGATCAGGCAAGCCCATGGTATGAGAGAACTCGTGACAGAAGAGTCCGATGCCATTGATGGAAGGGGTTTTTGAATCAGGCGAACCATTCAACTCGTTGTTGAGACCAAAGCGACAGACTCTGCATCCGTTGAAAATCAGGTACTTCAGTGGTGAAATCTCTTTGCCGTTCTCATCATATTTATAGAAATTATCGGTACCCGACTTAGGCCAGAGATAGTCGTCGGAATTGCCGCTGATACTCTGCGAATAGCCGGCATAGATGATGTAAACCAAATCTACGAACTTGTCGCCATCAGAATCATATTTAGAGAAATCAATCTTGTCGGCAACCTTGTTGCAGGCCTCACTGATCATCTGCTTGAAATTCTTATCTGTACCATTTTGAACATTTTTATCATCTGCTCCATAGTATGCAGATTTCTGACTGACAGTAACTGGACCTACGATGTCGAACTGTGGGGTGAATTGCCCCATGCTGCATTCCTTGAAATACTCCTTTACCGAACCGTAGTTGACATCTTCCTGGTTGAATACCGAAACATCCTGACTAGGTACTGCTGTGCCGAAATCGGCATTGAGGTAATGGTTGAAGGTGGCAACGGGGTCGCTGCTCTTGAATTTTACATCCTGGAACTGTACCAGGATAACCAGCGCCTTAGGCGAACCGGTATGAGGAAAATAAGATGGATATGTTGATCCAATGCCGCTTGCTCTAGTCTTGAGGGTATTGATAACTGTAGCTTTTCGGGCATTGAGCGTCTCGGTAGAGATGATTTCGTATTTCCCGTTATCACTCTTCTTCAGCGGAGTGCCGTCGAGAAGCGAGTAATACGAAAAATGCTCATCTCCATGGAGTGTTGCTGATACGATGGTACCATCTACCAATTGTAATTGGGTGATACCTGGTTTCGCCTTGACTGCAAACATGGTAGTGGCAGACATCAAAGCGAGTGTTAGGCATAGGATAATCTTTTTCATCATTATTATGGATTAGTTACTGAATCATTATTATGGATTGGTTCTGGATCCCGCTTCAGAAGGGACAATTATCTGAAATAGTATTGTCCCTTCTTCTGAGTCTGGTTTCCAAACTCGATGGCGTGATGCGGACAATGGTGATAGCAGGTAAAGCAGGTGAGGCAATCCTTATGGTGCAGCCAGACTGGATATTCGCCATGCCCGCCCTTGATATCACCTACCGGACAGACGTTGGCGCAGATGCCGCACTTCACGCAACGGTCTTTCTCTACGTGGAAACGCTTGTCGGTGATGAGCACATTCTCGAAGAAACCACCTACCACCTTGGTGAAGAACCATGGGATAGGGCCTTTGACCAATCGGCTGATGCCTTCCTTGCGGTCGAAGATCTCCTCGCAGACAACGGCAAGTTCCTGTGCAGCATTCTCCTTCTTTCGGATTTCACGCTCCTTCGGATCCACATCCATGAACGGCAGACCGATGTACGATTCCGGCATGATGAGAGAGTAGGAGGATGAAACCTCCGTAATGCCCAGAGCCTGAAGCGATGGGTTCTGGGAAATCACCTCGTTGAGATTCTCTATGGTTAGTCCGATGCTGTCGCCTGCCGTGCAGACGCAATAGGCGAAGGGGCGATTCTTCAGACAGTCATCGGCTTTCGCCTTGTTTTCGGCAGTGGCATCAGATGGTTCTCTCTGAATCTTCATCTTGCTGATAAATTCCCTTACCAGTTTCGGCACACGCCATCCATGTACGGGGAAAACGAATCCGAGCCGTTCATTCTCTTTCAGAATAAACGGCTCGGCTAAGTTATGGCTTGAATCATCTGCCCTCATGTAAGGAGCGATGGATATCAAGTCTTCACGAGTAGCCGCCGCCAGTTTCGACGCCGCCCACTTGGTATTTCCTGTTCCAGAAAAATAAAATATCATATCAAGCTTACTTCTTCTCGTTCATCACGCCCTCTATATAGATGCGAGACATCTCTACATTGCCATTGGTACGAACGGTGATGCTCTTCTTGAAATGACCAGGGAACATACCCTTGCCATTGTAGGTAACACTGATTTGTCCCTTCTGACCTGGAGCGATTGGCTGCTTGGTATAAGATGGCACGGTGCAACCGCAGCTAGCGATAGCCTGGTTGATGACGAGAGGCTTGTTTCCCACATTGGTGAAGGTGAATACTGCCTTCTGCACAGGAGCGGTCTCTTCGAAGGTACCGAAGTTGTGCACTACCTTTTCAAACTTGATTTCTGCCTGAGCTGAGGCTGTTGCAACCATAGCTACGAGCATCGTCAAAGCCAATATGATTCTTTTCATCTTTATATCCTTTCTTTATTAAATTTACTTATTGATGTACCTTATTATATATTAATTATGTGCTAATTGGATGCAAAAGTACATATAAAGTTTATTATAGCGCTACTTTTTTACATTATTTTATATAATTCTTGAGAAATTTACCAGTTAAGCTGGTTTTGCATGCGGCAACTTCCTCTGGAGTACCGGCTATCACGAGGTTACCGCCCTTGTCGCCACCCTCTGGTCCGAGGTCGATGATATGGTCGGCACACTTGATGACATCCAGGTTATGTTCGATAACTACCAAGGAATGACCCCGTTCTATCAGCGCCTGGAAAGCATGGAGCAGACGCTTGATATCATGGAAGTGCAGACCGGTGGTTGGCTCATCGAAGATGAAGAGCGTAGGCGACTGGTCTTCCTTGCCGATAAAGTAGGCGAGTTTCACACGCTGGTTCTCACCGCCAGAGAGGGTGCTGGAGTTCTGGCCGAGCTTGATATAGCCCAATCCAACCTCCTGCAGAGGCTTGAGTTTGCTGACGATGATGCGGCAGGCATCGAAATCGCCCACATGGTGCTGGAGTTTTTCATCGCTGAAGAACTCTATCGCCTCGTTCACGGTCATGTTCAGCACATCATTGATGTTCTTTCCTCCGTAGTGTACTTCCAGGATATCGTGCTTGAACCGCTTGCCCTTGCATGCCTCGCAGGTAAGGGTGAGGTCAGCCATAAACTGCATCTCGATGGTTACGTATCCAGCTCCCTTGCATTCCTCGCATCTTCCGCCCTCGGTATTGAAGGAGAAGAATTGTGGGGTGAATCCCATCTGCTTGGCGAGTGGCTGGTTGGCAAAGAGGGTGCGGATGGCATCGTATGCCTTCAGATAGGTAGCAGGGTTGCTGCGGGTACTCTTGCCGATAGGGTTCTGATCTACAAACTCCACGTGCTTGATGGCATCCACATCGCCTTTCAGCGAACTGTATTCGCCAGGGGCATCTGCCACCAGGTCGAGATGGCGGCGGAGGGCAGGGTAGAGGATTCCCTTGATGAGGGAACTCTTGCCCGAACCGGATACGCCGGTGATGACGGTGAAGATGTTGAGCGGAATCCTTACATCGATGCCGCGGAGATTGTTCATCCGGGCTCCCTTGATCTCGATGGCCCTGTTCCATGCACGATGACTGGCAGGAACGGCAATCTCCTCCTTGTGGGTGAGATACTGGATGGTATGGCTCTCCGGGAATTTCTCCAGAAGGGCTTTCTGCTGCTCTGGGTCGGTGGATGAGTATTCGGATGACGGACCGGCATATACCAGTCTTCCACCCAGTCTTCCTGCATCCGGACCGATATCGATGAGATAATCGGCAGCACGCATAATCTCTTCGTCATGCTCTACTACAACCACGGTGTTGCCCAGCTGCTGCAGCTCTCTCAGTACCTTGATGAGTCGGTCGGTATCTCGGCTATGGAGTCCGATACTTGGCTCGTCGAGGATATACACGCTGCCTACCAGCGAAGAACCGAGGCTGGTGGTCAGGTTGATGCGCTGGCTCTCTCCTCCGGAAAGGGAGTTGGAGAGACGGTTGAGGGTGAGATAGCCAAGTCCTACATCCAGAAGGAATTGCAGGCGGTGGGTAACTTCGGTCAAGAGTCGCTTGCCTATTTCTCGCTCATGCTCTGTCAGCTCCAGCTTCTGGAACCATGCGCTGAGATTGGTAATCGACATATCTACCAGTTCGGTGATGCTCTTTCCGCCAATCTTCACATAGTTGGCTTCCTTCTTGAGTCGGGTGCCATGGCAATCCGGACAGATGGTCTTGCCTCGGAATCGGCTCAGCATCACACGGTATTGTATCTTGTACTGGTTCTCCTTCACCATTCTGAAGAATTCGTCGATGCTCACCCGGTCGTGCGGGTCGCGCGTCTTGTCCGAAGGTAATCCATGCCAGAGCCAGTCTTTCTCCTTCTGGGTGAGCTCGTAGTAAGGTTTGAAGATCGGGAAGTTGTATGGCTCCGCACGTCGGATGAATTCCTTGAGCCACATACCCATCTTCTCTCCACGCCAGCATACCACGCATCCATCGTAGAGACTCATGGAAGTGTTAGGGATGACGAGCTTCTCGTCGATGCCTATCACGCTTCCGAATCCCTCGCAGGTAGGGCAGGCACCCAGTGGGGAATTGAAGGCAAACATGTTGTCGGTTGGTTCCTCGAAGGTGATGCCGTCGGCTTCGAACCGGGTAGAGAAATCATAGCTGATGTTGCTCGGCAGGAAGAGGAGACGGCAGGCACCGTCGCCCTCATAGAAAGCAGTTTCGGCAGAATCGATGAGGCGGCTGATGTCGTCCTTCTCATTGCTTACCGAAGCACGGTCGATGACGAGGAAGATATCCTCCGGCTTGGCATCGCCCTGGAAATCGTCGATGCGGATGAATTCACCTTTCACCAGAATGCGTGCGTATCCCTCCTGAAGATACATCTCCAGTTGCTTTTCCAGGCTTCTGCCTTCTACGATATGTAGAGGGGCAAGGATTACAAACTTGGTGCCCTTGGAAAACTGTCGGGTGCAGGCAAGCACATCCTCGGTAGTATGGCGCTTCACTTCCTGTCCGCTGATAGGCGAATAGGTCTTGCCGATACGGGCGAAGAGTAGGCGCAGGTATTCGTAGATTTCCGTGCTGGTGCCCACGGTGGAACGTGGGTTTCGGGAAATCACCTTCTGCTCGATGGCGATGGCAGGAGGTAATCCCTTGATGAAATCACATTCCGGTTTGCTCATTCTGCCCAGAAACTGGCGGGCATACGAAGACAGCGACTCCACATACCGGCGCTGTCCCTCGGCATATAAGGTATCGAAAGCCAATGAAGACTTGCCCGACCCGGAGACTCCCGTAATGGCAACAAACTTGCCTTGCGGTATCTTCACGTCGATGTTCTTCAGATTGTTGGCTCTCGCCCCCTTGATCTCTATATATTTCTCTTTCCCCATTTTCTTTTTTTACTTTTAAGATTAAGACTTGGGACCTTTTTACCTTTTATTCATGGTGATAAGGTTCGCCTTTTATAATAGTACATGCGCGATAGAGCGCTTCTGTAAAGATGAGGCGTACCATCTGATGCGAGAAGGTCATCTTGGAAAGGGAGATCTTCTCGTTGGCGCGGTCATATACAGCCTGCGAGAATCCGTAAGGACCCCCGATGATAAATACGAGTCTCCTGGCTGTAGCCTGCTTGCGCTCTATCCATTTGGCAAACTCGATGCTTCGGAACTCCTGTCCGTGCTCATCCATCAGCACCACGGTATCGGAAGTCTGAATCAGTTTCAGAATCAGTTCACCCTCCCGTTCCTTCTGCTGCTGTTCGCTGAGACTCTTGGTGTTCTTGAGCTCAGGAATCGTTGTTATATTGAAGGGCATATAGTGGGTGATGCGCTCGGCATAATCCTTGATGCCCGCAATAAAATGCTTGTTTACGGTCTTGCCGACCAATATCAGTTCAGTTTTCATCTTTTAAATGGTAAGCTATAAACTGTAAACGATTAACTTTTATAGTATCCTTTCTTTTCCAGCTTCGGGTTCTTAGGGAACCATCCCTTCTCGCAACGTTCTTTCTGTTCGAAGAGTTCCCCGATGCTCCAGAGACAGGAAGCACCCAGCACACCGAGAAGGGCAGAGAAGAGAACATTCGCAACCAGAAAGGCTGCACCCACGCTGATGATACCCGAAACCAGGAACACCCACCAGTAGCGGGTGCCCGTATAATATTCAACCTTGATGACAATAGGGTGGAAGAGTCCTATTATTAAAAAGGTGGAAACGGCGATGATAACGCCAGTATAATATAATTCCATAAGCCTCTTTTTTATTACTTTTTTGTTTCAATGTGCAAAAATACAAAAAAAACTCCAATCTTGTTTGGTTTCTCAAATATTTTATATATCTTTGTACGCAAAAAGAGAAATATTGTGCTGTTTTCGGGCACAACCCTCTAAATAGAATATTATTAATAACAAAATAGAATCAAACTATGGCTAATAACGCAGAATTGATTAAGCAGTGTGAAGAAAGAGCACAGCAGTGGCTCACACCTGCTTTTGACGAAGAAACTCGTAACGAAGTAAAGGCAATGCTCGAGGCTGAGGATAAGTCAGCACTCGTAGATGCTTTCTATCAGAACCTGGAGTTCGGTACTGGTGGTTTGCGCGGTATTATGGGCGCAGGTACCAACCGAATGAACAAATATATCGTTGGTATGGCTACACAGGGTTTTGCTAACTACATCCTCAAGGCTTTCCCAGGTGAGGAGAACCTTTCTGTTGTTGTAGGCCATGACTGCCGTAACAACTCTCGTCTCTTCGCAGAGACTGTTGCTGCCATCTTCTCTGCTAATGGTATCAAGGCTTATCTCTTCGAGAGCCTCCGCCCAACACCAGAGATTTCCTTCGCTATCCGCGAGCTCGGTGCCAAGGCTGGTGTCAACGTTACTGCTTCTCACAACCCTAAGGAGTACAATGGCTACAAGGCTTACTGGAGTGATGGTGCTCAGGTTCTGGCTCCACACGATACTGGTATCATCGAGGAGGTGAACAAGGTTACTATCGATCAGGTGAAGTTCGAGGCTAACTGGGATAAGATTCAGATCATCGGTGGTGAGATGGATTACGACTATATGACAGCCGTTCATTCTGCTATGATTGACCAGGATGTCATCAACCGTCAGAAAGACCTCAATATCGTTTACTCTGCTATGCATGGTACAGGCCGTGTCATCGTGCCTCTCTGTCTGCGTTCTTGGGGCTTCCAGAACATCAATGTAGTTCCTGAGCAGATGGTTGTAGATGGCAACTTCCCTACAGTGGTTTCTCCTAACCCAGAGAATGCTGAGGCTATGACTCTCGGTATGAAGCTCGGTACAAAGTTGAACGCTGACCTCGTAGTTGCTACTGACCCTGATGCTGACCGCCTCGCTATCGTTTGTCGCGATGACAAGGGCGAGTGGATGATCATCAACGGTAACCAGACAGCCATGATGTTCTGCTACTATATCATCGAGAACAAGAAGAAGTTGGGCAAGTTGAAGCCAACAGACTTCCTCGTAAAGACCATCGTTACAACAGAGGTGATTGCTGAGATTGCCAAGAAGAACAACGTAGAGTTGCGCGACTGCTACACAGGTTTCAAGTGGATTGCACGCGAGATTGCTATCTCTGAGGGCAAGCAGCAGTATATCGGTGGTGGTGAGGAGAGCTTCGGCTTCTTGCCATACGATAAGGTACGCGATAAGGATGCTCCTGCATCTATCTGCTTGATTTGCGAGATTGCTGCCTGGGCTAAGGATCAGGGCAAGACTCTCTACGATCTCCTGATGCAGATCTATGCAGAGTATGGCTTCAGTAAGGAGTTTACGGTAAACGTGGTTCGCCCAGGTAAGACTGGTGCTGACGAGATCAAGCAGATGATGGCAGACTTCCGTGCTAACCCTCCAAAGGAGTTGGGTGGCAGCAAGATTGTTACCTGGAAGGACTACCAGAGCTTGGAGGCTAAGCATGCTGACGGCAGTGTAGAGAAGCTCGATATGCCTACAACAAGCAATGTACTCCAGTGGTTCTGCGATGACAATACCAAGGTAAGCGTTCGCCCTTCTGGTACAGAGCCTAAGATCAAGTTCTATATTGAGGTAAAGGATCCTTCATTCAAGTGCGCTGGCTGCTACAACCGCTGCACAGCTGCTGCAATGGATAAGATCGAGGCTATCAAGAAGAGCTTGAACCTGGATTAATAAAAGCAATTGAACTTTATATGAATGTGTGGGGGAGAAGTCTTCGCCTGCATATTCCTCTGAAAGATATTTTTTTGATGCATTATTTAGCTCCAACATTAAATAATGCAATTTCTCGGCGAGAAGTCATCCTGACTTCTCGCCATTTTGAATTTGATAGGTATATGGATAATAAAAGAAAGATCATAGCCCTTTTGATGGGACTTTCGCTAGGAGGTCAGTCTGTCTATGCCCAAGGGTATAGTTGTGGCAACGTGTCTCTGTTTTGCTCGCCCGATACACTCAGGGGTGCCCAGATAGGTGCCTTTTCCAGTGTAGTTCGCCAGCAGATGCGTGGTGTGAGCCTGGCTGGTATCATCAATTCGGTGGGCGATGATATGCGCGGTGTGCAGGTTTCGGGTGTTTCCAATGTGGTGAAGGGTGGCAATGGCGTGCAGTTGTCTTTATTTAATAATGTATCCAGTTCTCCGTTCCGCGGCGTGCAGCTGAGTGGACTTTCCAATATTTCCATGGGTATGAAGAGAGGCTTGCAGATTGCTGCAGCCAATGTCAGCTCTTCCTATATGCGTGGCATGCAGTTGGGTGGCTACAATTATGCTGATACCCTGAATGGTTCTCAGATTGGTTTGTTTAATGTTTGCCTTAACCATCCTCGTGGTGTGCAGATTGGTGTCATCAATTATAGCCGGGATACCGTAGCCCATAAGATAGGACTGGTGAATGTGAACCCAAAGACGCGTATCGACTATATGTTTTATGGCGGTTCTGCTACCAAAGCCAATCTTGCCATCAGATTCCGCAACCGGAGTACTTATAATATCCTGGGTATCGGAACCCATTATTTCGGATTGGATGAGAAGTTTTCGGGTGCCTTGTTCTATCGCATCGGTCAGTATTTCCAGTTATCGCCTAAGTTCTCCCTGAGTGGTGATCTCGGATTCTATCATGTAGAATCGTTCCAGGAACATTCTCAGGATAAGCCGGAACGGCTCTATTCGCTGCAGGCTCGCATCAATGCCGACTATCAGTTGGGCAGATATACCAGCGCCTTTGCCTCTGTGGGTTATGGGGATACCCATTATTATCATGGTGGCAGGTATCGCCGTCGTGCCATTGTAGAAGCAGGTTTGGCTGTGCGCCTCCAGCGCACTTCATCTTTTGGGAATGTGTCTGGCAGGAAGGAGAATGAATTTGATATGGAGGCATGGAAGGAAGGAACCATTTTTGCCTTCGATGATCCGGAGCGACAGAAGAAGCATCCTTGGAAGGCTGCCTTGGAAGCTTTTGCCATCAATGTGGGTGTGCAATGCTTCGACCAGTTTGTGATGAACGAGGAGTTTGCCAAGATTTCCTTCCATAGCATCAAGCACAATATAGAAACGGGTTTTGTTTGGGATAACGACCAGTTCTCTACCAATCTGTTTGCCCATCCATACCATGGCGGACTCTATTTCAATGCTGCAAGAAGTCATGGCATGAATTTCTGGGAATCGGTGCCATACTCTTTCTGTGGAAGTTTGATGTGGGAGACTACCTGCGAGATAGAACCGCCTGCCATCAACGACCTGATGGCTACTACTTTTGGTGGTATTGCCATCGGAGAGGTGACGCATCGTGTGAGCAATCTGGTATTTGATGACCGCCTGTCTGGTTTCCCTCGTTTCATGCGAGAGTTCCTGGGAACCCTCATCTGTCCGATCAAGGGGTTGAATCGAATCTTGAGTGGCGATGCCTGGCGGGTGAGAGGCAAATATTATAAATATCACGATTACCAGCGCAGTCCTGTCAGTTTCTTTGCATCGGCAGGTTACAGATACCTCGCAGACAACAATACGCTGTTCCGTGGTGAGGGCAATCCATACGTCCGTTTCAATCTGGTTTATGGCGATCCGTTTGATGGCGAAACCACCAAGCCATACGACTACTTCACATTGGATGCCACTTTCGGCCTGAGCAGCAACCAGCCTCTGATTACCGGTCTGCATCTTCTGGGAAGATTGTGGAGTGTACCGGTGGAGGTGAGCAAGGGCACGGAGATGGAGTTCGGTATCTTCCAGCACTTCAACTATTACGATTCGCAGCCGGTGAAGGATGGTACCAGTCTGGTGCCTTACCGCATATCTGAGGCAGCCTCTTTCGGTCCTGGCATCATCTACCGCTTCCCTCAGGTGGGCAATCTCACCAGGTTTGAGCAGCGTGTCTTCCTGGATGGTATCCTGCTGGGTGGAAGTCTGACCGATTATTATAATGTGATAGACCGCGACTACAACATGGGTAGCGGTTATAGCGTGAAGGCTATCAGTTTCATGGAGTTCGGCAAGGTAGCTACCTTCCAGATAGGTGCCGACTATTATCGCATCTTTACCTGGAAGGGATATGAGGGAAAGGATCTGGCAACGACCGATCCGCTCTATCTCAATGCCCAGGGCGACAAGGGAAATGCATCTCTGCTGGTGCTGAATGCCCGCTTCGGTCTGGCGCTGTCCAATCGGCTGAACCTGGACTTCAACGTGTCCAACTATTGGCGTGATACCCATTACTCATATCATGACGATGTGAAGTCTAAAACCTTTGATATGAGTCTGGGTTTGCAATACAAGTTCTAGGAAGCAGTCGTCTTAATAGTAGATATTTAGCCGATTTTTAGCAGAAATTAGGGGTGCAAAGGGAAACGATATACATAAAAATGTAGAAAAATCGCAAAAAGTTTTGCATATTTTCTGGATTTATATTACCTTTGCACCCATATTTCAAACATAAAACATAGAATTATACTCTTATGGGAGGCATTTTCGGAACTATTTCCAAGAAAAGCTGTGTCGCAGACCTTTTCTACGGCACCGACTACAACTCACATCTCGGTACACGCCGAGGCGGTTTGGCAACCTACAGTAGTGAGAAGGGCTTCGTGCGCTCTATCCACAACTTAGAAAGTTCTTATTTTAGAACGAAGTTTGAACCTACACTCGACAAATTCGAGGGTGCGACATCAGGTATCGGTGTGATTAGCGATACAGATGCGCAGCCATTGATCATGAATTCTCATCTTGGTCGCTTTGCCATTTGCACAGTAGCCAAGATATTAAATAAGGATGAACTTACTCAGCACCTGTTGGATAAGAACATGCACTTTGCAGAGATGTCTTCAGGAAGTACCAACCCAACCGAATTGGTGGCTCTTCTCATCATCCAGGGAAAGAATTTCCGCGAGGGAATCGAGAACGTGTTCCATCATATCAAGGGTTCCTGCACTATGATGATCCTTACAGAGGATGGTATCATCTGTGCCCGCGACAGTTGGGGACGTACACCTCTTATTATAGGTAAGAAGGAGGGTGCTTATGCTGCTTCCAGTGAGACCACTTCATTCCCTAACCTTGACTTCGAAACAGCACACGAGGTAGGTCCTGGCGAAATCGTGAAGATTACTGCAGAGGGTATGGAGCAGATCCGTCCTGCCAACAAGAAGATGCAGGTTTGTTCTTTCCTCTGGGTATATTATGGATTCCCGACATCTACCTATGAGGGCAAGAATGTAGAGGAAGCTCGCTTTAGCAATGGTTTCAATCTTGCCAAGACAGATGATGTCGAGGTAGATTGCTGCAGCGGTATTCCTGATTCTGGTACAGGTATGGCGATGGGATATGCTGCCGGCAAGGGTGTGCCTTACCAGCGTTGTATTGCCAAATATACTCCTACCTGGCCTCGAAGCTTTACACCTAGCAACCAGAGCATGCGCTCTCTGGTAGCCAAGATGAAGCTGATTCCTAACAAGGCTATGTTGAAGGGTAAGCGTGTGTTGTTCTGCGATGACAGTATCGTGCGCGGTACCCAGCTTCGCGACAATGTGAAGGTGCTTTTCGATCAGGCTGGTCTGAAGGAATGCCACATGCGTATCGCTTGTCCTCCATTGGTTTATGGCTGTCCTTTCATCAACTTTACTTCTTCCAAGAGTGATATGGAGTTGATTACCCGCAGAATCATCGAAAAGTTCGAGGGCGATGCCAACAAGAATCTGGAGAAGTATGCTACCACAGGTTCTCCTGAATATCAGAGAATGGTGGATGAGATTGCCAACCAGCTTGGATTGACTACACTGAAGTTCAATACCATCGAGCAGCTCGTGGAAGCTATCGGTTTGCCTAAGTGCCAGGTATGTACCCACTGCTTCGATGGCAGTAGTGCTTATACCTTGAATGAATTCGCAGACGAAGATTAAAATATAAAATCCCGATTTCCTGAACTTTGCATCAGATGAGCAAAGTCTTGGAAATCGGGATTCTTTTATCTCTTGCCGGCAAAGAATGGTTATTTCTTCTTCAGCAAGGGTGCCAAGAATTTGTAGGTATAGCCTATCTTGCTCTTTGCCATCTCTTCCGGTGTGCCGGCAAAGAGAAGCTGACCTCCACCTCGTCCACCTTCGGGACCCATATCAATGAGCCAGTCGGCGAGCTTGATGACATCCAGATTGTGCTCGATGATAATTACCGTATTGCCTCTATCTACCAGTTTCTGAAGCACATCCATCAGAATGCGGATGTCTTCGAAATGAAGACCGGTGGTAGGTTCATCCAGGATGTAGAGCGTCTTGCCGGTATCACGTTTGGATAGTTCGGTAGCAAGTTTCACACGCTGGCTTTCTCCGCCCGAAAGGGTAGTGGAGCTCTGTCCCAACTTGATGTAACCCAATCCTACGCTCTGTAATGCCTTGATCTTGTTGAGAATCTGAGGCACGTTCTCGAAGAACTCTACTGCCTGGTTGATGGTCATGTCCAGTACATCGGCGATGCTCTTTCCCTTGTATCTTACCTCCAGCGTTTCACGGTTGTAGCGCTTGCCGTGGCATACCTCACAAGGTACATAGACATCTGGCAGGAAGTTCATCTCGATGGTCTTGTATCCATTTCCGCCACACGCTTCGCATCTGCCACCCTTCACGTTGAAGGAGAATCTACCTGGTTTGTAACCACGGATCTTGGCTTCTGGAAGTCCTACAAACAGCGAGCGGATGTCGCTGAACACACCTGTGTAGGTAGCTGGATTACTGCGAGGGGTTCTGCCTATCGGACTTTGATCTACATTCACTACCTTGTCGATATTCTCAATGCCTTCGATGCTGTCGTATGGCATCGGCTTCTTCAGGGAACGGTAGAAGTGCTGGGAGAGGATAGGCTGCAGGGTTTCATTGATCAGTGTTGATTTACCCGATCCGCTGACTCCCGTTACTACGATGAGCTTGCCGAGCGGAAACTCTACATCTACTCCCTTCAGGTTGTTGCCCCTGGCTCCACGGATGGTGATGCTCTTGCCGTTTCCTTTGCGGCGATGCTCAGGAATCTCTATTGCCATCTTGCCATTCAGATACTGGGCGGTGATGGTGTCGGTCTTCAGCATCTCTTTCGGAGTACCCTGGAAAACCACTTCGCCTCCCTTTCTGCCTGCTTTCGGACCGATATCTACAATCCAGTCGGCAGCTCGCATCATATCCTCATCATGTTCTACTACGATGACGGTATTACCCAGGTCGCGCAATTCCTTCAGGCTGTTGATGAGTCGCTCGTTGTCTCGCTGGTGCAGACCGATACTTGGCTCATCGAGGATGTAGAGCACATTGACGAGCTGGCTGCCAATCTGGGTAGCAAGACGGATGCGCTGGCTTTCACCACCAGAGAGTGACGCCGACTGGCGATTGAGTGAGAGATAGTTCAGACCCACATCGAGGAGGAAGTTGACACGTGATCGCAACTCCTTGATGATTTCGTGAGCCACCTTTGCCTTCATGGAAGGGAGGTGAGCTTCCACCTGTTCGAGCCAGTCGCGCAGTTCGTCGATGTCGAGGTTGGCAACTTCCGATATATTCTTGTCCCAGATACGGAAGGCGAGCGATTCCTTCTTGAGTCGCTGTCCATGGCACTCCGGACATTCGATGGTAGATATAAACTGGTCTGCCCATTTCTTTCCTGCAGCACTCTCGTCATTCTCTATCACCTTCTGCAGATAGTCGATGATGCCATCGTATGCGCAGAAGTAATCCGAAGAGGTATGCACCTTTTCTTTACCGATCTTTACGTTTTCCAGTGATCCATAGAGGATTTCCTGCATGGCATCTCCCGGAATCTCTGCGATAGGAGTCTTGAGTTTCAGGTCATATTTCTCGAGCAAAGACTCAATCTGCCAGAAAATCATCTGGTTCTTGTATTTGCCGAGAGGGGCGATTCCACCTTCGTAGATGCTCAGGCTGTCATCCGGAATCACCTTCTTGATATCTATCTGGTTTACCTTTCCCAGACCCTTGCAGTGAGGGCAGGCACCTTCCGGCGAATTGAACGAGAACATATTAGGTGCCGGATCCTGGTAGGCTATACCGGTAACTGGATCCATCAGGCGTTTTGAGAAGTTCTTACCCGTCTTTTCCCCTTTCTCTATCACCATCACCATGCCATCGCCCTGCTTCATGGCGGTAGCTACGCTCTTGCGGATGCGTTCCTCATCGGCTTCCTTCACCACGAGCTTGTCGATGACAACTTCTATGTTGTGCATCTTGTAGCGGTCGAGCTTCATTCCGCTTACCACTTCCTGGATTTCTCCATCCACACGTACATAGAGATAACCTTTGCGGCGCATACTCTCGAAGAGTTCGCGATAATGTCCCTTGCGCTGGCGAATCAGAGGAGCCAGCAGGAAGATGGCCTTTCCGGCATATTCATCGAGAATCATGTCGATGACCTGTTCTTCGGTGTATTTCACCATCTCTTCACCGCTGCGGTAGCTGTAGGCTGTACCGGCACGGGCAAAGAGCAGACGGAGATAATCGTAAATCTCGGTAGTGGTACCAACGGTAGAACGAGGGTTCTTGTTGGTGGTCTTCTGCTCGATGCTGATGACCGGACTCAGACCGGTAATCTTATCTACATCCGGGCGCTCCATATTGCCCAGGAAGTTGCGGGCATAGGCAGAGAATGTCTCGATATAGCGGCGCTGACCCTCGGCAAAGATGGTATCGAAAGCCAACGACGACTTGCCCGAACCCGAAAGTCCGGTTATCACGGTGAGGGAGTCGCGTGGAATCTCAACATCAATGTTTTTGAGGTTGTGTACTCTGGCGCCCCATACATTTATCTTTTCTTCTGAATTCATATTCTAATTTCCGCTCACTTAATTGTTACTGTATTGTTCTGTTGTATAGCCTCTGAGCAGGTTGACGTCTCTCTTGATCTGATAGCTTTTGCCATCTGCTCCTTTTGCCTTGACCAGACAGAAATAGACCCCCTCCTTAACCGGCTTTCCCTTGTATGTTCCATCCCATCCCGTGGCAGGGTCGCTCCACTCAAAGAGTTTCTGTCCCCACCTATTATATATATAGGCATGAAACTCCTTGATATTCTGGTAACCCTCCTTGGGCTTGTAGATGTCGTTGATGCCATCTCCGTTTGGCGAGAATGCGTTCGGCATCAGAAGGACACTGGTCTTTGTGTCTTCCTCATCTCCGATTTCTTCCTGTGCCATCAATGGAGGGGTAAAAAGTGCCAATAAGGCACCAAGTAATCCTATTTTTTGTCTCATTTTGCAAATTATTTGTGCAAAGATAATAAAAAGCTGAGAGATATTGCGCTAGATGCGAGATTTTTTGTATTTTTGCAGGAGAAAACTTTAAATCATGTCGGTTACGGCAAGATTTTAGGATCATATAAACATTAAAAACAGGAAGATATGAAAAGAAACATAAGATATTTCTTGATGATTGTGGGGCTTATGCTCAGTGTTGGTATCTTTGCTCAGACAACGAAATGGCGTGACATCTACACAGTGAAGAAAAAGGATACTATTTTTGGTATTGCCAATAAGTATGGATTGAGCCTGCCGGAACTGATGGAGGCAAACCCTGAGATGAAGCAGGAAGGTTACATGCTCCAGAAGGGAACTACCCTCTTTATTCCTTTTGCCAGCGACCAGCAGAATCCTAATGCGCCTAAAAAGGCACAGAAGGAGGATAAGAATGCTGTTGCTTCCAGCAAACCGGCTGTAGCTGGAACCGCTGCCGCTCAGCAGAAGGTGGCGGCTAGTGATGCGGTGAAGATTGGCGTGATGTTGCCTTTGCATGATGTGGATGGTGATGGCAAGCGTATGGTGGAGTATTATCGTGGACTCCTGATGGCTTGCAATTATCTGAAGAAGAAGGGTATCTCTACCGATGTCCATGCATGGAACGTGCCGATAGATGCTGATATCCGTGCCACCTTGTTGCAGGAGGGTGCCAATACGTGTGATATCATCTTTGGCCCGCTTTATACCAAGCAGGTGGCTCCGCTTGCCGGCTTCTGCAAGACCTATGGCATCAAGCTCGTGATTCCTTTCTCCATCAGCGGTGACGATGTGGAGCGCAACAAGGAAATCTTCCAGGTATATCAGAGTCCTGAAACATTGAACGAATGCACCATCAAGGCTTTCCTGAACAGATTTACCAATGTGCATCCAATCTTTATAGATTGCAATGATTCTACTTCTCGTAAGGGAGCTTTCACTTTCGGACTTCGCAAGGAGTTGGAGAAGAGAAACATCAACTATAGTATCACCAATGTGAGCTCAAGCATCGACCAGTTTGCCAAGGCATTCCAGCCAAGCAAGCAGAATGTGGTAATACTGAATACGGGCCGTTCGCCACAGTTGACAGCCGTGCTCAACAAATTGGATGAGTTTGACAGCAAGTATCCGGGTGCATCTATCTCTCTCTTCGGCTATACAGAGTGGTTGATGTACGCCAAGTACAATCTGGAGCGATTCTATAAGTACGATACTTATATCCCTTCTACCTTCTATTACAATCCGGTAGCCGAAAGAACGCAGAACCTGGAGAAGGCGTACGAGGGATGGTTCCATCAGCCGATGATGATTGCGCAGCCTCGCTTCGCCATCACGGGTTATGATCATGGTATGTTCTTCATCCAGGGTATCAAGAAGAAGGGCAAGGAGTTTACGGGTGAACGCCAGCAGGTGAACTATCAGCCAGTGCAGACTCCATTGCATTTCGTGAAAACGACAAAGGGTGGATACAAGAACAAGAACTTCCAGTTGATTCACTATACCTTCAATCACCAGATTGAATCTGTGAATTACTAGGACCGGTAGTTTTTTATAGTTAATCGTTTATAGTAAGAAAAGAAAGAATGAATAAAGTCAAGATAGGGGCGCTGTTGATGGGACTTCTCCTTTGGGGAGGACTCTCGGCACAGGCTCAGATAGGTGAGCATCGCAACGATTTTTCCATCGGATTCAACGGTGGCTATGTGCTCAGCTCTGTAGGATTCGAACCGGAGGTTCAGCAGAAGCAGCATGGAGGAATGACTGCCGGACTCTCGATGAAATATACTTGCGAGAAGTACTTCAAGACCATCTGTTCCATCTATGCAGAGGTCAACTATGCCAAGGTGGGATGGAAAGAGGATATTCTCGACATCGACAACCAGCCTGTCATCATCACCGAAACCAAGCAGCCGATGGCTTACAGCCGTACCATCAATTATATCCAGGTACCTGTTTTCGCTCACTTGGCTTGGGGTAGGGAAGAGAGAGGCTTGAACATCTTCGTGAATGCCGGTCCGCAGTTCGGACTCTACCTTAACGATTCTCAGACTACCAACTTTGACGTGAAGAATATGCCTAAGACAGATAATGACCGGGTAAGTATGGTAGTGGCACAAGATACGATGGCGGTAGAGAATAAGCTGGATTATGGTATCGCCCTGGGTTTGGGTGCAGAGTACAGCATCCCGAAAGTGGGACACATTCTGGCTGAGGCTCGCTACTACTATGGACTGGGTAATATCTATGGTTCATCCAAACGAGATTATTTCGGAAAAAGTAACTACGGACAGATTGTGTTCAAGGTATCTTATCTCTTTGATATTTCAAGAACGAAGAATGTGAAGAGAAAGTAACTTCCGATGATGGTTATGGAAAAATAAGTAATAATATAAAATGAGTACAACAGAAAAAATTCAGATGAAATTGAGCGACTCGAAGTCAGCTCGCTGGACCGCCCTCTTCATCGTGAGCGTCACGATGATGTTCGGTTACTTTTTTACAGATGTAATGTCTCCACTGGAGCCTCTCTTGACAGCTGCCAAGGGGGCTGAGAATGGTCTCGGACTCGGATGGAGTTCGGATGAGTACGGCTTCTTCTCAGGAGCCTACGGATACTTCAATGTGTTCCTCCTGCTTCTCTTCTTCGGTGGTCTTATCCTCGATAAGTTTGGCATCCGTTTCACTGGTATCCTCTCTACCGTCCTGATGTTTGGTGGAGCCTTGTTGAAGTGGTATGCTTTAGGTCATGAGTTTGACGGAATGGTTACAATACCGAAGATCGGTACTTATAGTACACAGGTAGTGATCGCTGCACTTGGCTTTGCCATCTATGGTGTAGGATGCGAGATATGCGGTATCACAGTGAGCAAGGTCATTGTGAAATGGTTTACGGGTCATGAGTTGGCTCTGGCAATGGGAGTGCAGGTGGCTACAGCCCGTTTGGGAACAGCCGCTGCCCTGGGCTTTTCTCTTCCTTTTGCAAAGGCAATGGGCGGTGTGTCTGCTTCTATTGCTTTGGGTGCAGCTTTGCTTTGCGCTGGTGTACTGGTTTATCTGGTTTATTGCGTGATGGACAAGAAGGAGGATGCTTCTGCAGCAGCTGTGGCTACTGAGCCGGAAGAAGGTTTCAAGTTTTCAGACTTGGGTGGTCTGTTCAAGACAACTGGTTTCTGGTATGTGGCATTCCTTTGCCTGATGTTCTATGCAGGTGTATTCCCATTCCTGAAGTTTGCAACCAAGTTGATGATTTTCAAGTATGGTGTCGATGCTAATTTGGCAGGTCTGATTCCTGCGATGTTGCCATTCGGTACTATCTTCCTCACTCCGTTCTTCGGTAGCATATACGACAAGTATGGCAAGGGTGCCACGCTGATGATTATCGGCAGTTGTCTCCTGACTCTGGTACACGTAGTATTTGCCCTTCCACTCAACTCATGGGTGCTTGCCGTCGTGATGATGCTCATCCTTGGCGTAGCTTTTGGATTGGTACCATCAGCAATGTGGCCTTCTGTGCCAAAGATCATCCCAATGAAACTCTTAGGAACTGCATACGCCCTTATCTTCTATATCCAGAATATCGGACTGGCTCTTATTCCTGTATGGATCGGTAAGGTGAATCAGGCTAACACGGGTGCCGATGGTGTCATCGACTATACAGAGACGATGACCATATTTGCAGCCTTTGGTGTGGTTGCTATTGTCATCTCCTTCCTCCTCTTGCTGGAAGATAAGAGAAAGGGCTATGGATTGCAGCAGCCTAACGTGAAGAAATAATACTAACAGGAGATTTCCCTTTCAAGTTCACAGGGGGAATCTCCATAAACAAAAAGAAAGGAAATAACCATGAACGCTACACCTGAATCATTGATTAAGGAATATGCTGACCCTATTGAGCAGCAGGAAATAGACAAGTTTATCTGTTCTGAAATGAGCAGGCAGATTCACCGATATATCAAGGGTATGTCGGGAACCAAACAGGCTATGCTCAAGTTTGAGGAAAAGCTGGCGAGCCTCTCTGTCACAGAGAAAGAGAAGGCGATTGCCAAGTATATTGATTTGAATCGCAAGGCTTTGGATGGACTGGATCTGAAGATGATTCTCGTCCGTTCGGTGGCTAACTACTGTGATACCTTCCAGTATATGCTCGACTTTGTGAACGACAAGCGTAAGATGGTGTTCTATTATCATCGCTTGAAGGAGAAGTATATCCGTTACCATGAGGTCTTCGAGGAAAACGGCAAATTTGGCATGAAAGATCATCAGGGCAACGTGATGCTTCAGCCTGTCTATGATTTCCTCCGCACTTGCTATATCTATAATGATGACCTGAGCATCATGCCGGTTATTGCAGAGAAGAATGGCAAGATGGGACTCGTGATGCCTGACGGTAAGGATACCATCGTGGCTGATTTCCTTTATGATGAAATCTGTCTGAGAGATGAGTATCCATATTTCGAGGCGGTGAGAGACGGAGTAAACGGATTGATTGATAAGTTCGGAAACTTCGTTAATAGTTAATAGAGAAAGGGCAATCAGATTGGAATGAACCAACTGATTGCCCTTTTTACTTTCGTTGCTATGAGCAACTTAGTTTTATCTAATTTCTCTCGTCTTCAAACCCTAGTGAAGAAAAGCAAAAGAATTTTTCGTTCTTCACTCTTCACTTAATTGCTTAAATTATCCCAAGTATTTCATCAAGATCTTGATCTTTCCGCTTTCACGGAGCTTGATGATACTCTTCTCGCGAATCTGGCGTACACGCTCACGGGTGAGGTTGAATTCGCTTCCGATTTCTTCCAAACCCTTCTCGTGGCAACCGATGCCATAGCAGTAGCAGAGAATCTTTCGCTCGCGTTCCTTCAATACTGTTGCCAATACGCGCTGGAGCTCGCTCGCCATAGACTCGAAGTCAACACCCTTGTCGGTACGGCTATCATCACCTGAAGCCATCACATCTACCATCGCATTGTCATCGTCATCACTACCGAATGGAGCATCGATACTCATGTGGTGGTTGTCTGCCTTGATGGTCTGGTCAATCTTGCTTTCCTCCATCTTGGTAATCTGTGCCAACTCTGCAACAGAAGGCTTGCGCTGGTTTTCCTGCTCAAACTTGCTGATTTCGGCGCTGATCTTGCTCAATGCACCTACCTGGTTCAAAGGCAGGCGAACGATACGGCTCTGCTCAGCGATAGCCTGGAGGATGCTCTGGCGAATCCACCATACTGCGTATGAGATGAACTTAAAACCACGAGTTTCATCAAATTTCTCTGCAGCCTTTACCAAACCGATGTTTCCCTCGTCGATGAGGTCTGTCAGACCCAAACCCTGATGCTGGTATTGTTTAGCAACAGATACAACGAATCGGAGGTTTGCCTTGACCAGTTTTTCCTTGGCACGCTCACCCTCACGACCGCCTTTGCGAATCTTCTGGGCCAGCTCAATCTCCTCATCAATAGAGACCATAGGTTCTCTACCAATCTCCACCAAGTACTTGTCGAGTGCTTCACTGGAACGATTGGTTATACTCTTGCTAATCTTAAGTTGTCTCATAAATATCCTTTTACCTTTCTTTTTTGTTTTAATCCAATATTTATACTGTCGGAATCCACCTTTACGGTTTCGGGCTGCAAAGGTACAAAAAAAAACGCAATCTTGTTGTAATAGAAATGGAAAACTTTTGCATTATTTGTCTGTTTTTTAGAAATTTAGACGTTTTTGAATATAAAAATGGTATTTGATATAACGATTTTTAGGCATTGAGTTTGAAATATGGAATAATTTGTGTATCTTTGCACAGAATTTGCGAGAAAAGAATAACTAAATAATAAAATTATAAAATAACAAAAAATTATGTTTGAAAATCAACCAAAAGGTCTGTGGGCCTTAGCTTTGGCTAACACGGGTGAGCGTTTCGGTTACTATACCATGCTTGCAGTGTTCTTGCTCTATTTGCAGGCTAACTTCGGTTTTGAAACCGGATTGGCAAGTACAATTTACTCTACCTTCCTGATGATGGTTTATTTCCTCCCTATCATCGGCGGTATCGCAGCCGACAAGTTTGGCTTTGGACGTATGGTTACCACGGGTATCTTCATTATGTTCATCGGCTACCTGGTGCTTTCGCTTCCTCTTGGCAAGGACACCGTTGCCATTGCTGCCATGGGCATTTCGCTTATCCTCATCGCTTTGGGTACCGGCTTGTTCAAAGGTAACCTGCAGGTGATGGTAGGTCGTCTCTACGACGAGCCACAGTATGCCAGCAACCGTGATTCCGGTTTCTCTCTCTTCTATATGGCTATCAACATTGGCGCCATGTTCGCTCCTACAGCAGCCATTAAAATCATGAAGTGGGCGCAGGAGAGTCTGAGTGTATCTGTAGAGGATTCATATCATTTTGCATTCGCAGTGGCATGTGCTTCGCTTATCATTAGTATCGCCATCTACTATGCCTTCAGCTTCACCTACAAGCACGTGCTTGCTTCTGAGACCAAGGGTAAGGACGACAAGACTCCGGTTAAGGAGACTAATGAGCTTTCCAAGGCTGAGACCAAGGAGCGCATCATCTGCCTCTGTCTCGTATTTGCTGTGGTTATCTTCTTCTGGATGGCTTTCCACCAGAATGGTAATACATTGACACTCTTTGCCCGCGACTATACTCAGAAGACATCTGAGGGCTTGCAGTCAATGGCATTCGACGTTACCAACCTCGTAGCCTGCATCTTCGTGGTTTATGGTTGCTTCGGTCTGGCACAGAGCAAGACTGGCAAGGGTAAAGGCATCTCTCTTGGTGTCATTGTTGCTGCCATCGCTTTCCTCTTCTACAAGTACAGCAACCTTGAAGGTGCCGTAGATGTTGAGGCTCCTATCTTCCAGCAGTTCAACCCATGCTATGTAGTGGCATTGACACCAGTGAGCGTTGCTTTGTTCTCATGGCTTCACAAGATTGGCAAGGAGCCTACATCTCCAGAGAAGATTGGTTTGGGTATGCTCGTTGCAGCTCTCGGTTTCGTATGGATGGCTGTAGGTTCTATGGGGCTGGAGCTTCCTTTGACACAGGGCGATCCTGCTACAGAGGGTACACGTGTAAGTGCTAACCTCCTCATCTCTACCTATCTCATCCTTACATTCGCAGAGCTTCTGCTTTCTCCAATCGGTATTTCGTTTGTATCGAAGGTAGCTCCTCCAAAGTATGCTGGTTTGATGATGGGTCTCTGGTTTGGTGCAACAGCCATCGGTAACCAGTTGGTTATGATTCCTGGCATCATGTGGGGTCAGAATTTCAACCTCATTGCCATCTGGGGTGTTCTCGCAGGTATCTGCCTGGTTTCAGCTCTCTTCATCTTCTCTATCATCAAGAAGTTGAATCGCGTAAGCTAATACATTCTATCATATACAAAAAAGGCTTGCTTCATTTCCGAAGCAAGCCTTTTTTTATATGTTATTTCTTCAACCATTTATCCAGCCAGCCGAAGAAGGTGCGCTGCCAGAGTACGCCGTTCTGTGGCTTCAATACCCAGTGGTTCTCGTCAGGATAGATGAGAAGCTCGGCTGGGATGCCACGCATGCGGGCTGCATTGAAGGCACCCATGCCCTGGTTGGCATTGATGCGATAGTCCTTTTCGCCGTGGATGCAGAGAATTGGAGTATCCCACTTGTCAACGAACTTATGAGGACTGTTCTTGTAAGTCTTCTTGGCGTTGGCACTCTGATCCTTGTTCCAGTAAGCATCATCATACTCCCAGTTAGAGAACCAAGCCTCCTCGGTATCTGTGTACATGCTCTCAAGGTTGAAAGCGCCATCGTGAGCGAGGAATGCCTTGAAACGCTTGTTGTGATGACCTGCAAGATAATAAACAGAGAAACCACCAAAGCTGGCACCTACACAGCCTAGACGATCCTTATCTACGTATGGAAGATTGTTGGCTGCATCGTCGATGGCAGAAAGATAGTCGTTCATGCACTGACCAGTCCAGTCTCCTGAAATCTCCTCGTTCCATGCACTTCCGAAACCTGGAAGACCACGGCGGTTAGGCAATACGATGACGTAACCGTTGGCTGCCATGATCTGAATGTTCCAGCGATAGCTCCAGAACTGGCTGACCGGACTCTGAGGACCGCCCTCGCAGAAGAGAAGGGTAGGGTACTTCTTGTTGGCATCGAAGTTAGCTGGCAACATGATCCATACCAGCATCTGCTTGCCGTCGGTGGTCTTTACCCAGCGCTGCTCGCACTTACCCATGTTCAACTGGCTCAGGATGTGATCGTTCTCACGGGTAATCTGTTCTACCTTGGTACTCTTGGCATTCTTGCCTGGCGTTACGATGTAGATATCGGTAGGGTGACTCATACTAGCCTTGGTAGCGAGAAGCTTGTTGCCGTTGTTGGCAAGAGCGATGCTTCCGTAGTCTGCCCACTCGTTGGTAATCTGCTTTACTTCGCCCTTGAAGTTAGCCTGATAGAGGTTCAGGGTTCCGTGCCATACGCCGATGAAGGTGAAGCTCTTGTTGTCCTTGTTCCATACGAAGCCCTCTACGTTGGAGTCGAACTTCTCTGATACATAGTTCTTCTTGCCGGTAGCAAGCTCATAGACACAGAGGCGGTTGCGGTCGCTCTCGTATCCGTCGCGAGCCATGCTCTGCCAAGCCACGTACTTGCCGTCGGCAGAGAACTGAGGGTTGATGTCGTAACCAGGATTGTTCTTCAGATTCTCAGGTGCATTTACAGCCTGGTTCTTCATGCTCTTGGTTGCATCAATCTTAGGCTCTACATAACCAGCCTCCTTGCAGAGGTTTTTGGTCTCGCGCGTACCTATATTATATAGGTAGATGTCTGAATCGGTAGAGATGGCATATTGCACGCCCTCCTTCTTGCGACAGGTGTAGGCGATGGTCTTGGAATCCGGACTCCAGGCCAACTGCTCGATGCCACCGAATGGAGCCATAGGACACTCGAAAGGCTCATCCTTCAGGATATCCTCGCCGGCGTTGATGGTGCCATCCTCAGCAACATCAGCCACGAAAGGATGAAGGATACTCTCTACGTAGTGATCCCAGTGGCGATAGTTCATGTCGGTAACGAGACGACCTGTAGCCAGAGGAAGATCAGAAGGATTCTTCTTGATGGTTCCGTGATAAGGCAATTCCTTGATGAGGATTACCTTCTTGCCATCTGGAGAGAAGCGGAATCCCTGGATGCCCAATTCGTCGTTGGTGAGCTGCTTTCTGTCAGTACCGTCTGGGTTCATGCTCCAGAGCTGTCCGCCACGGATGAAGGCAATCTTCTGTCCGCCCTGAATCCAGGCAGCATCAGTCTCGCTCTTGGCATCAGTGGTCAATGCCTTCTGGTTTTTGCCATTGGCATCCATGATGAAGAGCATCTGGTGGCCCTTGTTCTCCTTTACACTGTAGTAACCTACCTGGTAAACCACCTGCTTGCCGTTAGGCGAAGCTTCAGCGGCACCGATTCTACCCATCGCCCAAAGAGCTTCTGGGGTCATCAGGTGGTTCTCCACCTTGATGTTGTTCTTTTCAATCATAGTCTGTGCATCGGCTGTATTTGTTCCCATGGTGAGAGCAGCTGCAGCCAAAATCATTGCTTTAATCATATTTTTAAGATATTATTAATAATTTGTTGCAATCTTCTAAATATTCCGTGCAAAGTTACAGAAAATTAATGAGATAACAAAATTATTCTTCTTTCTTTACTAAAGTCTGCGTTTTTTTTCGTATATTTGCAACTGAAATGATACAGTTTAGCTTTCAATGCTGAATTTTCAGGAATATAAGTAAAGATATAAATATTTAGTAAATGAATACATTGTTTCTTGTGCAGTTTGCTTGCTGCATTATAGTGTCGATGTTGGGCTTGATATTGGTTTTGTCTAGGTTTCAGATTCGCTGGACCAACCGTCGTTACGAGGTGTCTCGTTGGCTCCTTGCTTTTTCCATGTTTGTACTTGCTTGGCATTATGTCTTGCAAATGGTTTGTGGTTTCCGTGCTAAAGGCGATGAGATTGGAGCTGTTGTCAATGTTCTCTTCTATTCTCCTGTCTCTTTCTTTATTTCCTATGCCACTTATAACTTAATTTGTTATCGTGGCGGGCGGAAAAAGTTTGCCTTGCTGGGATGTGTGAGTTATGCATTGATATTGATTTGTTTCTTTTTCGGATACAATGATACTCCTAGGGGGATGCACATGGGCGAATGGCTTTATGTGATGCTCGCATTATTTGCTGTTACCATCATGTATAGCACTTATACCACGGTTATTGAGATGCGTTATCATCGAAAGATTATCGAAGAAAACACCACGGAAGACTTGCTTCCTTTTGATAGATATACCTATACCACTTACGGATTGGCGGGTATAATGGTTTTGGCGATGGTAGGCGCTATCTGCTATCGTCCGCTTCTTTATTGTGTGGGACCCCTGATGCTTTTTTCCTTGATTTCCTTTACCATCAGTTTCCTGGGATATGGCTATAATATGATTCCTGCGGAGGTGAGACTGGAGCTGGATACAGCCGATGAACCTCTTGAAGTGATGGAAGAGAGTGAGGAAGTGGGATTGGGTTCTGAGAAAATCTCTATCATAGAATCGATGCTTACCAGCTGGTGTGACAAGGGTGGCTACAGAGACAGTACGGTGAATATGCCGATGCTTTCTGTTAAGTTGGGCATTCCTCGCAATGAATTGAGTATGTATTTCGAGAATTGTCTAAAGAGCAGTTTCAGAATCTGGCTCAGCGATATCCGTTTCAAGGAGGCGCAGCGTATGCTGCTGGAAGAATGCAGGTACAGCAATGATACCATTTCTTCAGAATGCGGCTTCTCATCCCACGCCCATCTCTATAAGATTTTCAAGGCTAAGACGGGATTTACACCAGGACAATGGAGAGACTCTGTTCGGAAAAACCGGTTCCCTGATGTGGATGGATTATAAAAACTATCTTGAGGAGTATGACAACAAACATTTTCATGTCTTGGATGCCTATATGTAGCAGTTCTCTTTTATTTTTTCGGATAAAAGATTTGTTAGTACGATACTTTTTTTGTAATTTTGCACCGCAAAATATATAAAACACAATGAAAATAGGATTTGACAACGAGAAGTATCTGAAGATTCAGTCCGAACATATCAAGGAGAGAATCTCACAGTTTGATGGAAAGCTTTATCTCGAATTGGGAGGTAAGCTTTTCGATGACCATCACGCCAGCCGCGTTTTGCCAGGTTTCCAGCCTGATAGTAAGCTGCGCATGTTTCAGAAGATTAGCGATAGCATCGAGATTGTTATCGTTATCAGTGCTGCCGATATTGAGAAGAACAAGAAGCGTGCCGATCTGGGTATCACTTACGATGAGGATGTGCTTCGCCTGCGGGGTGAATTCCAAAACCGTGGTTTTATGGTGGGTTCTGTTGTTATTACTCATTTTAATGGTCAGCCTGCAGCCATCGCCTTCAAGCAGCGCTTGGAGCGTGAGGGCATCAAGACTTACTGCCATTATCTCATCGAGGGTTATCCTCACGATGTAGATCTCATTGCTTCTGATGAGGGTTTTGGCAAGAATGATTATGTAGAGACTGAGCGTCCGCTGGTGATTGTTACTGCTCCGGGTCCTGGTAGCGGTAAGATGGCTGTCTGCCTGAGCCAGCTTTATAACGAGAACAAGCGTGGCGTGCGTGCAGGCTATGCTAAGTTCGAGACATTCCCTGTATGGAATCTCCCATTGAAGCATCCGGTGAACATCGCTTACGAGGCAGCTACTGCCGATCTCAACGATGTGAACATGATCGACCCATTCCATCTGGAAGCTTACAATAAGATTGCCATCAACTACAACCGTGACGTAGAGATTTATCCTGTGCTCAATGCCCTGTTCGAGGGTATCTACGGAAGCAATCCTTATAAGTCACCTACCGATATGGGTGTGAATATGGTGGGCTTCTGCATCTCTGATGATGAGGTTTGCTGCGAGGCTTCCAAGAATGAAATCATCCGCCGTTACTATGCGGCTACCAACAAGTTGGCTGCCGGTGCGTGCAACGAGGCGGAGATCAGCAAGATTCAGATGCTCTTCAAGCAGGCTAATATTACCACGGCTTATCGCAAGGTGACTGTAGCGGCTAAGGATCACAAGAAGGCGACGGGTCATACTTCTGCTGCGATTGAGTTGGAGGATGGAACGATTATCTGCGGTCACAGCAGTGAGTTGCTGGGTTGCAGTGCGGCATTGATCTTGAATGTAACCAAGCATCTGGCGGGCATCGATCATGAGTTGAAGTTGATTCCTCAGTCGATGATTGAGCCTATCCAGCATACGAAGATTAATTATCTCGGCGGTCATAATCCTCGTCTTCATACCGATGAGGTTCTTGTAGCCCTCTCTGTTCTCTCAGAGAATGATGATAACTGCAAGAAAGCTTTGAAGCAATTGCCAAAGCTCCGTGGCTGTCAGGCTCATTGCACCGTGATGCTGAGTGATGTAGATCAGAAGATTTTCAAGAAGCTTGGAGTGGATATCACCTGCGAGCCGGTGTTGAAGAAGTAAATTCGGATTGGATTCTGTTGAAGAAATAGATTCGGATATCATAAAATACCCCCGAAGGGGTATAGTTAATCGTAAAGTTTGATTAATTATACCTTTTCGGGGGTAATTTTTATCTTTCCACAGGCATTCCGAGCTTTGTCCAGTTGAGGATTCCCCCTTCCATATCATAGACCTTAAAGCCTTGCTTCTTCATTTTCAGGCATGCACCATGGCTCCGCTTTCCGCTTCTGCAATAGATGTAGTAGGTGCGGGATTTATCAAGCTTACTGATGCCGGCATCGAATGCTTCGGGGTTGAGGTAATCCAATTGGTGGGCGCCAGCCAGATGACCTTCTGCGTATTCTTTGGAAGTGCGGACATCGAGAAGGAAGCTGGTGGTATCCGCCTTTGCCTGGTCGATAAAGGCTTGAGGAGCCAATATGACGATGCCGTCAGATGGAGCAGTTTTTGCAGATAAGGCCGATTTGTCAGCCTGTGCTAAGCAGCCGGTGGTTGATAAGCCGATGGCTGCTAAAAGGGATAAGAGTATTTTCTTCATTTCCTATTTTATTTATATTGTTCTTGTTTTTTCTTTTTTTTATTCATTTTTGTTCTGCTTGGCGGAAAGAAATTATCTCAAAGCCATGATTCTGCTGAGAATCAGTTTCTTATATTCTTTCTTCATACCATCAGGCAGGAAAGAGGCATCTATCAGGTCGAGCCATTTCACGATAGAGCGACGGAACTTCTTGGCGATGTTGTTGATTACCTTTTCGCTGAGTCCCGAGGCTGTCATCACCTTGATGAAATCTGATTTCAGAATCTTTCTTTTTCTTCCATTCAGTGTCAGGGCGAGTTCCTCGGTATCTTCTGGCATCACTATCTTCGTGCAGAGCAGGTCGTAGGCTGGGGTTAATCCATAGCCCAGTTTCCTGTTGTTGTAGAGCGAGAAGTTCTTGAGGTGCATGTCGGCGTTGCCGGTAATCCACGAGAAGATGACTACTTCCCAATAGTTCACGAGATCGAGCTGTGAGAAGGAGGAATACTTTTTGATAAGTTTGGCAACCTGTTCGTAGGAACCTTTGTATTTGTATTCGGTAAGGCGCTCGGATAGCTGGCACATATCTTCCATCGGTACTTTGGTTCCATCGTCAAGTCGATCTATTCTCCGGGTGATGTAGCAGAGTTCGCCATCGGCAAAGCGGATCAGTCCATGCGGAACCACGGCGATTTTTGCAGCTTCGGCGAGATGCATCGTGAGATCTTCGATTTCCGGAAGACAGCGATAGCGATCGGTCTGTGGCTTCAGAATGTATTTTCCCCAGAGTCCTACGATCGTAAATCGGTCTGGTTCGTTCTTTCCGCCCGGGTTGATATCGAGCGAGAGCTTCGCCTGTACACCGGTGAGGGTGGTTTGTGCACGCACTACCTGTTTAGCCAGGTCGCCTATTTCCTTTCTAATATAGGGTAGGACAGGGGCTTCCTTGGTGCCGAAGAGTTTTCGGGCGCAAGCGGGGTGGTAATCTATCTGCCCTGGCTTGAGTGGTTTATAGCAATATAGACATTTCTCCATATTTCTTTTTCTTTTCTAGTTTTGAGGTGAAGCGTTTGTTCCTTCTGCAGCTGAACTGTTCGCTCCTTCTACAATTTAACTGTTCGTTTCTTCTACAAGAGGTTCTTCTGCGGGGATGACGCTGACGGCTCCGATGCAATCCTTGCAGCAGGCAAGGAGGAGCGACATTCTATCCCGTTGGTTGATTTTCCAACTGCTTTCTGCGATATTCAGCAGCCATCCTTCGGGGATTAATCCATCGAAGAAGGGAAACAAAACGGTGTCGTGGTAGGGCTCGTCGGATATCGGGAGTGTGAGGCTCACGGCTTCGGCGCCATCCGATGCCAGATAATCTGCATCGTAGGCAAAGGTAAAGCCCGTTTCGTCTTCCGTCAGCAGGCCTACGTATTGGTCGTAGAGATAAATCTTTCCTTGTTTCATAAAATTCTATTTTTATTCTTTTCTGATGGGAACGGGACCGATTTCCTGGCCGAACAAGAGGAGGACTTGGTTTACTTTGTCGAGTCGCAGCGTTTCCTTTCCCTGTTCCAGTTCTCTTACGAATCTGAGGCCTACGCCCGATTTCGCCGCCAGATCTACCTGGGTCAATCCGAATTGCTTGCGCATCTCCTTGACGTATGATGATAATGTATTGCTCATATTTTATTTGTTTTATACCCTTTCGGGTAAAATGATACAGGTAGTAATACCATATTATACCCTTTCGGGGACAAATGTACAAATAAAAAATGAAAATACCCCCGAAAAGGTATAATTTATAATATCATTTAACAAATTATACCTTTTCGGGGGTAGAAAAGCGAAATAAATCCTTTGGATAATCAAAAAAAGCGAAATATATCCTTTGGAAAATAAAAAAGCGTAACGAATACCTTTACCGGTAATCATTACGCTTTCATTATTATCTAGAAAACTTTATTTTCCGAGATTATTCTTTTTCTCGTTCAGTTCTGCCTGCTTACGCTGCATCTCTTCCTGCTGCTGGCGCTGCAACTCCTGGAGGGCCTGCATTCTTGCCATGAGGCCGCTTGCCTTCTTAGGGTTGTTCTTGTTCTCCTGATAGCGCTTCTCCAGGATGGCGAGGAGCTTCTCGTCGTTGGTGGTCTTGCGCAAGGTCCACATGATTGCGGCGCTGAAGAACAATGAGATGAAGTAGTAGAAGTTCAAACCTGCTGAGTAGTCATTGAACATGAAGAAGAACATCAATGGCATGAGATACATCATCCACTGCATCATCTTCATCTGCTCTGCCTGCTGACCTACCATCTGGTCACGCTGCTGGCGCATCGTCATCCATGAGTACAACAGGTTGGCTACGCAGAAGAGAATACAGGTCAAACTCAAGTGGTCGCCAATCAGCCAGATGTTGGTGTTCCACTCGAAGATTGGGTCGAAGGTGCTCAAGTCGTTCATCCACAAGAACTTCTCACCACGAAGCTGGATGGCATTAGGCACGAAGTTGAACATCGCAACCCAAACCGGCATCTGAATCAGCATTGGCAAGCAACCAGACAGTGGACTAACACCATACTTGGCATATTCTGCCATCATCGCCTGCTGCTTCTGCATCTGGTCCTCAGGCTTGTTGAACTGAGCGGTAGCTGCCTCGAGCTTTGGTTTCAGTACACGCATCTTGGCAGAACTCATATAGCTCTTCTTTACCATAGGGTAGGTGATGAGCTTGAGGAGCAATGTGATGAGAATCAATACGATACCCATTGGGAATACATTGCTCAACCAGTCGAACACGTAGAGTGTGAAGAAACGGTTGATCCAGCGGATGATAGGCCATCCCAGATAAACGAGCTTCTGGAACTCCAGGTCCTTGCCGAAGGTGCTCTCCTTCTCAGTATTCTTCAGAATCTGGAAGTCGTTAGGACCGAAGTAGAACTCAAACTCAGATGCCTTCTTACCGGTTGGGTCGAAAGCTGTCTTCATCTTAGCCTGGAACTGCTTCAGGTAGCCCGAACCCTTCTCCTGAGGAATAGAGGTCATGAAGGCATCCTTGTCGAAGTTGTCCTTAGCTACCATAATTGCTGAGAAGAACTGGTTCTTGAAAGATACCCAGTCGATAGTCTCTTCAATTTTCTCGTCGATTTTCTCGCTGCCCTCGTTCAGGTGGTCGGTGCCGCCCTCTGCCTCATGATAGGTGAGGGTGGTGTAGCGGTTCTCGAACATGAAGCCACGCTCCTGCTGGCGCGCCTTGTCGCTCCAGTCGATGCTCATCTTGTTGCAGTTAGGTGAGAACAGTCCTGCCATACCTTCTGCCTGCAGGCTCATGTGGAGCATATAGTCGTCGCCGAGGGTATAGGTCATGCTGAGGGTCTTGCCTGGACCAGCCACTGCAGTCATGGTGACAGACTTGTCGGTCACGTTGGATGGTGTGAAATAGAGATCGCTGGTGATGATGTTGGCCTCCTTTGCCTCGAGCATAAACTTGAGGCTCTGGTCGTTGCCGTCGAAGAGTGTAACGTCCTTCTGGTCGGCAGAACCATCTTTCACCTTGAGGTTGTGACCCACGTATCCCTTGATGACTGCCTTCTCGACAGTACCACCCTTGGTGTTGAGAGTCAACTCAACCTTCTCGTTTTTCAAAACTACTTTCTGAGCCTGACCCTTCAGCGCCGAATAGAAGAGGGCTGTAGAGTCTGCCTCAATTTTAGCCTTAGCATTTGCCTGGCGCTTAACAGCGGCAGTCTTGCTGGCTTTTTCCATCTCGGCGTGCTTAGCCTTGGCGATGGAGTCCTGAACGAATGCCGCTCTCTGCTCTTCGGCTGATGGCTGGTTGTACCAGCTAAAGCCAATCAGCACTACGGCAATCAGGAGGAAACCGATAATGTTGTTCTTATTCATTATTATTTTTATTGTTTTATTTTCTCTGAGAAGACAGCAAATGCTGTGCCATTCTGCTGCCTAAAGCCAGCCTGCGCTATTTCCTGTTAGCGATGGCTGTCTTTACAAAGTCAACAAACAATGGGTGTGGCTTCAATACCGTGCTCTGGTACTCTGGATGATACTGTGTTCCGATGTACCACTTCAAGCCCGGGATTTCAACTACCTCTACCAGGTCGCTTTCCGGATTGCGGCCTACGCACATCATGCCGTGCTTCTCGAATTCCTTCTGGAATTCGTTGTTGAACTCATAGCGATGGCGATGGCGCTCCTGGATATGCTCCTTCTTATAGATGTTGAACGCGCGACTGCCTTGTCTCAGTACGCACTCGTAGGCGCCGAGTCGCATGGTTCCACCCATGTTTGATATGTTTTTCTGCTCCTCCATGATGTCGATGACATTGTGTGGAGTCTTCTCATCCATCTCACGCGAGTTGGCATCCTTGTAGCCCAATACGTTGCGGGCGAACTCGATGACGATCATCTGCATACCCAGGCAGATGCCGAAGGTAGGGATGTCGTGGGTGCGGGTATAGTGGGCAGCGATGATCTTGCCCTCGATGCCGCGCTGGCCGAATCCTGGACAGATGACGATGCCGTCCTGACCCTTCAGCTGTTCAGCCACGTTCTCTTCTGTGAGATATTCTGAGTTGATGAATGTAATGTTCACCTTGTGGTCGTTGTAGGTGCCGGCATGCGAGAGGCTCTCGCGGATGCTCTTGTAGGCATCCTGCAGGTCGTATTTTCCTACGAGACCGATGTTCACCGTCTCGGTGGCCTTGTTTCTGCGGTCGAGGAAAGTTTTCCATGGACCCAGCGCAGGCTTCTCGCCGATAGGCTCTCCCATTTTGCGGAGGATGGCAGTATCGAGGCCCTGGTTCTGCATGTTTACAGGTACCTCGTAGATGCTAGGAAGATCTTCGCTCTGGATTACGCAGTCGATATCTACGTTACAGAAGCTAGCCACCTTCTTCAGGATTCCCTCATCGAGATGCTTCTCGGTGCGGAGAATCAGAACATCTGGCTGAATACCTACGCTCTGCAGTTCCTTCACGGAGTGCTGGGTAGGCTTTGTCTTCAACTCGCCTGCAGCCTTCAGATAAGGCACATAGGTAAGGTGCACATTGACGGCGTTCTTGCCCAGCTCCCATTTCAGCTGTCGGATAGCTTCCATGTATGGGGCACTCTCGATGTCGCCGATGGTTCCGCCAATCTCGGTAATCACGAAGTCATAGTGATACTTCTTGCCGAGCAGCTTCACGTTGCGCTTGATCTCGTCGGTGATGTGAGGCACCACCTGGATGGTCTTGCCGAGATAGTCGCCACGACGTTCCTTGTCAATGACTGCCTTATAGATACGACCTGTGGTGAGAGAATTCGCTTTCGTAGTCTGAATACCGGTGAATCGCTCGTAGTGTCCGAGGTCGAGGTCGGTCTCCATACCATCTACCGTTACGTAGCACTCACCATGCTCGTACGGGTTCAGTGTACCCGGGTCGATGTTGATGTATGGGTCAAACTTTTGGATAGTAATGTTGTAGCCTCTTGCTTGAAGAAGTTTACCGATGGATGAAGATATGATTCCTTTACCCAAAGAAGAAACCACACCACCGGTAACGAAGATGTACTTTGTATCAGCCACGATGTTTATAATTTAAATTAGAATTATTTGGGTGCAAAGTTACTATAAAATTATGAATTAGCCAAAATATTTGTAAAGAATGGCGTTGAATTTAGAATTATTTTGTTACCTTTGTGCCCAAATTAGTATATGAAGGAATGAAAATAAGATTTGGATTACTCATTTTAGCTTTGGTTGCGGGTGCTGTGACGGCAGATGCCCAACGTTCCCGCAGGCATAATGTGGTGGTGAAAACTCCATCGATCGTGGAAAGTTATGTGGACTCGCTGGCTCACATCAGGGAGCGTATCGACTCTACCGAGATGTCTTCGGATGATTCCCGATATGCCATGCTCTTCACTCCACTCACGTATTATCGTTCACCTGCCAATCATTTCCTGCGCCTCCGTCCTGATGGAGGGGTAGGCGATTCGCTTGGCGTGATGCTCGATAAGTCCTTGATGGATGTTTATCTCAGCCGACCAGACCTGGTGAAGACTACGCAGCGACACCTGGAAGAGGTGGGCGCTCCGATTGTGGCGGATTCTAAAGCCAAAAAGCCGAAGCGCGACATCATAGAAGAGGTGGCGCCTAAGGTCTTCGAACCGGAAACTGCGCCATCGGACATCGTAATCTTCAAGCCTAATTTCTGGACTTTTGGAGGTGATTACTATCTGCAGTTCCTGCAAAACTATGTGTCTGACAACTGGTACAAGGGTGGTGAGAGCAACTACTCTCTGCTGGGACGTGTAACGATGATGGCGAATTACAACAACAAGCAGAAGGTGAAGTGGGAGAACAAGCTGGAAATGCGATTGGGTTACCAGACTTCCAAGGGAGACTCGGTGCATTCGCTCAAGACATCCGACGACTTGATCCGATACACCAGCAAATTAGGTCTTCAGGCATCCAGAAAATGGTATTATACCATCCAGATGGTGGCACAAACGCAGTTTTCCCATGGTTACAAGAGCAATGACAAGATGGTATATTCCGATTTCTTCTCACCATTCAATCTGAACCTCTCTGTCGGTATGGATTATACGGTTGATTGGTTGGATCACAAGCTGAAGGGTAGTGCCCATCTGGCTCCTCTGGCGTTCAACTGGAAGTATGTGGGCCGTGAGGATCTTGCCACAAGATATGGTTTGAAGGAGGGACAGCATGGCATGACCGATTACGGTTCTGAGTGTATCTTCGATCTGTCGTGGCAGCTGATGGAGAACCTGAAGTGGAAGACCCGTCTCTGGGCATATACTACTTACAAGCGTGCTGAGATAGAATGGGAAAATACGATTACCTTCCAGTTCAATCGTTATATTTCATCGAATATCTTCCTCTATCCTCGTTTCGATGATGGAGCAAAGCGTAAGGATGATCAGAGCTATTGGCAGTTCAAGGAGTTCATGTCTATCGGATTCTCTTACTCTTTCTAGCAAGAGATTGAGCATATATATGATAAAGGCTCGTTCCTGTAATCACTGGAACGAGCCTTTATCATATCTGTTAGAAGCGGAAGCAGAACTCAGCGTCTGCCATGGAGTAATTGTGCTTGGCGAGGGTCTTGTCGTTGACCAGCGCATACTCGGTGAGGATGCTGATTCGCTTGCCGATGTGGAAGTTCAAACCTGCCTCATACTGGGTTTTCTGCATATTGTTCTTGCCGTTAGGTTGATACATGTCGTAACGCGCCTTGATGTCGATTCGGCTATTCTTAGGCAGCTGAGCCAATGGAGCGATAACCAGTCCATATACACCCTGTGCCTTGTCGCCAATCTTTTCATTAAGATTGCAGTCTTTGGCGTTGGCATCGTTGAAATTGGTGATGCTCTTGGCAAAAGCCTTGCCGGTAGAGTGGATGTACTCAGAACGAACAGTCCATCCGTCTTTCTTGTATTCGAAAGAGAAGGCGTAACGGTTCTGGTTCAGACTGCGAACCTCGTTGGTATGAGTAATCTCTTTTGCTGCGCCGGGAGTTACGCTAGAGGTTGGGTCTGCTACGGTTTCCGTCCAGTTACCCTTTCTTGCATAAGACCCCGTCCATCCGAAGGCACCGATTCGCATACCGCTTACTGGCATAACCCATACGCCACCAATCACATTCTTCTGATTGTCAACGTCCTTGGTGTTGGTGCCCTGACCGTTGAACACTCCAATCTGATAATGCAGCAGGTTGCGGCCGTTGGCATTCTTGAGAAAATCACCCTGGAGCTGCAGACCGATGTCACGACCATTGGAAGCGTGCTCTCCGGCACGGTCGCTGAAACCCGCCAACTTGCTCACGTTCTGTGAATAACCCATGAAGCCCTGGTCGATAGGATGCATCGGATTCTCGAAGGTAAATGGGTTCTTGAACTGACCAATCTTCACCTTGAAATAGTCGTACTTCTGCCATTCAGCAAACAGATCCACCATTCTTGGGCTGGCCCCCAGGTTGGAGGTGTTGCCGTTAAACTGAATCTGAGTCTTCCAGTAGAAGTCGTCTGCAATGCGACCCTCCAAGGCGATACGGCCCATTCGGATGTTGAACGAGTTGGATTCTGCATTCTTCTGTCCGCTATACTGGTACTGGATCATGCCATATCCCGACAATTTCACATTGCTTAACCATGAAGGCAATTCGATGGTCTGCTTCTTTTGGGCGCTGGCTGAGACCGTAGTCAAAGCCATGAGCGCCAGGATGATACCTTTTTTCATCTTATTTCTATTTTGTTTTTAGGTTTATTTCTTGGCGGCGAGTTCCTCTTCTGTCAGGTCTTCCGCTTTGGCTGCTTCCTGGGCGAGCTTCTCTGCCTCCTTGGCAGCCTTGGCTTCAGCTATCGCCTTCTCACGCTCTTTGCGCTCCTTCTTCTTCTGCTTGATTTCAGCATCGCTGCGCTTCTCGAGCAAAACGACGTTCTCTACGTGAGGAGTATGAGGGAACATATCTACCGGCTGAACGGCAGCCACCTTGTAGTGGTCGTCCATCAGCTGCAGGTCGCGAGCTTGGGTAGCTGGGTTGCAGCTTACATATACGATGCGGTTAGGTGCTGCGTTCAGAATCACGTTCACTACATCAGGGTGCATGCCGGCACGTGGAGGGTCGGTGATGATGACGTCTGGACGACCATGCTGAGCGATGAAGTCATTGGTCAGGATATCCTTCATGTCGCCTGCATAGAAGAGGGTGTTCTCAATGTTGTTTACCTGGGAATTCACCTTGGCATCCTCGATAGCCTCTGGCACGTATTCGATACCGATTACCTTCTTTGCCTTGTGAGCCACGAAGTTGGCGATGGTTCCCGTGCCGGTGTAGAGGTCGTAAACCAGCTCATCTCCGGTGAGGTTGGCAAACTCGCGCGCCACGCAGTAGAGGTGGTAAGCCTGCTCGGTATTGGTCTGATAGAAACTCTTTGGACCCACCTTGAACTTCAAATCCTCCATCAGCTCAAAGATGTGGTCGTTGCCCTTGAAGAGGCTGAGCTCCAGGTCGTTGATGGTATCATTTCCCTTCTGGTTATCTACATACATGAGTGAGGTAATCTGAGGGAACTTGTCTGCCACCTGCTGCATCAGTTCCAAGGCTCTCTGCTCATCTCCCTCCTCATCGTAGTGGAACTGGAATACGAGCATCCACTCGCCTGTGTTCGAATTGCGGATCATCATGTCGCGGAGCAATCCGTGCTGCTCACGAAGATCGTAGAAGGTATAGTTGTGAGAATCTGCGTATTCGAAAACGAAGTTGCGGATTTCGTTGCAGAGGTCATCCATCAGCCAGCACTTCTTGATTGGATAAATCTTGTCGAAGGCACCGGTGATATGGAAGCCGATGGCATTCTGGGCGTGACGCTCCTTGAGTGAAGTTGTGGTATCATCCTCTTTCTGAGGAAGTTGAGCCAACTCTTCTGAAGTAAACCAGCGCTTGTTACTGCATCCGAACTCAATCTTGTTACGGTACTCTTGGGTCTTCACGCTGCCCATGATAGGGCGGAACTCAGGGAGTTCAATCTTGCCGATGCGGGTGAGCTGGTCTTCCACCTGCTTCTGCTTCGCCTTGATCTGTTCCTCGTAAGGGAGGTTCTGCCATTTGCAACCGCCACAGATACCGAAGTGCTCGCACATAGGCTCCTGTCTTACGTCGCTCTTCTTGATGAAGCGAACTACCTTCGCCTCGCAATACTTATGTTTTTTCTTAACTACCTGCAAATCTACCACATCGCCAGGTACGCAGAAAGGCACGAAGATGACCTGGTCATCTACGCGAGTGATGCACTTACCCTCGGCTGCTACGGCCTCGATGGTGATGTTCTCCAAGAGAGGTAATGGTTTACGTTTTCTTGCCATAATTCAAATTTGTTTTTTTATGGCTGCAAAGTTAATACATTTTTGCGAGAAACGAAAGAGTTGTCCCGGTTTTTTTCAGTCTTTGTCCCGGATGTTGTGAGGTAGAGAGGAATGGAAGGAGGTGGAGATAGGAGGGGAAAGGGAGAGAAAGACGAGAGGAAAAGGTGAAAAGGTGAAAGTGAAAAGGTGAATGATGTGAAAGTGAATAGGTGAACGAGGTGAATGGTGAACGGGGTGAATTTGATGAATATGGTGTATGTAGCGAATGGCAAAAAGGTCAAAAGGCCAAAAGTGACTTTTCGTAAAAAGAGATGGGTTGATGCCTGTTTCTTGAATATTCTGGTATAAGATTTCTTCTATATATAATAAAATAAGATTTCTTCTATATATAAGGGGGTGTAATTTAAACTGTGTCAAGGCTTGTTCTTAACTTTCATTCCCACTCCCTGCTGGGGGCA
>DAWDAD010000004.1:0-98260 GCA_052356385.1 Prevotella sp.
CTCTTTAGCCATTTTACTTTTAGATAAAATATTAAAAATGTTTTGTATTTAATTCTTCTTTTCGAAATTTCGTTAATACAGGAATCCCAAGAGCCACAACGGAATCTTGTTGTCCTTGCCCACCTCCGTATTGTAACGGGCATAGATGGTATCTGGATTACTACGCATCTTGTTGGGAGTTTGTGCATCACAGATTCTGAATTTCCTGTTGCCATCCACTGTATAATAGTGGTCTTTACCGCCCTGGTGAACTTTGTGGTCTTTCCAAAGTGAATTGACGAAGAATGTTTCCATCACTTCCTGCTTATCAATCTGTATAGGATAGATAGCGTACATCAAGTTAGTATTATGCATCATCACCTTGGATGGTTTCTTCGGGAAATCCTGCCCCTCTGGATAGATCATGTTGATGAGTCTGGAATCAGCCAGATACTTAATGTAGTTCATCACGGTTGCCCTACTTGTATTGATGCTTTCGGCCAGCTGGCTCACGTTGGGAGCCTTGGCGCCTTCGACAGCCAACTCGTAGAACAGGCGTTTTATTTTTGGCAGATACTTCAGTTCTATCTGCTTGATGAGGAGGATGTCAACCTCGGTCATCATATTCATTGTCTTTAGTAGATTCTCTGTGAAGTTACGCTGTTCCAAGAAGAATGGGTAGAAGCCATGATGCAGATAATCATTGAAGTATTTCATCGGACTCACCTTGGGAAGGATCTGCTTGATGATGTGTTCATGATTGCGGAGAATATCTTCGAGCTCGTATGGCTGGAAATCGTTGCCCGTCTTCAGATTGATATATTCTCTGAATGAGAAGCCACGGAGATTGTAACTCTTCACGATGCCATTGAGTTCTGGATTCTCTTCCTTCAAGCGCATGACGCTGGAACCTGTAAACACAATCTTCAATTCAGGATACAAGTCGTAACATTTGCGGAGTTCCTTGCTCCAGTCCTGCTGCTTGAAAACCTGGTCTATCAGAAGTGTGCGTCCACCTTGATTCACAAAGTCACCTGCAAAATCGGCAATACCTCTGCTCTGGAAATAGAAGTTGTTCATGTTCACATACAGGCACTTGCGATCGTATGGTCCAAAGTGCTCCTTGGCATACTGGAGGAGAAAGGTAGATTTGCCTACGCCTCTAGTGCCTTTGATGCCAATCATACGGTCGTTCCAGTCAATCTCATCCATCAAGGTTCGTCTGACTGGAGCATCTATATGCTCAACTAGATATGTATGTGTTCTGAAGAATGCTTCTTCCATGCGTTTAATATTGATTCATATTTGTTTTTTACGATGCAAAGGTAATAATATATTTTAAATTTGCAAACTCTAGATAGCAAAAACTAACATTTTTTTCATTATTTAGCACTTTTCTAAGTAAAACTTACCTTCTTTTGCCGTTTTTATCTCAATAATTTGTATCTTTGCAGTATGAAACTACATATCTTCAATCCAGAACACGATTTGGCATTGGCCGCTCATTTGCGACAGTTTACCGCTCCACATGCTGGAAGACAGTTGCGAAGCGACCTTGCATTCATACCTGCCTTGTGGGCAGATCAGGGTGACTTGGTGCTTGTTGACGACATCGACAATGCACGCGACAAGGTGCGCCATTTTGGGGAGCATCTGTTGGAAAAAGTTGAGTTTATAACCAAACTGCAGCTTGAGCATCTGCTTAAGACGGAGTTTATAGACTGCGTGCATCCTTGGGGATGGGACTTGAGTCTGAAAGGCGAGCTGGAACGTATCGGTTTGCCGGAAATCATGCTGCCTACTGATGAGGTATTAGATAAGGTACGCGCGATAAGCAGCCGCCAATGGGCTGCTGAACATCTGCAGCAGAATGTAGTGTATGCAGATAACTTTGCTCTGGTTAAGGAATGCGTAATGAAGTGGGGCAAGGCTGTTGTCAAGGCTCCTTGGAGCAGCAGTGGAAGAGGCGTGAAATATGTTTCTGCCGATGAGTTCCGGACAAATGGTGAATATCCGGCTTTCCAACGCTGGGTAAGCAACATCATCTTCCGGCAGGGTGGTGTTACCGTAGAGCCATATTATAATAAGGTGAAAGATTTCGGTATGGAATTCGAGATGCGTGACGGCAAGGTTCACTATCTGGGACTCTCGCTCTTCGATACCGTCAAAAATGCCTATACCGGCAACTTGCTCTGCTCTGAAGAAGAGAAGGTTGAAATGATGAAGAAATACATCAGTGAAGATGCGCTTTTCTCTGCTAGACAGAGAATTATAGATATAGTTGAGCCCGCGTTAAAGGAAAACTATAACGGACCATTTGGAGTAGATATGATGATTGCTGCAAAGGATGGCCAGTTAGAGCTTGTATCTTGTATCGAATTGAATCTTCGGAGAACGATGGGGCATGTGGCTCTTGAGTTAGCCAAGATAGCCAAACCTCAGAGTCTGATGCGAGTTGACTTTGATGGTAACAGATATCATTTGCGTGTGTTGCCAGGTAAGGAGGCAGTTAACGAGTCTTAAATTTTAGCCTTCCGATGCAAGGAATCGCAGCAACTTGCATTTCATAGACAGATTATCAACAAAATTAAAAGATTATGAAAAAGAGAAATGAAAGTAAGATAACTATGGCAGCCCTGATGATGATGGCTGCAATGGCTATGACTTCTTGTGCTAGCAGCAAGAAAATAAACGGTGATTCCAATGCAAGCAAGGACAGCGAAATGGGTAAGAATGAAGAGGATTTGGATAATAGCTATCTTGTTCTTTCTGACGCCCAGCAGGATATAGTGAAGAAAAACAATGCATTTGCGCTTCGTCTCTTCAATAAGGTTACAGATATGGAGTCTAAGGTGATTTCACCTATGAGCGTATCTTATCTGATGGGAATGCTGGCAAATGGTGCGGATGGAATCACGCAGCAGGAGATATTGAAAGCTATCGGTTGCGAAGGAGTTTCTGTCAACGATCTGAATGAGCTTTATAAGGCGATGCTTCTCAATGCCAATCATCAAGACAAGCAGACAACTGTTAATATTGCCAATTATATCGCAGTAAACAAGAACTTCAAACTGAACAAGAATTTCTCCCAGCAGGTAAGTGATAACTATCAGGCAGGTATCGAAAGTCTGGATTTCACCTCTTCCAAGTCCACAGACCGCATCAATGGCTGGTGCAAGGAAAAGACCAACGGCATGATTCCCCGCATTATTGATCAGGTTTCAGCCGATGCGGTATCGTATTTGATGAATGCCATCTATTTCAAGGGAACATGGCAGAACAAGTTCAATGCCAAGGACACTAAGCTGGAGAACTTCCGTGGCTATACACGTGATATCCAGAAAGTAGAAATGATGCATCAGGTAAAGAAGCTCTTCTATGCAGAGGACAAGGATTTCAAGGCTGTAGATCTTCCTTATGGCAATGGTAGCTATCGTATGCTGGTACTTCTGCCAAATGAGGGCAAGAATATCCAGGAAATGATGAAAGGATTGGATGAAGAGAAGCTGAATCAGATTTCGCAGAATATGGAAAACTGTATGGTGAATCTCAAGTTGCCTAAATTTACCATCGAGCAGGAACTGCCTCTGAATGCGATCATCAGTGATTTGGGTGCTCCTTCTATGTTTGTGGCAGGCAAAGCGAACTTCAGTCATTTCGCTGACGGCAATTTCTTTGTAAGCAAGATGCTCCAGAAGGCAAAGATAGAGGTGAATGAGCAGGGAACAAAGGCTGCTGCTGTAACAGCTGCCGTGATGCTGACAGCCATGGCACCTGAGGAGACAAGAAATGTGGAGTTCATCGCTGACCGTCCATTTGTGTATATGATTCAGGACAGTCAGAGTGGCGGTATCCTTTTTATGGGACAATATTGCGGAACGCACTAATTCAAGAACAACCAAATAAAAATCCCTTAGGCTTGTTGAAGTCTAAGGGATTTCTTTTTATCCGAATTTCTCAACGAACTCATCTTCCGTGATGATAGGGATGTTGAGTTCATGTGCCTTCTTGTTCTTTGAACTCTGCGAGGCAGCATCGTTATTAATCAGATAGTTGGTGCTCTTGCTTACGCTTCCCGTCACCTTGCCACCTTGACTCTCGATGTAGGCCTTCAACTCGTTGCGGTTTTTATAATGATGAACATCGCCCGTTACAACGAAGGTTAGTCCATCACACTGCGTACCTTTCTCTACAGGAGCCTGTTCTGTAATGGTCAGTTCCTTCATCAGATGCTGTACGTGAGCGAAGTTGTTGTCATCTTTGAACCAGGCGATGAATTTGGCGCTTTTTTCAGGACCGATGCCGTCGATGCTGGCAAACTCATCATCAAACATACAGAGCCGTGCGGTTTCTATCAGTTTCTGGACAGGATAGCGTTCAATGAGCTTTTTGGCAACATCACCTCCACACAGCGGGATGTTCAGTGCATAGAGCAGATGACGCCCATCTGTATTTCGGCTTTTGCGTATGCTTTCCAGCATATTGCCTACACTCTTCTTTCCGAATCCTTCCCAGGAAGAGATGACATAGGCATGATCGGAAAGATGATAAAAGTCTGCATATTCACTGATCAAGCCTTCGTTTACCAGCTTCCAGATGGTCTGTTCTGAAATACCTTCTATGTTCAAACCTTCCTTGCTCACGAATCTCGTGAACTTCTTCAACTGCTTCGCCGCACATTGAGGGTTGGTACAATGCAGTGTTTTCGTACCGCTTTCGCTTTCTCTAACGATAGCTTCTGCATGACAGACAGGACACACTTCAGGAATTTCAAAAACACCCAGTGATTCTGTCACATTGATCACCTTTGGGATAATCTTGTTGGCCTTGATTACCTGCAATCGGGTTCCCTTGCCTCCGATACCCAAACGCTCGCATTCACTTACATTGCAGAGAGATGCTCGCTGAACAGTTGTGCCTTCCAGTTCTACAGGCTTGAAGACAGCCACAGGAGTGATGGTATTGGCTGCACACGACCATTCGATGTGGTCGAGTTCGGTATCGGCGTGCTCATCTTGCCATTTGAAGGCGTAACCGGCTCTTGTTGCATGATGACCGGTTACGGAACCCGTAGCAGCATAGGAGGTATCATCGTAGCAGATGACGAGACCATCTACAGGGAAAGGATTCTTTTTGTTGGTCACCTTAGCAGTAAAAGCATCAATTTCCTTTTGGATGTTATCAGAAGTTGGCTGCTCTATGTTCTGGCGTTCTACCGGATGAAAGCCCTGTTCTTCCAACCACTGCATTCTTTTGCCCCATGATGTGATTTCCTGTTCGCAATAAACCAGGGTGAAAGGAATCCATTGGATATGGCGCTGCTTTACTTCTTCTACATCTTTCAAAGAAAGAGATCCGGATGCAAGATTGCGGGGATTGGCGTAATCACCTTCGCTTTCGATGATAAACTGCTCGAAGTCGGCATAGGAGATGACAGCCTCGCCACGAATCACGAGATGTCCCTTTTCGCTGATGGACTGCGGAATACCACTGATAGCTGGTGCCAGATGCGTAATGTTGGTGCCAATATGACCATTACCGCGAGTCACCACCTTGGTTAGTTTGCCATTGTCGTATGTCACAACCAAGGTGAGGCCATCCAGCTTCCAGGAAATCCAGATAGGGCGGTCTTCTGCCCACTTGACGAGGTCGCTGACCTTCTTGGTCTTTGCCAGAGAGAGAGCTGCAAATTCGTGTTCTTCCTTCTGGCCGACGATCGTATCTTCAGAAACTTTGTTGGTAGGGGAATCGGGGAGAATTTCGCCGGTTTCCTCTTCCAGCTTCTTGAGTTGGTCAAACAGGGCATCCCATTCGTAATCGGTAAGGATTTCACCTTTGCCGTTATAATAAACATCAGAAGCTTGGTTCAGTTGATTGACCAAGCTTCTCATTCTATTTAATTTATCCTCCATAATGTCTGTAAATCGTTATTGTATTTGTGGCTGTATCGTTTGCTTTTCGAAAGCAAAGCGCATACCTCTGTTCCCATAGTTGATTCTTCCGCAGATGCAGAAGCCCATGGAAGAGAGCAAGTTAATCATCGGAAGATTATCGAAATTGGTATCTACCTTGATGCTAGGAACCTTTTCTACCTCGCAGAGACTATTCACCTTATTAATAAATATACGTGCGAAACCCTCACGCTGATATTTAGGCAACGTAGCAAAGCGATGTATTACATAATAATCGCCTGTGGTAAGCCAGTCGCCATCGATAAAATCGTACTGTGGTTCACCATTGAGTGCTACTGCACCATAGACAGCCACCTCGCCATCTACGGTAAGTACGTATGCGTTACCATTGTTGATGTCGTCTTTTATATCGTGCTCAGCAGGATAGTCATTAGTCCACTGATGACGTCCTGATGCGATCATAGAGCGACGAGCCTGGTCAATGATGTTCCAACACGCCTCAAAGTCCTTAATATATGCAGGTCGAAAATCGGTCTTCATTTCTTTGTATATTCACTTAATTATTTATTAATCGGGTGCAAATTTAACAAAAAAAAACGAATTAAAAGTACAAACGAAGAAAAAACTGCATTTTTACCCGCATTTTTCCTTTAATTTCTGTTTTTTTCATCTTTTCGGTAGTTAAAATGCGCTATTATCTCTTAAGTTTTACAAGTAAAATATAACGCCCTGTGAGGACAAAAAACATAAATCTCTTCATGCTTTTGCCTGACAGGGCGACTTCCTTTAGAGTGCTAAAGTCTTATCAAGTTCGGCGATAATAGCATCCTTCTGGTCCTTGATGTGCTGACCGATGAATACAATCTTGATCATACGGTCACCAAGTTTCTCATCCCATTCCTTCTCGAGCTGCGGATTGTTCTTGCGCAGTTCTGCGAGCTGGTCGGCTGGCATTGTTGCGAGCCACTGACCAGCCTGCTTGACTGTCTTCTGCTGACCTGCCTGCTCGAAAACATAGCACATGTCTGGTTCATCAGCAAAATAGCATATACCCTTGGCACGAACGATGTCACGAGGCCATTTTCTTGCAACAAACTCATCGAAGAGACCCAGGTCGAATGCCTTGCGGCGATAATATACGAAGGTTCCGATACCATATTCCTCAACTTCGCCACCTTCGTGGTCATGGTCATGATCGTGATGATGGTGGTGACCATGTTCATGATCCTCGTGATCGTGATGCTCATGTTCGTCATCGTCTTCATCATGATGGTGATGCTCGTGCTCGTCATCGTCTTCATCATGATGGTGATGCTCGTGCTCTTCTTCATCATGGTCCTCTTCTCCGCTTCGTTCAGATTCGATTTCCTGAATCCAGCCTGCTGATGATGCAACAGTCTGCCAGTCAAACTTGTGAGTATTGACAATCAGATCGAGATCCACATCACCATAGTTACATTCGAAAATCTCTGCCTTAGGCTGGATAGCGCGGATAATCTGCTTCAGGTGCTCCAACTCCTTAGGCTCTACGTCTGCGGCCTTATTGAGAAGGATGATGTTACAGAATTCCATCTGCTGGATGACGAGAGAAGCGAGATCCTCCTCATCGAGGTTTGGCTTCATCAAATCAGAACCATTGGCAAACTCGTCCTTCATACGAAGTGCATCAACTACAGTAACGATGCTGTCTAGGCGCAAGATACCGTTTTTGATATACTGAGGACCCAGAGATGGGATAGAGCAGATGGTCTGTGCTATAGGTGCAGGCTCGCAGATACCGCTTGCCTCTATTACAATATAGTCGAAACGCTTCATATCTACGATTTCCTTGAGCTGTTCTACAAGGTCCATCTTCAAGGTACAGCAAATACATCCATTCTGGAGTGAAACCAGGGAATCATCCTTCTGACCTACCACGCCACCTTTCTCTATGAGAGCTGCATCAATATTCACCTCACCGATATCGTTGACGATAACGGCAAATTTGATACCCTTCTTGTTAGCCAAAATCTTGTTGAGCAGGGTAGTCTTACCACTGCCCAGATAGCCTGTCAAAAGCAGGACTGGAACTTCTTTATTGTTCATAAATTCCTCTTTTTATAGTGTTATACTTTAATTACAAAAACGGGAGCAGCAAATAACATGCCACTCCCGCCTTATGAAAAGTTTATTATTACTTACGATAGTTATCAAGACCCTTATGCAGGAAGTCAAGATAAGCACTGACATCCTCCTTGAAGCTGAATGCAGCGTTCAGAGGATTTCCCTCATTATCTACAGGAATGTAGAATGGCTGGGCATTAGCACCAAACTTGCTTGCCTGCAAGTAGCTCCACTTGTCACCGATGGTTCTCAATGTACGCTTTTCGCCATTGAAAGTCACCTCCATAGGCTGTGGCAATGGGGTCTTGTCATCTACATAGAGTGAGATGAGTACGTAGTCCTTTGTCAAAATGTCAGTAACACTAGGGTCTGTCCATACAGAAGCCTCCATCTTACGGCAGTTGACACAACCATAGCCGGTAAAGTCAATCAGTACAGGCTTGCCTGCTGCCTTCGCTGCAGCCATACCTTCCTCGTAGTCCTTATAAGCCGGTTCTACCACCTTGGTATTCAAGTTGAAATCCTGGGTATTTACTGGTGGGGCAAAAGCACTTACTGCCTTGCAAGGTGCACCCCAAAGACCAGGAATCATATACACGGAGAAAGCCAAGGAACAAAGACCAAGCATAATGCAAGCTACTGGCATTGGCTTGTTGAGGTCACCGCCGATGGCATCTACCTGGAACTTCAACTTGCCAATCAGGTAGAGACCGAGCAGGCCGAAGATGACAATCCAGAGTGAGAGGAATACCTCGCGATCCATAATGTGCCAGCCATAAGCCAAATCTGCTACAGACAAGAACTTCAAAGAGAAAGCAAGCTCAATGAAACCAAGCACAATCTTGATGGTCTCCATCCAAGAACCAGACTTAGGAGCTGACTTCAACCAAGATGGGAAGAGTGCAAAGAGGGTGAATGGCAAGGCGAGAGCAAGGGCAAAACCAAACATACCAATGGTTGGTGCCAACCAGTCACCCGATGTAACAGTCTGTACCAGAAGCAGGCCGATGATAGGAGCGGTACAAGAGAAACTTACGAGTACGAGTGTGAACGCCATCAGGAAGATGCTGATGAGTCCTGTTGTGCTGGAAGCCTTGTTATCTACAGCATTTCCCCAACTGTCTGGCAACTTGATTTCGAACCATCCGAAGAATGAGAATGCGAAGACTGCCAGAAGCAAGAAGAGGATAATGTTGAACACCGCACTTGTACTAAGCGCATTGAGAGTGCTAGGACCTGCTATGGCAGTCACGGTGAGACCGAGTGCCAGATAGATGATGACAATACTCAAACCATAAGTGATAGCATCGCGGATACCCTTCTTCTTGTCATTCTTGGCACGCTTCAGGAAGAAGCTTACTGTCATCGGAATGATTGGCCAGATACATGGCATCACAAGAGCGAGCAAACCGCCCACAAAACCAATAATGAAGATATAGAAGAGTGAATGGTTGGCAATGTCATTGTTGCCACCAAATGCCTGAAGCTCCTTTACAACCGGTTTCCACCAAGCCTTAGCATCATCACCATCAACAGAGAATGAAGAATCAATATTAGCTGTGCTATCTACTTTCTCTGCTACGGCAAGTTGAGCCAAAGAGTCTGCTTTCGCCTTAGCAATAGCTGCAGGATCGTCTGTCTTTTCGTTAGCATTCGCATCTTCAGGGCTGACAGCATCCTTGCCATCTACAGCAGGAGATTTACCACTATGCTTGAAGCTTGCCTCGCTAGGAGGAAGACAATTCTGGTCGCTGCAAGCGCCATACTCTAAATAAGCATCGATACGATAGTTAGGCTTGGTGAACTTCACTTTCTGTACGAAAGTGGCGCTACCCTCGAAGAAGCGTAACTTCATCTCAAAGAGAGGGTCGAACTTTGAAATTTCATGGCCACGAGCCTGCAACTTGCCTACGAGTTCAACACCGTCAAGCTTGTTTACGTTAAAAGTGGCTGAAATAGGTCCGTCTGCGCCCAAACCTGTAGAATAGACATGCCATCCCGGTTGAATCTTTCCATTAAACACGATTTCCGCTACAGCGGTTCCATTGGTCTTGAGCGAGGTTGAGAACTTCACAGGGTTCATCATCTGCGCATGAGCCAACATTACTACTAAGAGTAACTGTAAAACTGCAATAAACTTTTTCATTTTTATTTATGTACTAATTTTGATTGCAAAGATACTAAATTTTATTTTAAATACGGCTATGAACCAAGTACGGTTACTAGTCTTTTAGTTTTTTTTAGAAAAAATGCTATAAAATCATCACGTCGTCTTGGTAATATTGCAAAAAAACTGTAATTTTGTAGCCAAATTGCGAATGAGGAAAAGAACATTATACATATTCAGTCTCTGGATAGCTACTTTGAGCATCTTGCTATCTACGGTGATGACCCATCATCACCACATGGGGCGTATCTGTATGATTCAGGAGCAATGCGAGCAGGATGGCAACATCAATGATGAACATACCGACCATCATGGTCAGGAAAATGATAGCGATCGTGAGAATTGTAGCGTTCGTCAAATGCATCAGTTTGTCGTCAATTCCAAGATGGTGAAGGGTATCCGCAAGTTGCTGGTAGATGAGAACCATCAGTTTATGATTCTGTCTTGTTCTTCTCTTTTGACCTTCCCTCGTCTCTCACTCATTTCTGTGAGATGGCAGCATGTGGCAGCTTCTCCGCTTGTTGAGGGGTTGACGGCTGGCTATAGCAGGCGGGGGCCTCCTTCTATTTTATGATTTTACAAGTTTGCCACTTGGTTGCAAAAATCGGTTTGAAGATTCGAATGCAACTGAGTTGCAAGATTTTCTGTGTACTTTTGCCAACGGATTTTTGATAAGATTCGTAGTGTGAAATTGTAGCGTAGATTTATAAAATAAAAGGAAAAAGCAAACATGAAAAGAATAATTTTGATTGTCGCCGTTACGGCGATTGCCTGGGCAGGATTCGCTTTCTTTGCGAAACAGACCGGTTCAGAGGTTCATGCACACGAGGAGCATGAGCATGAAGAAGAAGTAGATTTTGATCATATTCCGTTGACTGCCAAGCAGGTAAGTACCGTAGATTTGAAGATGGGTGAGGCTGTGGAGCGCGAGATGGATGCCACCATAGAAGCGAAAGGATCGCTCGTACTGCGTGCACAGGCGATGGGTGATGTTGCCTCTTTGATGGGCGGTATCGTGAAATCTATTTCTGTAAAAGAAGGGCAGCTTGTTCATAAAGGACAGGTTGTTGCTACCGTTGAAAATACAGATGTGGTAAGTCTTCAGCGTGAGTATTACTCTGCTGCCAAGGAGTGCGAACTTGCCAAGGCTGATTTGGAGCGCCAACTTCTGCTCAGTAAGCAGGGAGCAGGTGTGAAGCGTACCTTACAGCAGACCAAGAAAGATTACCAAGTGGCTCATGCCAATCTTTTGGGTATTGGCAGGCAGCTCAGCCAGATGGGTATTTCTACTTCCGCTGTATCCAAAGGTAAGTTTACTACTGCCTTTCCTTTGCATGCGCCTATCTCCGGCATCGTGAGTGAGATGACAGCAAGTCTGGGTAGCTATGCTGATATGCAGACTCCCCTGATGAAGATTAGAAACACCCAGGCGTTGGAATGTGACCTCAATGTCTTCGAGAAGGATTTATCAAAGATTAAGGTTGGAAATCGGGTGACCATAAACCTGACTAATCAGCCTGGCGTAAAACTTTCAGGAACGGTATATGGAATGAACCAATACTTTAACGATAACTCGAAATCCGTTGCTGTTCATGTAGAATTGGATGCAGCAAGCGTGAAGAGTTATCTGCATTCTTCTTCAGGCAATACTCATGGCGGAAAGCTTTTTGCAGGTATGTATGTAAGCGGAAAGATAGCTACAGGTAGCCAGCAGTGTCTCGCCTTGCCATCCCATGCAATTGTGAGCGCAGATGGAAAGCAGTATGTCTTCGCTCTCAATGGAGCTCCTAGCAAGGGTAACTACAGCTTCTCCCGTCATGAGGTGACCACAGGCGCTTCGGATGGTAAATATACAGAGGTGAAGCTTTGCGACCATCTGCTGAAGGGCAAGGATGGAGCTGCCGGCAAGAAGATAGTTACCGCAAACGCTTATTATCTGGCTTCGCTTACAGGCGAACATGGTGAGCATGCGCATTAAGAAAGGGTAGCTTATGTTTCAGAAACTAATTACTTATTCCATTCGCCACAAACTGGTGATTGGAGTACTCTCTATAACCCTGGCGATATGGGGCGTCTGGGCACTTGTGCATCTGCCGTTCGATTCCACCCCAGATATTACAGATAATCAGGTGCAGGTCATCACACAGGCTCCTTCGCTGGGAGCTCAGGAGGTGGAACAATACGTAACCACCCCTGTAGAGATGGCGCTTGCAAATATACCCCGCATCCAGGAACGCCGAAGCATTTCAAGAAGCGGACTCTCGGTTATCACGCTTGTCTTCGACGATGCTGCCGATATCTATTGGGCACGTTCGCAGGTGAGTCAGGTGGTGGAACAGTTGGAGAAAGAACTGCCTAAGAACACCGAAACCGAGATGGGACCTATCGCCACCGGATTGGGCGAAATCTACCACTATACCATTCGTGCCAAGGAGGGATACGAGCATAAATACTCGCTCACCCAGCTCCGAACCATGCAGGACTGGATTGTGCGCAAACAGCTTTCCGGAACCCCGGGCGTTGCCGAAGTAAGCGGTTGGGGCGGCTATGTCAAGCAATATGAGGTGGCTATCAATACCGACCAGCTGAACGCCAGCGGGGTCTCCGTAAACGAGGTGTTTGATGCCTTGCAGCGCAACAATGCCAATACGGGTGGCAGCTACATTGAGGAGAATTCCAACCAGTATTATATCCGAGGCATCGGTGTGGTGAAGAATCTGGAGGATGTTGCCAACATCACGGTGAAGACGGTGGATGGAATACCTGTCAAGGTGGGTGATGTGGCAAAGGTTCAGCTGGGACACGCCACCCGTTTCGGTGCCGTTACCCGCAATGGCGAAGGCGAGGTGGTGGCTGGTATTGCCATCATGCTCAAGGGCGAGAACTTCCAGGAAGTTATCAAAAATGTAAAGGAACGAATCAATCAGATTCAGAAATCACTACCGGAAGGAGTGGTGATCGAACCGTTTATCGACCGTACCAATCTGGTGGACCGAGTAGAGGGCACCATCGCCCGCAACCTGATTGAAGGCGGACTTATCGTAATTTTCGTACTTGTGATCTTCCTAGGTAACTGGCGAGCCGGACTTGTTGTAGCAAGTGTCATCCCACTGAGTATGCTCTTTGCCTTTGGCATGATGAAGACCTTCGGCATCGACGGAAACCTGATGTCGCTGGGAGCCATCGACTTTGGTATGATAGTGGATTCTGCGGTCATCATTGTTGAAGCTGTGGTGACACATATCAATACCGGTCATTTCTCGCAGCCGGAAGTGCGTGCTGCTTATCTTGCTCAATATCAGAATGGTGGAGCTGCAACCCCATTTGCCTTGACTCAGAAACAGATGGACGAGGAAGTTCATTTCTCTGCTTCCCGAATCCGTCAGAGTGCTGCGTTCGGTGAAATCATCATTATGATTGTATATATTCCGCTGATGACACTGGTAGGAATCGAAGGAAAGATGTTCCGTCCTATGGCACTTACTGTATTCTTTGCCATTCTGGGAGCCTTCATTCTCTCGCTTACCTATGTGCCGATGGCAAGTTCACTGATGTTAAGTCGAAAGGTTCATACCCGAAAAACATTCTCCGACCGCGTGATAGAAAAGTTGCAGGCATGGTACCGTCCGGTTCTTGACTGGGTCTTGGCACGTAACAAGGATGTCATCACAGGTGCTGTGGCTCTTTTCTGCGTCAGTGTCGTGGGCTTCAAATATCTGGGAGGCGAATTCATCCCAAGTCTGGAAGAAGGTGACTTTGCCGTGGAGATGAGTATGTCGCAGGGAACTTCATTGTCGCAGATGGTGGAGAGTTGTACCAAGGCTGAAAAGCTACTCAAGAAGGAATATCCTGAGATCAAGCAGGTTGTAAGCCGTATAGGTAGTGCAGAGATTCCTACCGACCCGATGCCGGTTGAACGTGCCGACATCATGATTGCACTGAAACCGAAGGCTGAATGGACCTCTGCCAAGACTACTCCAGAACTGATGGAGAAGATGGAGGAAACCTTGAGTGCCATTCCTGGATTGGAAGCAGAGATTTCTCAACCTATCCAGATGCGCAACAATGAGCTGCTGACAGGTATCAAGCAGGATGTGGCTATCAAGATATTTGGCGAAGATCTGGACGTGCTCACTCAGCAGGCTGGCAAGGTGAAGAAAATGATAGAAGATGTGCCGGGCGTGAGCGGTATCTTTGTGGAGGAAGTTGCCGGTTTGCCTCAGATCCAGGTAAAATACAACCATGAAAAGATGGCTGCCTACGGGGTTAGTGTGGATGATATCAGTGAGATATTGGAAACCACCTTTGCCGGTGCCGTGGCGGGTTCTCTCTACGAAGGTGACAAGAAGTTTGATATCGTGCTGCGTATGGATCCTTCGCAGCGCAACGTAGAGTCGCTTGAGCAATTGAGCATACCCCTCAAGGATGGTACGGATATTCCGTTGTCTCAGGTAGCAGATATTGATTATTCACCAGCGCCGGCTCAGGTTTCTCATGAAGATGGTGCCCGCCGCATCTATGTTGGATTCAACGTAAAGGGCAGGGATGTGCAGAGTACCGTGGAGGACATCCAGGAGATTCTCGATGAGAAGCTGAAGTTGCCGAATGGATACTATTATAATTATGGTGGTGAATTTGAAAACCTGCAGAGTGCTACCAACCGTCTGATGGTAGTAATACCGATAGCGCTTGTCATTATCCTGCTGTTGCTCTATGCTACGGTGAAGAATGTCCGAGAGTCGCTCTTCATCTTCTCAGCCATTCCGCTGGCAGCCATCGGAGGCGTCTGGGCTTTGTGGCTCAGAGGAATGCCTTTCAGCATCTCGGCAGGTGTCGGCTTCATAGCCCTCTTTGGTGTAGCGGTGCTCAATGGAATCGTACTTATCGGACAGATGAACCAGATGCAGCGTGAAGAAAAGACTGCTGACAAACTGTCAGCATCCATTGGAGTTACAGAATTGATTCATCACCGCATCATCGAGAGCTGTATGGTTCGCTTGCGTCCTGTCTTGATGACAGCACTTGTCGCCTCTATGGGTTTCCTGCCAATGGCACTTTCCCAGGGTGATGGAGCAGAGGTACAGCGCCCACTGGCTACGGTGGTGATAGGTGGTCTGATAACCAGTACGCTGCTCACCTTGCTGGTGTTGCCTGCTATCTACAAGACATTCACCAAGAAATAGGCAATTAAGAAGATAACATAAAACATTTAGGATGAACAAGAGAAAAAAGAAAACTATATTCGGGCTGGCAGCAGTTTTGATGCTGCTGGCCCCTTCAGAGGCAAAGGCTCAGCTTTTCGATGCCACCATTCCTGGCACGAAGATGACTTTGGAGCAGTGTTTCCAGTTGGCAGATAAGCAGAACCTGACGCTGCAGGCTGGACGAAAATCGATAGAACGTGCCAAGGTAATGGAAGGAACGGCATGGGATGTGGATAAGACGGAGATTGCTTTCGGACAGAATCCGGCTTCAAGCGGCGATACTGATAATGCTCTTGCATTTTCACAGGGCATCGAATTTCCAACGGTTTATACCGCCCGCCGTGGTCAGCTGAAGGCTGAAACTCAGGCAGAGAAAAGTCGTCTGGGGGTAACTGATCAGCAGATTAAGCTTGAGATTGCTTCTGCATATTATGCGATGCTCTATCAGACTCATCGTCTGAGCATCCTTCAGCGACAGGATTCTATCCTCGACCGTTATTGCGATGTTGCCGAGAAGCGTTACAAGGCAGGCGAAGCCAGACAGCTGGAGTTCCTTACAGCCGAGCGCTTGCGTAATGAAAACCATTTAGAGATGGTAAATGTGAAGAGTGTGGCTGAGAACAAGCAGTTGGAACTGATGGCATTATTGAATACCGATCAGCCAGTTTTGCCAGCAGAATCTTATCTCATTGCACTGCAATCTCCTGTCAGCGGAACCTTCAACTATCAGCAGACTGCTGATGCGCAGTATCAGCAAGACCGGCTGAAGGCACTCGATAAGGAGGTGAAGTGCGCCAAGACAGGTTATGCGCCATCTCTTTCGCTTACGCTTCGCACCCAGGCACTCATTTCCAGTTGGGATCCTTATCACATCGACCGTCAGCGTTTTACCGAGGGTAACTTCTTCGGCTTTGAGATTGGAGTAGGCGTGCCTCTTTTCTACGGCGCTACCAAGGCAAAGGTGAAGGCTGCCAAGAAGGATCGTGAGGTTGCAGAACTGGAGATGCAGCAGGAGCGGAGAGAAAAGGAACGAGATTATCGCCTAGGCTACAACCGTTTCCAGAATGCAGCCAAGCGCATGGCTTATTATAACGGCGAGAACATTTCTAAGGCAAAAGAAATCGTTCGCCTCAGTACTGCCGAGTATGAGAGTGGCGAAATCAGCTATGTGGAATATGCCAATGCCTTGCAGGAGGCGATAGACATGGGTATGAAGCAGGCTGATGTCATCAATGAATATAATGAGGCAGCCTTGGCTTTGCTGGGGCTTTCGAATCATCTGTAAAAAACAAAAAAAAAGAGGGTGTGTCATAAGCCACATCCCATACGCCCTGAAAGGGCAGAAGCTCTTAGCCCAGGGCAGCCGCCCTGGGTTTTAGAATAAATACAACAAAGTCGCCCTGAAAGGGCAAAAGCATTCAATTTCAGAGCTTTTGTCCTTTCAGGGCGTATTGGGTAATTTCAACCGTACAGGTCGAATCTTTTCTATACTAATTTAGAACACTCTTCCGAAGATAATCTTGATGAAAGTCTTGCCTAGGATTCTGGCATCAAACCACCATGAACGATGCTCCAGGTAGTATAGGTCCATATCCAGGCGGCGCAACATCTTCTCCATCGTATCTGTGTATCCGTTATAGAGGGTAGCATAGGAAGTAACACCAGGGCGAATCTGATACAGATTCTTATATCTAGGGTCACGTTCCATAATCTGGTCTATGTAGAACTTTCGTTCTGGTCTTGGACCAATAAACGACATGTCGCCACAAATCACGTTCCAGAGTTGAGGAAGTTCATCCAGATGATGTTTTCTCAGAAACTTACCGATATGGGTAAGCCGCTTATCTTTTTTATGGGAACAGAGCTGAGGACCATTCTTTTCTGCATCCACCGTCATGCTTCTGAATTTATAGATGTTGAAGGGGCGCCCAAACCGTCCGATTCGTTCCTGCTTGAAAATAGCTGGTCCACCATCTTCACATCTTACCATTATATATATTAGAAGCATGAGAGGCGAAACGAGCAGTAAGCTGATTGCTGCTAACAGAAAGTCGCCAGCTCGCTTGACGTTTCGCTCCATAGCACTCATTCCATCTGCTATGACTTTTGTCTTAACAATACTATTTCTCATATAGAGTTATTCCATTTACTATATAAACGTAAAGTTGTGCGATATATTATATTTAGCTATCCTTTTCTTTTAACAAAGCAGTAACTATCCTGTTTTCGCTTCAATAGCTTCAGAATGTATGTTGGCAAAAATAAAAAAGCAAAGTAGAAGCAAGCCTTCAACCATCCATACCCCAGAATGCTACGATAAACAGCTATATTGTATTTAGCAAGTGATATCTTGCTGCTGGATATGGAATGCTTGTGGCGGCAATACACAGCCAGCGGCTGGTTGGGGTAGGAATAACACACCTTGCAATCTTTCAGGATTTGCAGGAAGAGTGCCCAATCCTGTCGCTTGCGCAAAGTGGGCATATAGTATTTTCTGCCCAGCAGTTGGGTATCATAGATAGCAGTGAGGCAACCTATTTTATTATCCCGCTTCATCATAGAGAAGGTGATTTTAGGCGGTGCGATATTGATGCCTACAGATTTTTGTTCGTTCAAATTGAAGATGATGTATGAGGCACAGGATAGAGCACACTGTTTCTGGTTCATGAATGCGATTTGTTTTTCCAGTTTATCCGGTGTCCAACGGTCGTCACTATCACAGAAAGCGATGTATCTTCCCCTGGCACGTTCTATGCTCTTGTTCCGGGCGTATCCTGCTCCATGGTTGTGGTCAAGATAGAGCACATCCACCCGGCTATCCCTTTCCTCTATCTTGTGCAGAATATCCAGAGTTACCGGATCCGTGGAACCGTCATCTGTAATCAGCAGTTCCAGGTCAGGATAGGTTTGGTCTAGGATACTACTGATGCTGTCGGCAAGAAATTTGCCGGCATTATAAGTAGGCATGATAACTGATACTAACCTGTTCCTATCCATTTCTATATTATTCTTTCTATTTTCTTGTTTATATCTATAATAACGTTTGGGATGTCTTATTATTGCAGTATGACACAAAAAAGTGCAAATTATTTGGTACTTTCAATTATTTCTTCTACTTTTGCATTGTATAACCAATTATTGCATAGGCATAAAAATAGAAAAAGATGAATAAAATAGAATCATACGTATATAAAAAGGTAAAGAACAATTATCTGTTAAAGAACTCCTTGCGCAATATTTATCAAGGTTTCTTCGACTTGTTACCTAATTATGACTCCAAGTTCAGCTCATCGCTACTGGTCCGTGAGGGGTATTATTTCGGATTTCACGATTTAGATCCTTTCAGTCGAGACTCCCAGAAAGTTCTTTGCAATCGTTTGCTCATTCCCTTGCGAATGCCGACTCCGCAGGACGCCTTGGAGATAGGCTATCTGGATGGCAAGGATTTCTCGGATTGGCATTGTCTTGCCAAGACCCATGCCTGGAATTATCACAAGGGGTGCAGACTCCAATGGACAAAGGACGAAAGAATTGTCTATAATGACAGCGAAAACGGACAACTCTGCGCCAAAGTAATAGATATGAAGGGTAATATGATTCAAAAATTGAACTATCCGATAGACACCGTCTCTTATGACGGAAAGCTTGCCACTAACTTCAGTTATGGCAGATTGGAGCAGAATATGCCAGGATATGGATACTGTGTCAGTGATGCCGATGCAGTCCTTTCAGAAGGCATAACAGAAAAAACAGGCTTGTACTTGATAGATATGGAAAGAAACACGCGAAAGATGCTGCTCAGCATACAGCAAATATCAGAATTTGAGCATGAGCCTTCGATGGATGACAAAATGCACTTTGTAACTCATACAGAGTTCTCTTACGACAATCGTTACGTGGCTTTTTTGCATCGTTGGTATAAGGGGGTATCTCGTCATACCCGCCTGATGGTCTATGACCTCCAAGAGAATCAACTGATGGCTTCTCCTACCACGGGCATGGTTTCTCATTATGCCTGGAACCATCTCAATGGCATTGTGGCATATTGCAGGGTAGAAGATGTGGATTCTCATGTATATTTCTCTTCTCCCGAAATGAAGGAGTGGAAAAGATGTGCCTATCCTGTTCTCAACAGTGATGGGCATCAGCATTTCATCGACGACGACTGGTTCCTGGTGGATACTTATCCTGACAAATGGCGCCATGTCAGATTATACAAAGTAAACCGAGTGACGGATGAAATAGTCCTACTTGCCGATGCCAAGAGTCCGAAGTGCTTCGTGTCTCCTTCCGAACACAAGCATTGGAAGTGCGACCTACATCCTAGATGCAGCGCCGACGGCAAGTGGATATGCTTTGACTCCGTGCATACGGGAAAGCGAAGCTTGTGCATCATGCCATCCTTGTAATGAGGATGGCATTGAGCTAATAGTATTTCTTGATGATATACGATAATGCTTGATAGTTGAATTGGCAGTATTTCTTGCCTTTGAAGCTTCCGGTGGAAGCATGCTCTTCATCATCAATGCGAAGGCTTGGCTCATAAACCACATCCAGTTGATGCTCCTTGCATTGCTCTCCTAGGTATATCTCCTCGCAGAACAAAAAGCAAGGATAATTGATGATGCCACACCTCTTGAAGTATTCTTTGGTGAGAATGATGAAGGAACCGTGCCCTGCATATATCTTGCGTACCCACTTTTTCTGCCACTGGGTGTTCTGAACCTTCTTTCTGCCTTTGTGCAGATAACGATTATAGAGATTGTAGAGTAGAGAAAAACTGAAGAGCATTCGGAGCAGATAAAGCTTGCGCTTATTATACCGAACGATGATCTTGGGATTCTTGTCTATTTGCTCTCGATGCGAAAAGATACAGGGTGCAATCCAACCAGTCTCTTGACGGATGAGCAAATTCTGTAATCGCAAGAAGAAATCATCACTGATGGCTACATCCACGTTGCTGATGATGGAGATGTCGAAATCTTCAGGATCCACCTTTTCCATCATATAGCGTATTCCCCCAAAGTATCCGAGGTTTCGATGGACACCAAACACGTTGATTGTGAATCTTTTGGGCTTGTAATTGATAGGCAGAATCTCACCTTCAGTATTGTCACATACGTTCACGGACAATTCGATTTGCGTACATCCTTGAAGTCTTTCTTCGATATTACTAAGATAAGCGTCCAGTTCCTGATAAGTATGGTAGGTGACGCAATAGATAGCTATTTTCATTATTTGTGATTTTTGTATTTCTTATATTGTGTGATACCATCCCAAACACCCCTCAACATATATATATAATAAGGTGTGATGTGACTTGTGACAAATGGAAGATAGAAAGGACGCAAAAGAAGTTTTGCGGCGTTCGTCAACTTCCAATATCTCGGCACGTATTTCACATGTAGCAACCATAAGAAGTTTCGATATTGGTAATAATAACGCATGGGTGCCGACAGAATGTCTTGCATGACTCCAAGATGGATGGTCTTGATTCCGATTTGGTGTGACAACTGGCAACGATCTGTCTGTCCACAGATGAAACCTCGCTTGTGCGCTCTCCAGCACCACTCGCTATCCACATAGTCGAGGAATAGTCTGGAATCAGGAAATCCTATCTTTTCCAAGACCTTGCTACTGATGCAGCTCCCAGAAGATATAATATTCTCCTTTTTGAGAAATCCATCCCCTTGATATTGTTTTTTCCTGATATAGGAATGATATTCTTCTTGCTGCGTCGCATTCAAAATGGTAGGACCGAGTATTCCCAGATTGGGATTTTCCTGCAACACTCTTTCATATTCCGACACCATCATCCGAACATACTCTGCATCAATCCTGCTATCCTGGTCAAGAAACACGACATACGTGTAGACTCCTTGCGCCAGGACTTGTATCAAGGCATATTCCTGGGCTTCGCCAATTCCTTTGTTCCCTTTCATCCAGTTATAATTCATTTTTCCTATCTCTTTTTGCTGTAAAATAGGGGAAGGGGAGTTGTCAACAATGTAGCCTTCACAGGAAGCAGACAAATTTCTGATGTGCTGCAAATCCTCTGACGAAGGGTTGAATGTTACGATAATAATAGCTGTATGATTCATCATAATGTTCGTCTTTTATTAACCTCTTTCAATTTCTTGTTCACTTTCCTCGCTGCAAGGACCAATACCATGGTTTCCGAGGCAATCCATACAATAGCTGCTCCTACACACTGAAATCTAGGAATCAGTATGAAAGTGAGAAGCAACCAGGTGAGAGAACCGCACAAACCACATTTCACGATGGTCTTATCCTCCCGAAGGGGTATCAGCACCTGTAATACCAATATCTGTTCTAATCCAACCACTAGCACTTGAATCATCACGAGACGCATAGGCAGGATGGCTGGTTCAAATCCTTTTCCTGCAAATATGTATATCACATAAGGGGCTAGGATTTCCATAATGATGATAATCAATGCTGCAAGCACGACGAGTAGTTTGATAGCTTTAGTATAATAGTGATTTACCTCATCCCATCGTTCCTGTTTAATAAGCACACTCATTCGAGGGATGAGCACGCTGATGAGCGAGGAAATAAGAGCGATGATGACTTGATGCATCCTTACTGCCACAGAGTAATACCCCGCCTGTTCGTCGCCACACAAGAAACTCAGTATTGGCAAGGTGAGTTTGGTATATATGGCAGAGAGTATGGCAAAAATGCCTAACATCACGAAAGGTTTGAGATAGCGACGTAGATTCACGTGGCGCAAACTCAGTGAAACCAATCGGCTACGATAAGTCCAGTTGCAAAAGGCATTGAGAACCACGATGCCCACAAAGAGCAGATAATAGATGGCGAAATCACCTTCATCTCTAACAAAAATAAAAACCGAAGCTACAAATAAGAGCCTGACAATGATGGAACGAATAGTGATGTATCGGAAATTCTCCAACCCACGATAGAACCACTCTATCCAGAATAGGTTTGCTACCAACTTGAAAGACCCTATCAGCAGCAGCCTTCCCCTCTGTTGTAACTCTGGCACAAAGCAGGTGGCGAAGCATAATATGACGAGGGCAACGACCATTGTGATGGCGTTAAGCCAAAAGAGGTCATTGAAGACAGATTGGAGTTCTGCCTTATCATCCTTATGGCGAGCTATCTCTCGTATGCCAAGTGCCTGCATACCCATCATGGAGAAGAGTACGAGATAATCTATGATACCATCAACCGTGTCTATAGCTCCAATACGTTCTGCACCCAGCACTCGACTGATGTACGGAAACACCAGCAGAGGCACTAAATAGGTGCTGAGCGTGAGAATCAAGCTATATTTAAAGTTGTTGCGTATGCTCATAATTTATTTTTTTAATTCAACGAGATGTTTCTGGCGGATTTTCTCACGAAATCTATTTTCGACATTGGCTATGCCCATCAGCATCAGAATCATAACAGGAACTTCCAGGATGGCTAAGTGGAAATAATAGAACTCAAACCATCCCATTCCTAAGAGTCCGCAATAGTAACTGAGTAGGGTATATAGAAACATATTGCCACTGCGAAGCGAAGCCAATTGAATGGAATAGATCAAGCTGCTCAATATCAGCGTATAGGCTATGAATTGCCAACTATTGCAATAGATGAACATCGTACCGAAGAAGGTTCTCACATTGGTATAGGAGATGCCTGTATGCAAATAGAGAGGATTGACTGGCGAAAGCAAGTTTGGGTCGCCCGTAAGCGTCTTATAAATATTGACAAAAGGAGATACCAATATCTCAAAGTTTCCCATATCGGGGAAGTTGAGATTTGCGTCATAACTAAACCCTAACGTTCCACTAGTAAGATAATGCAAGAAATGTCCTGCCACCATCTCGAAAAGCTCGACGTTTGCCTCTGCGCTCTCATTGCCTAGTAGCGGAAGAACCATATAAGTGAGCAGAAAGATAGCGAAAGCACCCAAGCTCACCTTGAGAATAAGCCCCAGATTCAAGTGCATCTTGCCAGCCATGAGACGGATGAGCAGACCTGATGCCACACCTATGATGATGGCACCTTTCACCATATACAAGAGTTGTATAAGGAGCAAGGCAAAGATAATGCCCCATAGATACCATTGCTTCCGCTTGAAATAATACACAGCGACAATGAGCAGCGGCATTGCCAGGGTACGCAAGTGTGCCCAAATGCCATGACCCGCAAAATCCTCGGCAAAATCATCTGTACCAAACATAGCTGTACTACTGTTCCATACACTATGGAATCTCCATAAGAATAGCAGTGCCAACAAAAGGGAGATGATACCTAGCGTGGCAGGGTATCTACCTTCTTGAACTTTCTCGCCGAATATCAAGGGATATCTGTTCTTTGCCAACGAGAGAAGATAACTTGGGATGGCGAAGACAGGAAGTCCGACACACCATACACTGATGCTAGAGTAGCAGAAATTGACGAATCCCAAGTGCCCTGCCACAGCTATGGAAATCAACAACACCAATAGATACGGAAACATCAGGCAACATAGGGGAGTATAGATGGTTCGCCAAGAGATAAACTCCAGATAGCCCAACACATATACTTCCAACAGCAAAAGAGCCAAAAGCAATATACCTAACATACTTATCTAGATTGCTATTTTAATTCTTTCAATAACTGCTTGGATATGATACCTGCCAAGAGGACGAAGAAGGAGAACGTCAAGATACCAAGAATGCTCAGCATTCGCTTAGGTCCAGCAGGTTTTACTGGCACGGAAGCCCCCTGCAAGACGGTAAACACAGGGGTATGCTCCCTCAACTTCGCAATGGAAGCCTGATATTGCGTGTTATATGCTGTATATTGGTTGTATTTCAACTGCATATCATTCTCCATATCTTCCATCTTTGACTTAACACTCTCCATAATTACATCATTGTTGGCATCAGCAAAGCTGGCATATTGACGCCTTACCTTCTCGTAGGCCGCTTGCGATTCTGCCATCAACTTCTTATAGTGCTCTACGTCTTTCTGAGATTTGGAAGTGCGATATTTGATGATGAAAGCCTTTAATTTCTCAGAAACGGAATCGGCTAAAATCTTGCAAATCAATGGGTCTTGTGCGGTGGCAAAGACTGTAATCATACCAGACTTTTTGTCGATATCTATACGGATGTTGTTTCGTACATCTTTCACGATGCCGTCTTCCTTCTTGGTGAGCATATAGGGATTGATTTTTTCGAGGCTTTTCACTGCAGTCTCCTCATGGCTCAGCAAGTTGCTCATACTCTCCAAGGATTTTTCCATCCATGACTTTTTCTTATACATAGTCAAGTATGTATAGTAGTTGGTATGGGGAGGAAGGTTTTCCTTGATAGCTTTCACTTGAATCCGAAGCAAATCTACCACAAACTTGTTGTCGTTCATCAAGTCTGGATAGAGTAAAGGTGTGATGGCATCAGAGGATTGCATATTGTTCAAGTCTATTCCAAACGAGGATGCCAGCGAACCGAGTGCGCCACCCGATATAGAAGTGTTCTCCACTTCTGGTGCCAAGGATGTCTGTGTGGTATAATATCTTGGCAGGGAGTACAGGATACAGATTGCCACCACAAGCACTATGGGCATGACAACATAGAACAGCTTCTTGCGAGCCTTTACCAATCTTACAAAGCCTGGAAGGCTTATCTGTTCTGCGTCTGTTTCAATTATTTGTTTCTTTTCAAGAATATCTGTCATTTTATATATTTTTGCTACATAATTGCACTTTATGTTTGCAAAAGTACACTATTTTTTTAATTTAAGCAAATAATTTTGCACTAATTATGTAAGGAATGTTAATTTTAGTATGTTTATGCCAGAATTATCGTATTTTTGTAAGCAAATCAACTTAAATATAAGAATGAATAAATATTGTACGATAGCTATGTTTCTGATTGCCCTAAGCTCGAATCCTACTTCTTCACTCGCTCAATATGAGTGGCAAGAAGGGGCAGATACTGCAAAACAAAGCCTTGGCGATGGATTGGAATACCGATTGGAGACTTCTGGATCTTTCTCGAACGAAAAGACTCCGCTTTGGCTGAATGCTAATAAATACGGACTGAGTTCCCTAGAAAAGCAGAATGGCTACCTTCGAGGCTGTTTGTTGCGTCCGCTTGCCACCGACAACGCTCACCATTGGGGAATAGGGTATGGGGTTGATGTTGTTGTACCTTATCATTTCACGAGTAAGCTGGTGGTGCAACAGGCTTTTGCTGAGGTAAGATGGTTGCATGGTGTGCTCAGCGTAGGTGCCAAGGAATATCCGATGGAATTGAAGAACCAGACGCTCTCTAGCGGTAGCCAGACGTTGGGCATCAACGCCCGACCTGTTCCACAGGTGCGACTGGCTCTGCCTGAATACTGGACGGTGCCTATCCTGAACGGATGGCTACAGATGAAGGGACACATAGCCTATGGAAAGTTTACCGACCAAAATTGGCAGCACGACTTCACGCAGCGCAAAACTAAGTACTCAGATGGAGTGCTGTATCATAGCAAAGCTGGGTATCTGCGCATCGGAAACGAGGGCTTTTTCTGTCCACTGAGCGTGGAACTTGGCTTGGAGATGGCAGCGCAGTTTGGAGGTACCCCTTATGCTCCTGATAGCAAGGGTAAAATGATTCCTATGAAGACAGAGAGCGGCCTCAAGGGCTTATGGCATGCCTTTATGCCTGGCGGTAAGGAGGAGAGCGATGGAGTCTATGCCAATGCCTCTGGTAATTTGTTGGGATCGTGGGTAATGCGCATCAACTACGACGCTGACACTTGGAAACTGGGTATCTATGCCGACCATTTCTTCGAGGATGATAGCCAGATGCTGATGATGGACTACAATGGCTATGGAGAGGGAAAGGATTGGCAAGTAAAGAAAACACGCCGATACTTCAAGTACTCGCTCAAGGACAATATGCTGGGAGCCGAAATCAACATCAAGTATGGCAGATGGTTGCGCAATCTGGTCTTGGAATACATCTACACCAAGTATCAGAGTGGACCTTACAACCATGACCACACCGCCAACATCCCCGATCATCTTTCGGGCGTAGACGACTATTACAATCATCGCAACTATCCGGGTTGGCAGCATTGGGGGCAGGTGATGGGAAATCCCCTTTACCGTTCCCCTCTTTACAACAACGATGGCATGATAGAGGTGAAAAACAATCGCTTCATCGCCTATCACTTGGGCTTTGATGGCGAGCCATGCGACAGGTTAGCGTATCGTGCCTTACTGACCTATCAGAAAGGATGGGGCAGATATGTATGGCCTTTTACGAAGGCTCATCACAACGTGAGCACCTTGTTGGAAGGCTGCTACCATTTCAACAAGGGATGGAGCTTGAAGGCTGCCTACGGTATGGACTTCGGAAGCGAGGAAATGCTGGGGCATAACGCTGGCTTCCAACTGACGGTGAGCAAACAAGGCATATTAAACTTTTAATTAGGACGGGAAGGATATGAATAGAAAACATTTGATATTAATGCTAGTTGGAATGTTGGTTCTCTGTTTCCAATCGGCATGCACCATCGAGATGAGCGACAATGGCGACCTGGATGGTTACTGGCATTTGGAGCAAGTTGATACGCTCGCTACCGGAGGCAAATTGAACCTCTCGAAAGAAAGAGTTTTTTGGGGCGTGCAGCACAAGTTAATTTCATGTGCGAACATCACAGGCACAACGGCAAGTTTCCGTGGCTATTATTTCCGATTCGAACAGACTGGTGACAGTCTGATCCTGCATTCGCCTTACAAGAACAACTGGCATCAGGATCATGGAGAAAATGGTGGTGATATTCCTGCAACCGTTGTGAATGACAGCATCAGAAGCTATGGCATCAACAATCTGCGAGAAGCTTTCTACAAAGAGAAGCTCAAGGGCGATAAAATGATGCTCCGCTCTAAGATGTTGAGGCTATACTTCACTAAATTCTAAAATACAATTCGTAATTCAATTCTCCTTTCAAACTCATTAATACTTTCTGATTATCAGAAGCTTAATGGTGAAAGGTGTTTTGTCCGATTATACGAGAAAGGAAAAGACTGGATAAGTTGGTACACAACAGTTGGTTTCCGCTTGCACAACACGTGTTGTGTGAGCGCATATCAGCTGCTGTGCGGCTTGAGATATTATTCTTCTGCAGCTTTCGTTATGTTTGCAAGTGAACTAGAAGAATCTAATGCTCCAAATACAACTTTGTCAGCTATGTTGATGAAGGTGAAGGGTGGTGAAGGGTGAAGAGTAAAAAAGAGAGTGGCTGTTTTTACCAGCTCCCGACGTATCGTTTTGTGCCTGGCAATGGCAGGTTATTGCCCTGGTAAGGGGCAATGTTGTGCCATAGTGAGGCAATAAGCGCTACAAGCCGCTTTACGCATCGTCAGTACTATCATGGCAACCTCTCTGTAACGTCTTTGCGCCTAAGTTGAGGGATTGAATGAATAAAAAAATCGCCCTGAAAGGTGAAGCATCGTTTATGCTTGTTCCTTTCAGGGCGATCAAACTACTAAAGTATTATTGTATCTTTAGCCTATATTACAAGATCTTGTGATACAAGGCGATGATATCCTCCTTAGAAACCTCGCGAGGGTTACCTGGAGTACATACATCGGTGAATGCCTGCTCGGCAAGGGCAGGGATGTCAGCCTCTGTGATGCCCAATTCGCTGAGATGCTGTGGAATACCTACCAACTTAGACAACTCCTCGATAGCATTGCATGCTGCCTCTGCTGCCTCCTGGTCGGTCATACCATCCTTGTAAACACCAACAACCTTGGCAATCTGTACATACTTAGGAACACTTACCTCCATATTGAAACGCATCACGGTAGGAAGCAGGATGGCACATGCTACTCCGTGAGGAACATCATGAAGGGCACTCATTGGGTGAGCCATACCATGGTCAACGCCCAAACCTACATTAGAGAATGCCATTCCGGCAATATACTGAGCGACAGCCATACCATTGCGACCCTCTGGATTGGTAGGATCATTCACTGCGATAGGCAGGTACTTATGAATCATCTCGATAGCCTTGAGCTCGAACATATCACTCATCTCCCAAGCTGCCTTGGTAATCAAACCTTCGATGGCGTGAGTCATCGCATCCATACCGGTAGCTGCGGTGAGACCCTTTGGCAAAGAGTACATCAGCTCTGCATCTACGATTGCAACGGCTGGAATATCGTTAGGATCCACGCATACCATCTTCTGCTGGCGCTTCTCGTCGATAATTACATAGTTGATGGTTGTCTCTGCTGCGGTACCAGCAGTAGTAGGAAGAGCAACGATAGGCAAGCACTTGTTCTTGGTAGGTGCAACCCCCTCCAGAGAAACGATGTCGGCAAACTCTGGGTTGGTAACAACCACGCCGATGCCCTTTGCCGTATCCATAGAACTGCCACCACCGATAGCGATGATGAAGTCTGCCTCAGCTTTCTTGCAAGCCTCAATACCTGCAGTAACATTGGAAACTGTTGGGTTTGGCTTTACGTCATCAAATATCTCGTAAGCGATGTTAGCCTCGTCCAATACGTCGAGTACCATCTTGGCAACGCCAAATTTCATCAAGCCCTTGTCTGTTACAACCAAAGCTTTTTTCCAACCACGACTAGCGATTACTGTAGGAAGCTCCTTGCGGGCACCTGGACCGAAATAGGAAACTTCATTAAGAATGAATCTGTTTACCATAAATGTCTTTGTTTAAGATTGAATTTATTAATTAATAATATATTTAGTATATCTATATTGCCATTAGATTGTTTATATGCGACAAAGATACAGCTTTTCTGTGATTCCGCCAAGTTTTTCGTGCAAAAAATCATCGGGTAGGGCAAAGATTAAAGGCTTATCTCAAAAAATCGGGTATTTTCTCGCTTTTTCTCTTCCACTATTTTGCTCTTTCAAAATAAAAGCGTAACTTTGCAAAGAATATAATTAGAAACAATAACATCAACTTATGAAGAAAACTTATTTATTACTTTTAACCGGACTCATTTGCTCTTCAGCATGGGCAGATGGTACTTTAGGAGGCTACTTCTACAATCAGCAGGCTGCGCCTACGGGATGGGAGTGGCAAAGTCCTGATTCCGTAGCTGTCAACAAGCAGCAGCCACATGCTTGGTTCTTCTCGTTCCGCAATATCGAAGAGGCGAGAAAGGTTTTACCAGAGAACAGTTCTTACTGGAAATCTCTCGATGGATTATGGAAGTTCCATTGGGCTCCAAATCCAGATAAGCGGCCCAAGGATTTCTACCGTACAGACTATGATGTCTCTCAGTGGGACGACATCAAGGTGCCTATGAACTGGAATCTGGCTGGACTGCAGAAAGATGGAAACAACAAGTATGGAGATCCGCTCTATTCTAACCAGCGTGTCATCTTCCAGCACTCCTGGCAGCCGATGAACGACTGGAAGGGTGGAGTGATGCGTACACCTCCTACCAACTGGATGACCTATCGCAACCGCAATGAGGTGGGGTCTTATCGCAGAACCTTCTCCGTGCCTGCAGACTGGAAGGGACAGCAGATCTATCTGAACTTCGATGGTGTAGATTCATTCTTCTACCTATATATAAATGGTAAGTATGTGGGATTCTCCAAGAACTCACGCAACCTGGCTGAATTCGACATTACACCTTATCTTAATAAGGAGGGTGAGGAGAATACTGTAGCAGTAGAGGTTTATCGCCATTCAGACGGTTCTTTCCTGGAGAGTCAGGATATGTTCCGCTTGCCTGGTATCTTCCGCACCGTGGCTCTGGTTGCCAAACCACAGGTTCAGGTAAGAGACATCAAGGCTATTCCTGACTTAGATGAAACCTACAGCCATGCCACCTTGCACATCACAGCCCAGTTGCAGAACCTTTCCAAAAAGGCCATCAAGGGTTATACCTTGCAGTATTCACTCTATGCCAACCGTCTCTATTCCGACGACAATGACCTGATGGAAGGCGTTACTGCTTCTACTCCTCTCGTAGGAAAATTGAATTCCAAGGGAGAGATAGTTCTGGAGACTACGCTCGATGCTGCCAACAAGGTGAAGCTCTGGAGTGCAGAAGCTCCTTACCGTTATACATTGGTAGGAGAATTGAAGGATGCCAAGGGCAGAACGGTTCAGACCTTTTCTACCATCGTTGGCTTCAGAAAGGTGGAAATCAAGGAGACTCCTGCCGAGAAGGATGAGTTCGGATTGGCTGGAAGATATTACTATCTCAACGGACAGCCTATCAAGCTGAAGGGTGTCAACCGTCATGAGAACAATACGCTGTTAGGTCATACGGCTACCCGCGAGCAGATGGAGAACGAAATCTTCCTGATGAAGCGTGGAAACATCAACCATGTGCGCAACTGCCACTATCCTGATGCACCTTACTGGTATTATCTCTGCGATAAGTATGGTATCTATCTGGAGGATGAAGCTAACCTCGAGAGCCATGAGTACTACTATGGCAAGCAGAGTCTTTCTCATGTACCTGAGTTCCGCAACGCTCATATCGCCAGAAATATGGAGATGGTACACGCTACCGTGAATCATCCATCTGTAGTAATCTGGAGTTTGGGTAACGAGGCTGGTCCTGGCAAGACTTTCGTAGATTGCTATAATGCCATCAAGGCTTATGATACAAGCCGCCCTGTTCAGTATGAGCGCAACAATGATATCGTGGATATGGGTTCCAACCAGTATCCTTCCATCGCCTGGGTTCAGGGAGCCGTACAGGGCAAGTACAAGCTGAAGTATCCGTTCCACATCTCTGAGTATGCTCACTCCATGGGTAATGCCTGCGGTAACCTGATAGATTACTGGAATGCCATCGAGAGCACCAACTTCTTCATGGGTGGAGCTATCTGGGACTGGGTTGACCAGGCTCTTGACAAGCAGGACCCTGTTACCGGAAAGACCTACTGGGCATACGGTGGTGACTTCGGTAAGGACAACAAGCCAAACGATGGTATGTTCTGCATGAATGGTATCCTTCGCCCAGACTTCTCACCTAAGGCTCAGTACTATGAGGTAAAGAAGGTTTATCAGAATGTAGGCGTGAAGGCTGTAGATATGAAGCAGGGACAGATTGAAATCTTCAACAAGAACTACTTCGAGCCTCTCAGGAATTACCAGATTGTATGGTCTCTCTATAAGGATGGTGTCTGCATTTCAAAGAATCAGCCATTGCAGGGTGCCAAGAATATCGTGGGTCCTCGTGAGAAGGGCTTCTATACCTTGCCATACGATTATGCAAGCCTCGATCCTAAGAGCGAGTACTTCGTAACAGTCCAGTTCCTTCTGGGCAAGGATATGCCGTGGGCTGCCAAAGGGTATCCTCAGATGGAAGAACAGTTGAGAGTGAAGGGCGCTGATGTTGCTGCTCCTTCTATTGCTACTGTTGCCAAGAACGGTAAGGCGATGAAGCTTTCGGTAGACAAGGCGGCTAAGCGTGCCAACATCCATGGCGGCAACTTCCAGGTGGCATTCGACCTGAATACCGGTGCTATCTATAGCCTGAAGTATGGCAGCCAGGATATCATCAAGGATGGCAATGGTCCTAAACTCGATGCATATCGTGCTCCTACAGACAACGATGCCGGTATCGGATACCACAATGCATGGTTCAAGAATGGTCTGTACGACCTGCAGCATGTAGTGAAGAACTGGAACTATACAGCCAAGAAGGATGGTACTTACCAGCTCGACTTTACTGTAGAGAGTCAGGGTAAGGAGGGATGCGATGTGAATTACAGCAACCGCGACCGTGACCCAGAGTCTTGCTATAACTTCGAGAAGAACAAGCATGCCTTGACAGATACTGACCTGAAGTTCACTTCACGCCAGATCTATACTATCTATAAGGATGGTTCTATCGAGATGCAGAGTGCCATCGGTGCTAATCGTTCCAAGGTCATCTTGCCTCGCATCGGCTATTCTATGGTATTGCCAAGCGAGTTGAACCAGTATGATTATTATGGACGCGGACCTGTCAACAACTACAACGACCGCAAGACCAGCCAGTTTATCGGTTGGTACCACAGTCCGGTAGCAGAGCAGGGCATCATGCTTCCTAAGCCACAGGCACAGGGCAACCGCGAGGAGGTACGTTGGTGTGCCGTTACCAACGACAACCAGCAGGGTGCAGTATTCATCTCTGACAGTACTATGTCTGCCTCAGCATTGCCTTGGAGTCAGCAGGAGTTGACTTTGGCAGCACATCCATATCAGTTGCCAAAGAGCAGCGGTACTCACTTGCACCTCGATGCAAAGGTTACAGGATTGGGCGGTGCCAGCTGTGGACAGGGTGGTCCTTTGACACCAGATCAGGTACGCAGTACTCCTACCACCTTCGGATTCATCATCCGTCCTACGGTGAAGTCAGAGCTTGGAAATATCGTGAAGGTTTCAGCTACCGGTCGTGAAATGATGAAGGAGGTTATGAAGAAGATGCAGCAGAATCAGCAGACATCCAGTCTTCAGATTGCCTTTGCTTCCAGCCAGGAACCTGATGAGGGTGATGCTGCCTACTTGGTAGATGGCGATCCTTCTACATTCTGGCATACGATGTATTCCATTACATTGGCGAAGTATCCTCACTGGGTTGACTTCGATGCTGGCAAGCAGAAGGTCATCAAGGGCTTTACTTATCTGGCACGCCAGGATGGTTCTCTGAATGGTTGCATCAAGGATTATGAAATCTACGTCAGCAACGACAACAAGACTTGGGGTGAGCCAATCCTGAAGGGTCATTTTGAGAAGACTGCCAAGCTGCAGAAGGTGATGTTGAACAAGCCTGTCAAGGCTCGCTACTTCCGTCTGCGTGCATTGAATGAGCAGAATGGCCAGGATTATGCTTCTGGTTCAGAGTTTACACTGATTACTGAATAATAAGTGGAAGATGATATTCATTCTTTGGGATGCATAAAAGAATGAGGAAAACCGAATATTATGCGCTTTTCAATTCGCAGAAAGAGAAAAGTTGCATAATATTCGGTTTTATTGTAAAAAAGATGCAGGAAAATTTGGTAGTTTCGCAAAAAAGTATTACCTTTGCACTCGCTAATGAAAAATAGCGGTGTTGGTTCCGTAGCTCAGTTGGATTAGAGCAACAGCCTTCTAAGCTGTGGGTCTTGGGTTCGAACCCCAACGGAATCACAAAAGTGGATTAATCGAAAGGTTAATCCACTTTTTGTTTTATATCACAGCCAAATACGCTTGTGGCTCAGGAACGGGCTGAAGGCCCAAAAGCTCCTAACCCATGGCAACACCCTGGGGATGTATGAATCCCGCTAGGCGTCCCGGCGGATTTGCAATCCGCCGTAAAAAAAGGTTCGACCTATTAAAACTGGGGGATTTGTAATCCCCCAACAAAAGAAAAAGCATACTTCTTTGCTGCGGATTGCAAATCCGCAGAGCCTAAATAGGTTAGGACATTTTTTAACGCCGGATTGCAAATCCGGCGAGACGCCTAGCGGGGGCGGTGTTCAAATTCTCCGAGACGCCTAGCGGGCTTGCGTTCTTGAAGAAACGAAGAAGAGGGTGTGTCTTGGACTTTTGACACACCCTCCTATGAGCTTTTGCCCTTTCAGGGCGTTTGAAAGTGCAATTATTACCACCTTCAATTTTGTTATTTCAATTAATCTGATTATTTCAGTTTCTTGAGATAACCCTCAGCACGGGGATCTCCCAGTTCCTTTGCTTTTTCCAGGTTCTTGCGGGCCTCTTCCTTCTGCTTGTTCTCCATCTGGAGCAAACCGAGGAGGAGATAGCCATCGGCATATTCTGGAGCAATCTCTATGCAATGCTTGGCTGCACTGATGCCTTCTGCATATCGCTTCACACGTAAGTCAAGACTAGCCCATTCTGCAAAATAGGTAGGCTCGTTAGGAGCGAGGTAGCAGGTACGGGCAATATCAATCAGCGCTGGCTGCCACATGCGCAACTTGGTCTCAGCCTTGTATCTGGCATAGAAAAATGCAGGATTAACAGGACGGACAATCGAATCATACATATTGTAGTCAGCTATCGCACTGCGATACTCTCCCTGTTCTGCCTGGAAATCACCACGAGCCAGATAGTAAGGACCAGCCATCGTGCCCGAGTTCTTAGCCGCATTGACTGCACTATCCAGCAAAACCTTAATCTCTGTAGCTGGAGCCTTGAGCTGAATCTTAGCCTGAGCAGCCTCCAGGAAGATTTCCGGGTTCTTGACTGAAGTCTTGGTCAGGGCGATGAACATATCGTATGCCTTCTGGTAATCACCCTTGGTAAAGATGATACGTGCCTCCTGATGCTGATATACAGGATTGGCATTGATGGCGTATGCCTTCTGTGCCTCTTCTATCGCCTTGTCGTAAGTCCAGGCTGTATAGGCAGAATCTCCCTTATAAATCAGTTTCTGATAGATGACATCAGAATAATTGGAGTGGGCTTCATCCTTGGCTGAAGATTTCTTGATTCCATCTTCCATACATTTGGCTGCTTCGGCAAACTCGTTCTTATCTACGAGAAGAGTTGCTTTTTCCTTATAGCCGAATGCTGAAGCAGGGAACTTTGCCATAAACTCATCTGCATACTTGTCATAGATGTCGCGGGACACTTGAGACTTGTTGAGCGTCATCATCGTAATCGCCTCCTGTTCGGTATCAGGAAGAGCAGTACGGATGCCTGTTTGGCGAAGGGCTGCATCTAGTGTGGAAAGCCCCGTCACCTTCAACTCCTTGGCATAGTTGGCATCAATGGCAGTTACCTGACCGTTGCTATGCATGATACCAATCACCTGACCGCTTTTGTTGACGAATGGGCAACCCACTGCATTGTCCGGTACGGTGTTGGAGAAGATGTAGTAATTGTAAGTTTCCTTAAACTTCTCAACGCTTGCGATATCCTCCTGCTGGAAAGGTGACTTCTTGATAGAATAAGGTACGAGCCAAACCTTGCTGCCCGCAGGTGATTCTGCCGTAGCAATGTTGGCAGCAGTGGTATTACCCAGTACCCTGAACTTAGCCACATCGTAAAGTTCATCGGCACCGAGGATGGCATCCACGTCCATCGACTTTCCGCTGGCATCCACGATGGTAGCCTTTACAGCACCGATAAACGGTTTGAAGGTACCGATAGCCGTTCCCTTGTTATCAATAAATACACCTTGTGTAGAAGAGATGATGTTACCATCCTTGTTGAAGGTGGTGAGTGTAAATACGCTCTTGGCGGCTTTCTGTACAGAGCCTGGCTGAGCGAAGAGGGATGATGCACCCAGCATCAGTCCCATCATGATCATATTTATTCTTTTCATATTCTCAATAATTCTTTGGCATTGGCAAGAGCTGCCTGCGTGATGTCACTGCCACTGAGCATCTGGGCAATTTCCTCAATGCGTTCCTGGTTGTTGAGCTCTTTCATGTGCGAGATGGTTCCGTTCTCGGTTTCCTCCTTCAATACCTTGTAATGATGGCTTCCCTTGGCAGCAATCTGTGGCAGATGAGTGATGGAAAGTACCTGTCGGTTCTGGAGTCCCATCTCTTCCATGATATCTGCCATCTTTTCAGCTATCTTACCGCTTACACCGGTATCAATCTCATCAAAGATGATGGTTGGCAACTTCACGGCTCCACTGATCATAGCCTTCAGCGAGAGCATTACACGAGCAATCTCACCACCCGAAGCGACCTGACTGACAGGCTGTAGCTGGGTACTCTTGTTGGCACTGAAGAGGAAGCTGACCTTATCGGCACCATTTCCTGACAGTGGCTTTTCTGCGAAGGCAATCTCGAATCTCACATTCGGAATGCCCAGCGGGATGAGTCTGCCTTTCATCTCTTTTTCGATGGCCTTTGCTGATTTCTGACGGATAGAAGTGAGTAGGGTAGCTTGCTTTTCAGCCTTGGCAAGGAGAGCAGCAACTTCTTTTTCCTTCTCTTCGATGTCTTCATCGCCATTATCGATATGTGCAAGCTGTTCTGCGATGCGGTCACGGGTAGCAATGAGTTCAGTCACCGTTTCCACATGGAACTTCTGCTGCAGGGTGTAGAGCTTGTCCAAACGGGTATTGATGGCATCCAATCGGTTTGGATCGAATTCCACGTGATCTACACTACTGCTGATTTCCTGTGCGATGTCCTTCAGTTCGATATAGCTGCTCTGCATTCTGCCAGCCACATCAGCCATGCTTGGATAGACATCACAGATATTTTCCAGTTGATGAGTGGCGTTCTTCAGTTTGTCAAGTATACTGTCGTCGTCTCCTGAAAGCGCATTGTCTGCTTCGAAGAGAGCGGTCTTGATGTCCTCCGAATGGCTCAGGGTCTCTGCTTCCTGTTCCAGCTGTTCCAATTCGCCTTCCTGCAGATTTGCATCATCCAGCTCTTTATGCTGGAAGCGCATAAACTCCTCGTTCTCACGGTTCTTGGCAATTTCGGCTTTCAGCTCTTCCAGAAGTTCCTTGGCTTTGCGATAGGCATAATACTCCTTTTGGTAAACCTTGAGCTGGTCGGTATCCTGAGCGATGATATCCACCACATTCAACTGGAAGTCTTCTTTCTGCAGAAGAAGATTCTGATGCTGCGAATGGATATCCACGAGTTGCTCTCCCAATTCTCTCATACGGGTGAGAGGCACCGGGGTGTCATTGATGAAGGCACGGCTCTTGCCAGCTGCAGTCAACTCTCTTCGGATGATTGTATCATCGGCATCATAGTCGATGTCGTTATCATCGAAGAATTTCTGCATACCATATCTAGAGAGATCGAAGTGAGCTTCTATCACGCAACGGTCTCTTCCTGCCTTGATTGCCTTGCTGTCGGCACGGTTACCCAGAAGCAGTCCGATGGCACCGAGGATGATACTCTTTCCTGCTCCTGTCTCACCCGTGATGACGGAGAAGCCAGGATAGAGAGAGATGTTCAGCTCGTCGATGAGCGTGAAGTTCTTGATATATAATTGCTTGAGCATATTTATTCTACTTTTTGATAAAGATATGAAGGGAAAGCTGATTCTGATTTTCAGAAGCTTCCGTTCTGGAAGATGATCTCATGAAGATTCCAACCTGAAAAATCTATCCAGACAGATGATTCCTGAAAAATCATTCCTTGACCTGATCCCAATATTTATTCTGTGAAGGATTGATGGAGAAGAGGAGTTCATAGATGCTCTCCTTTTCCTTTTGGGTTCCCTTGCCGCGATAGATGTTGGCAAGTTCATCCTTCTTGAAGTCGGTCCATATCTGTGGCAACAAACTGAGTGGGCGGTTTTCCTTCGCCTTCTTCAGTCCTGTTTCCAGGGCTGCGGTTATCTCGGTACGACCTCTTTCCGCATTATTCGCCATCTCGTCGAGTCCTTTCCGATAGTAGTCATACTGCAACTGTCTGAAGGGTTCCAGTGCTCCATCCAGATAGTCTGAGATGATGGCATATCGGTTGCGGTCATCAGAGAAAGCCTTCCATCCGGGATAATCCAGATTCTGGGCATTGTTTGTCAGATTCATGCAGCGCTGCAGGATGTCTTCACCACCTTTGGGTGCAAAACTATCCAGATCGATGCCGATGATAAGATATGCATAATAGGCAAAGAGAGCTGTAAGCTGATTGTCTATCTGCTGCTCATTGAACTCCAACTGGTCGTATTCGGCAAAACGAAACGTGAAGTTATCGTCCACATTATTATATAAGGTGGAGGTGTATGCCGAATTGAAGACTGGGCGATTGGCCTGTATCAGCGCCTTGCAGGTAAAGAGATTCTGGTCTCTGTCATACTTGGTGACGGTGATGTTGAAGTTGCAGATGATGCGTTCGTTCTTCTGAAACTGAAGATGAGTCCATTGGCGATTGTTGACGAATTGCTGCAAGGTCTGTTGCAGATTGTCGAATACGCCTTTTTCCGTACCCGAAATCTGGGCATGGTTGATGGTAATCTTAGCTTGCAGCTCCTGTGCTGAAATCGCAGAAGGACAGCAGCACAGGAGACCAGCAGCTAAAGATACCGGACTAAAACAGGAGAGCCAGCTCGTCAATGATGTCGTGAGCCACCTCAGTCTTCGGTTTCTTTTCATATTCTTTCTTTCCCTTTTCAGAGATGATGGTAATCTGATTATCGTCAGTGCGGAAAGTAGTGCCCGGATTACGTGTAGAGTTGAGCACGATGAAGTCGGCGTTTTTCTTCACTCTCTTCTTCTGTGCATTACTCTCTTCATCGTTGGTTTCCAGAGCGAAAGCTACGATTCGCTGATTTTTTTGTTTCATCTGTCCCAAAGCTGCTGCGATGTCATGGGTAGGCACCAGTGTCAGCTCCAGGTCATCCTTTTCGCGCTTGATTTTCTTATCAGCTACATTGGCAGGACGGAAGTCTGCTACGGCTGCACAGAGAATGGCTGCATCAGAAGAAGCAAAGGCTGCTGTGGCTGCCTGATACATCTCCTCACAGCTCTCCACATTGATGCGGTGGATAGCAGGACTACAGTCTAATGAAACAGGACCTGCCACCAAAGTAACATCCGCACCACGGCGAAGACATTCTTCGGCAAGTGCGAATCCCATCTTTCCTGAAGAATAATTGCCGATGAAACGCACTGGGTCAATCTTCTCATAGGTTGGTCCAGCTGTAATCATCACTTTCTTACCGCAGAGATCTTTCTCTGCATTCTTCTGGTTCTCTGATTCTACATCAGCAACCTCATCGGCACTCTCCATCATATTGAAGTATCTATCCAGGTAATTCACGATGACATCCGGTTCCTCCATGCGTCCCTTTCCCTCTAATCCTGAAGCAAGGAATCCCACTTCCGGTTCGATGATATGGTTACCATAGCCGAGAAGGGTTTTCATGTTAGCCTGGGTAGAAGGATGCTTGTACATATCAAGGTCCATAGCAGGAGCAATGAAGACTGGTGCCTTCATGGAGAGATAGGTGGTGATGAGCATATTGTCTGCAATACCATGCGCCATCTTGCCCATGGTAGATGCCGTACATGGTGCAATGACCATCGCATCCGCCCAGAGACCGAGATCCACGTGCGAATTCCAGGTACCATCACGCTGTGAGAAGAACTCGCTTACCACAGGCTTGTGGGTCAGCGCCGAGAGGGTGATAGGGGTAATGAACTCCTTACCGGCAGGCGTAATGACCACCTGTACCTCAGCTCCCTTCTTGATGAGACCACGGATGATAAGACATGACTTGTAGGCTGCAATGGAACCCGTAATGCCCAATACAATTTTCTTTCCTTTTAACATATTATTTTCCCATTCTCTTGTTGAACTCGCGCAGACGGATACGGGTGAGTACCTGCTTGGTATTGTTGGTGAAATCGCTTCCCAATACCCAGGTGAAGTAACCAGGATCCTTGGTCAGGATCTCTGCCACATCCCATCCTTTGTACTTGCCGAAGTTGAATACCTCGTGCTTGCGAGGATTGCCCTTTTCGTCGAGTATCACATTGCCGTCGGCATCCTTCAACTCCTGCCAAACGATGCGTCCGGCAAAATCTACATTGTCGTTGCGCTTGGAGAACTCAGCAAGCTCGTCCATGTCATTGTTGAGTACACGGTCGGCTTCCTCCTGAACACCAGGGGCATAACGGTCCAGCTCGCCTTTCAGCACGCAATAGGTAGCCTCGGTATCCTGGTCGGCACGGTGTGCCTCGAAGTCTTCCTCCATCTTTCTGCCGCAATAGAACTTGTAGGCAGCAGCCAGGTTACGACGCTCCATCTTCATAAAGATGTTCTGGGCATCAATAAGGCGACACTTAGAGAAATCGAAATCGATGCCGGCACGCAGGAATTCCTCTGCAAGCATAGGTACATCGAAATGATTGGAGTTATAGCCAGCAAAATCACAACCGGAGAACTCCTGGTTGAAGGTAGCCGCCAACTGCTTGAAGGTTGGTGCATCCTTCACATCATCATTGCTGATACCTGTAAGAGCAACCACCTCTTCAGGAATTGGCTTCTCGGGATTGACAAACTGGTTTTTACGAACCTCTGTTCCATCTGGATACACCTTGATATAGGAGATCTGGATGATTCTGTCTTTTACCATGTCAAGACCGGTAGTCTCTAGGTCGAACACGATCAGAGGCTTAGTAAGATTTAATTTCATTACTTCTAGTATTTATTACTATATATTACTGATAGGGAAGGGGTGTTTAGATGAACACCATGCTCCTTATTCGTTAAGGAGCATTGGCATGATGAGCATGAGGATGTCCTCGTCTTCTGGCTGCTCAGCTGGTACAATGATACCGGCACGGCTAGGATCAGCCAAGTGGAAGACAACCTGATCGCTGTTCAGATTACCTAGGATTTCCATCAAGCTGCTACCCTTGAAACCGATGCTGATGCTGGAACCGCTATATTCGCAAGCCAATACTTCCTTGGCAGAAGTAGAGAAGTCGATGTCTTCTGAAGAAACCTCGAAACGGCCGCTCTCGATATGGAAACGGATCAGCTGGCTGCTCTCGCTGGCAAATGGCAAAACACGGCGCAATGCACTCTGCAAGCCCTTGCGATCTACGGTTATCTCACATGGGTTGTTGGCTGGAATAACTGAGTTGTAATTAGGATAGCGACCATCAATGAGGCGGCATTTCAATACGCCATCGCTAAACTGAATCTCAGCTCTGCGTGCATCAAACTTGATGGTTGCCTCATCATCCTTGCTCAGAATGTTCTTCAGCAATGATGCTGGCTTCTTTGGCAGGTTGAATGAAGAAGGAGTCTCACTCTTGACAGTGAAGTTCTTGCTTCTTACCAACTTATGGCCATCACTTGCAACGATGGCAAGCGATTCGGGAGTAAGGTCGAAATAGATACCATTCATTACAGGGCGCAGCTCATCGCTGGCTGTTGCAAAGAGAGAACGGTTGATATTGTCGATCAGCACCTGTGCTGGCAAGACGAGGGTAGTGCAGGCATCACCCATATCCTGTGTTGGAGGATAGTCTTCAGCATTCAAGCCTGTGAAATTATAGAGACCATTCTGATATACAATCTTAATGGCATAACTATCTGTATCTACATCGAAGCTGAGAGGCTGCTCAGGCAACTCCTTCAATGCATCCAGGATGACGCGGTTGGCAACGCAGAACTCGCCTTCGCCATCGCAGTCAGTGAGAGCGATGGTACTCTTGATGATGTTGTCACTGTCGCTTGCGGTGATGGTCATCTCGCCGTTGGCAACTTGAAACAGGAAATTGTCAAGGATAGGCAGAGAATTCTTGCTGCCAATCACCTTAGCAAGCATATTGAGCTTGCTGTTCAATGCTGAACTTGAAACTGTAAATCTCATGAGTCGTTATTTTATATTATTAATTTTCTATATTACTTATCTCATTTTCATTGCTGATGCTCCTTACTTGATGGGTAAATTGGAGCATTTGCGCAATTATGAGCACAAAAATACAAAAAATATTGGGGATAGACAAAAATAATCGAAGAAATGTTTTTGTTTTAAAACTATTTTTAGTAATTTCGCAGTCAGAAAGAAAAATAACAGATAGATTCACTCGTTTTTGAGCCTCTTCATACATCTTTTGATTCTAGATGAAAATGGGGCTCGGCAGGCGAAGGATTGAAACAATTTTTAAAATAATAATATGGAATTACAAGGAAAGGTAATTGCCGTTTTACCTGAAAGAAGCGGCGTTTCTGCAAGAGGTGAGTGGAAGGCTCAGTCGTTCGTTATCGAAACTCACGAGCAGTATCCAAAGAAGCTTTGCTTCGATGTTTTCGGAGCAGACCGTCTTGCTCAGTTCAACATCCAGAGTGGTGAGGAACTTTTGGTTTCTTTTGATTTGGATGCACACGAATATAATGGTCGTTGGTTCAACAGCGTCCGCGCTTGGAATGTGCAGCGTGTAGATCCTAATGCTGTTGCTGCCATGCAGGGTGGCATGCAGCCTGTTGGTTCTCCATTCCCTCCAGTAAGTGCGGCTCCTCAGGCAGCTCCAGCTCCTGCTCAGGGTGCAACTGCTCCATTCCCTCCAGCTCAGCCAGCAGCTCCAGCAGCAGGTGGCAGCGCAGACGATCTCCCATTCTAAGAGAGAAAGCATGTAAGAAAATTGCAAAGAGCATTCGAAAGGGTTTGTTTCCACAATCCTTACGAATGCTCTTTTTCTTTAATTGGACTTCTATACCGGTTTAAAACCAGCAGTAAACTACCCTTAAGGAAAAAAAGATTTATCCTTAAGGAAAAATATAATTTCCCTTAAGGGAAAATATTTCTAGCCTTAAGGGTAAAAGTTTAGCCCTTGATGGAAGCTAAACTTTTACCTGGAAAAAACTTATACTTTTTTATTCCTCTGCTAATCGTTTCGTCTTCTTTTTTCAAAGAATGCCCGGGAGGCAGCAAAGAACAATACCACTGCGGCAGCATTTTCGACCGCTACCATCCAGAAGGCACCACTATAACCGAAATGCTCAGCTACAACACCACCCAGAAGACAACCGATTCCGAATCCCAGGTCCCAACCGGTCAGGATACTGCTGTTGGCAGTACCACGCTGGTCGTGGCGGGCTACATTGATAAACATATTCAGGAAGGCTGGATACAGGTGACCATTTCCCAATCCTATCAATGCAGCTGAAAGATAGTAGGCTACCGGATGCTTGATGGCTACGAATATCGTAAAACCAACGAGCGATATCAGCATTCCTTCGGCAGCATTCTGGGTCAGCTTACCCTGACTCAAAGCCTTTCTGCCTTGCAATCTGCTCATGAACAATCCCATAGAGAGGATTGCAAAATAGGTACCCGTTCCTCCGGTAATGCCTAATTCCTCCTTACTGTAAATGGCGAGATAGTTGCTCAATACACCCCAGCAGAAACCAAACATGCAGATGTTGATGGCCAACAGCCAGGCGCGGGTCAGGAAGAAGCGGTCGAGCGAGAGCTTCTCCTTGTTTCTGATAATTTCCTTCTCTGGGAGTTTCACCGTTCCAGCTATCACTACAGAAGCAATGGCTACCACAAAGGCTATCCAGAAAAGTACCATATAGCTACCCACCAGATTGTGCAGATAGATACCTATGGAAGGGGCTATCGCCATGGCGAAGTTGTTGCTCAATCCATAAAGACCGATACCCTCATTGCGTCTGCTCGATGGCAAGACATCGATGGCACAGGTACTGTTGGCAACAGTTACCGCTCCGAAAGGTCCACCATGCAGGGTTCGGCAGATGGCAAACATCAGGATGGTACTGGCTGCTATGTATCCTGCAAAGAAGATGGCAAAAGCCGTCAGACAGACCATCAGCACTTTCTTACGGGAAAATCCATCCACCACATATCCGCTAAACGGACGGATGATGAGTGCCGCCACCGTATATCCGCTCAGAACAATGCCTATCACATCCTTCGTAGCCCCGAAAGTTTCACTCAGATAGAGTGGTAGGAGTGGGGTAAGGAGATAGAAGGCAAAGTAGAGCAGAAAGTTGGTGGTCATCACCTTGATGTAATTCGCATTCCAAAGTTTTTCTTTCATCTCTTCTGTATTTCTTAATTTCAAGATTCTACCCTATACTTATCATTAGTCCAGGGCGAGTATAGTCTGCTTGCGAAAGTTTATATTCTATTCTCCAACCAGGCATCAATGAGTTTGCGGGCAATCGACAATTTCTCCGGCAGAACAGGGAGATTGTCCTTGCTGAACCATTTGCCGCGGGAAAGCTCTTCCTTCTGAAGATGAATCTCACCATCTACATATTCGGCTGTATATCCTACCATCAAGCCACTTGGGTACGGCCATGGCTGAGAACCGAAATACTTGAGGTTCTTGATGGTCAGACCAGTTTCTTCCATCACCTCACGATGAACGGCTTCCTCCAGACTCTCACCTGTTTCCACAAAACCGGCTACCAGGGAATCGAAGTTACCCTTGAAGTTGCGGGCATGAACCAGCAGCACCTGATCGCCCTTCTTGATAAGAACGATGATGGCTGTAGCGAGAGAGGGCCAGACAGACTTGCCACACTCGGTACACTTCTTACTGATATCTGTTGACATCTTCATAGGTGAACCGCATACACCGCAAAACTGGGTGTTCATATCCCAATAGTTCAGTTCCTGACATTTTCCCGCTTTCTGATACAACTCAGGGGAGAGCTTGTAAAAGCTAGGACGCAAACCGCACATCTCATATTTCGGATTGTCGGTTACGGGCTCTGGAATGGTGAAAGTCTTCACTTCCGTACCGTCATTCATCGGTGTGATGTTGAGGATATGGGTCCAAGGCTTGGTTGCTATCGGACTTTCCTCACTACATGGAATCGTATAGGTTCCATCTTCTCTCTTCTCGAGCAAGATATCTGTCTTGCAAAATATAAACCAATACTTCATAATCTATTATTTTTTCTTTCCGAAAAGCAACTCATAGTCACGCTGGGCAGCAGGCTTGGTCCATGCTTCCGGCACAAACTTCCAGTTGTTGTTTGGTTTGGCATCTACGGTTCCCATCTTTTCGATGGCCTCCATCAGATAGTAACGCTGGTCGCGCTCACTGCGATAGATGATTCTGCTATCCAGACTATCCTTTGGAATACCGGCACCACGGGTGAGGAGCTCTCCGCCGCCATTGCCACGATAACTGTTCACTGCTACCTTATACCACTTCTTCTCATCGAAAGGCTGACCATTGCTCATACGCAGAATCTTCACCTTCTCTCCGTCTGGCTTGGTAACATCTACCTCATAATCGATGCCGGCAGCACTGTCAAAATTGAAGGAGAGGTTCTTGAAGCCCAGACGCTGCTGGTCGCCCTTGGTCTGGGTATCGAGCAGGAGCAGATGGTCTTCAGGACTCTTCATCGTATTCACCCAGAGATCATAGCTCATCTCCAGATGCTTGCGGATCTCCTCACCTGTAAGGCGCATCACATAGAGCTGGTTCTCATATTTATAGAGATTGAACATATCACCAACGTAGATAGGTCCCGCCTGGATGGTAGAATTAAACTGGAGGGGCGCATTGAAGGCGATATCAGCATTCGTGATCTGAAGCTGCAGGTTGAGGATGAAGTCATTGAAGGCGCAGCTGCCGAAGAAAGACTCGCGGCTGTGAATGGTATTCTTGAAAGTTCCGATCTGCTTGCTGACAAACTTGTTGATTTCTGCAATCTGAGGCTCGAATGCCTTCATGAAATCCTCATCAATAGGACATTTTGTCACATCTGGCAGACTGCCAACTATCTTCTTGTCTGTCACAACATACTGTTTTTTGCCATTCACCTTCTTCTTGTTCAGGGTAATGGTCACCTCGGCATCTGCCACATTCAGTGCATTATTGGCAGGGTCGAGACACACCACAGGCTTACCTTCCACATTCAGGATCGTCTCATTGCAGCGGGTATGGTCATGTCCGAAGAGTACCATATCGAAGCCTGGCACCTCCTTTGCTACCCGCAGGGAGGCATCCTCCTCATATTCGGGAGTGACAATACCGCCATCCTTACCGCTGTGGAAGACTCCGATGACAACATCCGGCTTCTCCTTCTCCTGGATAATCTTCATCCATTTACGGGCACAGGTCACCATATTCTCAAACTTCATTCCGCTCCAGAGATTCTCTGTCAGCCAGTTGGGAATAGCTGGAGTCAACATACCGAGAACGGCTATCTTCACACCCTCACGGTTCAGGATGATATAAGGCTTCACATAAGGCTCACCGGTCTTGGTATCAATGATATTGGCACCCAGCACCGGGCAGTTTAACTCCTTGATCCACTTGTCATAAACCGCATGTCCAGTCTCTACATCGTGATTACCGAAAGCCTGGGCATCATACTTCATATAGTTGACGACATCAGCTGCTACATTACGAGCCTGGGTGTTGATATAATTATAGAAGTAGCAGGTAGGTTGTCCCTGAAGGATATCGCCATTCTCCAGGAGGATGACATTGTCCTTATAGGTCTTGCGCAGATCGTTTACATAAGAGGATACGCGTGCCAGGGTTCCTGCCTTCGGTTTGCGATTGATGAAATCGTATGGGAAGAAAGAACCATGGACATCACTCGTCTGAATCACTCTGAGTTTGACGGTGCGCGGCTGAGCCATTGCCTGCGAATTAAAAGTGAGCGCCAACAAGAGCGCTGCGAATAACTGTTTCATACTTTTTTCTCGAATTTATTTGTTTCAACTGCAAAATTACAAAAAAGTTGGCAATTACGGCATACTTTTTGTTGGATTCTTATAAAAATCATAAAAATAGGAGGTATTATACTATGGCATTTGTAGATTATTACAAGATTCTCGGTGTAGATAAGAACATCCCGCAGAAGGATGTGCGCGCTGCATATCGCAAGCGTGCTAAACAGTTTCATCCGGATTTGCATCCTAACGACCCAAAGGCAAAGGCTAAGTTCCAGGCGCTGAACGAGGCGTATGAGGTGATTTCGGATCCGGACAAGCGTGCTAAGTACGACCAGTACGGCGAACAGTGGAAGAATGTAGGAGGCTTCGGTGGTGGAGGCTATGATGGAGCTGCCGGCGGAGGTGCCGCTGGTGGAAATCCATTCGAAGGCTTCGACTTCAGCAGCTTCGGTGGTGGAGGAGGTGGTTTCTCCAGCTTCTTCGAAAATCTCTTCGGTGGAGGTCGTGCCCGTGGTTCACAAGGTGCCGGTTTCGGTGGCTTTGGCGGATTCGGCGGTGCCGGTGCTGGTTTCGGTGCCGGTGCAGAATATGGTACAGGTGGATGTAACGGTGGCTGCGGTGGCCGTAGCGGCAGAACGAATACCGGCGAGATGAACATGAATGTGAATATCGACATGTACACCGCACTGCTCGGTGGTGAGGGTATCATCACATTGAGCAATGGTTCAAAGATTAAACTGAAAATCAAACCAGAAACCCAGAACGGTACCAAGGTACGTGTTCGCGGCAAGGGTTATGACAGAGGTGATGGAACCTTCGGTGATCTGATGATTACCTATAACGTGAAGTTGCCTACTGGTCTGAATGAAAAACAGAAGGAATTGCTCCGACAGATGAAGGAAGCAAAGTAAAAGGAAAAAAGAAAGCTCCGATGGACTCAACAAATCCATCGGAGCTTTCTTTTTATATTGTTTTTGAATCTTATGATTCTTTTATATTGTTTTAGAACTTACGAATCTTTTAATCAGAAAATTCTATTGCTGTGGCTCAGAAACCTTGTTCATATTGAAGGCAGAAACTTTGCCATCAGGTGAAACAACTGCAGAAATCTTAAAGAGCTGTTCCTTCTTCGAGCCATCTGTCATATCTACGTCCTGACGGGCAGAGAACTGTACCTGATACTCATATTCCTCATCGCCAACCTCGCGCTTCTTGATCTGGTAGTCGTTGTTGATGTGCCAGTTCATATTGGCTACATTATCTTTATAGAGCTTGTCCATAAAGGTAACGACATCAGCCTTGGTAGCCGAGTTCTTACCAAGCAGGGAAGAGAGAATATCCTCGCAGGTAGCTGTCAATCCATCCGCATTACGGGAATTGATGCTCTGGAAGAACTGACGGAACAATCCGCTCACCATCTGCTTTTCTTCTGGCTGGAGGTCACGGCTCTTCACCTTCTTCAGGGCATTTTCTGCCTCTTCGATATGAGCACCATCTGTATGAGCATTCAGGTATGCCTGGTAGGCATCAGCTGTATCTGCAGCCTTAGCTACATTCCAGTCGAGGGAATCTATTTTAAGCAACGCTTCCTGCTTATGCAAACTGTTAGGATACTTCTGGAGATATGCTTCCAAAGCTTCTTTCGATCCGCTCACTACCGCATTGGTCCAATCCTGGTCGTTCTGCTTCAACAGGTCTAGATGAGCCATGATGGAATCGCGATGTGCTTCATCCGCATCCTTGTAGGTATCGAGATAACTCTGCAGTACCATCGGATCGCTGCTTTGCATCGCATACTCATAAGCTTCCATCTCCTTGTTGCGATTGGCACTGTCGTAGAAGTAATACATAATGCCACACGCCAAGACAGCAAAGATGAATGAGATGATGAAGATAGAGCGGGTGTTCTTTTTCTTCTGTGGTTCCTGAGGAGTATTGCCCTCTCCGCCATCATTTCCGCTCGCAGTAACACCAGGACGACGTACAGGAGGTACTGGTGGGACAGGAGGGGTTGGAGGGACAGTCTGAGAAGTAGAAGATACTACTTGAGAAGTCGAAGGAATCTCTGAAGCTGGAGAAGATACCGGAGACGGAGATGCAACCGGTGTTGGATCTTTTACAGCTGCAGATGATGCAACAGGATGCGTAACACCCACTGCTATCTCATGGCAGTTTGGGCACATCTCCTGACTGCTGAAATAAACCTCACCGCAATGAGGGCATTTAGTGATTTTTCCAGCTATCTCAACGCCACAACTAGGACAGGTTGGAGCCTTGTCACTGATCTGGCGGCCACATTCTGGACATTTAATAATTGCCATAGTTTTATTTAAAGTTTATATTTTACTAAAATCGTTTCTATGCTTTCAGACCTTATTCACTCTTTACCTTGAAACTAATCATCAAGTTAAAAGCTCCAAGTTCAAAGTTACAAAGCCTTATCTGTGTCTGAATCTAATCTCTCTCAATCGATGCCTGCCCATGAATCTACTCTTATCCACGTAGCCATTGATACCGTTCAGTTTTCCCTTACCGGTATATTGCCACATTTCAAAGTCTCTTCCATCCTTGAGCACTGGTTCTCGCTTGGTATATTGTGCTATCATCAGCTTGTAGCTGTCGAGCTTTCCCAAGAGATAATGGTCATAGAAGTTGGCACCCGTATAGATGAGCGGCTTCTGTCTGTATGCCTTTTCCACGAGATGCAGGAACTTGAAGAGTGAGTCGCAAAATTCTTCTGTTTCCAAACCACTCTTGGTCTCTACGTCGATCATCGGCAAGAGATCCTGGTCGCCTGGTCGGCACTGTGCCTTGAAATTCTTCAACTGGGTTTGCTGAGGAATACGGGCACGATAAAAGTGGTATGAACCCACCTTGAGTCCATATCTATGAGCCAGATCAATATTCTGCTTATATTTGCTATCTACATTGGTTCCACCTTCGGTAGCCTTCAGATAGACATACGCCATCTTGGAGTTATCGCCCACCGTTTCCCAGAATACATTGCCCTGATAGTGGCTGAGGTCTATGCCATGCACATGACTGCAGGTATCCTCGCATTGCACCTGCGCACTTGCGCATAGTGTTATAATAGATGATATTATTGTTATACAAAATCGTTTCATAGATGCAAAGGTACGAAAATCACTTGAAATTCGTCACAGAGTATGCTTATTTTTTATATATTTTATATTATTCTTCGATTTCTGAGAGCGAGCGGTAGAAGTTATTGCAGAAATTGCTGATAGTTTCTATGGGCGCATATTCCAGATATCGCATACTGCGGCGCAGGTTTTTGCGCATCGTGCCACCGGTGGTGCGAACGAATCCAGCCTGGGTCTGCTCGAATAAAATTTCCTGCTGATCGAGACTGTTATAATAAAGCGAACGGAGGGTCAGCTTGTAGGCACCACGTTCTACACGGCGCACGAAAGGTATCTCATCCTGTTCAAATTCGAAGAAAAGGATAAGTACACTGCCCTGCAACTGCGCCATACGCTGGATGCGGAGCTTGCGCAGCCATTTTTCCAGTTTTACGAAATCTACCTTGTCGCCCTTGGTGCGCAGGTAGTTTCCCATCTCGATGATGCCGCCAAGATTAACGCCATTGGCTAATATTCCATTGATATTGGATACGATGATGCGAAGTAAATGAATGGTCTCAATAGAGGTGTCGATGGCATGACGCTCGTTTTCCTGTATGCTGGCTAAACGTCGGTTCAGGAAACCATTGTTCATGCGTACTTCACCCGCAGGCACATCGCTGAGGTTCTTCATCATCTGGGCTATCTTCTTCTGTTTGAAGGTAGTCATCGGTTCCATCTCCTCCTTCGTATGAAAGTGATCGGAACGCAGCTTGACAAAAAGGTTTCTCTGTAAAAAATCCATCGTGTATTCATTTAAAAGTTAAACAATTGAAATAAGCTACTTCCATTCTAGCTGTATCGCTTCGGGTAACGAAATAGTATCGAAAACAGCGCAGCTATACCGATAGCCAGAGGATAATAGAGGTATGGAAGGATATCCATCGGACTCAGATTGGCAAGACCTGCTGCCAGAAGCATCTGTACTCCGTATGGTATCAAGCCTTGAACCGTACAGGAGAAAGTATCGAGGATACTGGCTGCCTTGCGGTTGTCAACTCCAAACTTATCACCGATTTTCTTGGCTATATTGCCTACCGTGAGGATGGCAACCGTATTGTTGGCAGTACATACATTGACCATGGAAACCAGTGCTGCAATAGACAGTTCGGCTCCTCGCTTGTTGCTGACGTGTGCCGTAATCTTGTCGATGATATAATTGATACCGCCATTCTCACGGATGATTTCGAGCATGCCACCCGCCATCATTGCGATGATGACCAGTTCGCCCATACCGATGATTCCGTTACCCATGGCTGAGAACCAGCCGAAGAGATCGTAACCTCCGGTAGCACCCAGGAGCTGACAGCTTACACCAATCACACCACAGAGCAATGTTCCCATCGTAAGAACCGCCATCACATTCATACCCGCCACAGCAGTGACAAGCACTACCAGATAAGGGACTACCTTGACATATTCAACCTCCGGAATATCAGTAGGTGCCTGCAGACCGATACCCATCACGGCATAGATAGCCAGTACAATAACGGCGGCAGGTACTACGATAAGAGAATTGACACGGAACTTATCGCTCATCTTGCAATTCTGAGTCTGGGTAGCTACTACCGTGGTATCAGAGATAAAGGAGAGATTATCTCCAAAATAAGCTCCACCAACGATGATAGCTGTCATCATACCTGTATTAACGTCCATGGAGTGGGCGAGTCCCGCAGCTATCGGAACAAGTGCCACAACGGTACCTACACTTGTTCCGATGGATACGGAGATAAAGCAGGCTGCCAGAAACAGTCCCGGCAGAATCATGCTGGCGGGAAGAATGCTGAGTGCAAGATTGACGGTTGCATCGACAGCTCCCATCGCCTTAGCCGAAGCTGCGAAGGAACCTGCCAATACATATATCCACAGCATGAGCATCAGATTGTTGGCGCCGGCACCCTTGCTATAGGTATCTACACGACTCTTGATGGGCATACCACCAGAAATCGCTATGGCATAGATACTGGAGATCATAAATGCCACGGTGAGCGACAAATTGGTATCCTTATGACTGGCATCTACCGAATAGACGGTGAATGCCACGATGAGGACAATCAACAAAAACAATGGCGACAACGCCAACAATCCTTTCTTATTACTCATGTTTCTTTTTAAGTTATTACAATGTTACTCCATTCTTGAAAATGGAAATCTCACGATAGCCGTTGTACTCGTTGCGAGCTTCCTCGCCACTGGCAACTGCTATGATCTTATCGATGAACTTGTTTACCAACTCCTTCATATCGGTGCCTTCAACCAGTTCTCCGGCATTGAAGTCAATCCAATTTGGCTTGTTCTGGGCAAGCTTGCTATTGGTTGAAATCTTCATTGTTGGAACGAATGTTCCGAATGGGGTACCACGACCCGTTGTGAAGAGTACAAGCTGACAGCCTGCAGAAGCCAATGCGGTTGCTGCCACGAGGTCATTGCCTGGTGCTGACAAGAGGTTCAGACCTGTTGTCTCCAAACGGTCACCATACTGCAGCACGCCACTGACAGGAGCACGACCGCACTTCTGGGTACACCCCAGTGCCTTATCTTCCAGAGTAGAGATACCGCCAGCCTTGTTGCCTGGAGAAGGATTCTCACCAACAGGCTCACCATGACTGAGGAAGTACTCCTTGAAATCATTGATGAGATGAACGGTCTTGTCGAAGAGTTCCTTGTTCTCACAACGGTTCATCAGAATAGTCTCAGCACCAAACATCTCTGGCACCTCGGTAAGGATGCTGGTTCCACCCTGAGCGACCAACCAGTCTGAGAATTCACCAACGAGAGGGTTAGCAGTGATACCACTGAAGCCGTCAGAGCCACCACACTTCAAACCTACGCGAAGCTTGCTTACCGGTACCTCCTCACGCTTATCCTCCTTAGCCTTGGCATAAAGATCACGGAGAATCTTCATTCCCTCTTCGATCTCATCACCCTCAACCTTCTGTGTTACCAGGAGCTTGATGCGATCCTGATCGTAATCGCCCAACATCTTCATGAAGTCGTCAGGCTGATTGTTCTCACAACCCAATGAGAGAACGAGAACAGCGCCAGCGTTCGGATGCAGACAGATATCACGGAGAACCTTGCGGGTGTTCTCGTGGTCGCCGGAAAGCTGAGAGCAACCAAAATTATGGTGCCAAGCGTGGATGGCATCAATGCCCTCACAGCCAGTCTCCTTCTTCAGAAGCTCTACGAGTTTCTCGGCAACACCATTCACGCAACCTACGGTTGGTACTACCCACACCTCGTTTCTTACACCTACTTCGCCATTCTTGCGTACATAGCCCTGGAAGGTACGTGATTCCTTGGCAATGTTCAACTGCTCATCTACTGGATTATAGGTATATTCCAGCGTACCGGCAAGGTTGGTCTTGAGATTGTTCTCATTCACCCATTCACCCTGCTTCAGATTCTGCTTGGCATGACCGATAGGGTAGCCATACTTGATGATGTTCTGTCCCTCGGCAGCATCATCGATGAGCACCTTATGACCAGCTGGAGTATCCTGCAAGAGAGTGATACTCTTGCCATCCACCTCGATAACCTCGCCCTTCTGCATAGGACGCAAACAAACCACTACCGAGTCGGCAGGGTTAATCTTGATAAAGCTTGATAGTTTCATTCTGTAGTTTTGTTTTTGTTTATTTATCATTTATATTTCTATTCTTGTCGCTTCATTTCAGCCTTAGATCTGCGTTCTGCGGTAGAAATCGATATTCTCCTTCATCAGCAGCTCAATAGGCATGTAATTCACCGGATTCACCTTCTTCTTGAGAACGATGGCACGGAAGAGGGTATCCACGCAATAGTAGCCCTGCATATAGGCATGCTGTGCGATGAGGAACGAGATGCTGCCTTCGCGCAGACATTTCGCATTCTTGCCCACCATATCATAACCCATGATCTGTACATCACGGCGATTGGACTTAAGCAGATAATCTCCCACGATATGCGCCTTCGATGTCATTGTTATACAATGATGTGTAGCAGGATGTTCATCAAAGTACTGCCCCAGCATCTTCTGGTACTCGTTGCGGGTTCCATTGAGCGGAAGATCAAGCACATTGATGACAATCTGTGGGAAATGATCGTGCATATAATGACGGAATCCCACCTCACGGTTATCCTGCTGCTTGCTGACCACATGGCCATCCTTGGTCTGTCTCATCAGCATCACCTCTTTCTCATTGCCCGCAAGCATCATCAGCATCTTGGCTGCAAAGTAGCCAGAGCAGAAAGAATCCTGTCCATAGAAGGAGAGAGGACGCAAGTCTGGCATATATGAGTCGAGCAGGATAAACGGAATACCCTTCTGATGCAACTGGTCTGTAAAACTACGTGTCACTTCCAAAGATGATGGTACTATGATAACACCTTCCGGATTGGCATCAAGAATCTCTTGTGAAACAGCCTTGAAAGAATCCTCACTGGAACGTTCAAAGAATCGAATCTCAACATCAATATGGAAATCCCGGCGCTGGTCTTCGCACTTTCTTGCACCTTCTTCTATCTCTTCCCAATAGGCTTCCGACTCATGCTTCGGTATCAGAAGATAAAAAGTATAAGCCTTGTTGTATGCCAATGCACTGGCATACATATTAGGTTGATAATTCATTTCCTTGAGCGCTTGTTCCACCTTCTCACGAGCCGGCTTCGACACGTTCGGGCGGTCGTGGAGCACACGGTCCACTGTTCCTACAGATACGCCTGCTCTTTCGGCGATATCCTTGATTCTGATTCTTTCGGCCATTGTTTTTAAGTTTATGGTTAGAGCACATCGCACGTACATTATTATATAGTAGGAGACTTTTATCTAGAAAGACGACAGCGTTCCTTTCATAACTGTGCGCACAAACTGTGCTTTTTTACTATGTTTTGTTGAACTGCTGGTTTGTGTGCGGTCACACCGTCAGCATTCGGGCGCAAATATACAACATTTTTTTGAATTGTGCGAATGCACAGCTCTTTTTTTGCACAAAAATCGAAAAAAAAGGAGAAAAAAAGGGAAAAAGTGAGAAAAACACGAAAAAATAGGGCGATAAATGAAAAAAACTGCGATTAAATTTTGGTATTCGAGAAATTATAGCTATTTTTGCCAACGGTTACGGACAACTACAACAAAATTGTCTATTAGTAAACAAACAATAAAAACAAAGAAATTAAAACTATCAAACAATGGCAAAGATTGTAACATTAGGCGAGATTATGCTTCGTTTGTCACCAGAAGGCAACGATCGTTTCATCCAGAGTGAGTCACTTCGCATCATCCCTGGTGGTGGTGAGGCTAACGTTGCTGTTAGCCTTGCTAACTATGGTCACGATGCATATTTCGTATCAAAGTTGCCAAAGCACGAGATTGGCCAGATTGCAGTAAATGGTCTTCGTCGTTATGGCGTCAATACTGAGTTTATCGCCCGCGGTGGTGATAGAGTAGGTCTCTACTATGCAGAGACAGGTGCTTCTATGCGCCCATCTAAGGTTATCTACGACCGTGCTCACAGCGCTATCGCAGAGGCTGATCCTTCTGATTTCGACTTTGACAAGATCATGGAGGGTGCTCAGTGGTTCCACTGGAGCGGAATTACTCCTGCTATCAGCGACAAGGCTGCAGAATTGACCAAGTTGGCTTGTGAGGCAGCTAAGCGTCATGGCGTAACAGTATCTGTTGACCTCAACTTCCGCAAGAAGCTCTGGACATCAGAGAAGGCTATCTCTGTTATGCGCCCATTGATGCAGTATGTAGATGTTTGCATCGGTAACGAGGAAGATGCTCAGCTTTGCCTGGGCTTCAAGCCAGATGCAGACGTAGAAGGCGGCAAGACTGATGCTGAGGGTTACTATGGCATCTTCAAGGGAATGATGGAGGAGTTCGGCTTCAAGTATGTCGTTTCTACGCTCCGTGAGTCTCTTTCTGCTACTCATAATGGCTGGAAGGCTCTTATCTATGATGGTAAGGAGTTCTATCAGAGCAAGCACTACGACATCAACCCTATCATCGACCGCGTGGGTGGTGGTGACTCTTTCTCTGGTGGTTTGATCCATGGTCTCTTGACTAAGGAGACTCAGGGCGAGGCACTTGAGTTCGCTGTTGCAGCTTCTGCCTTGAAGCACACTATCCCTGGCGACTTCAACTTGGTTTCTGTTGACGAGGTTGAGAGCCTTGCTGGCGGTAACGCTAATGGTCGTGTACAGCGATAACACTTAACATTAAACATTTAACATTAAAACAAGAAAATGGCAAAGTTTAGCAAAATGCAGGTCATGGCAGCTATGAAAGAGACTGGTATGGTTCCTGTATTCTTCAATAAAGATATCGAAATCTGCAAGAACGTGATCAAGGCATGCTACGAGGGTGGCGTTCGCGTATTTGAATTCACCAACCGTGGCGATTTCGCTCACGAGATTTTCGGAGAGTTGGTAAAGTGGGCTGATAAGGAGTGCCCTGAGATGATCTTGGGTGCTGGCACAGTGGTTGATGCTGGTACAGCTTCCTTGTATCTCCAGTTGGGTGCAAACTTCATCGTTGGTCCTAACTTCAACCCTGACATTGCTCCAGTATGTAACCGTCGTTTGGTGCCTTATTCACCAGGTTGTGGTTCTGTAACAGAGATCAACAATGCTCAGGCAGCAGGTTGCGATGTAACCAAGGTATTCCCTGCAGGTAATGTAGGTGGTCCTTCATTCGTTAAGAATGTAATGGCACCATTGCGTTGGAGCAACATTATGGTAACAGGTGCAGTAGAGCCAACAGAGGAGAACCTTACTCCTTGGATCAAGGCAGGTGTTCTCTGTGTAGGTATGGGTTCTAAGCTCTTCCCTAAGGAGACTGTTGCTGCAGCAGATTGGGCTGCCATCACAGCCAAGTGCCAGGAAGCTTTGGGCTACATTGCTAAGGCACGTGCATAATCAGGATGCATAAAAGATTTCATCATATTTATGGCATCGCCATCATCTGTATGATGGTGGCGATGTTTGTTTTTTCAGCTTGTTCGCCATCGCATAAGGGCGAAGTAGATGAGCTGAATTATCTTTCTTATGCGCTTCACTATCGTAACCTTGATTCTACTAAAGTATTGGCAGAGAAGGCTTTGACTCTTTCCGAAGACTATCCTGCCGGATACGCAGAGGCTTGCAACAACCTGGCTTTTGTGGCTATTGCCAAGATGGATTACCATACTGCCAAGCGATGGCTGGACAAGGTTAACAAACGCAGTGACAATCAGATAGAACTCCTTATTGCCGACGTTCAGAATATGCGACTCTGTCAGCGTGAGGCCCGCAACAAGGATTTCTACAGCTTTAGAGAAAAAGCCATCCGTAAACTGCGAAGAATCGGTGAGGAAATAGATAACCTTCCTCTTCGAGAGCGTCATCGCGCCATTTATGCGAAGAGTGAGTTTGATATCGTTGCTGCCACCTATTTTTATTATGTACAGCTAGACAAGCCGATGCTCAATGCGCTGGCAGATCTTGACCCGGATGAAGTGGAACAGGATACGGCACAGTATCTCAACTATCTTTATAATATGGGAGCTGGTGGCGCCATCACTCATGGCACCCCACAGGAAATCTGTCAGGCGGAATTTGATATGCTCATTCGCCTCTACTTTTTGGCTAGTGGCAGCAATCCTTATCCATACTGGCAGGCAAACGCACTGCAATCTATCAGCGAACATATTCAGGATCCGGAACAGCGCGATTTCCTGGTAAAAAACAATCTGCCGGCTTTCCAGTATCTTAACGTAGAACAGATGCCTTTGGAACTTCTGGCAGGTAACTTTGCGCAACGCGCACTCAATATCTTTTCTGAATATGGAGACGTTTACCAGACGGCAGGAGCATACCGCACACTGGCAGAATGCTACTGGCAGATCAAGGATTATAAATCGGCAGGTGATTGCCTGAATAGGGCACTCAACCAGAACAGAGCCATCCAGCAGGCGCCCGACCTGGTGGCATCTATCCGAGAAAGACTCAGCCTGGTTTATTCTGCCATCGATGATAAGCCGGAAAGCGATTACAACCGCAATATTTACCTCGACTTGCAGGAGCAGAGCCGACAAGACAGGCAGTTGGAAGCGCGTGCCACTCAGTTGGACAACAATGCCGTCCAGCTGAACACGATGATTGCTGCGGTAATCTTTATGATTGTCCTGGTTGTGGTCTTGCTCTATGTATTCGACAGAATGAAGCGCCGTAATACCAAGGAAAGTTCTGTAGAATCCCTGCTCATACCTTTACATGAATGGGAAGAACAGAACATGCAGCATATCAATTCGTTATCAGAAAAGCATGAAGAATTGGAAGAAGCCAAGAGTATGGTTCTGCTTCATATATCAGACAATAGGCGTCGCAACCTGGAACAGCGTGCCAAGCTTTCTCTGGTCAATAGCATCACCCCATTTATCGACCGTATGATCCATGAGGTAGATAGGCTGATGAAGAGCAATGATACGGAAGAAGTAAGACAGGAGCGATATACCTATATCTCAGAGTTGACTGATAAAATCAATCAATATAATTCCATTCTCACCGATTGGATACAGATGCGCCAGGGAGCCATCAATCTCCGCATAGAGAGCTTCCCGCTCCAGCCACTTTTCGATATTGTAGCCAAAGGAAAAATGAGTTTTCAGATGCGTGGGGTCAAACTGACCGTACAACCTACGGATGCCATGGTAAAGGCAGATCGTACGCTGACACTATTCATGATTAACACCATCGCCGACAACGCCAGGAAGTTTACACCTGCAGGAGGTGAGGTGGTGGTTAGTGCCAAGAGCCATCAGGCATTTGTAGAAATATCTGTAGAAGATACGGGAAAAGGTATGGATGAAGAAACACTGGAACATATCTTCGACCGCACCTATACCGGCGGACATGGATTCGGTTTGCTCAACTGTAAGGGCATCATCGATAAGTACAAGAAAATCAGCTCGCTCTTCTCTCCTTGTAATATTCAGGCAGAGAGTGAGCCGGGAAAGGGTAGTAGGTTCACTTTCCGACTGCCTTGCGGTATTCGGAAAATGCAAATGATACTGATACTTGCCTTGATGCTGATAGGGTGTAATATCCCATCTGCCGTACAGGGAAGCACTCGGGAAAATGTCTCTATGCACAGAACTGACAAGCACAGAACTGACAGGCACTGGGGCAATAAGCAGACATCGCGATTGCTGCAAAAAGCAGCATCCTATGCCGACAGTGCCTATTTCAGTAATATCAATGGTACCTACGAGCGGACCCTGGCTATGGCAGATTCGTCTCGCAGCTATCTCAACCGATACTATCTGACATTGAATCCAGATGGGAAATATCTGATGGTGGCACATCCCATGAAAGGAACCGCTGCCGAAATCCAATGGCTGCACGACAGTTTGCCAACCAACTACGAGATCATACTCGATATCCGCAATGAGAGTGCCGTGGCAGCGCTGGCGCTCCACAAATGGGAACTATACGATAGTAACAACAAGGTATATACACAGCTCTTCCGTGAACGGAGTGCGGATAATTCGCTCGATAACTACGTAAGAACCATGCAGACTTCAGAAAACTCGAAGGCTGTAGCCATCGTCTTGCTGATTATCCTGCTATTACAATTGCCACTGGCATATTATCTGCTATACTATCGCCACATCCTCCGTTATCGCTATGCCGTAGAAAAGATCAATGGCATCAACAAGGTGCTGCTCAGTGGTGATTCCAACACGGATAAGCTGAAACAGATTACCGGAATCTGGACTCCATCCGGCAGCAATAACATACGTAACGTTCAGCTTTTCCCTCAGCTCAACGAGGTGGTGGAACGTATCTCGCAGGCACTGAAGCAAAGCATTGATATGCAGCAGAATGAGGCTACGAATATAGAAATGGCAGAAGATGAGCTGCATCGTGCAGAGTATGAAAACGGAAAGTTGCACATTGCCAATTCCGTACTCGACAACTGTCTCTCTACGCTCAAGCACGAAACGATGTATTACCCATCGCGAATCAGACAGCTTATCGACAGTACACCGGAGGATGTTACTTCCCTGCAGGAGTTGGTGGATTACTACAAGGCAATATACACGATGCTCAGCGCACAGGCAATGGAGCAGGTGGAAGGAACCGTGAAATGCGACGCAGACTTGCTGGCATATCTCAGGAAGCTTATCACAGGCGGAGTGAAGAACTTCACTTATCAGGAAGCAACCTCATCATCCGCCTATGTTACCTGCCAGTATATCCTTCACGATATTCCATTTGACGCAACCCGGCATCCACATCTCTTCACACCGCTCACCAGCGATATGAAATATCTGGTGGCCCGCCAGATTGTGAGAGAAATAGGGGAGGCAACCAACCTGCGTGGCTGCGGCATTCTTGCCAAGCCGTCATCAGACGGCAAACTCATGATAGAAATCGTTTTACCGAAAAAAATATTAAAAACATAGATATGGACAATTTTAAGGTTATTATAGTAGAGGATGTGCCTCTGGAATTGAAAGGCACAGAAGGAATCTTCAAGAACGACATACCCGAAGCTGAAATCATCGGCACTGCGGATAGTGAAATCGCTTATTGGAAACTCATCAAACAGCAAAAGCCAGACCTTGTACTGCTTGATCTTGGCCTGGGTGGCTCCACCACTGTTGGAGTAGAAATTTGCCGTAGTACAAAGGAACAGTATCCTGATGTGAAGGTTCTGATCTTTACCGGTGAGATTCTCAACGAGAAGTTATGGGTAGATGTGCTCGATGCAGGATGTGAAGGCATCATCCTCAAGAGCGGAGAATTGCTGACCCGTGGTGATGTGGCATCCTGCATGAGTGGAAAGAAACTGGTTTTCAACCAGCCGATTCTCCAGAAGATTGTTGATAGATTCAAGCAGAGCGTAGGAAGCCAACTGATGCATCAGGAGGCGATGATCAATTACGAGATTGATGAGTACGACGAGCGATTCCTCCGCCATCTCGCCCTGGGTTATACCAAGGAGCAAATCACGAATCTGCGAGGTATGCCATTCGGAGTAAAGAGTCTGGAAAAACGGCAGAATGAACTCGTACAGAAGCTCTTCCCTGATGGAAATAATGGCATGAGCGTGAATGCCACCCGACTCGTGGTACGTGCCTGCGAGTTACGTATCATCGATATTGATAATTTGCAGGCTGATGAAGAATAGTCATACATTCAGCAGGATATGTGGCTATGCCATGTTCCTGCTGATACTGGCACAGATCGTACTGGTGCTGGCTTCCTGGCTCATCACTGCCGCTATGCCCGATGTCTTTCCCCGGTCATTGCTCAGCCCGGAAGGTATCCGATGGTTCTTCGGCACTTTCACCGCCAACCTGCAGTCACCTTGGCTGGTATGGCTGTTGCTGATCAGCATTGCCTGGGGAACGCTACGGGCTAGCGGCTTGTTAAAATACGACCATAAGGTTTACCGACAGCGCAATGCCTTGCGGTTGGTTTGCCTGGAATTCGTTCTGTTTATCGGTGTGATGCTGTTGCTCACGCTCATCCCTCATGCCATCCTGCTCAATGTGATGGGAGGATATGCCTCCAGCAGTTTTTCCAGAAGCATCTTGCCCTATATCTGTTTTATGGTCATTGTCATGGCACAGTCTTTCGGCGTAGTCAGCCAAAGACTGAACAGTATTGAGGCAATGGGAGAGGCTATGGCGGATGGAGTTCGCCTGTCTGCTCCTCTCTTTATCATCTATATATTTGTCATTCAATTATATAGTTCTGTAGATTATCTTTTTTGATGATCTTTGATAGTACATCAATTCATCATACTGAAAAAAGCAAAGGGGCATCCCAATCACTTGGAATGTCCCTTCTTTTGGTATATATTTGGTTTGATAAATTGGTCTTAACTATCTTCTGCCACCGAATGAACCGCCGCCATTATTGCTCTTGCTATGGGAAAAACCACCTCCAAAGGAACTGCGGGCACCATTGTTGCCTCCGCCAAAGGAACGGCTTCCACTGTTGAATGAACGGCTATTATTCAACGAATTGCCGCCACGGTTTCCACCGAAAGATCCCCTGCTTGGAGTGCTGGAACGTGGAGTGAAACCATTATTAAACGAACGGCTGTTGTTGGTAGAGCCACTGCCGAATCCACTTCGGTTATAACCTCCGAAAGAACCACCGCCACGGACACCGTTTCCAAAGGTAGCATTATTTTGGCGACTGTTGCCGAAAGAATGATCACGTGTAACCGTAGTTCTTGTACTGCTCTGACGATTGAGGTTACCGAACGTCTTGCCACGACCATAATCGCCACGGTTGAATCCATCGCGCATACCGAATCTTGGTTCCTGACCTCGAACACCGATAGGGCGCGGACCGCCGAATTCACGTCCGTGATACCAGCTTCTGCCACCATTCATTCTCCAGCTGTGTCCACCACGATATACAGCATAGAAATGAGGTCTTCCGAAGAAGAAGTAATCTCTGCGAGGGTAGCGTGCATAGATGCCGAAGTGGAAGTATCCACCATCCCAGTAAAGAGGACGGTAGAAATAGCTTGCGGCACAGAATGAGCGATACTGCCAATCCAAAAGGATGTAGCTCAAGTCGAGATTACGCTGACGCCAATAGATGCCGTAGAGATCGTCGTAGGTATCCACGCCCATCAGATAGTCGAGGTTCACCTCATAGGCTGCCTCATACTGATCATCTGTCAGATTCAGCTCGTAAGCCATCTTGTCTGTCAGGAACAGAGCCTGCTGGCGAGCCTGTTCATAACTCATTGCTGATGCAGAAGTGAATGTCATCATGAACATTGCTACTAGTGCTATGATTAACTTCTTCATAATCTTATCTTATTTTATATGTTAAACTTCCATTTTCCAGGAAACCATCAGATTCCAGAATCATCGTCAATTCCGTCATCTTTCTGATTTCTGCTGCAAAGATAAGGCGATTTCTGGAGGTATAGTAAGGATTTTCCCTAAACCGATAGAGGAATTTCCCTAAACGATGCTTTTTTTCGAAAAAAAATAGTAATTTTGCAGTCGGAATGAACATTTAGAGTGATTCAAATAGATAACTTAGAGTGATTTAAATAAATAAAATGATAGATTCAATACAGAATATTTTAGTTCAGGTTAGCGATTTTCTTTGGTCGTATATCATCATCACCATCTTGATATGCTGTGCCGTGTTTTTCACTTGGCGTACCCGTTTCGTGCAGTTTCGTCTCATCCGCGAGATGGTCAGGCTCCTGCTGCATCCCGATAAGGTTCAACCAGAGGAGATTGGCCAGGAAGAACTGTCTATGGATGTAAAGGTGGATGGTGAGATGAAGCACATCTCTTCCTTCCAGGCTTTCGTGGTGGCATTGGCCAGTAGAATTGGTACAGGTAATCTTGCAGGAGTAGCTACAGCCATCAGCATCGGCGGTCCGGGAGCTGTCTTCTGGATGTGGATGCTCGCTTTGCTGGGTTCTGCTTCAGCCTTCATCGAATCTACGCTTGCCCAACTCTATAAGCGCAAAGGTAAGACTTCTTTCTATGGTGGACCTGCCTATTATATGAAATATGGATTGGGAAAGGGCTGGATGGGTATCCTTTTTGCTGTTCTCATGATCATCACCTTTGGTTTTGCCTACAATTCCGTTCAGAGCAACACCATCTGTCTGGCATGGCAGAAGGCTTTTGGTATCGAACCTGCCACCATGGGCATCATACTCACGGCGCTTACATTGCTCATCATCTTTGGTGGTATTCAGAGAGTAGCAAAGTTCTCTTCTACGGTGGTTCCTGTCATGGCGGTTGTCTATCTCCTGATAGCCGTTGGCGTGGTGATTTGGAATATCACCAGTTTGCCTAAGGTATTATTAATCATTATTGAAAATGCCTTCGGATTCAATCAGGCTGCAGGTGGAGTACTGGGCGTCACAGTGATTCAGGGCATCAAGCGAGGCTTGTTCAGCAATGAGGCCGGCGAGGGTAGTGCTCCTAATGCTGCTGCGGTGGCTACGGTGAGCCATCCGGTAAAACAGGGATTGATTCAGGCGCTGGGTGTCTTCACGGATACCTTGGTAGTATGTTCCTGCACAGCATTCATCATCCTTATGAGCGGGGTAGATGTCACTGCATCCAATGGTATCCAACTGACTCAGGATGCCTTGACCCACGAAATCGGAAGCATCGGAAATCCTTTTGTAGCAGTCATGATATGGCTCTTTGCCTTTAGCAGTATCATCGGCAATTATTATTATGGTGAGACCAACGTAAGATATATCAAGGATTCCAGACTGGGCGTATTTATCTATCGCCTTGCCGTGGCAGCGATGGTGATGATTGGAGCCATCGTGTCGCTGGATTTTGCCTGGAGCTTTGCAGACATCACTATGGCACTTCTTACACTTTGTAATCTTGCTGCCATCGTTTTACTTTCTCGCCAGGCTGTCTTCCTGTTGCAGGATTACCGCCAGCAGAAGAAGGAAGGCAAGAATCCTGTATTCAACAAGGAAAAGATGCCTGAGATAGCAGATAAACTGGAGGCATGGTAATTCACCATGCCACCAGTTTATCCGTTCTACTTATCAATTAGTTTGATATTACCATAAGCGCTATTTATCATAACGTCCCTTAAAAGTAAAAAAGTAGGGGCTCTCTTCATACTTAGAAAGAGAGCCCAACTTATAGCTTATTTCAATACAAACACCTTGGTTTCGTGAGCTTTCACGGTGCCTTTCCATCTGTTTGCCTTCTTGGCAATGTCGCGATGCTGCCATACATCTCTTACCAGATACTTGCCGTTTAAGCCCAACTGCTTGAAATCTGCCTGAATAGACTTATCTTTATCACCACAGTTAAGAATGGCAACGGCATGAGAACCATTTGCTAAAGGACGAACATAAATCTGATGATCAGCCTGATTTACCTTGCGCTCAGCAGCCTTGCCCAACGGATCCTGATCAATGGCGATGATTTCCTTGTTCAGGAGAATGCGCTTATCCTCAACAGAAAGCTTTCTGAGATCGTTGCTCAATGCCAATACTGATGACATCATGCACCACATACTCATCTGGGTCTGATACTCAGTATAGCTGCAGCCAACTCCACCCAGATCACTGGATGGTCCGCCCTTGCCATTCAGTCCCACAACCAGCATATCCATATCAGGCCACTGTCCGTGGCGAACATCCTTGGCGAGCGGTGCTGTGATATTCACGATATCGAGAATACCCATACCGCCTTGCTTCACGATATCTTTCCACATATCTCTTACATCATAGCTGGTTCTCCAGAGCGAACCGCCTACCTGCTCACACCATTCTTCGCCGTTGCGCTGTCCCCATTCACAGATACCGAGAACGATGTTTCTACCCGACTTGCTCAAAGCCTGAGCCATCGTATGATAGCGTTTACGGGCTGTGGCACTGTCCTCCGGAGCATTGCAGTAATCATATTTCAGATAGTCGATACCCCACGAAGCAAAGGTGCGGGCATCCTGCTCCTCGAAACCATAACTGGCTGTCCATCCACCGCAGGTAAGCTGGGCGGCATCAGAATAGATACCCAACTTCAATCCCTTGGAGTGAACATAGTCGGCAAGTGCCTTGATGCCATTCGGGAATTTCTTAGGGTCTGGAATGATGTTATTATGGCGGTCACGACCTCCCTGCCACAAGTCATCTATAAAGATGTATTCGTAACCGGCATCGCGGAAACCGTGTTCTACCATGGCATCGGCAGTTTCCTTGATCAGCTGTTCACTGATGTCACCTTTAAAGAGGTTCCATGTCATCCATCCCATAGGAGGAGTTTTTGCTAATTGATTGCGCTCCAGCAGCGTTTCGCTTTTCTGGGCAAAAGAAGATGTTGCCAATAAGGCAGCAAAAGCAATAGATAAGATTTTCTTCATATTGAATTTTAATTATATGGTTTATTCCAGCATACAAAGTTACATCTTTTTTCTAAAAAAACGTTAGCTCTTAAATATATTTAATACTTTTTTAATACTTTGTTCCCCTTACATTCGCCATTATTTCATACCTTTGCAAAAAAATAACAAAAAGAAGAAGATATGAAAAAGAAAGATGGTATGACAGGATGGCTCATGAAATGCAGTAGCAGCTGTTTGACATTCATGAGATGCAGTCTGATGATTACGGGATTCAGCCTGCTGTTGACAGGATGTACGGAAAAAGCCAAGAAGATGGAAAAGAAGAATATCAAGGTGGAAACAATCTCTGTAGGAAATACAAACCTGGGGGGAACGAAAGACTATGTGGGTACCATCGAGGAAAAGATGGGATCAACACTCAGTTTCGAAATCGCCGGAAATATCACTTCCATCCGTGTAGATGAGGGTGACAGAGTCAGCAAAGGTCAGTTGCTCGCCACCATCAACCCTACTACCGTGAAGGAGGCTCACCGGGCTACCCTCACCACCCTGAAACAGGCGCAGGATGCCTACAGAAGATTCCTGCCCCTCCATCAGTCAGGAACCATCTCGGATATGAAATGGGTGGAGATAGAAAGTAAACTGGAACAGGCGAAGGCTGCCGAAAGCATCGCCCGTCAGCAACTCTCCCACTCCACACTCACAGCTCCGTTTTCTGGCGTCATCGCTGCCAAGAATGTGGATATGGGAACCTACGTGCTTCCTGGTCAGCCCGTGCTGAAACTCGCCAATGTGGCTCAGGTCAACGCCAAGGTTTCCGTACCCGAAGCTGAAATCTCGCTTCTCCACGTAGGCGACAAGGTGAAGCTGACGGTTGCCGCTCTTTCAGGAGCCGTCTTCTATGGGACCATCTCAGAAAAAGGCATCGATGCCAATCCTATCTCGCATACCTACGACATCAAGGTGGGTATCACCAATCCGCAGGGTCGTCTGCTCCCGGGTATGGTCTGCAACGCCCAGATTCAGGGCAGTGCAGCAGCACCGGCTCATATCATCGTTCCGCCGCAAAGCGTTGAACTGGATGTAGATAACTCCCGATTCGTTTGGACCGTAGTAAACGGCAAGGCGCACCAGCAACCTGTAACCATAGGCGATTTCGAGGGAGATGGCATCATCATTCTCTCGGGACTTCATACTGGCGACCAGGTCATCATCAATGGTCAGCAGAAGGTATCAGAAGGTATGATGGTTGATACCGGAAAGAGTAACAACCGATAAAATGTGGAGGGAAAAGATATGAATCAAGACAAAAATCAAGATACAAACAAGCCGAGGATTCCGCAGAAGGACACCGCTCTTCACGACCATATCAAGGCTCGCATTACGAGAAAACCCAACCGCATCATCAAGCGTTCGTTCATCGAATCGGCGATGTGCAACCATAATATCGTGATGCTCCTCATGGGTATGCTCGTTTTCGTGGGCATTCTGGGCATCTGCATCATGCCTAAGCAGGAAATGCCGCAATTCACCATTCGCCAGGGTGCCTGCGTTGCCGTATATCCCGGTGCAACATCCGATGAGGTGGAAGAACGGGTGGCGAAACCCCTGGAGAATTTCATCTTCGGATACAAGGAAGTAAACAAGAAGAAGACCTACACCCAGAGCAAGGACGGCATGCTGATCGTATTCCTGGAACTCAACGATGATGTAGAAGACAGGGATGCCTTCTGGAGCAAGTTCAAGCACGGACTGCAGGCCTTCAAGGCATCACTCCCATCAGGCGTTCTCGCCCTGCAGGCAGTGGACGACATCGCCGATACCTCTGCCCTGCTCATCACGATGGAAAGCAAGCAGAAAACCTATCGGGAACTGAACACCTACATCGACCGGTTGAAGGACCGCCTGCGCCGCATCGATGCCATCTCCAACCTCCGCACCTACGGACTGGAGAACGAACAGATCAGTATCTATCTGGACCAGAACAAGTTGGCTAAATACGGAATCGGTTCCTACAAGGTACTCAACCAGCTCGCCCTACAGGGCTTCACCACCATGAGTGGAAACCTGGAGCTGGGCAACCTCAACCTGCCCATCCACATCACCGACTCCTACAACAACGAGCGCGATGTGGCAGAGCAGATTGTCTATTCCGACCCCAAGGGCAACATCGTGCGCCTGAAGGATATTGCCCAGATCAGGAGAGAATATCCCAAATTGAGCAAATACATCAAGAGCAACGGCAACAAATGCGTGCTCCTCTCCATCGAGATGCGACCGGGCAATGACATCGTGAAGATGGGAAAAGACGTTCACCAGGCGATGGATGAGTTTGAGCAGACCCTGCCCGATGATGTGCATATCAATACCATCACCGACCAGAGCAAGGTGGTGAGCGAATCAGTGCTCAACTTCCTTCGCGAACTGCTCGTCTCGGTCATCTCCGTCATCATCGTGGTCATCCTGCTTATGCCACGCCGCGTGGCAGAGGTATCCGCCCTCAGCATCCCGATCACCATCTTCTCTTCGCTGGGCATCTTCTATCTTTTCGGTATGGAACTGAACACCGTCACCCTGGCAGCCCTCATCGTAACCTTGGGTATGGTGGTGGATGATTCCGTTGTCATTATCGACAACTATATGGAGAAGCTGGGCCACGGTATGTCGCGCTGGCACGCAGCCATCGCTGCCCCACGCGAGTTTTTCATGTCAGTACTCTCCGCCACGCTCAGCATCTCGCTCACCTTCTTCCCGTTCCTCTTCACCATGCATGGTGATATGGGCGATTTCGTCAAGTCGTTCCCTTGGGCAATGTTCATCATCCTGAGCATCTCGCTCACGGTTTCGTTGCTGCTTACACCTTATTTACAATATAGGGTGATTCATAAGGGCATCAGCAGTCAGCCTACCCCCAACGCCCGGAAGAAGCCGCTCGATTATCTGCAGATGGGTTACACCTGGCTATTAAAGCACTGTTTCGCCAGTCCTCGCATCACCCTCATCGTGGGCGTGGTGCTGGTAAGCATCGGTGCCGTCATCTTCGTGAATCTTCCGCAGCGAATGATGCCTATTGCCGAGAGAAACCAGTTTGCCGTGGAGTTCTATCTTCCTAACGGAACCACAGCCGATAGAACTGCACAGGTAGCAGATTCGATGGCTCACGTCCTGCAGCGCGACTCGCAGATAACGGCGGTAACCACGTTTATCGGACAGGGTTCACCCCGTTTCCATACCACCTACGCTCCGCAGATTGGCGGTCCCAACTTTGCCCAGTTCATCGTGAATACAGTAGATAACGGTGCCACTGAAGAGGTACTCGACCGATATGCCGACCGCTACTCCAACTACTTCCCGGATTGCTACATCCGCTTCAAGCAGATGGATTACAACAATGCCAACTACCCTATCGAAGTAAGAGTGAGCGACGACAGCATCAGCGATCTGAAGGCTGCCGCCAGGAAGATAGCTGCCTGCATGCATCAGATAGAAGGTATCAATCTGATCCGCACCAATTTCGAGGAGCCGTTGCCGGGCATCCGGGTTACGCCGGATGCTACCGAGGCCAACCGTCTGGGTGTGAACAAGACGCTGCTCTCTGCCGATCTTGCCATTCATTTTGGCGATGGCATTCCGATGTCCACCCTCTGGGAAGGCGATTATCCGGTGAAGATGGTACTGAAGTCGAAGAACGACAGCGACCTTGCCAACGAATACATCCCTGTGATGGGCGGAACATCAAGTGTGCCGCTCCGTCAGCTGGCTAAGATTTCTCCCGACTGGCACGATGGCTGCATCGTCCGACGCAATGGCATACGCACCATTTCCATTGTCGGTGAACCGATGAGAGGTTATAATGCCAACCAGTTGTCCAACAAGCTGAAAGAGAAAATATCGAAACTCCCGCTCGGTACCGATCTGGATTGGGAGATTGGCGGTATGGCAGAAAAGGATGGCGAAACCATGCCACAGGTGATATCGGGAGTGCTGATAGCGGTATTGATCATCTTCTTCATTCTGCTCTTCCATTTCAAGCGCATCAGCCTGGCTCTGGTGAATCTCTCCTCCATGTCGCTCTGCATCTTCGGTGCAGCGATAGGACTCCTGATTACCGGCTTCGATGTCAGCATCACCTGCATTCTGGGTGTCGTGAGTCTGATGGGTATTCTGGTAAGAAACGGTATCATCATGCTCGACTATGCGGAGGAACTTCGCCGCGACAAGGGACTCTCTGTAAGAGATGCCGCCTTCCAGGCAGGTGAGCGCCGTATGCGTCCTATCTTCCTCACCTCAGCAGCAGCTTCGGTAGGCGTATTGCCGATGATGATAGAGAACAACACATTGTGGTCTCCGATGGGAGCCGTCATCTTCTTCGGAACCCTCATCTCGATGGTGCTCATCGCCACCATCCTTCCTGTGCTCTATTGGATTGTATTCGATAAGCACGGAAAGTATAGCTTGAGGAAAAAGACATCATCACTCGCCAGAAAGGCAAGTTCTACAGAAAGTAAAGTTTAAAGACACACAAGAAAAAAGCACGAGAAAAGGCTGGCAGGAAAAATTCCTACCAGCCTTTTGTTTTGACCCACGCAGATTAAGTAATTTTTTAAGTCACGCAGATTTCGCAGATTACGCAGATTTGGAGACCTACCGCTAGGCGTCCCGGCGGATTTGCAATCCGCCGTAGAAAAAGGTTCGACCTATTAAAACCGGGGGATTTGCAATCCCCCAACAAAAGGAAAAGCATACTCCTTTGCTGCGGATTGCAAATCCGCAGAGCCTAAATAGGTTAGGACATTTTTTGACGCCGGATTTCAAATCCGGCGGAACGCCTAGCGGGCTTGCGTTCTTTTATTTTATACCTCATCCCCAAACGATGCACGGATAAGTTTATCTCTAATATCCGGATAAACATCTTCTGAAAAATAGCCTTTCAAGCCATCCACGATTCTCACGTAAATAGCGTGGTTATACACTTCCTTACCTTTTCTGACTCCCGTAAGGTACTTTGGACCCAGCTGAATGTTGGCTGCGAACTCTGCGCAGTTAATCTCATTGTCATGCATGATCTGGCGCAATGTTTTGCCAAATAAATGCATGTCAATGTCAATTTTACTTTTGTACATTGCTAAATTAATTTAAATGTTTATAAAAATATACTTGAAGATTCCCACTATGGGAATCGACCTTTCAGTCCTTTTTTGTAACTTTGCGATATGAAACCTGCGAGATACTGACTATCCCCAACTCCTTTCACTCAATCATGTAAACGGAACAATCCGCTTTACCAACAATAGTAAATGATAAAAATGAAGCAACTAGTATCACAATTCGCAAACATGACCAGCAAGACTCCCATACAGGGAGACCTCGAAAGCCTGGTTTCATTTATGAAAACCGATGAGAGACTCAAGTTCCTCACCCAGTCCTACCGCCAAACCGGCAAGAAAACCTTTAAGGCAGATGCACCCCTCTTTGCCCCAGCCTGCCACCTCGAAGGAGGCAAGGGCCAGGACAACATCCGGGAACTCACTCACCTATCTCTCGTAGATTTCGATGAGCTTTTCACCGAAGTGCCTCCCGATATCACGGCTCTCAACGCCCTGAAGCAGAAGCTCTGCGCCGATCCGCACACCCTACTCTGCTACATCACGATGAGCGGCAATGGTATCCGAGTCATCTATCCCTATCTCGGAGATGACTACCCCGCCGCCTTCGCCAAGGGCAATGACTACTATCAGCAGCTCATTGGCAAAAAAGCTGACTTTCAATGCAAGAACGTCAACCGACTCAGTGGACTTCGCCTACGATCCCGATGCATACTACAATTCCAATGCTATCTCTTTCTCAGCCGAAGAAATCTCTCTATTCCATACCGAGACAACTAAGAAGAATCAGAAACAGAAGAAACTGGAACACATCAACACCTACTACGAGCAAATCATCAAGCCGAAACTAGACAACGACAAGATTATTTATCAGCCAAACAAACACAATAACTATGTGATGAGAGTGGGCTATATGCTCGCCAGGAAGCGCTATGCCCACGCCGATGTACTGAAGTGGGCTCTCCAGAAGTTCCCTGAGTATAATGATGTGGAACAGGTCATTAAGTCGTGCTACGACAACACCCCCGGTGCCTCCAGAAAGGCATCTGGAGGTGGTGGAGGAGGCGGTGGAAATGGCGGCAGTGACAACCGCTTCGCATCAGTCGAGGAAATCAGAAATTTTCTCGATGGTCATATCCGTCTCCGATACAATCTCATCACCCAGCGATACGAGTTCCTGGAAATCACAGAAGGCGCATCATCTTCCGCCGCTTCCGACAAATCGCCAAAATGGCAGATACTCCTCGACCGACACGTCAACTCGCTCTGGACCAAGATGTCGCTCACGGTAAAGGTAAATAAGTTGGATATGCGCAATATCATCGAGAGCGATTATACGCCCGTATTCAATCCCTTCGAGGATTATTTCGCCCATCTCCCGCCCTGGAAGGAGGGCGACAAGGACTACATCGCCGAACTCGCTGCCACCGTGAAGGTGAAGGATACCGACAGCTCCGTGCTGAGCTTCGAGGAATGCCTGAAAAAGTGGCTCGTGGCAATGATTGCCGGTTGGCTGGACGAAGAGGCGGTCAACAATGTCATCCTGGTCTATATCGGAAAACAGGGTGCCAACAAGACCACCTGGTTCAATCATCTCCTTCCGCCGGAGCTGAAGCAGTACTTCTACACGAAGACCAATGCCAAGCGAATGACGAAGGATGACCTCATCGCCCTCTCGCAGTACGCCCTCATCTGCTGCGAGGAGCTGGATACGATGTCGGCATCAGAGATGAACCAGCTGAAGGCAGCGGTGACGATGCAGTATATCAACGAGCGAGCTGCCTATGCCCACTATGCCGAGCAGCGCAAGCATATCAACAGTTTCTGCGGTACGGGCAACAATCCTGAGTTTCTGAACGATCCTACGGGTACCCGCCGCTGGCTGCCTTTCGAGGTAGAGAGCATCGTCTCCCCTCGCCAACATCCCTTCAATCATCCCGGCATCTATGCCCAGGCTTATGCCCTCTACAAGAGCGGCTACCGCTACTGGTTTACGGATGAAGAGATAGAGCGGCAGAACCGGCACAACAGCAAATTCGAGACGCCACGCCTCGAACAGGAACTGGTGGATCTCTACTTCCGGAAGCCTTCGGAGGGAGAGACAGGGGAGTTTGTGTCCGTAGCCCGGGCGATGCAGATCATCGGCTGCAACATCACTCAGAAGCTGAGCAGCCAGAAGATTGGCAAGGCATTCAGCGACCTGGGTTTCAAGAGGTTTCGCAATACAAGATGCCGTGGTTTCATCGCCATCATCCGTACGGCTGAAGAGATCAGGAACTATCAGATTTCCCTGGGAATCGATGCCAGCAGCAACCTTCCGTTCTGATGCCGTTTATGACACTATGACACTTATGACACTTGTTTTCTAAAACTTTCCTCACGCGGGCGGGCAGGAAAAATTTTCCAGAAAAGCCTCCCGCCCGCCTACGTGAGAGAGATTTCAAGAAAAGCCTGTCATAAGTGTCATAAGTGTCATACCGGAGCAAAAAATCTCCAGCATCCAAAGTAAGTCACTCAGGCATCCTAAGCAAGTCACTTACGGCTCGTAAGTAAGTCACTTAGGCATCCTAAACAAGTCACTTTTAAATTTCAATCAATATGGAACAGAAATGTTATTCCAAGCAAGAGTTAGCTCTTGAGTATTTCCCTGATGCCACTCCCGAAGTGGCAAGTGCCCATCTCAGAAGATGGATCAACCGCTGCAAGCCTCTCCACGATGCTCTGGTGAAGAGCGGCTACACCAAATGGTCGAAGGAATTCAGTCCGATACAGGTAGCCCATATCTTCGACTATCTGGGCGAGCCATAGGAAGAAAATCATTCTTCCGGGCTTATCTTCAGAAAAAGACATGAAAATCAGTGAGAAACCGTGAGTAAACGTGAGAAACCGTGAATGACGGATTCTGAATGTTGTATCTTTGCATTGTGATTCAGAAAGAACCACGGGCAATGCGCAGCGCCGATTAACTTTAATAATTTAACCATTTAAACGTTATGATCAGAATTGTCTTATACCAGAACACGAACCAGAAGATTGCCGAAGCTTACGGCAAATGGTTTCCACGAGTAGTATCCGATGAAACCATCGGACTCGAAGAGCTCGCCGCTCACATGGCTAGCCACAACACCCCTTACAGCAAGGGCGCCATCCTCGGTATGCTGACCGATGCAGCTGCCTGCACCAAGGAGTTGCTCCTCTTGGGTAAAAATGTAAAATTTGCCGACATCGCCATTTTCTCCCTCGGACTGAAGGTGAAGGGCGGTGCACCTACCAAGGAGAACTACAACGTGGGGAAGTACATTTTGGGACTGAAGTTGAGAGCCAGAGCCACTGGCGAGCTCAAGACCGAGAACCTTGACACCTCTATCAAGCTCATCAATCTGGCAGCTCCTGCAACGGGCAATCCGGGGAATTCGGAGAATCCGGATGATGCCGGCAAGGACAACCCATCAGGTGGTGGCAGCCAGACTACCGGAGGTGGTGGTGGCAGCACCGATAACACCCAGCAGGGTGGCGGCGGAACCACGGATAGCGGTTCTACAGAAGAAGGCGGCGACAACGTAAATTTTTAGCCGAGAATCGTAAAATCTGAAAGAAGGGAGCCGTATGGCGTCAGGGGCATTCCGAGAGCATCAAGAGGCAGGAATCATCTGCAACAACCATCAAAAGCAAGCTCTGCACGGGTGCCTGGGTTATAGGGTTTCCTTCTTAGGATATCTCCCTAGTTATGAACTTTTTAGTTGAATCAAGTTTTAGTAAATCAAGTTTTAGTAAAGTCAATTTTTAGTAAATCAAATTTTAGTAAATCATCAGACCATGAGAAAAGAAAACATCAAGAAGATCATCAATCTTATCATCACAGTACTTACCGCCATCGCTTCTGCCGTCTGTGTGCAGAGCTGCAAGGGACTGTAATGAATCCATCATCAGTAATCAGTATTCTGTAATCAGTTTTCTATAATCAGTAATCATTAACAAGAATTGCCTATGCTCAAGAACAGAAAGATCAATTTAATCGTCATCCACTGCAGTGCCACCCGAGTTACCCAGGACTTCACGGTAGGCGAGTTGGAGGCGTGTCATTTAGCCCGTGGTTTCCGTGACATCGGTTATCACTATTACATCACGAAGGACGGAGTGATTTATCCGTGCCGTCCGGAGTCGGAGCCTGGCGCTCATGCCCGTCATTACAACGCCCACAGCATCGGCATCTGTTACGAGGGTGGTCTGGATGCCAATGGTCGTCCTGCCGACACCCGCACGCCAGCCCAGAAGGCAGCGATGCGAGAGCTTCTGAAGAGCCTCTGTACCGACTATCCTGAAGCCGAGATTCTGGGGCATAGAGATCTCCCTGGTGTTCACAAGGAGTGTCCATGTTTTAATGTCAAGAAGTGGCTCTCCAACATTCATTTCCACATATAATTCTCCATACTCTTCTCATATACTTTCATTTCCACTCCCCAATCTTATGTCACGCATAAGGTTGGGGCTTTTTCGTATAAATCTAGAAAATGCTGCCATTTATGCGATTTTCTGCCATCAAAATTTGCCCATCTTCTACATTTTTATTAAATTTGCACGAAAAAGCATAAAATATACAGGTATATGACAGCATTCTCATCAGGACAAAGAATCTGTGTCAGAGGCGAAGAGTTCCGAATCACTCGTGTTGAAAGAAACTACGATGGCAAGGAAATTCTATATGCCGATGGTCTCAGCGAACTTGTCGCAAACAAACACTATATCTTCGACACCAAAATCGAAGAAGAAAACAACAACAAAATCATGATTGTCTCTGCCACCAACACCCAGTTAGTAGCAGATGACAGTCCGCAATGCCGTGCCACCCGATTGCTGATAGAATCAACCATCCGCGGCAACGACTATTATTCCAAGAAGATTTGCGTTGCTCAAAAGGGTGCCTTCAATGTAGCCGACTATCAGATGGAACCTACATTGAAAGCACTTGAACTGCCACGCCCTCGCCTACTCATTGCAGATGGCGTAGGTCTGGGAAAGACCATAGAGGTGGGAATCTTCCTCAGCGAAATGATACGCCGAGGAAGAGGCCGCCGTATCCTTGTATGTGCTCTGAAAAGTATTCTTGCCCAATTCCAGGAAGAACTGTGGAATCGCTTCGCCATCCCACTGATGCGTCTCGACAGTACCGGCGTGGATCATATCCGCATGAACATTCCGATGAACAAGAATCCTTTCGACTACTACGACAAGACCATTATCTCTATCGATACGTTGAAGAATAACGGTAAGTTCCGTGCCTGGCTGGAAAAGACCCGCTGGGACATCATCGTCATTGATGAATGTCATACGGTAGCCAATGAAGGAAGTCTTCGTGGCCAATTGGCTCAGTTCCTTGCCAACCATTGCGACAGTCTGATTCTCACGTCAGCCACACCTCATAATGGTTCGGCAGAATCATTTGCCAATCTGATGCGTATGCTTGAACCTACTTCCATTCCTCGTGATGGAGAATATACCAAGGAAGATGTAGAGAAGTATTACGTGCGCCGTTTCAAAAACGATATAGAAGACGAGAACATCCGACAGAACTTCCAGGAACGAAAGGTGATTTCTGTTGATGTGGAACTGGCTCCTCAGGAAGAGGCGCTGCTTGCCCTGCAACAGAAGATTAAATTCCGCTCCCTGAAGGATGAGACCGATGAGGAGCATCGGGATCTCCTCTTTGCCTTCTCCCTGTTCAAGACCTTCCTTTCCAGTCCTGCGGCTGCTTTGAAGGCAGTCAACAACCGACTGGCAAAGGACCACAACAATACCGAGGAACTGGAGAATCTGAAAGGAATCCTGGAAGAGATGAACCAGCTGCAGATTGACTCCCGCTATGAAGCCTTCAGGAACAAGTTGAAGGAACTCAAGTGGAAAGGTACCAAGAAAGATGAGCGTATCGTGGTGTTCACCGAACGCATCGAGACCATGAATTATCTGGCTGCCCGCCTGAAAGAAGACTTCAAGATGAAAGATGACCAGATTGTACTCTTCAACGGCAGTCTGTCGGATACCGAACAGGAAGAACTGGTGGCTGACTTCGGCAAGGAAGACAGCAAGATACGTGTGTTCCTGTCTTCCGACTCCGGTTCACAAGGTGTCAATCTGCATTATTACTGCCACTTGATGTTCAACTACGATATTCCTTGGAGTCTGATAACCCTGGAACAGCGAAACGGACGCATCGACCGCTATGGCCAGAAAGAGACTCCATACATCTATTATCTGCTAGCCAAGAGTACGAGCGACAGTGTTCGCAGCGACATGGCTATTCTCAAGAAACTGGTAGATAAGGAAGAGGAAGTACACAAGACCCTGGGCGATGCCCTCAGCGTCATGAACCTGTATAGCGCAGAGAAGGAAGCTGTAGCCGTAACCAAGGCCATCAAAACCCACGACACCCATTTTCTGGAAACCAACCAGGAAGGCGAAGAGCAAAAGACCCGCCGTCGCCGGGGCGGTTTCTTCTCTCTCGGCAAGAACACGACACCAGCCAAAGAGCACAAAGTGCTGTACGAGCCTCAACTTAGCCTCTATCACGACGATATGCAGTTCTACCGTGACCTCTTTGCCGAACTGGAAAGCAAGGGACGCAACGAACATGGAGAGATACAGGTGGTAGATGCTGAAATTCCATACGTGGAGGCGATGGAAAGCAAAGACCTGAAAGAGGTACTCTACGATATTCCTCGTGAGGCATTGCCTACCGACCGTGTCTTCCGTCTCTGCAACAACCGGAAGGTAGTCATGGATGCCATTGCAGATTCCCGAAAGGAAAACAATAACAACTGGGCAAAGTTCCAGCCTCTCTATGATCTGCACCCTATCATCCAGTATCAGCTCACCAAGTTGGCTGCATCCGTTCCTAAGGAACAGGCATTCGTGGTCAAGCATAAGATGTTTCCTCAGGATACAGCCCTCTTCCTGATGTATGGAAGTGTAGCCAATGGTTTGGGACAGACACTCGTGAGCAAGTTCTTCGTGGTACCGATGAATATCCAGAAGGGTACCCTCTGTGAGGCTCCTTACTCCCTGGATGATATGCTGAAAAAGTATCCCGATATGATGAATACCATCTATCAGGAGTCTGTGAGCGAGGAAGAACTGGCTCTACTCCAGGACTTGCTCTCTGATGCCCTCGAAAATGGTGAGACTCAATATATGTATAGCCGACAGAACGAGGAGAGCCACAAGATGAGCCAGCAACTCGAGATATACAGACAGAAACTTGCCCACTGGGCAAACCAGGCCAAGCAGCAGCTCAGTATCCAGTTTGGTGAGGATGTCGTCCAGTTCCGCCAGAAGGCATACAGCAAGGCAGAAGAAGAAATCGAAACCATCGTCAGCAAGCAAAGCCAGTTTAACAACGACTTGTTTACGCTCGACAACAACGAACCTTACATCAAGGTTCTAGCCGTATTCTTTAACAGATAAACTAAAACGTTATGGCAGAAAACGTAAAATATAAATTCATCCAGAATGTGGGAGACTATTTCCCTTCCGGATATTTCTCAGAGGACTTTATCGATAAGGTCCAGAAAGCATCAGGCTTGAACTCCGACCAGATGACGGAGCTGTGCAAGCCATACGTAAAACTTCGTGGCGAGTACGAGAAGTATAAGAACTACATCCTCAACACCCATCCGCGTGTCAAGGATGCCATCAAGCATACCCACGACTTCCACACCCTGCTGCTCAATATCCTGGGCTACGATACTACCTGCGCCTACCAGCAGTTCATCACCATCAACGAGGACGACCATTCCGTGGTTCCCGTGCGCCACATCCTTACCCGCAACGGCAAGACCACGATGCTCGTAATGGAGATGCAGCATCTCATCAAGACCGATGAGCAGGAACCAGCCGGATTGTTCGAGCAGCAGTATAATGTGGTGGAAGATGGACAGACCTCCTCTGTTATCATCCGCCACCAGCAGTACTATGCCGGTCAATGGAGCGAACTCTTTACATTGCCTAAAGACGAGGAGGCTCATATCTCTCCTGCCGTCATCAACAAGGCGATAGACGCCATCTTCCTTTTGCCGGAAGAGCACCGTCCTCATTTCATCCTGATGATGGCAGGCAACACGATGTTCCTGCTCGACTCCGACAAGTGGAACCGTGGAAGCTACCTGGAGTTCTCCATGGATGAACTCTTCTCGCAGGCAAGCATCTCTGCATTCCGCAAATACTACGCCCTCTTCCATCTGCTCATCTGCAAGGATACGCTGGCAGCAGACAGCGAATCGGTATTGATGGACAAGCTCGTAGAAGAAAGCTACAAGAGTGCCTACGAGGTTACCAAGGACCTGAAGGAAGGTGTGATTCTCTCTGTAGAGACTCTTGCCAACGAAGCCTTGTGGTATTGGAAGAAAGAATTAACCAATCCTGATACCACATTGAAGAGCAACCCGTTAAGCAGCATTGATTATACCGATGACACATTCGAGGCAGAAGTAAAGGACGACTGCCTTAACATCATCTACCGTCTGCTCTTCATCTTCTATGCCGAGAGCCGTGATGAACTGGATATCCTGCCTACCAAGGACGAGGTTTATAAGGACGGTTACTCGCTGGAGATGCTCCGTGACCTGGAGAAAGCACCGATGAGAACGGAAGAAAGCCGCAACGGTTACTTCTTCAACGACAGCCTCAACGACCTCTTCTGGCTCCTTGCCAACGGCTACCGCCAGGGGCAGCAGGATAACAAGAGCTTCTCGGTAAGAAAGATTGATTCTCCTCTTTTCGACAACAGACGATTGCATCACCTCAAGGATGTAAAGATCCGCAATATTGAATGGCAGAAGATTATCCGTGCCCTCTCTCTGAGCAACCGCGACAAGCAGGTGGGCAGAATCAGCTACGCCAACCTCGGTGTCAACCAGTTGGGTAGCGTATATGAGAGTCTTCTCGCCTACCGCGGTTTCTATGCCGAACAGGATTATATCGAAGTACACAAGGTGGGCAAACCTGAGGAAGGAACCTTCCTGGTACCTTACAGCCGAATGGATGATTTCGAGGCTGACGAGATTCTATGCGATGAACAGGGTGAACCTAAGATTCTGCCACAGGGCACCTTTGTCTATCGTCTGAATGGTCGTGACCGCCAGAAGTCTGCCAGCTACTATACGCCTGAGGTTCTGACCCGAAGCACCGTGAAATATACCTTGAAGAGCATCCTCGACGAGGTGGCTGAGGGCAAGCGCAAGGCGCAGGATCTTCTCGATTTGAAGATCCTTGAACCTGCCATGGGTGCTGCCGCCTTCCAGAACGAGGTAATCAACCAGCTGGCTGAGGCTTACCTCACCTATCAGCAACAACAACGCCACGAAGCTGGTTTCAAGGAGTGGCGCATCGCTCCAGACCACTATCGTGATGAGCTTCAAAAGGTAAAGGCATATATTGCCACACACAATGTTTATGGAGTCGATTTAAACCCAACTGCCATTGAGCTGGGTAAGCTATCGCTGTGGCTGAACGTAATCCACAAGGACATGGAGACTCCGTTCTTCTCCAACCGTCTGGCTTTAGGCAATGCCGTGATTGGCGCCTGGCTGAAAGTCTATGACAAGAAGGATATTATAGGTCATTCTGTTACCGTTAAGGGCAAATACAAATTGCTTCCTAACGAATGGTGGACCAAAGCACCTCATAAGATTCACTTCAACAAGGTGAACTTCGAGAATGGAAAGGTAAAGAGTGCCGTAAAGCGTTCGGTGAATGAGATTTACCACTTTCTGTTGCCTGACAAGAACATGCTTGCCGTGCGCAGCATCAAGGATGTGTTCATCCCTGCTGATGCTACGGAAGAAGAGCGCATCAAGCTAAAGGAAACTCGTAAGACGCAAATAAAAGGTATGAAGGATAAGCTCGACGACTGGACTGCACCAATCAGCGGCGAGGATTTCCAAACCTTGCAACGTATTTCCGCAAAGATAGACAAGCGACTGTTCGAGTATTTCAGCTTCCAACGCGACATAGAACGACTCACGAACAACAAGTCTAAGTTATGGGGCGTTAGTGAAAAGAAAGAAGGAGATTTAGGACTCCAGACAATGGCAGAAAACTATGCGGAGAAGGAAAAGCTCAATGATACTCGCTATCGCCATGACAATGCATACTTCCGCCTGAAGAATGTAATGGACTATTGGTGTGCCCTGTGGTTTTGGGAATTTGATGATGCTCACCAACTTCCTACTCGTCAGGAATATTGGAGTGATATAGAGGCTATGCTCGACATCAAGGATAAGGACATTGACCGCCGCACTGCTCGTGCACTCCATACATACGTGGAGAAAGATGGTCAACTTGGGTTCTTTGGGCAATACCAACAGAACGACCTTTTCGCCCAAAATCAGCTCGACAATATGCTACACGAAGATCCTCATCATGAAGATTCTACCAATGCAGATTCTCTTGTGAGTGACATAGAAGAGAATGATGAGACAAGCGAAATCAAGACAAAATCGAAGCAAGAGATATTAAGCGACACCAAAGGTGCCGTTCGCTCCTTCTTTGATGATAGCCCACGTTTCAAGACAGTGGCTAAGTATGCTGACCGTTATCATTTTTTCCACCCTATGCTGGAGTTTATTGAGGTGTTCTGGCTAAGAGATGGATTTGATATTATCTGCGGAAACCCACCTTGGATCAAGTTGGAATTCAACGAGGCTAACATCATTTCGGATAAGTACCCAGAGGTGGCTATCCGCAAGGTGTCGGCACCTGATGTGCGCCAGCGCATCAACGACTTTTTGGGCAATCCTGCCATGAAGGATCTTTACGAGTCAGAACAATATGAGAACGTAGGAAGCACTGCGTTCTTAAACGCTTTTTGTAACTATCCGTTGTTGGTTGGTCAACAGACAGATTTATACAAGTGTGTTTTTGAAAACACAATGGATTTGACTTCCGAAGAAAAGGGATTTATTGGACTTATTACTCCAGAAAGTATATATGATGATACAAAGGGGCAGCCATTTAGAAGAGAATTATATCAGCGTTTGCGTTATCATTTTCAGTATAATAATGAATATAAGCTTTTCGATATAGGGCACACAAGATGCTATGGAACATCAATAATTTCGAGTAAGAGTAAAAAGATTCATTTCCTCTTGATTAATAATCTGTTTCATCCGGCCACAATAGATGGTTGTTTTGCACATGATGGACATGGATTGTGTGGTGGAATAAAAGACACTAAAGGAAATTGGAATTCTCAAGCACATAAAGATCGTATTGTAAAAATATCAAACAAAGAATTACAGGTGCTTTCTGATATATTTGAAGATGGAACTACTGGCGATTGTGCAAAATTGGTAAGCATTCACACAAAAGAAGTCGTAAAAGTATTAGAAAAAATAGAAGCTTTTGATTCACATGTTAGAGACTTTAAACATATAATAACAGTTTGCTTTGATGAAACTGGTGCTCCTAAAGCAGGACTCATAAAACGTAATACTCACTACCCAAATGTAGATGAGTATGATATGATATATAATGGTCCTCATTTTTATGTAGCAAATCCATTCAGTAAAAACCCTCGTAAAGAATGTATTGTTGCAAATAGAGACTATGATATGATAGACCTTATGACTATGACGAAAGGCTTTATGTCTCGCTCTAATTATTGCAGATTAATTTCAATAAATGATTTTAAATCATACATTCAAGGATTTAAAATCGAGCAAAAAGATGGCAATGAAGTCTTTGACAATTATATAGACCATTATAAGGTTGGCTTTAGAAATATGATGAGCCAAATTGGCGAAAGAACGTTGATATGTGCTGTTTTACCAGGTAAAACAGCACATATCCACGGTGTTCGTTCTATCTCGTTCCTCGATAGAACGAACACCGTGGATATTGCTGCACTTTGTGCATCAATAGTAATGGACTTCTACATGAAGACTATTGGCTCAGACAATTTGATGCCATCTCGTATGCAGTCTTTCCCTCTCGGCGTAGCCGAGAAATTCCAGCCAGCCATGTACTCACGTACCCTTCTCCTCAACTGCCTCACGGTCCACTACGCTGACCTCTGGCAGAGTTGCTGGTGCCCTGAGTACGCTCAGGAAGAATGGTCACTCTCCGACCCACGCCTCAAGCCATTCACTGGCTTAACCGAGGAATGGACATGGAATACACCTTTGCGCAATTACTTCGAGCGCCGCCAGGCTTTGGTGGAAATCGATGTATTGGCAGCGATGGCATTAGGCTTGTCTTTAAAAGACCTAGAGCTTATCTATACCATCCAGTTCCCTGTACTCCAGCAGAACGAGAACGATACCTGGTATGATGCCAAGGGCAATATCGTCTTCACCTGCTCAAAGGGATTGAATGGTGTAGGCTGTGAACGCAAGGAATGGGAAGCCATCCGTGGCAGCCTCAGCGAAGACGGCATGACATACGAGGGTACAGCCTCAACCTACGTCCATACCATCGATCCCAAGAAGAGCGAGATGTATGGCGGCGAGGAAGTAACCTACTATGCCCCTTACACGAAGTGTGACCGCATAGCCGACTATCGCCGTGCCTGGGCATTCTTTGAGAACAGACTTTAATTTTGCACGCGCGCGTGCAAAATCTACCAAACGAACTCGCAAGAATATGAAGACTATACATAACAGCATAAGCGAACTTGAAAAAGTTCTGCAAGAATATAAGCAGTTGGGCATACAAGACCAGATAGACCATAAAAAGTTTTATCTGTACTCCATCATCACCCACTCCACAGCCATCGAAGGTTCCACCGTAACCGAGATAGAGAATCAACTCCTCTTTGACGAAGGCATCACTGCAAAAGGAAAGCCGATGGTGGAACAACTCATGAACCTGGACTTGAAACAGGCTTATGAGCAAAGCATGATTTGGGCAAGCGAACACCATTCGTTCTCTATCCAGATGCTAAAGAATCTCTCAGCCATCTTAATGCGTAATACGGGCAGTCATTATAGTACGCTGATGGGTGACTTCGATTCCTCAAAAGGAGACTTACGCTTGGTGGGGGTTACAGCAGGTATTGGAGGACGTTCATACATGGACTACAGAAAGGTGCCAATGAAACTGGAAGAGTTTTGCAAACAGATGAATGAGCGCCGAGAAGCCCTGATCAAAAATCCCAATCCTATCGATGCTTATCTGCTCAGTTTTGATGCACACGATATTCTCGTTACCATCCACCCATGGGTAGATGGCAACGGCAGAATGTCTCGTCTCATTATGAACCATATACAATATGAGTTTGATCTTATCCCTACCAAGGTAGTCAAAGAAGACAAAGCCGAATACATACAAGCCTTGAATGATTCAAGGGAAGAAGAAAGCATGGTTCCTTTCCAGCTATTCATGATCAAGGAGCATATCAAGAATCTGAGAAACGAAATAGCAGAGCATAAAAAATCACAAAACGAAGATTTCGCTTACCTGGAGACCAAGGTGGACCAGAAAGGTGGACCAGAAAGGTGGACCAGAAAAAGAAAAGGTGGACCAGAAAAAGGAAAGGTGGACCAGAAAAGTGGACCAGAAACTAGGATTTCCATCTTACAGCTCATACAAGAGAATGAAAGCATCACTTCAAGAGAGATGTCTAACAGATTGGGAATCAATCGAAGTGCCATATCTAAACATCTCAAAAAGATGCAAGAAGAAAACATCATTCGTCGTGAAGGCTCACAAAAGTCAGGCCGATGGGTTATCATTAAATAAAACAAGCAGCTTATGTTACCTTTGCAACAAGCATACGAGGTACGCTCCGCCGTACTCGAATATATCAAAGCCACTTTCCACTTCAAGGACAATGAAGTGGGAAAGGCTTTCTACCAGTTTATTGAGGATTCCAGAAACGGACTCTTCAAGGGTCCTTATGTCTCCCTGAAAACTCCCTTTGTAAAGGCAAAGGAAGATGAGCAGATTCCCTTGGATATCCGTCCACCGTTCACTCCTCACCTGCACCAGATACAGGCTTTCCGCCGTCTGACCACCCACGATGGGCATCAGCCGGAACCTACCCTACTCACTACAGGTACTGGTTCGGGAAAGACCGAGTGTTTCCTCTTCCCGGTACTCGACTACGTATATCAGATGAACCGGGAGAAGGTTTGCCCGGGCGTGAAAGTCATCATCCTCTACCCTATGAACGCCCTGGCTAGCGACCAGGCAAAGCGTCTTGCCGAAGCCATCTGGGGAACGGAAGAAGATCACCCGTTGAGAGGCAAGGTAACAGCCGGACTCTTTATCGGTGAAGGTACGAACCCCAAGGAGCACCCTACCCAGATGGGGAAAGACCATATCATAGAAAACCGAGACAGCATTGTACATGGCGAAGTTCCCGACATCCTGCTTACCAACTTCAAGATGCTCGACTATGCCCTGATGCAGCAGAAATATACACCCTTGTGGCGAGGCAACCTAGGAGCCAGAGAACCGATGCTCAAGTTCCTGGTATTGGATGAGTTGCACACCTACGATGGTGCCCAGGGCACGGATGTAGCCAACCTCATCCGACGCCTGAAGCTGAAACTGAATCTGCCGGAGCACAGACTTACCCCAGTAGGAACGAGTGCTACCATCGGCAACAAGGAAGACTCCAAGCAACTGCTGTGCGAATATGCCAGCAGCGTATTCGGCGAAGAGTTTACAGCCGAAAGCATCATAGAAGAGCACCGTATCAGCGTGGAAGACTTCTTTGCAGACATCACGGAAGATGGACTGCCAGAGAAGTATGACCTGAAGCGATGCACCCTGAAAGAAACCAAGACCGTGGAAGCCTACCTGCGCACCATCCGACAGATCTGGTTGCCAGGCTGCAAAGCCGACCGGGCAGAAATAGGCGCAAGACTCAGAAAACTGCAGATATTCAAAGACCTGCTGAGCGTTACCACCCAAGGCATCATCACCATGGAACAGCTGGGCAAACAGTTGGGAAGAAAGAATGCCGGTTTTCAGCGAATGCTCCTCAACTACCCAGTCTATGCGAATATAGCACTGGAGAATATGCTTGCCCTGATATCAGAGGCTAAGATGCCAGGCGGAAGGTTTCCGCTGCTCTATCTCCAGGTGCAGCTGTGGCAGAGAGAGCTGAGTGGCATTCAGCGGTTTGTACAGAATGAACCGGAATTCACATGGAGAGACAACATTCCGATGGACGACCGCATCTCCCTGCCAATCTACTTCTGCAGAGATTGTGGAAGCAGTGGTTGGATTACCACCAAGAAGGCAACCGAGCGGAAGTTTGCTACAGATGCATCAGCCATCAATACTGCATTCATGGATGGGGACAAGGATGTAATTCTTATGAATACAGAAAACAGAAAGAATGAACCTATCGAGGATTACATCAACCAAAACGGAGTAAATGAAACACTCTATATCCATCCAGACGACCTGACCATCGGTGCGAAGACCGACCCTGAAGTGCTCAGAGTAAGAGTACTGAGCCGCAGGATATTTGCCCAGAATGGCAAGTCGCTGTTCCTGGACAAGAAGTGCCCGCTCTGCATGAGCGATTCACTCACCATCGTGGGCGGCAGAACCACCACACTATCGTCGGTGGGCGTGAGCCAAATCATGGCAAGCGACATGGACAGCCAGGATGCGAGCAAGCGAAAAATGCTGAGTTTCAGCAACTCGGTACAGGATTCAGCCTATCTGGCTGGTTACTATGAAATCAGAACCTACCGTTTTCTTTTCCGCCAAAGCATCCAGCAATATCTCAAGACGATAGACAAGCCCGTCAGTCTGGAAGAGTTGCAGGAGGGTTTTAAGAAATACTGGAAAGCAAGACTGGAGGGCGACGAGTACTACTATCGCTTCATACCAGACGACCAGATAGAGAAAATAGACTTGAAAAAGAACTATCGCAACCCTGCTACAGGCGAGCTGACCGATAAGTTCAAGAAAGAGTTTGACCTGAGAGTGGATTGGGAAATCTGCTCTGAGTTTGGTATGATGTCAACCCGAGGTCGTACTTTGGAAAAGATGGGTTCCAGTGCCACCCTGTTCAGGGAGAACGACCTGCGCCTGGTTTTCCACAAAATGGAAACATGGCTGAACGAAAACCATCTTGACTTTATATGCAAGGAAGAACCAGCCTTCCTTCACTTTGCCAATGGCATATTGCATCGTCTGCGCCAGCGTGGTGGCATAGACCATGAATTCCTGCGTCTGTACCGCACGCAACAGTTGAAACCCGTGATGCTCAACTGGCCTCGCCAGAGCAACATCCACTTTCTGTATCGTGGATTCCGCTCAACCCGTGTGCCACACATGATAGGCTATCAGCCAGTGAAGACCAAAGAAGAAGTACTGGATGTGACGACCGTAAGAAACAATCGCCGCAACTGGTTCTACAACTATTTCATCAAGTGCCTGATACCACAGGATATGATGCTCCAGCCCAACGTAGAACAGATCAACGACTTCTATGTGATGCTGCTCAACACTATGACCGACTGTATGATTCTGGATAAGAAGGAGGCTCATGGCATGGTGAACTATGCCATCCGCCCAGATGCCATCTATGTGGAGGCAGGAGTCAGAAACCTGAAGTGTGACGAATGCGAATCACACCTGTTTGTTGGCAAAAGTGATACTTTGAGCGAAGGTACCCATTGCCTTGACTTCAAGTGCGATAAGGGTATTTACGAAGAAGGAGAATCGATGTCAGATAACTACTATCGCCAGGTATATGACAGAGAATCTTCGCCTCGTATCTATGCACACGAACATACAGGACTTCTGGACCGAGAGGTAAGAGAAAGGATTGAGCATGAGTTCAAAGACCATACCGACGAAAACGGCAAACCACTGCAGCATGCCATCAATGTACTGACCGCCACCTCTACCCTGGAGATGGGTATTGACATCGGTGACCTGAACGTAGTAGCCAATACAGGCATTCCGCCCAAGCCAGGCAACTTCCTGCAGCGCATCGGACGTGCGGGTCGTAAGGAAGGTTCGGCTCTGGTGCTCAACTATGCCAAGGCGGGCAAGCACGACATGTTCTACTTTGCCTCCCCATTGGAGATGATGGAGGGTGAAGTGAGCACTCCAGGATGTTTCCTGGAGGCTAGAGACATCTTGCGCCGCCACTTCCTAGCCTATTGCATTGATTCATGGGTAAGTGCAGACAGCAACAACGAGATTCCGAACGTGCTCAGGGAACTGCATCTCAACCATACTCTGCTGACTGATCCGAACTTCTTCATCAACCGAATATTCGAATACATCAAGGGAAATCTCGCCCAGTTGGAAGAGAGATTCAGAAAGCAGTATCCCCAGAATACGCAACCCGTATTGGATGAACTCTTTGCTACGCTCGACTCCACCAAGTTCTATGAGCACGTAATCGTAGAGTTTGAAAACCTGATAGAGCGCATCAACCAGATACGTACAGAAAAGACCCATATTGGAAAGATGCTCAAGGAGATTCCTATGAACGATACGATGCGCCGGACAGAACTGCTAGATCAGAACAGAAGCCTGAGAGCCCAGGAAGAGATGATCAACAAGGAGATTGTTGTGGAGTTTATGACCAATGCCGGTCTGCTGCCAAACTACGCCTTCCCGGAAACAGGCGTCAAGTTGACCGCTACTATCTTCTCCAAGAAGGCATTGGGCGATGAGGCAGAAAATACGCCAGAGCCAACAACTCTGGAACTGGTAAGACCAGCCTCGCAAGGAATCAGGGAGCTTGCTCCCGACAACAAGTTCTATACACAGAAACTGAAGTTGCCAATCAACGGTTTGTCGCTGAAAGACAGAGCCGATTCAGTAAAGATGCTGAGATACTGCAGCGACTGCGATGCACTTGCCACCGAAGACATGCCAGAATACAACCTGAATACCTGCCCTAAATGTGGCAGCGATTCCTGGCACGCCAACAAGCATAAGTTTCTGAAGTTTACGGCTGCACTATCCAGCTGTTACCGCGACAAGGCTGCCATCAACGACAGCAAGGAAGAGCGTGAGGAGGAGTTCTATAAGACCATGAAGCATTTCCGTTTCGACCACAATGGAGCCATTCATTCGTATGGTCTGAAAAAGGTGGGCTTCGGTATAGAGTTCTGCAAGGACGTAACCCTGACAGAGGTGAACTATGGCAGCAGAAAGCAGCTTGCCGACCAGGTAACCATCAACAAGCAGCAGCACATATCGGGACTGGGCTTCGTTACCTGCCGGTATTGCGGCAAATCGACTCCTGTGCTCTATGGCACAATGGACGCCAAGGAGATGCATCATCCTTACTGCAACCATAAGGAAATAGGTTATCCTGCCGATGCTGCCCATGCAGATACATTCGACAGTCTGTATCTTTACCGAAGCATGCATACGGAGGCTATCAAGGTATTGCTCCCTGTACAGCTCTTTGAAACAGAGGCTTCATCACAACTGTTCAAGGCTGGCATCGAACTGGGTATGCGCCATTACTACAAGAGTAATCCGGAGCACCTGCGCATAGACACCTACCAGGAATACAACAAGGCTACGCAGAACTTCGACAACTATCTGGTTATCTACGATACGATACCTGGTGGTACGGGCTATCTGTCGAAGCTATATAATAAGGTGGAGTTCTCAAAACTGATAGAAATCAGCTATGAGCATATCCGCAACTGTGAATGTCAGCGAGAAGGCAAGGACGGCTGCTACCATTGTATCCTGAGCTATGGAAACCAATGGCAACGCCAGAACCTGAGCCGTGCAAGAGCTGAAGAACTGTTTAAGAAGATTGTTGACCAATTGGATCATTGGGAAGACATCAACGGTTCTGTGGGCAACATCACGAGCAGCGGTGTCATTGAGGATAGCGAGTTGGAGATTCTCTTCGTCAAGACAATGGAAAATGTCTGCAAGAAAAAGCACTGGAGTTGGAAGAAAGAGGTGGATGCCGTGGACGAGACATATAACTATCAGCTTATCATCAAGGATGATGAACGGGAGATTAAATATATTGTCCTTCCACAATATAAACTGGGTCCATCGCTGGGCGTAGAGAAAACCACCGTTCCGGATTTCCAGTTTATCTGTGCCTATGCTCAGGTAAAGGGTCAGGAAGTGGATGTACAGAGCATCCCGCAATGGTCTGTATTCATGGACGGCTACGATTATCATGCCAGCAAGCAGAACCTTCGTTTCTACAGTGATGTTCAGAAACGAGAAGCCATCAGTCACTCTTCAGGACTTCCAAAACTCTCATGGACATTGACCTGGGAAGACATCAAGCCTTACATCTCACCCGATGAGAATATGGATGAAGCTACAGATGAACTGTTCGTCAGTTCTCCAAACCGCGAATTGTTGGCAGATTTTCAAAATGACCTCTGGAGAATGAAGGACTCCGTAAAGCGTTTCGTCTTCATGCTGTCCCACCCTGATCTGTGCTGTCTGAGAGAAGAAGCATTCTCATATCTTGCATCATGCTGGACAGATGAGAATCAGTACTTAGCATCGTATAGCCATATAGATCAGGCTGTGGATGAAAACGCAAGGACACAATACGCAGACTTCTCAGATAAAGAAGCTGATGAGTGCCATTTCTTCGTGAAGACCACATTCATTCCACGAAACACGCTGCTGGCAGGTTCTGCCTGGTATCCATACGATTGCGAAGAAGACTACCTCAACAGCGTGAGATATAAATGGGACATCAAGGAAGGACTTTCAGAAATCAACAAAGCCGACTGGACAGACTTCTGGCACCGATTCAATATCCTGCAATTCTTCAGCAACAAGGCACAGGAAGAGCCAACGGAACAGATAGACCTGGATGAAGTACTGCTCTACTTCCCTGGGCTGGAGAATATCGTAACGGAACTTGTGAACAACAAGATTCCATTCGATACCGATGGCGGTTTCTCTGTTATGGATGAAAACGGGCAGGTAGCTATGGAGGCTGCCATCAAGATAGAAGGCAAGGACATCGTGATAGATGATTTCTCAGACCGTCCCGAAGCTTACGACTACTTCGTGGCGCATGGCTATCAGGTATATACACCTGAGACCTTCAACATTGTAGAACTTAAAAAGAATTGATAGATATGAGACTATTCTTAAGTGATTCATTTTTCGATAAATTCACGGAGTTGCCACGCAACGTCCAACAAAACGTGAGGGACTTCCAGAAGAAGTTCCGTCAGAATTCTCAGTCTTCTGCCATACACCTGGAATCCATCACACAGTTTAAGGATTCTTCCCTGAAAACTGCCCGTGTAAACCAGGAGTATCGTGCCGTTGTGGGTGCATTGGGACAAGACAACTATATGCTGCTCTATGTAGATAAGCACGACAAGGCATACCGCTGGGCACAGAACAAGAAGTTCGTATGGAATGAGCATACACAAACCTGCCAGATCATTCCTATTGATATTCAGCAAGAAGAGACATACGTAGAAGAAAACGGAAACTCTAATGATGCAACTGCCGAGAGTCCGTTCTACGATATTACTGACGCTCAGCTGTTATCAATAGGCGTACCAGAAGAGCTGATCGGTATCGTCAGAAATATCAGAAACTTTGATGACCTGGACAAGGCAGAGAAGATGCTTCCGCAGGATGCTTTCGAGAATATCTTTGACGTGATGGATGGTAACGATATCAGCTCCATTATTGCCAATATAGAAGAAGGCAAGGCAAAGGAGGGAGAAGATACATTGCTGTCGAGCAACAACCGCCGCCGCTTCATCGAGATTACAACCGATGAAGAACTCGCCCGCATCATGGACGAAGGTATGGAGAAATGGCAACTTTTTCTCCATCCTTCACAGCGCAAGTTGGTAGATAGCGATTACAATGGCTCAACCAAAGTGAGCGGTTCAGCTGGCACCGGAAAGACCATCGCAGCCATTCACCGTCTGAAATATCTCTGCCAGAGCAATATGTTCGGGAAGGTTCTCTTCACAACCTATACCACTGCCCTGGTAGAAAACCTGAGAGTACTTGTAGATAAAATGGGCATTGACAAGCAGAAGTATGCTCTCAACAACATTGATAAGGTGCTTTTGGAAGTAGCCAAGGAGTATAAGATTCTTCCGACAGATTTCCATGTATTGGATTACTCCGGCGACAAGGAATCCCTGGCTCTCTGGAGTGAGGTGCTTGACCAGAATATCTCTGAATTCGACGAACAGTTCCTTTATTCGGAATATATAGATGTAATCATCTATAATAACAATAAGGACTTGAAATCATACCTGCTGCAGCCTAGAACAGGCAGAACGAAGCCAATCACCCGCAAACAGCGTGTGGAGATATGGAAACTGAAAGAGCAGTATGAAGCCCTCAAGCAGGAACGTAAGAAAGTAGATCGCCTTGAATTGTTCAATATGGCGGCTAACTATATGAAGGAGCATCAGATTCATCCATACAGTCATGTGATAGCTGATGAGTTTCAGGATTTCTCGAACCCGGAACTCCGATTCCTGCGCCAGCTTGTAGCAGAAGGAAGAAACGATCTGTTCCTGACGGGTGATCCATACCAGCGCATCTATAGTGGAAGAAAGATTAACTTTACTGCTGCCGGAATCAATATCCGTGGCAAGAAGAGCAAGAAACTGAAGGTAAACTACCGCACCACGGAAGAAATCAAGCGCATGGCTGTTGCCGTAGTGAAAGGTGAGAAATACGACGACATGGATGGCGGCGAAGAGAACAACAAGGGATATATCTCCTTGGTTCATGGCGAAAAGCCTTGCTACCGCATATTTGCTTCAAGTAATGAAGAGGTAGAATATGTGATGAAGGTAGTGGCAGAATGTGAAAATAATGGCATCAGTCTCAACCATATCTGCATAGCTGCCAGAACCCGGGCATTATACAAAGATGTTGTTGACGGATTACATCACAATGATATTCCTTATCAGGAGTTGAAAGGTGGAAACGCTACGGGTAATAAAGAAGGAATCTCACTCTGCACTTTTCACTCGTTGAAAGGTTTGGAATTCCGCATAGTTATTCTGGTTGGTGTAACAGAGCGAAGTATGCCATCAAAGGAGACTTCCGGTAAACCATTCTCCATAATGGATGTTCCGGAACGCAAAGAGTATCTGATGGGGATCCGCTCCCTACTCTATGTAGCCATCACCCGTGCCAGACAGATGGTATTCATCAGCGGATGGGGAGAAGCAACAGGATTACTGGAAGTGATGGAATAATAATTCTTAGGTTGGACTATGAAATATAGTCCAACCTATTTATCTTTTTTTACACTTCTCTCAATAAAAATTTTTCTAGTTGCTTTTGCTAATCGAAGTATAGACATGAAAACTAATAGAGCCCTATAAGGAGTGTATTCTTCTGGCATCAAGAGACCATGTGCAACATCATTTCTTATGTTATAACCTTCATTAGTAAATGTTTGTTTGAATAATAAAAGGTCATCTTGATTAAAAACCTGAGTCAATACTTTCTGATTTAAGAGCTGATCCAACAGCATCAAACTTGAGTTCAAATTATCATTTTTACTTTTAATATTAGTCACAGGACTACCTAACAAACTTATTATATCACGAATCAAGCCCTCGAACTTTGGTGTTAAAAAATCTATACAAAATCACCTATCTACGTTTTTATGTTCAACAAAGTCCTTATGACAATTTATAAAAGCAGATAACCCGATGTTTACCTTATCATAAAAAGAACTTTCATATTTACATCCATTTTTGGATACAGGATACTTCGTCATAAATCCATACTCCTTCAAATTCTTAACTAATATATCAAAATTAAACAATTCATTCTCCATAGCTATTTGTATTAATCGTGAAACAAGACGAAAGCCAATCTGACAATAAAACACAGAAAAGTTTTGATGCACAAGACTAGCTTTTGTGTCAATCTTTCTAACATTATTATACCCATCACTTCTTTTCATTTCCATCTGTTTATAGCAGAAATTTACTTCAATACTTTTTTCTGCGAAATCATTGAGAGATTCTGATTTAATCCACGGCATACAATTAAATTCGTTAATCAGACAGCAAAATACATATTCCCTATTATTAGAAGAAATAATACTTTCAATTAATTTGTTATTTTTTTCATCTAAACAATCATAAAAATCCCTGTCAAAAGTTAGTGGAAACAAAATAAACCTGTGATGGCATTTTATTTCCGGCGACTAGACAATGCCCGTAAGAGTGTCGAGCAATATTGTACCATAAGCAACAAGATAATGATTGATGGTAGGACTGCAGCCAACACAATTACGGATAGCATCAATCAGGCAATTGAAGATACCAAGCACATTACGGTAAAAGCCAATCTTTGTTCCGAGGCCCTAAAGAGTATTTCTGATTTTAGTTAAGCATTAGTAGAATCTGAAAAAGCGGTATTGCAGGCTCATGGAGAAAAACAAAAGTCTCTCTTCCAAAAATACCATTATGAATTCTGCCACATGCTCGACGAAAACTAGGGAGTATGGCTATCCCCCTCCATGTGCAAAGTGCTACTCTAGATATTCCTGCCGTGTGTAGTAATCACTGTTGTTGTAATAGTATTGGCTATATCTATGGCTTTGGGAAAGTAAAATCTAGGAAATGCAGCCATTTATGCGATTTTCTGCCACCAAAATTTGCCCATCTTCTACATTTTTATTAAATTTGCACGAAAAAGCATAAAATATACAGGAATAAACTATTATGCATCCTATAACAAGTGCGACCGAATCGCCGACTATCGCCGTGCTTGGTAAGAGTATCTCACCTATCTCCCTACAGAGCAGCAGCTTAAGGAAGAGATAGAAAAGCAGAAAGAGATATTCAGACTACAACATATCTGATAAGGCAAAGCAGTCCAAACTCCTTGTCGTAGTCGCTGGACGTGCCTTCCTCATAACCTTGATGGTCACGAAGATAGCTGACGAGTATTGTTTCGAGTTCTTTCTCTGATATGTCTGTTGGCATAACTTCTTCTGTTTAAAATTCTTTCTTCAGCTCATTGTATAAGTCAACTGGTCCCAAGTGCCAGTATTGGGTACTTTCGGTGGATAGCTTCTTATAGAGTTTTGAGCGATATATACGGTTGATTGCATCCGTAAGGCTTATGCCCTTGTCTTCTGAGAGCCAAGGGGCAAGCCATCCTATCTTTAATGGCAGCAACATATACAAGTTGTCTTGCGTTATTTTTGCATTCATAACTTTATAATTTTTGATTCCACAAATTTAATGGCTTGCAGCGACTTCTCCGTATGGAAAAGATACTGGTCAACCAATTTATATGTCTTTAATTCTTGAATGAGAGTAGGCATACTGATGATGCCGCCTTCATAGAGTGTGAACTGAGTATAAACGCTATCGTTTGCCACAGGACCATACACGATGTCGTAGTCGTGGGTGAACTCCCTCTCGGTACGGTTTTTCATTACGAAATTCACCCATTCCTCTGTTGGTTTCTCGAAGAAAAGTGACTTCATGTCATTTATTACTTCGTCATCCAACTCATAGACATTCACGTAACCAACAGATACTCCTTTATCTTTCATCCTTCGCTCTACCCATTTCTTAGCCTGTTCGTAAGAGGTTGTTGTGTAGAAGCCAGAGCCATAGTCAAGAGAACGGTTTGGCTGACGTATCTCTGGGTTTCTAACTTCCTCGATACTTCCATGATATACTTTGCTCATTTTCTTCTTTCGTTTATCATTTTGTCAATTTCTTCAACCAGCCACTGACCGCCTTGCGTATGGAGTACATCGTAGAACTCACAAAAATGCTCTGCTATGCCATATTGTTCAAACAAATTCACCACATCCTCAGTAGCCATATTCTTTGCCTTGGCATATTGCTCTATGCAGAACGATACAAACATGGCTCTGGCTTGCTGTTCCTTGTTCATTGTTGTTCTCCTTTCTGTGGCTCTGCCACACATATCTCCTCTAAAACTGCCTTTATGCGATTTAACTTCATATTATTATTGCATTTTACCCTACAAAAATAATAATTTATTGCGATAATCTATCATAAATAGGCAAAATTTTAGCATTTTATAAGGTGATTTTAGTCGAAGATGCTACAAATCCCACTTTTTATGCTTATTTTTGAAACTATATGGTTCTGTTTTTAGGTCTTGGCTTGAAAGCTATGAATACAGCATTGACTGTATGCAACTGGCAGCTCGGAGAACGAATTGCCAGAGAGCATCTCGATGAAGATGGCCAGGGAGAAAGCATTAAAACTTGTAAAAAACGGGCATTATCTGAGTTTTTTGTTTTACCTTTGTACCTTCAATGACAGTTAGAGACAATAAAGATTAAATAATATGGAAAATAAAAGCAAAAGAATAGAAGAGATCTTCAAGCAGGATCTGAGTATGTACCTTACTGGCAGACAGCGTGTTGACGAGCAGCTTCCGGATGCTCCAGACATCGAGGAACAGTGGGCTAAGATAGGCGAAAGCTATCTGCCAGATGCCATGCGCGAGTTCAGCAAATACCCTACCGTGGCTCTGGGATGGATTATGTTCGTGGGCATGGCCATCGCCAAATACTGGGACGAAGACTGGGAGCTGTATGGCAAGGTAGATAATCTTTATGAATACCTCAGAGACCGCATTGATTTCGACCACATGGATGACTATATTCTCGACCAGGTTCTGCTGCTTGACGAGAACGAGCACAAGGCTACTTCTACCATCGTTGCAGAGTGTGCCGCACGCACCTATACCCTGCTCATCCACCAGGGATATGAGCCTGGTACAGAGGCTGCTTTCCGTGGTTTCATTGCAGCTTTACATCAAATGTATCTGATGGGCGCTGCCATGGAACTGAAGAGACTGGGTTATCACATGACTCAGCTGCAGTAATTAAAAAACATTAAAAAAGATTTTGTTATATGAAATAATAGTTGTACCTTTGCAGTCGATTTTCGGATAACGAAGCAAAAATCACATTAATTCATATAACAAAACTTTTTAAATGAAGGCAATAGCAATTAAGTCGAGTTTGTTTTCTTGCTTGAAGAGTTACAACAAGAAAACATTCATGTCTGACCTCATGGCAGGTATCATCGTTGGTATCGTAGCCCTGCCTCTGGCCATCGCATTCGGTATCGCTTCTGGCGTGACACCCGAGAAGGGTATCATCACAGCCATCGTAGCGGGTCTCATCATCTCCATCTTCGGCGGAAGCAAAGTGCAGATCGGCGGACCTACAGGAGCGTTCATCGTCATCATCTACGGCATCATCCAGAAGTATGGATTCGAGGGATTGACCATCGCAACGCTGATGGCAGGTCTCTTCCTGGTGCTCTTCGGTCTGCTCCGACTCGGTACCATCATCAAGTACATCCCTTATCCTATCGTGGTAGGTTTCACCAGCGGTATCGCCGTAACCATCTTCACCACTCAGATCAAGGATCTCTTCGGTTTGACTTTGGCTTCCAATCCTTCTGACTTCCTGGAGAAATGGGGTGTCTATTTCCAGAGTTTCGACACCATCGACCCTTGGTGTGCCCTCATCGGTGTGGTTAGCGTGGTGGTCATCGCCATCACTCCTAAGTTCAGCAAGAAGATTCCGGGATCGCTCATCGCTATCATCCTGATGACCGTTGTGGCGCTGCTGCTCAAGCAGTTTGCCGGTGTAGAGAGCATCGAGACCATCGGCGACCGTTTCTCTATCAGCAACGAGTTGCCTGCTGCCCAGGTTCCTGAGATGAACTGGGAGACCATCAAGAGTCTGGTATCTCCTGCCATCACCATCGCCATCCTCGGCGCCATCGAGAGTCTGCTCTCTGCTACCGTTGCCGACGGTGTCATCAGCGACCACCACGATTCTAATACAGAGTTGATTGCCCAGGGTCTGGCGAACATCGCTTCCCCACTCTTCGGCGGTATTCCTGCTACAGGTGCCATCGCCCGCACCATGACCAATATCAACAACGGCGGTAAGACTCCTGTCGCAGGTATCATCCACGCTGTGGTGCTGTTGCTCATCTTCCTCTTCCTGATGCCGCTCGCCAAGTATATTCCTATGGCTTGTCTGGCAGGTGTATTGGTTGTGGTTTCCTATGGTATGAGCGGCTGGAGAAGTTTCCTGGCATTGATGAAGAATCCAAAGAGCGACGTTACCGTGCTCCTGATTACCTTCTTCCTCACCATCATCTTCGACCTGACCGTTGCCATCGAGGTGGGTCTGATCATTGCCTGTCTGCTCTTCATGAAGCGAATGAGCGAAACCACTGATGTGACGGCAGTTACTGAGGATGAGATTGATTTGAACAAGGAATATGATTTCCTCTCTACCAACCTGGAGCACTATACGATTCCTAAGGGTGTAGAGGTATATGAGATCAACGGTCCTTTCTTCTTCGGAGCAGGTAATAAGTTTGAGGAAGTGATGGCAGCCTTCGGCGACCGTCCATTGGTTCGCGTCATCCGCATGCGTAAGGTTCCATTCGTGGATTCTACCGGTATCCACAACCTCACCAACCTCTGTGAGATGAGTCAGAAGGAGGATATCCAGGTCGTTCTCTCCGGTGTCTGCGAAAAGGTAAACGCCCAGTTGGAGAAGGCTGGCTTCTACAATATGCTCGGCAAGGAGAACATCACTGATCATATCAGCAAGGCGCTGAAGCGTGCTGAAGAGATCATTGAGGCTAAAAAATAACGAACTGTACGGTTGAAACGGGCTGAAAGCCCAAAAGCTCTTAGCCCAGGGCATCGCCCTGGGTTTTAGAACAGATACAAAAAGTCGCCCTGAAAGGGCAAAAGCTTTCAATTTCAA
>DAWDAD010000005.1:0-88452 GCA_052356385.1 Prevotella sp.
TCTTCGTCTGTCCTCGCCACTTTTAACCAAAATGAGGAAAGTAACTGATAACCAGCAAACTTTCCTCATTCTTCTCTCAAACACTTTTTATATGTACTTTCACTATCCATAACTCATAGGTTTCTTCCCAGCATCTCATAGGTTTCGGCATCATATCCCAAGGTTTTCAAGCCAAAAAGGGCTAAAAAAAACAAACGGACAAATTGAATTTGTCCGGACAAATTGTCCGCAGTCTCACAAGCTACTTATTTTCAATAACTTACAAGCCGCCAGACAAAAGAGCCGGACAAATTCAATTTGTCCGTGTTTTAAAAATCGAGGCTATTCCAATGTCAGCCACCCATCTTCCGTCCAGTTGATTTTCTTCTGAACCAGGATACTGGCGCCATTCTTCGGTACGCTGTAACCATGACAGAAGAAGAAATCGCCATCAGGGAAAGAGTAGGCAGAGCAATGACCCATCGCCTCATATTCTTTCTTATCGCCTTCCAAAATCAGCGTACCACCGCCATTGCGCATGTCTCTGCCTGCCTTATCCAAATAAGGACCGGCAACCTTCTTGCTTCTGCCCACGGCAACACGATAGTTGCTCTTGATGCCACGGCAGCAGTAATCCCAGCTCACGAAGAGATAGTAATAACCTCCATACTTCATGATGAAAGGAGCCTCGATGGCATTGGTGCCGGCAAACTTGGAGGTAGGATTCGGCTCTGCAGAAGTATCGCCCACGGCATGACGACGGGCGATGGTCTGAGGCTTGGCACCCTTCTTGACATGCATCGTCTTCTTATCCAACTTGATCATCTGGATGCCATCCCAGAAAGAGCCCCAGGTAAGCCAAGGGGTTCCCTTCTCATCAACGATGAAATTCGGGTCGATGGCATTCCAGTTGTCTCTATCACCCTTGGAGGCAACGAGGCAGCCCTCATCCTTCCATCCATCCTTATCAGATAAGGTAGTATTGCTCAGCAAGCCGATGGCAGAAGTATTCTTGCCAAAGGTAGAACAGGAATAAGCCAGATACCACTTGTTCTTGAATCGGATAACATCCGGTGCCCAGATATGAGTGGTAAAACCAGGCACACTGTCGTGTGTCCATGCCGGAATCTCGCTGTTCTTGAGCACGCCCTGAGGAACGATGGTCCAATGCTTGCGGTCGGTGGAAGTCATCTGCGTGATGCCATGACCTGTGCAGTAAAGATAGTACTTGCCATTCTCGTAAGCCATCACGGGGTCGTGGACAAAAGGAGTATCTACCACAATCGGTTCATGCGGAGCATTCTGTGCCATCATCTGACAACCGCCTTTTACAACAGGAGCAGCAATAATCATTGCTGCTCCCAATAGTATTTTAGAAATCTTCATATAATTACACCTTATTATATATATAAGAGAATTACTTGTTCACAAATTTCTTTCCGTTCACAATCACTACACCCTTGTAGCTCTTGTCTACCTGCTGACCGGAGAGGTTGAACCACTTGCCATCATTCTTCTTCTGGATGATGATAGGGTTCGAGATGCCTGTAGAAAGGCTTGAGCCGTCGATGTAAGATTTCTCGTTCACGAAGAAGAGAGTTACGTCTCCCTTAATTGTGTTAGAAGTCATACTAAAGGCATAATTATAAGTTTTCTTATCCTTTGTTATCGTAGCATTCACCTTGATGGTACCGCTTGCAACATACTCAACAACCATATCGACCAAAGAACCATTCATATCTTGCTTGAAATTAGTCCAATCGAAATTATTGTCCAAGGTAAACTGCACATTGGCTGTATTTTCATTGGTGTTACCACCCAATTTTGTAAACCATGCATAATTGTCGTTACGAAGCACGAAATACTCTGCATAATTAGAAGCTCCACGAGATGCCGATGCAGCAACCAATGCCCAATTGTCCCAATTATTAACCTCATCACTATAATTATAGAACTTGAACTCAGCCTTCTTGCCTGACTTCAAGACATAATCAGAAGAGAAGTTTGTCCAGAATCCTGCAGTCTTGTTTTTCTGCTGAGAAACAGGATAGTAAACCGGAGTCGTTTCCTCAGCCTCAGCATCGATATTCAGGGTATAATCCTTTACATACTCATAATCGTCCTTGCTGATGGTCATGGTCATAGTAACGTTACCCTTGCCTTTTACCTTGCCCTCATCGGTCAGGATAGACGGATCACTTGATGTCCAGGAAATATTTGCGCCCATCTTACCCTGTGTAGGCAAAGAAGGAGCCGCATTCAGAGTGGCACCGTCAGAGAATGGCGATGTCATCTTGTTGAGGGTGTATTTGATGGCAGCCTTGGCATCTGCCTTTACAGCCCAAACCTCCTGCTGATAGGTGTAGTTGTTCTGTCCCATGGTCAGGCTTCCGCTTGATGATGAGAGAGCAGAAATGGCGATGGCTGGGATATTGGTATAGTCGATGGTCTGCTTAACCAACACACCACGATAAACTACATTATTGATAGTCAGGTGGATGTAATCAGTACCAGCCGTACGCTTCCAGGTTCCCTTCTCGGCACCGGTGATGGTTCCATCGGCATTGAGAGTGATGTTCACAGGAGTCTCGAAAGCCTTTGCCTTGGTATTCTGACCATACTGATGACGCATAAACTGATAGTCGCCTGCAATGTCAGCATCTGCGATAGATGCCTTGGAAGCGATAGCTGCATCGGTGATGGTCTCGCCGTCAAACTCGAATGGAGCTGCCATCAACCACCCCTCGTCATTAAGGAAGAGCTGATGAACACGAACCTGATGGCCCTCGCCACCATTGCTGAAACGGGTGTGGTAAACCACGAAAGAACGGTTCTGCTTGTCTACGAACGCAGAGTTGTGACCCTGTGCTATTTCAGCACCGCTCATTGCATCCCACTGGTAACCACCAAAGAGCAATACGCCACGGTTGTCGGCAGTGGTAGAACTATAGTTCATCTTATAACTTTTGAAGAGTGCCGATGTACCATAGCAATCCTTGTAAGGACCATCTGGATTCTCTGAACGGAAGATGCGCATCTGGTAACCGCCATCGCTTTTCAAGCCACCATAGCTCATGAAGAGGAAGTAGTACTTGCCTATCTTCTGAATATAGCTTGCCTCGCCTGATACGTAATATCCGCCGGCAATCTTCTTACCGAAGTAAGGGTCGCTGGTACAGTTGGCACTGGCAGCACCCGGAGTGGTGACCTTGCCATTCACCTCGTAAGGGAAGGTATAGGTATAGTCGCGGAGACCATTGGTCTTATCCAACTTAATCATAAAGATACCACCCGACCAGGAGCCGTAGCTCATCCAGAGGTTGTCGTTGTCATCATAGAAGACGCATGGGTCGATACAGTTCGGCCAATAGGTTCCCCATTTATCGCCCACCTTATAACGGGAAGGAAGAGCGGTTTCGCCTGTGGCAATGGCAAAGTCGGTATGTTTCCAGTCATCCGCAGCAGCGTATGAGTTGTGAGCGTATGAGCCCTGGAAACCGGAGAACACCACCGGTCCCTGATAAACCCAAGGTCCTTCGATATTATCTGAAACAAAGCATACGATGGAAGAGCACCAGTGGTCTCCATTCAGACTCATATACATACACCATTTCTTCATGGTCTTGTTGTATACGATGTCTGGTGCCCACTGATTGCCCTGCACATTATAGCCTTTATACTGCCAGCCGTGGGCATTGAAGTTGCCGAACTTCACCTTCTCACCCTTACTGTTCTTCACTTCTGTGATGAGGTGAGAAGCGTAAGCATTGGCATAATTCACCAAGGTACCCTGCTTATTGGCAAAGAGACTGTTTACATTGCTTGTTGCCTCCTCACCCGCTTTGAAAGTTGACCATTCCTGGTAGTTGCTAGCCGAAGTGGTTTTGCCTCTTCCCAGATGAGAACCATATATATAATAGGTAGGCGAGCTAGGGTTGGTGATGTCATCTACCACGATGGATGGGTCGTGGCAAACCACACGCTTACTATATGTTCTCGACGTATAAGCATTCGTCAGGTCGTTATCGTCAACCTGCGTCTGGGCAGTTGCGCCGATGGCAGCAAGCCCCAACATAGAGAGTATTAATTTCTTCATGAATGATACTTGTTAATTGATTGCTTTTATTCTAAAACTAAGAAAGCCTTGAAAATTAAGCAAAAAGGCAGACCTACGTGGAAACGTGTTTTCACATAAGTCATGCCTTTTATACTATTTCAGAAAATTCTTATCTGCGATGAGCACGTGTATAGTGCTTGCGGGCAGCAGCTGAACCGAATACGATATGCGCATTTTCTACGGTAAGCGCAGACTGAAGGTCGTTTACATCAATACCAGAGATACCCAAGTAAGACTGAGTATATGTTACTCCATCATTACCCAGCATAGTTATCTGGATGTCAGCTCTACCATTGTTGTTGTTGGTAATATAAACCTTACACTTAGCTCCATTCATGGCAGCCAACCATGCAGCCCAGTCAGTCTGTCCACCAGAAGGTGTACAATCCTTGTATCCATAAGGACCTGAGTTATCGTAAGTCCAACCATAGTTATCTGCACGAACTACCACATATTCTGTCAAAGATGCATTACGCAGGATTACACAGAAGTTGTGGTAATTTAAAGCAGCATCAGTATAGTTTGTGAAACCATACTCCAAAGTCTTTCCTGCAGGAACCTTGATATCATCAGAGAATTCTGTCCAGAATGCAGAAGAATTATCAGTAGCACCAACCACAGAAGGAGTTGGATTAGCTGCAACGAGTTTAGACTCAGCTACATTTACCTTAACTGTTGTCTTGCGACCATTCTCGGTTGTAATAGTCACCTCATGCTCACCCGCAGTAGCAGGGATAGCAGAGAAGGTCAACTTAGAGTTGTCGAGAACTGCATCCTCGCCTTCTACATACTTGGCAGTAACCTCCATACCCGTAGGATCGAAAGCCAAGGTACGATCTGCACTCGCAAAAGCAGAAGAGTTGAAGAAGTAGTAATGGGTATGTTCAGGAGCCTTGGTAATAGTGATGCTCTTGATACCAGCTACAACGCTAAACTTGGCATTTGCACTGATAGTCTTATCTGCAGTCTTACCCAAAAGAGTCTTCTTCAATGTTGCAACAACATACTTCTCGCCTACCGTCTCCATATCAGGAACTACGACGAATTCAAGGTCACTGGCATCTACATCCTTGATTGCACCATCAGAATAAGTAACCTTAGCCTTCAATGTAGAGGTGAAATCCTTTACAGAAGTACCCTTGTCAACCTCGGCAGGAACATTGATCAATTCCATAGACTCTGGCTGCTGATCCTTTAAATCTGCCACATCCATCTCTGCCTTGTCGAATACATAGTGACAGCCATCGGTTGTGAAGTCAAGATAGAGGTCTGCACTCTCAACTGGAATACCCAGATATTTCTGGGTAGAAGTCAATCCTTCTGTACCGGTAACCTCAGCTACAACATCTGCTGTATTATCACCATAGTTGGTTACGGTTACGGTTACCTTGGCACCATTCATCTGAGCCAGCCATGCTCCCCAATCTGCTGATGCTGAGTTGCTGTGTGTACAGCTGGCAAAGCTGTCGCCCCAGCCGTAATCATCAGAACGCAGGCAGCAATACTCAGTCTTATCAGCCTTGCGAAGCACTACAACATAGTTGTTATAGTTATTTGCACCAGAAGTATAGTTGGTAAATGTCGTAGAATAAGACTTATTACTTTCAATCTTGACATCAGCATCCAGGTGAGATGTCCACCAGGCATCGCTATTATCAGTTGCACCAAGGGTAGTTGGCGAGATGGTAGGCGCAGTACCCTTGTTGCTATTGGCGATTGAATCTATCTTTTCAGAAAGCCAATCAGGTCCATTGACACTAAACATGTCACTTCCCTCGCATCCTGTCAGCGCAGTCAAGCCCATGGCTGCCATGCAGAAGACAGATGCTAATTTATTTAGGTGTTTCATATTGTTATTCTATTTTATATGATCATGAATATTGTTACTTGCTCAAATCTACTACAGGATGAACGGTCCAACCTCTTCCGAAGAAATCGGTTGAGTTGTCAATACCTTCATTCGCAGAATTACCCTTTAAGTTAGGGTTATTGTTCAAGAGCGTCTGGAAGATTGGCAAGAACTCATGACCTGGTAAATAGGTATCGTATGAGCTCTTTACATGTTCAGGGTCTGTCTTTGTCTGAGCATAAGTAACAGGAGTTTTTACATCAATGGTCTTGCTCTTGTAGAATGTTCCATGCTCCTTCAACTGATCCAGACGACCATTATCATAGAAGAATCCCCAACGGATCAAGTCCATACCACGGCCATTCTCACAACCGAACTCCTTAGGACGCTCCACATTGGCAATCTGCTCAAAGAGTTTATCCTTTGTATTGAAATCCTCAAGCTTCAAATCTGCCAAGCCTGCACGCTGACGAACTTCATTAATCCACTTGATAGCCTGCTCTGTTGGTCCGTTTACCTCATTCTCACACTCAGCTGCACGAAGCAAAACATCTGAGTAACGCATCATACGGAGGTTGATACCACAACGAAGACCTGTAGCTACAGATGAATAAAGTCCTGTGCGCATATTAGTCCACTTGGCAATTGGAATACCACCATAGTTATTGTTGGTTCTGAGCGTATCAGTAGCTGTAATCTTCTTGGTATAAGCTACGTTGCCATTTTCAAAACCTTCCCACTCTTTCTCGTATGTACCGAGAGTCCAGTAGAGACGTGGATCGAGCTTACCTGCAGTAGTACGCTCCTCCTTGAAGAGGTTATACAACCATGGTGATGCAGAAAGGTCTGCCCATCCACCGAAGTCACCAGGAGCAAAGTTAGACTCTACTGCATGTCCCTGAGTCGCATTAGGACTTACATTGACAGGAGTCCACTCATCGTCAACGCCCTGAGTACCATAATCCAGATACTGTACCTCAAAGAGGCTCTCATCATTATTTTCGTATGCAGAGCCTTCACGGAAGTTGTCGCCATAATTAGCCATCAACTTGTACTTACCGTACTTAGTACCACCGATGATATCCTTGAGAACTTCCAAAGCCTCACTATACTTGTGACGGAACATCAAAGTACGTGCATAGTAACCTGCAGCTGCACCACAAGTAGCACGTCCCTTTGCCCACTCGCCACCAGCCTGACGGTTAGGAAGCAACTCCATAGCCTCCTTCAAGTCTTTCTCTGCCTGATCCAAGACCTCATCGCTTGTATTATTGGCACCATAAAGACCATCCAGTGAAGAATAGGTAGAATAGTCAGTAATCAATGGTACATCTTTATAATAACCTACCAGATTATAATAAGCGAAACCACGGATAAAGAGAGCCTGTCCCTTAATGCGCTTCATACTTTCACTGAGTTGAGCATTATCACCTGTTGTGCGCGAAAGAATGAAGTTACATACATTAATGGCATAGTAATACTCACGCCATGGCCAGAATGAAATTCCATCTGTTACCGGGTCATTCATATCATCGAATGGCATATACCAAACCTGTGATGAGTTCCAGACTTCATCGCCACGAACTGCATCTATGGTATAACCTACACGGCCAGTGGAACCCTCCATACGGAGGTCATGGTAAGCGGCAATGACGCACTCTTCCAAGTCATCAGAAGTAAAGCCGAATGTACCAGTTGTCTGCTCATTAGGATTTGTCACTTCCAACTTGTCTTCGCACGATGTCATAGACATTGCACCGAAACCAAGGAACAGAGCTAATGATAATTTATATAGTTTCATATCAAATGTTCTTTAAATAATAATGATTCTTATAGTTTTCTCTTCTCATTCTATTAGAATGTGAAATGGAGTCCACACATGAATGTTCTAGCACTTGGGAAAGAGCAGAAGTTGTAACCTGGAGTGAAGGTACCGCCAGCATAATCTACATTATATCCATGATAGCCTGTAAAGGTGTAGAGGTTCTGTGCTGATACATAGAGACGTACACCGCTGACATATCCACCAAACCACTTGTCTGGGAAGTTGTAGCCTAATTCTACGTTGGCTATCTTCCAGTAAGCAGCATTCTGAATCTTGCGAGAGCTGAAGAGGTCATTCCAACCCAATGTAGCGTTGTTGGCTGCATATGTGCGAGGAACATTAGAGAGATAGGTAGAACCATCCTCTGACCAGCGGTTGGCATCAAGCATTGCAACATCCTTATTGCCATAGCCATAGCAAGAGTTCAAGCTATTATAGATATCATCAGTTACGTGATAATTCAATACTCCGTAGGTAGAGATATTGAGGTCGAAACCCTTATACTCCATGTGGGTGCTCAAACCGAAGTTTACCTTAGGAAGACCACTACCCAATACAGTCTGGTCGTAAGCATCGATTACGCCATCAGGAGTTCCATTAGGACCTGAGATATCCTCATAGAGGCAGTCACCAATATTGGCACCCTGCTGAACAGCATTGTTGTCCAAATCATCCTGGGTACGTGCGATTCCCTTATATACCCATCCATAGAATTGACCAATCTCTTGGCCTACGTATGTTGCATAAGCACCTGTGATGTAAGACTCTGTACCGAAACCGAGAGAAGTTACCTTGTTCTTCAAGGTACTCAAGTTGGCACTGATATCATACTTGAAGGCGTGATCACGGTTGCGATAGGTAGCACTGAACTCGAAACCACTGTTCTCCATAGAGGCTGCATTCATGGTTACAGTAGTATTAGCTACACCTGTCTGTTCTGGCACAGGAACACCATAAAGCAAGTCTTCTGACTTATTCTTATACCACTCTGCAGTGAACTCCAATCGGTTATTGAACATTGCCAGGTCGATACCTACGTTGGTAGTCTTCTTCTTCTCCCATGCAATGTTTTCATTTACGTATGTAGCAATCTTAGAGCCTGTCACCTTATTGTTTCCAAAGCTATAAGTCATATTGTTACGGGTCATGGTAGCCATATACTGGTACTCACCGATGTTCTCATTACCGAGTTCACCATAGCTGGCACGTACCTTGAACATATTGACGATGTCGCGGCTGATAGGGAAGAACTTTTCCTTATCGAAACGCCAACCTACAGATACAGAAGGGAAGGTTGCCCAACGGATATTCTTGGTCAAACGTGAACTACCATCTCGACGTACTACAGCAGAAAGTAAGTACTTCTCATCATAGTTATAGTTCAAACGACCAATGTATGATGCCAGACTATGCTTATACTCATAAGAAGAAGAGTATGTGGTCTTTGCATTCTGAAGCTGAAGGAAGTATGGTTCTGAGAAGTTGACGCCCCAACCAGTCAGGAGATTAGTATTTTCCTCCTCATAGGTCATACCAGCGAGCAGGTTGATGTTGTGCTTACCAATCTTACCATCGTATGTAATAGTATTCTCTACCAAAGCATCGCTGTAGTTACGAGAGCCCTTGGTCAAACGCTCGTTCTCCTTGGCGAGGTATACACGGTTGCTCTGAATCCAGGAAGGAATCCAAGTCTTGTCCTTAGCCTCGGTCTTGCTATAAGAGAGGTTCACATTATAATGAAGGCCATGGTTCTTGCTCTTAATGCCTACCATCTTGAAGAGGTCTACATCAGCAGAAGCCGTACCTACGAAGCGGTCCACCAAAGTGTTGCGCTGCAAGAGGTTATTCACCAATAATGGGTTGGACGCAGAGATATCACCGTGGATGCCATCATAGTAAACACCATAGCCATAGGCATCGTAGCGATAACCATTAGCTGCACCTACCTTGTCATCGAGAACCCATGTTGAGTTATCGTAAGCCTTGATGGTAGGCTGCATCAAGAGTGTACCACGGAGCACGTTAGTTACATCGCCATAAAGGCCCTGAACATACTCGCCGGCATTAGAAAGACCCATATTGTCCTGGTCTGAATGAGAATATACCAAGCTAGTACGGAACTTCACGAATTTGGTGTCCATAGTGTTGTTTACACGAGCAGTATAACGCTCATAGTTAGGACCTGCACCCTGCAATGTACCCTTCTGGTTGAAGTAATCGAGAGATACATTATAAGTACTGTTGGCACTACCACCGCTGAGGGCTACGTTATGGTTCTGTCGGGTACCAGTCTTGAATACCTCGTCAAACCAGTCTGTATTGGTTGCATCCTGGAAATGATATTTACCATCCTCGCCGAGACTATATCCACCAGGCAACTGAGTGTTTGAATTCTTGCAAGCCTGACCGAGATAGTTGCTATACTGGTCGGCATTCATCACATCATATACATCACTAGGAATCTGGTCAACACCGAAGTAACCAGAGTAGTTTACCTTCAAAGGCTGGTCTTTCTTACCATTCTTGGTAGTGATGATAACGACACCATTAGCAGCACGAGAACCGTAGATGGCACCCGCAGAAGCATCCTTCAAGATCTGGATGGTCTCGATATCATTAGGAGAGAAGTCACGGATAGTGGTACCCATTGGCACACCATCGATGACATAAAGAGGAGCTGTGCTACCGAAAGAACCGATACCACGAATTCTCACACTAGGATCTGCACCAGGCTGACCGTCTGATGTAATCTGCACACCGGCAACCTTACCTTCAAGCATAGTAGAGATGTTAGAGTTTGACACCTTCTTCATCTCCTCAGCATTTACGATAGATACAGAACCGGTAAGGTCTGCCTTTTTCTGTGTACCATAACCCACTACTACAACCTGATCGAGCACCTGATTGTCGGCAGAGAGTTGGATAGATTCGATAATGGCACGACCGCGCACTGCAATCTCACGCTCCTTGTAGCCAAGATAGCTCACGAAAAGAGTCGCATTAGCCTTTACTCGAATTTCAAAATTACCATCTAAGTCGGTAACTGCACCAGTCTTGGCATCTTTAGTCTTAACTGTTGCACCAATCAGAGGTTCACCCTGATCATCTACAACATGTCCCTTGACCGTGATCACCTGATCTTGTGCAACTGCAGCCATTGCGGGCATTGGGGTGACAAAAGAAGCACCACCAACAGCACCTAGGCATAGCATCATAGAGAATAATTGTTTCCTCATTGCTTATCAATTTTTAGGTTTATACTTTGTTTATTCTATTTTTACAGTTTGTTATTACTTCGTCCGTTCTCTTTTTAGGTTGCGGATGAAATGATTAATGCTGGCCAAACTATACATCAACCATCATTTTTCAGTGGCAAAAGTACAATTAATCGGATTATATAGGGTGGACAAATGGGTTTTATAGGTGGACAAAACGCATAAACAGTAGATTTTTAAGGATATTACGTGCTTATCCACCAGTTGTGTACCCACACATACAAAACAAGGGGTTACTTGACTTATATCAAGTAACCCCTCGGTTTTATTTTATTTGCTTAACAAATTATCACATCCAGGAACATTATTTCTCCGAAGAATCCAAGGAGAACTATGCCATATCTGAACCCTGAGAATCCAACTGATCCTTATATGCAGTCGGCGAGATGCCAAACTGCTTGGTGAAGCAACGGGTGAAATACTTCGGATCGTTGAAGCCTACACGGTAGGCTATCTCCGTGATATTTCGGTTGGAAGTTTTATCAGCCATCATCTTGCGCGAGATGTCGAGACGGTAGTTGCGGATAAACTGGGCTGTTGGCAAGCCTGTCTCCTTGGAGAGATTCTTGCTCAGTACACTGCGGGATATACCCAAGGCATCTGCCAGTTCCTGAACTCCGAACTCAGAATTATCGTAATTCTTCTCCATCACATCCATCACTTCTTCCATGAATGGACGCGTATTCTCCTCTACCATCTTCCTGTCAGCCTCAATGCTCTTTTTCTGACTGTCCTGATAACGCTTCTGGTTCTGCAGAATCATCTGGATGCGACTCTGCAGCTTTTCTGGTTCATCACTTTCCTTCATCGCTGCCTCGATAGGACGGTACAAAGCCTCAACTTCCTCTTCGCGCATCTTGTTGAGACGGCGCACATAAGCATTTTGGAGCAAGGCGATGATACCTATTATAATAAGAGTAACAAACCACCAGCTCTTCCAGAAATAAGGAGTAATCTGAACTTCTACAGAGATCACCTGCTCCTTGTCGGAATTGATAGATGGGATATATTTCACCTCAAACTCATAGTCTCCAGCCGGCAGAGTGGAATAACGCACACTATGCTGACCAGCCTTGAGCTGAACCCACTCATTCTCGTATCCCTTCATGCGATAAAGGTACACGCCCTGTGTCTCGCTGCCATAATTGAGCGCTGAGAAAAAGAGGGTAAACGACTTATCACTCTCATGGATACGCAACTTTCTGGCAATAGAAATGTCTTCTTCCAGATAATCGCTGCCGGCAAAGACAGGCTGGTTATCTACCAGAAGTTCGGTAAAGCACAACTTCCCTGCCTGATGAACAGAACGGTTTATGCCCTTTACAGCCATCATACCCGCATCGGTGCCCAGGAATATCTCGCCCTTGGCATTGCGGATGGCTCCATTGAAATAGAACTGCGAACTGATCAGACCGTCTTCACGGGAGAAACTGCAGAATGCCTCGGTCTTCGGATTGAAGATAGAGAGTCCGTTATCGGTAGCTATCCACAACATACCCTGGTTATCCTCTACAATACCCTTCACGATATTGTTGGCAAGTCCGTTATTGGTGGTATACGACTTCACTTGAGTCTTTCCGTTCTTATCGCTGGTATAGCAGTACAGACCGTAGCCGTTACTGCCCATCCATATCTTTCCATCCTTAGCCTGGCAGAAAGATAATATCTTATCGAAGACTCCACTCTTCGGATTGTCGAGTTTATACTGATGATACGTCACAGCGAAATCGCCCTTGCCATGAGCACGCGACTTGAGGTCGACCTCTACCATTCCCCGCACACAACCCATCAGGAGTTTGCCCTTTCGGGTTATCAGAGAACCGATGCAGCCGCGCACATTCAGGCATCCCTTGAAAGGTTCGATGAGTTGACGGCGCTTCATATCATAGAAGAAGAGACCATCATTGGTTCCGAGCCACATACCATCATTGATAGGATCGTAAGCCAAAGCACCGGCAAAGTTAAGTAAATGCTGATGCTTAGCATCTATCACCAGAGGAATAATCTTGCCCGGCTGACTGAGATTCATCACAGCAAAGCCCCTTCCCCAGGTACCAATCCAGAGTTGATTGCGGTTATCAGCTGCAAGAACCGAGACGGTATTATGCGGCAAACCGGAATTTGCCACCGTATAATGAACAAAGTTCATGCTGCCTGGAGTCAAAGCATTGAGACCTCCCTCTACGGTTCCTACCCACAGGGTTCCGTCGGCTGCCGCATACATGGCATTGACAGCATTAGGAGAGATACTGCCCGGGTTGGCGGGGTCGTGACGGTAGAATTCCAAATTCAGCTGACGTGGAGCCAGCTTGGTAACACCACTCGTCTCAGAGCCTACCCATATCTGTCCGTTCTTTGAGAAAAGACTGTTGATAAAGTTGCTGCTCAGCGGATTCACAGCCGTAGCAGTATTCCAATGTTCTATCTCTCCGGTCTTATCATTGAAGATATCTACGCCACAGAGCGTTCCCACCAGAAGTTTGTCATCTGGAGAAACGGCAAGGCTCGTCACTACTTCGTGCTGGAGCGAATGGTCGTTAGCAGAGCAATGGAATTCCTGCTTGCCGCTATTAAGCAATCCGCGATTCGTACCCATCCATATCTTGCCATGATATGAGATGATGGCACCGGCATACCAGCCTTCGAGCGGAGGAAACAGGGATGAGATATTCTTTGCTACGAGCTGATTGTTCTTCACAGAAAACTCGCTCACCACTCCATTGTTGCATAATACAACCGTTCCTCTGCGATAGACATCACAGATTCCAAGGTCGGGAGCATTATAAGGATAGGATGTGGACAAGACGCTGTTCACCTCGCCCTTTTCGTTAAAGCCGAAACGGGTAAGCTGATTGAAAGACAGCATCCATATATTGCCCTTTGCATCACAATATATTCGGGTGCAAAGGTTCTTGAAAACTTTGTTGAGTTGTGCCTCTACCTGGCTGTTCTCACAAGGTGGAACAACAGGCTGCATCGTTTTGAGGTCGAGCACCTGCGGACCTTCCTCGAAAGCTATCCAAAGGCGCTTGAACGGATCTTCGCAGACATTACGGCAACTGTTGCTTCGCAGACTGATTCCTACAGACCCCAAACCGAAGTTCATGAAATTGAAACCATCGTAGCGTACCAGTCCACCACCATGCGTACTGATCCATACGAAGCCGTAGGAATCCTGAAAGATGTCATCAGCAAAATTATTCGGCATACCTGCAGCCATATTGAGATAGCTTACATTATAGCGACTAGGCAGCCCACCTTGCGCCCAACTGCTCAAGGTAACGATCAATGCTGCTATAAAGGTTAGAATGTATCTTCTAATCATTATTTTCCTTTCTTCCTGTCTTCTATTTTTGCATAGATGACCATACCAACTCCTAACAAAGCAAGAGCGATATACATACTAAAAAGATTCCAATTCATAGCTATTGTTTTTTTTGTTCTTTGTGATCCTCTATCTTCACATAAACCAATGAGCCTATAGCTATAACTGAAAGGAACAAGTACATTCCTAATAATCCGTAATCCATATTATTTACCTTTCTTATTTTTTATTTTCACTTCGTCTGATAAGATATAACCCTGTCCCAAACGTAAGAGCTGCAAAAAAGACTGCTCCTATTAAAGTCCAAATCGAACCATCATCATTACCAAACATTCTCACTAAAACATAAGCTGTAACAATATATTTTGCTATATCTAACAGCCATTTGCCTAATTCTTCTATCATTCTAAAGCTATTTCGTTAACTCTGCTGCAAATTTACAAAGAATAATTGAAACGAAAGAATATTTTTATGAAAAAAAGCAGGCTAACACTGATAACTGCGTTAGCCTGCTGAGATATGAAAGTATCAAGTGACTGATACTAAGTCTTTAGAACTCAAGAATCATGCTCTGGCGAGGACGGAGTTTTACGTTCTTGTTGATAAGAACGGTGCGACCGTTTGTAATATCCGTGGCCTTGTCATGAGAACCGATAATCTCTGCATAACGGGAAACATTCAGTTCGTTTGCCTCGTTCTTGCCGTTAATAACCGTCATCACATTCTTACCCTTATACTGGCGGGCAATTACGTAAACACCCTTCTGAGGACAGAACTGGGTCTGCTTGCCCTTGGTAATCACTTCATTGCCCTGGCGCCAGTGCAACAGGTTGCTGAGCCAGTTGAACATCAGGTTCTCTGCCTGAGTTCTACCCTCTGCCGTAAAGGCATTGTGCTTATCACCAGTCCAACCGCCAGGGAAGTCCTTGCGCACATTGCCATCGGTTACACTCTTGGTACCATTCATCAGCACCTCTGTACCATAATAGAGCTGAGGAGTGCGGTTGATGGTAAGAAGCAATGACAGCGCCTGCTTCAAAGCCAGAGTATCCTTGCCTTCACCCAGGAAGCGGTCGGTATCATGATTCTCGATGAATGCCATTACGCTCTTTGGATTAGGATAGAGATAATCATAGCAGAACACGTTGTAGAGACGGTTCATGCCGTTCCACCAGTCATCGGTCTCCTCTTTCTTTGCACTATTGATGCGGTCGAAGAAGGCGAAATCCATAACGGTTGGCAGATAGCTGTTCTTCTCAGAAAGTTTGCTGTCCTTCTGCCATGCTGCAGTATAGGCAGGTTCGGTTACCCAAGTCTCGCCTACGGTATTGAAGTGAGGATACTCCTCGCCCAGCACCTTCATCCAGTGTGCCATTGCATCGCGGTCGGCATAAGGATAGGTATCCATACGGATGCCGTCGATACCTGCACTCTCTATCCACCACTCGCTGTTCTGAATCAGATACTTGATAACGTGTGGGTTGCGCTGGTTGAGATCAGGCATGGTTGGAACAAACCAGCCATCTACGGTTTCAGTGAGATCAACCTTGCTGGCGTATGGGTCAAGTACCGGAGTCAGTTTATAACTGGTCTGCAGATACTTATCGTTCACCTTAGCAGCGCCATCCACCGTACCGATGTTCTTCTGATGCTCGGCAGTCTGATTTTCAGGAGCCAGCCATTCTGGTTTATTAAACCAGTCTTTAGATGGCATATCGGCAACCCAAGGATGCTCGAAGCCGCAATGGTTGAAAATCATATCCATCACAATCTTCAAACCTTTCTTGTGAGCCTCATCTATCAGCTGCTTATAATCGGCATTGGTTCCGAAACGTGGGTCTACACGATAGTAATTGGTGGTAGCATAACCATGATAACTGCTGTTCTTGCCGTTACTTGGACTGTCGTTCTCCAGGACAGGGGTAAACCACAGAGCGGTTACACCCAACTGGTTAAAATAATCCAAGTGCTGGCGGATTCCCTCCAGGTCGCCACCATGTCGCAGACTAGGCTCTGCACGGTTGCAGGTCTTATCACGCATCGTCTTAAAGGCATCATTCTTCAGATTGCCGTTGGCGAAACGGTCTGGCATCAGCATATAGAGCACATCCTCATTAGAGAAACCGATGCGCTTATCGCCCGCCATCTCACGGTTCTTCAACATATACTTCACCTTCTTCGACTGTTTGCCCTGCTTGAAGTTGAGGGTCATCTCACCAGCCTTTGCTCCATCGAGGTTAAGATAAACCAGGAGATAATTAGGAGAATCAAGGCGGGCGATGCTGTCTACCTTCACACCCGGATAGTCTACCGTTACATCGGCATTCTTGATATCCTTGCCATACACCATAAGCTGGAGTGAAGCATCTTTCATGCCCACATACCAGTCGGTAGGTTCAATGCGGTTTACGTTAACTGCCGCGTTCATACTTATTGCGCTACCCATAAGCACTAATGAAGCTATTATCTTTTTCATATTACACCTTATTATATATATAAACTATTTCTGATAAAGTATCAGGGCTGACTGAGGGGCAATCTCAGCTTCCTTTCCCGAAACAAAGCCTAAGCCTTCCTCATTGATTATACCATTGCAGCAAGCCACGGTATAATTACCCTCAGGAATCTGCATCTTCTTTGCCTCCTTATTGAAGTTATAGATCACGATGATGTTCTTCCAGGCATCAATGCCCTCCAGATTTTTGAGCTGGAAACCTACGAGGCAAGTCTGCTTGTTGCCATTGACATCCTGACTAGGCAGGAACTCCAGATGCTGACGCACCTTATCGCCTGTTGAAAGACGGAATGCCGGATGGTTCTTGCGGAGCTGAATCAGACTCTTGTAATAAGCAAACGCCTGAGGATACTTCTGCAGATTGGTCCAGGTAAACTGGTTGATGCTGTCAGGAGAATTATAGCTATTGTGTACTCCCTTCTTGTCGCGAAGCATCTCTTCGCCGGCAAGGATGAAAGGAACACCCTGGGAAGTGAAGACGCAGGTCTGCGCAAGCTTATCGATGCGGAGCAACTCGGCAGTACGTATTGCTTCAGGGATATTCTTGTCGGTAAGAGATGAGATACTTGCCTTCAGACGGTCTACCAGACACATATCGTCGTGGCAGCTTACATAACTGATCTGCTCGGTAGGATTGTTGGTCCAGGGCTTCTTGTCATAGTTCACCTTTGTCATATCCACCTGCGGATGAGCAATGCCACCCACAATACCGAACTTCAGACTCTCCTCCTGACCTGTAAGACCAGCCAGGAGCGCACCCTGATGGTCATCAGAGAAAGGACCACGGAGCGCATCGCGCATATCATCGCTGAAAGCACCGATGCCCTTGAGCTGCTGGGTATTCGCCTTCACCGCCAGTTTCTCAGTAGGATAAGCACAACTGCCCGCACTCCATCCCTCACCATAAATATAGATGCTAGGATCGATGCGGTTTACCATCTCACGGATAGCCTGCATGGTTTCAATGTCATGAACACCCATCAGGTCGAAACGGAAGCCGTCGATATGATATTCGTCTATCCAATATTTCACGCTCTCCAGCATAAACTGGCGCATGAGAGGCTTCTCTGAAGCAGTCTCGTTGCCACAGCCAGAACCGTCAGAATACTTACCATCCTTGGTCTTGCGATAATAATAATCAGGATAGGTACGCTGGAAATTGCTGCCGTTGATATCGAAAGTATGGTTATATACGGCATCGAAAATCACTCGAATGCCAGCCTTATGCAGCGCCATCACCATCTCCTTGAACTCCTTGATGCGGGTTGCTGGAGAATAAGGGTCGGTAGCGTAACTGCCTTCCGGCACATTATAGTTCTTCGGATCATAACCCCAGTTGAACTGTGGTTTGTCGAGTCGGGTCTCATCTATAGAAGCGAAATCGAATACAGGCTGGAAGTGGATGGCGTTGATGCCCAGATTCTTGAGATATTCGATGGCCTTAGGCTCGGTGAGGGCGAGATACTTGCCCTTATATTTCAAGCCGGATGTAGGAGAAATGGAGAAATCACGCACGTGAAGCTCGTAGACAACGAGATCGGCTGGCGATTTCAGGGCAGGACGCACGTCCTTATCCCATCCAGATGGATCGGTATCATACAAATCTACGATGGCGCCACGGTTTCCGTTCACACCTACTGCTTTGGCAAATGTACCTGGTGTTTCACCCTTGCCTATATCAAAGGTATAGAACTTTCCCTTGAGGTCGCCCTTTACTGTAGCCTCCCAGCGTTCATCACCCAACCTCTTCATTTTCAGCGTTTTATAAGCCTTTCCTCCCTGACCTTGCTTATAAAGACGGAGGGTTACAGAAGACTTTTGGGCTGTTGGAGCATTCAGGATAAACATGGTTTTCTCCTTGGAATACATCATCTCATTGAATGTCTGCTGGGCATTCAATGAAGTTGGTAAAACGGTTGCTGTCAATGCTGCAATTATTAGTTTTTGGATATTCATATTGTTAAGTTATTGTTATACAGGACATTAAAGCGAACTGAGCGAAGAAAACTGTGACAAATTATCTACGCTCATTTTTAGCGTATTTCCGACCAACCGGACAGTTGGACGGAAATACGGAAATTATAGGCTTATTTAGCGAGCAATGAGATGGCGAAACCACCACCACGTGCTTCATTAATCTTCAAAACATCACCCTTCTTCACTGTCTTGTGAACAATCTTGTAAGATTTAGGGTTCTTCTCGTAGTCAGCATTCTTGCCGTCCTGATAGATAGCGCAAGCATACTTCTTGCCCTTATCCAGGAAGTCGAGTTTTACTACGGCTGTGCGGGCTGCATCAGTCTTACCGCCTACAAACCAGTTGTCGGTTCCCTTTGCCTTGCGGGCTACGGTGATATACTTGGCTGGCTCTGCCTCCAGATACTTGGAGTCGTCCCAGTCGCAAGCTACGTCGCGGATAAACTGGAAGGCATCGTCGTACTTCTCATAATGCTCTGGAAGATCGGCAGCCATCTGCAAAGGACTGTACATTACGAGATAGAGAGAAAGCTGACCACAGAGGGTGGTATGAACATAACTCTTATTGTTGCTCCACTCAGAAAGCTTGGTCTCGAAGATACCAGGAGTGTAATCCATCGGACCACCCTGCAGACGGGTGAATGGCAACATCACGGTATGATAAGGCTTGCTGCCGCCAAATGCCTCGTACTCTGTACCACGGGCACTCTCGTTACCCACCAGGTTAGGCCAGGTGCGGCAGATACCTGTAGGACGGGTTGCCTCGTGGGCATTCACCATGATATGATGCTTGGCAGCGGTCTCGATGACACGCTGGTAGTGATTATTCATCAACTGGCTGTAGTGATACTCACCTCTTGGAATGATATCACCCACATAACCGGTCTTCACGGCATCATAACCATATTTGTTCATCAGGTTGAAGGCATCTTCCAGGTGGCGCTCGTAGTTGAGAGCTGCAGAAGAAGTCTCGTGGTGCATCATCAGCTTCACGCCCTTAGAGTGAGCATATTCGTTGAGCATCTTGATATCGAAGTCAGGATATGGAGTCACGAAGTCGAAGACATCGAGTTTTTGGTGACCGAACCAGTCTTCCCAACCTTCGTTCCAGCCTTCTACCAATACTTCCTGCAAACCGTTCTTGGCTGCAAAGTCGATGTAGCGCTTTACTTCCTCGTTGGTTGCACCATGAGTACCGTTAGGCTTGCACTTGCTGTAATCAGTTACACCGAGACGCACAGATGGCAGATCGTTGGTATAGCTCCAGGTCTTGGTACCTACAATCATGTTCCACCATACACCGCAGTACTTGGTAGGATGAATCCAGGATGTATCCTTAATCTTGCAAGGCTCGTTAAGGTTCAATGTCAACTTGCATGAAAGCATATCACGTGCATCATCACTTACCATTACGGTACGCCAAGGGGTATTGAATGGAGTCTGGATGAATCCCTTTCTGCCTACGGCATCAGGAGTAAGCCAAGACTCGAAGGTCAATGTTTTCTCGTCCAGATTGAGGTGCATGGTAGGATAATCCAGACAGGCAGCCTCGTGGATATTGATATAGAGTCCATCCTTGGTCTTCATCTGGAGAGAGGTCTGAACACCAGTATCAGAAAAGACGGTGGTAGAGGAATTGCTCTTGTAAGCTTCACGGTTTTTCGCAATAATTGGGCGAATGCCTGTCAACGGAGTAATGTTGTAATCATACTCCTGTGTATCATAATCACCAGGAATCCAGTAAGCAGTATGATTGCCTGCCATGGCAAACTGGGTATGCTCCTCCTGGATGACAAAATAATTCAGACTTTCCTGTTGTGGAAACTCATAGCGCAAGCCCATACCATAATCATATACACGGAAACGGATGGTGATGTTACGCTTAGAAGTAGCCTGGTTCAGGTTTACCTCCATCTCGTTGTAATGGTTGCGGATGGTAGCGGTCTCACCCCATACCGGCTTCCAGGTTTCATCGAAAGTCGATGTCTTGCTACCAGTTTCAGTAAAACCATCCATCAGGCTGGTTTCCTCCATACCCTTAGAGGCATGTTTATCCTTAGCCAGCTCCAATCCTAAGTGGGATGGCTTACATACAGTCTTTCCCTTATAGCTCATCTCATAGGTAGGCTGTCCCTTTTCTGTCAAAGAGAAAGTTACCGAGACATTGCCGTTAGGTGATTTAACGGTCTGGGCTGCTGCCAACATAGGAAGCAAGAGGCCCATCACTAATACATTCAGTTTTTTCATACTGTTCAGTTGTTGTTTATTCTTGTTTTTGAATCTTCGTTAGTTTATCTCAATCATTATCTGTTTATTCTTAAGATAGTGCAAAGATACAAAAAACAAAAATACCCTCCACGTTTTGGGAGGGTATTTTTCTGCAAATGAGTGTGCAAACGTTTGCACGGTATATATAATCATGTTAGTTAGACTCTTCCAGACTGCGAAATCATCTCTGTGATATTCTGCACGAAACGCTTGTCAGCAGCCAGATCCTCTATGTTGAGGTGCATGCGGTAACGCCAGTAATGCTTTGGATTAGCCGGGATATTGATACGCTCGGCATTGGCATCTGGCAGACGGAGAGCCTCATCGGTAGCCAACCAGTCCTGGATGCTCAATATGCAGAGCATGGATGGAGAGGTGAGATGGCGGCTGATGATATCGCTTGCCAACCAGCCTGGGAGCGGATGAGGAGCAGGTCCCTGACGGTAGAGCATCGTATTGTAATACTCCTGGGTACGCTGGATATTCTCATCCCACCACATACGCAGAGTAGGCATATCGTGGCTCGAAATAGTACATACCGAGCGGTATGGGTTACGGCTCAGATGTCCGAACTTAACCGATGGATCCTTTGGCATGCTCTGGAGTTCCAGACTCAATATCTTCAACTCGTCCATTACCCAAGGCACACAGTCTGGCACCATGCCGAGGTCTTCGGCACAAACCAGCATGCGGGTAGCCTGAACCAGCTTAGGCAACTTCTTCATCGCCTCCTGATACCAGAACTGGTTGTTGCGGCGATAGAAGTAGTCATTGTAAAGACGGTTGAACGCAGCCTTGTCATTATCATAGAGCGACTCGTAGATAAAGTCAAGCTGAGCTGAGATACGTGGATGGAAGACGCCAGGGTTGGTATGATCACGTACGAAGAGTACATCGCTGATCAGGGCATACAAGCCATCACGCAGCCAAAGTTCCTTCTCATCTGTTGCATCAGCAAAGAGAGCCTCTACCTTGCGCTGGGTATCTACCTCAGGCTTCATCTGATAACGCTCGTCATCCAGACGGTCGAGATACTTCTCCTTTACCTCGCCGGCACGCTCATGGAACACACGGTCCAATACCCAATCGGTAATGAACGGACGGATAAAACGGTCTTCCTGGAAATGCAAACCATAGCTTTCTATCTCTTCACGGCTCATGGCGAGCGCAGGAGCAAACTGTCCGAGCAGACCATGCACGCTGCTTACCGGAATCTCCCAGATACGGAAGAAGCCCAATACGTGGTCGATGCGGTAAGCATCAAAATATCTTGCCATGTTCTGGAAACGGCGGTTCCACCACTGGCAGCCATCCTTCAGCATCTCAAACCAGTTATAGGTAGGGAATCCCCAGTTCTGACCATTGGCAGAGAAGTCATCAGGTGGAGCACCCGCCTGACCATTGAGGTTGAAGTATTTTGGTTCCATCCATACATCGCAACCATTGCGGTTTACGCCGATTGGAATATCACCCTTCAAAATAACGCCCTTAGCCTTGGCATACTCGTGAGCCTCCTGCATCTGGCGGTCCAGTACGAACTGTACGAAATAGAAGAACGCCACGTTCTTGTAAGCTGCAGTCTTAGGGTCGGTAAGTGCCTTGCGTTCAGCCTCATCCCATACCTGATGATCTGGCCACTGGTTGAAATCAGCCGTACCATTCTTATCACGCAGGTATGAATACTGTGCGTAAGGAACCAACCACTGTTCAGTATCCTGGAAGAAAGCCTTGTATTCGGCTGTCTTCATCATCTTTTCACCTTCCTGATTGAAGATTTGGCGCAAGTAATTTATCTTGAAACCATTTACCTTTTCGTAGTCTATCTTATCCAGTGCGTTCAACTCAGCACGTGTCTTCTCAGCCTCAGCACGAGCCTTTGCATCCTTCAACTCAGGAAGAGCATGAAGGTTGGCATACTGCGGATGAATGGCGAAGACGCTGATGCAGCTGTATGGATAACTGTCGGTCCATGTATGAGTGATGGTGGTATCATTAACAGGAAGGAGCTGGAGCACCTTCTGACCGGTAGAAGCCACAAAATCTATCATGGCCTTCAGATCACCGAAATCACCGATACCAGCACTCTTACGGGTACGCAATGAGAACACTGGCACCAGCGTTCCGGCAAGTTTGCGGTTATACAGAGCGAAGAAAGCCTGGTCGAGTTCATAAGATACCAACTCACCTGCCTTCATCTCCGGCAAATCCACGGTTCTGTTCATGGAGACTTCCCAGAGAAGATCGTTCTTCGTATTTCTGAAAGCCACGAACTTAAACTCCAGATGACTGCCCTCAAGATGAGCCGCATCAATATCAGCCACCCATTCATTATAGGTATGCTGAGTCATCGGAAGAATCTTCTGCACATCCCAAGCACCCAAAGCTTTATCTGCACTCAATACACCCAGACGCTCACCATCACGAAGCTGAGGAGCACGGACTATCAGACGCACAATCTTGCTGCCCGTTTCCGGCTTCATCTCCTGTGGAGCCTGATGATTGATGCAATCGGTAAAGGCGCTGCTGTAGAGGAAAGCATCCTCAGGCATAGCCTTCCAATGATCGTAAAGGGTATAAACCGCAGCCTTCTTGGCATTTACATCGAGCTGATGCTTAATCATAAGCCATTCGGTCTTGACTGCTCTTCCTTCACGTTCTACACTATAATAATAGGTATACGATTTTTCTGGTGATTCAACACACCAGTCGCATGCCCATCTTTCACCATCTGTTGTCTCGAGAGGAAGTTTCAGTTCACCTTCCTCCGTCTGAATGTTTACGACGATCTGTTCGCCGAACATTGCTTTATACTCAATATTAAACTGTACTGTCATAAGACTCTTAAAGGCTCTTGAAAATGTTATAATTTATATTTGCTGCTACAAAGGTAAGAAAAACGTATGAAAAACGTATCAGAAATTTGCATTTTTTTCTCACACAAACCTTGCAAACGTTTGCACATTTTCCACTCCGTAGAAACAATCAATTAATCGTTCACTCTGTTACTTACACCTATTTCTTATCCTTGATGATGCTCACAGACAGCGCACCCGCAATCAGCAGGATACCTGCCACAATCATCATATCGCTCTGATGAGAACCCACCAGACTCAGGACAGTTCCACCGCAGATGGCAGCCACAATCTGAGGGATACAGATGGTTCCGTTAAACAGACCGAGATAAGCACCCATGTGACCATATCCCTGCAAAGCATTGGTAACAAAGGTGAAAGGCATCGCCAGCATGGCTGCCCAACCGGCACCAATCATCAGGAATGGGATAAACTGCAAGTACTGGTCATGCAGGAATGGAATGAGAGCAAAGCCCACGCCACCAATAATCAAGCTGACAGCGTATGCCACCTTCGTATTCTTAAACTGAGGGAGAACGACAGCCCAGATAACACTACCTACAGCCTGAACTGCAAAGAGAATGCCCACCCAGTTGCCTGCCTCCTGGAATGCTTCAGAAGCAGGGTCGGTCGTATTCCATACGGTTTCAGCGATGGCTCCCGTAGAATAATTCCAGAGATAGAGGAAACCAGCCCAGCAGAAGAACTGAACCAGTCCCACCTTCCAGAAGGTAGATGGCGCCTTGCGCAGCAAAGTAATCCAACCAGCCTTGTCTTCAGAAGCCTCAGCATTAGAATTCTTCACTCCTCCCTCTTCACTCTTCGCTTCATTATAGTCCGCATACTGCTGTGGATTCCACTCCTTCACCTTCATCGTGGTGTAGATAACACAGAGAATCAGGATAGCCGCACCGATATAGAACGACCAGATGACAGAATCAGGAACCACACCCTTCTCAGCATAATTCTTGATACCGAGGAAGGTAAAGAGGAATGGGAAGATATATCCGGCTACAGAACCGGCATTGCAGAGGAAACTCTGGATAGAGTAAGCCTTTGCCTTCTGTTTTTCATTTACCATATCGCCTACCAGCATCTTGAACGGCTGCATCGCCATGTTGATGCTCGTATCGAGGAACATCAGCGCTATCAATCCGAAGAGCATCGCACCGCTCACGGTCAGTCCGAGCGAACCGGCATTCGGAAGCAGGCACATCACCAGGACGGCAATCGTAGCACCCACAAAGAGATAAGGGATGCGGCGACCGAAGCGGCACCACGTCTTATCGCTCAACGTGCCCACGATAGGCTGAACCAGGATTCCCATCAGAGGAGGGAGAATCCAGAAATAACTCAAGTTGTGTGGGTCAGCACCCAACGTTGCAAAGATTCGGGAGATGTTGGCGCTCTGTAGGGCGTAGGCAATCTGTACTCCGAAAAATCCGAAGCTCAAATTCCAGAGCTTCCAGAAACTTAAATCAGGTTTTTGTTTCATCGTTATATTGTTTTTATATTTTTATCTCGTTGTTCCTCTCACCACGAGTCGTGTTCTCACCACTCTCTTCTCCACCTCATCTCTAGGGATGGAGCCCTCCACCTGACCAATCAGGATATTGGCAGCTTCCTCGCCTACGGCTACACCTCGCTGCTCTACCGTAGTAAGCATCGGGTCGCACGCCTTGGCACGGTCACCATTGGTGAATCCGCAGATGCTGATTTCTTCAGGCACCTTGAACCCCATCCGCTTGGCGGTATAGAGGATGCCGATTGCCGTATCATCATTGATGGCGAAGAAAGCATCCGGACGATCTTCCTCTATCAGAATATCCGGCGTTATTGCTTCGGCATTGGCACGGTCATCGCAGATCTTCACCCAGTCAGGATTCTCCGTCAAGCCATGCTTTACCAGCGCATCATGATAACCGTTATATCGGTTCTTGGAAATTTCCAGATTCATCGGCGAGCCGTAGAAAGCAATCTTCTTGCAGCCCGTATCAATCATGTGGGTAACGGCAGTAAAGGCACCCATATAGTCATCTACCACCACTCGCGAGCAGTTCACGCCCGTACATATTCTATCATAAAAGATGAGCGGCACCCCATTCTGCAGCAGTTTTTCGAAATGGTCATACTGCTTGGTATCCTTCGCCTGTGAAACGATGATGCCACAAACCTTGTTCTGATAGAAGTCTTCACAGATAGCCACCTCCTTATCGTAACGCTCGTTACTCTGCGCCACCATCACACGGTAACCTCTGGCTCTAGCCTCTTCCTCTATACCCGAAAGCACCGACATGAAGTAATAGTGTACCACCTGAGGTACAATAACTCCAATCACCTTCATCGGCTTCACCTTATTATGTCTTAAAGCTTCACCCAGGAAATTAGGAAAGAAGTTATGTTCACGCGCGTATTTCTGAATACGCTCCTTTTGGGCAGTACTGATACGAGAACTGTCCTTCAATGCTCGGCTCACCGTGGCAACACTTACGCCCAGGTCGCGAGCAATATCTTTCATTGTTATTGTTTCTTTATCGCCCATTGCTATTAGTTGTGCTGCAAAATTACGAAATATCCTCAATATTGGTCAGAATTCATTGACATAAATCAAGTAAATTCTGTGCAAACGTTTGCACAAAATAAATAACGGAATTAACACAAAAATAGTACAACATTAGAGAAAAGAACTTAATTTTGCACACAGAAACGACAAGTTTATGGGCAAGCGCCCCATTCCTACCTTATATAATATAAGTAAGATGCCAGAAAGACTAAACAAGAGCCAGAACGGCATTTTGAGTAGGAACGACAACAACTTAAGCCAAGAAGAAAAGAAGAAAAAGTAAATAATTTAATATAATACATTAACTTAAAAATCAAGCAAATGATGAAGCAGGTAAAAATTAAATTGCCTCTCAGAGCGTTGACCCTAGCAAGTGGTCTGCTTCTGACGGTGAGTTCCTTTGCGCAGAGTAATGCAATTAAGGGACATGTGAAGGATGCTTCTGGTGAGCCTATCATGGGTGCTACCATTACAGTTAACGGTAAGGCAGTAGGCATTACCGACATGGATGGTAACTTCTCAGTTGATGCAGCGCCAGGTGCCAATCTTACTTTCACCTATCTTGGAATGACACCAAAAACAATCAAAGCAACATCTAACATGATGATTACCTTGGTTGACGACCAGAAGTCTTTGAACGAGGTCGTTGTCATTGGTTATGGTCGCGCTAAGAAGAACGACTTGACTGGTTCTGTTACAGCTATCAAGCCAGATGAGATGTCAAAGGGTATCACAAGCAGTGCCTCTGATATGTTGGTAGGTAAGATTGCCGGTGTTGACGTACAGACTGGTGGAGGTCAGCCTGGTTCTGGTGCACAGATTCGTATCCGTGGTGGTGCCTCTCTGAATGCTTCTAATGACCCTCTCTACGTAATCGATGGTTTGGCTATTGATAATAACAATCTGAAGGGTACAAGTAACGTCTTGGCGATGATTAACCCTAACGATATCGAAAGCTTCACTGTATTGAAGGACGCTTCGGCAACAGCCATCTATGGTTCTCGTGCTTCTAATGGTGTCATCATCATCACCACCAAGAAGGGACGTGCTGGTCAGAGACCTACCGTTACCTATAATGGTGATGTTACCTTGTCAACCATCCAGAAGAAATATGAAGTGATGAATGCTGGCGAATACAAGCAGGCTCTTACCTCTTTAGGCATTGATACAAGTGCTTTGGGTACAGCTGACACAGACTGGCAGGACGAGATTTTCCGCACAGCCATCTCTACCAACCACAACATCAGCATACAGGGTGGCTTGAAGAATATGCCTTACCGTGTTGGCTTAGGTTTCGAAGACAACAACGGTATCGTTAAGACCAGCTGGATGAAGCGTTTCAACACTTCTGTCAATTTGGCTCCTTCCTTCCTCGACAAGCACTTGAACATCAACTTCACAGCGAAGTATATGTTCGAAAAGGATCGCTATGCCAATTTTGGTGATGCCATCGGTGCAGCGTTGACCATGGATCCTACACAGCCTGTTCGTGTAAACGATGAGATGTACAATACTGTAGGTGGATATTTCCAGTATCTGGACAACAAAGGCGACAAGATTACAGATCCTAACTGGACAAAGATAGCCAAGAGTCAGGTTCCTCAGAACCCTGTAGCTCTCCTCAACAACCAAAAGATGATAGCCAATACTAATGACATATCTTCAAACTTAGAGGTAGATTATAAGATTCATGGCTTCGAAGACTTGCATTTGCACGCTGCCATCGGTGCACAGTACACTGATGCCAAGCAACATAATGATATTAACAAGTATTCATCATCCAACAACTATTTTGGTTGGTATGGTACTGACCATCAATACAAATACAGCATCGAAGGAAAAGCTTTTGCTGAATATGCCCACAAGTTTGGTGTGCACGACATCGACATCATGGCAGGTGCTGAGCAGAGCCACTATCACAGAACAACCTATAACTTCGGAAGCGGTATCGATGAGTATTTGAGAGATACCAATCCAGAGTTAAAAGATGGAGAATGGAACTACGTGAATAACCCACAATATACGGCAAACACCATGTGGAAGAGTCACAACTCTTTGGTATCCTACTTCGGACGTTTCAACTATAACTTGCTGGATCGCTATTTGCTTACAGCAACCTTCCGTGCCGATGGTTCTTCTCGCTTCAGAGAGGGCAAGAAGTGGGGTTATTTCCCTGCAGCAGCCTTTGCCTGGAAGATCAACAACGAGTCTTTCTTGAAGAATGTAAAATGGATTGATGAGTTGAAGCTCCGCTTGGGTTGGGGTATGACAGGTCAGCAGAATGGTATTGACGACTTCTACTATACTCCTAAATATACCATCAGCGACACTTATGCCCAGTATCCATTTGGTGACACGTATTATCAGACCATGCGCCCAACAAGATACAACACTGAGTTGACATGGGAAAAGACCACAACCTATAATGGCGGTCTTGACTTCACCGCTCTCAATGGTCGCTTCGGCTTCAATATCGATGGTTACTATCGTAAGACTACCGACCTGTTGGCAACAGTTTCCATTGCCGGTGGTACCAACTTTGGTGACAATCTCTTGAAGAACATCGGTGCTGTAGAAAACTATGGTGTGGAATTGGCATTCAATGTGAAGCCTATCGTCACTAAGGACTTCTTGTGGGATGTAACCTACAACGTAGGATGGAACCACAATGAAATCACAGAGTTAGAGGCTGGTTTGCAAGACTGGGTTTGGACAGGCAGCAAGGTATCTCGTGGTAACAACACATTGGTACAGGTGAACAAGGTTGGCGAACCTCTCAATTCGTTCTATGTTTACCAGCAGGTTTACGACGAGAACGGCAAGCCTATTGAGGGACTGTATGTTGACCGTGATGGTAACGGCAAGATTGATAATGACGACCGTTATTGCTACAAGAGCCCAGCTCCTGATGTCATCATGGGTTTCACCACCAAGTTCATCTATAAGAACTGGGACTTCAGTGCTGCCTTCCATGCATCTATCGGCAACTATGTGTACTACGATTTCTTGAACTCAAAAGCTGAGTTGATGAAAATCAACGATACCAATCTCTTCAGAAACACAACTGCAGAGGCCGTCAATCTTGGCTTTAAGGGTACAACAGATCTCACCACCAATACCAGTGACTACTTTGTACGCAATGCTTCTTACCTGAAGTGCAGCAACATGACTTTGGGATATAGCTTCCCAGCATTGATCAAGGCAGGTGCAGAGAAGATTTGCAGCGGACGCATCTTCTTCACCGTACAGAACCCATTCATCATTACCAAGTACAAGGGTATCGACCCTGAGGTAAGCAGTGGTATCGACAGTAATCCTTACCCACGTCCAATAAGCTTCCAGCTTGGTTTGAATCTTAACTTCTAAAAATAAAAAAGGAGACAATTATGAAAAAAATATTTATAACGACTGCAATGGCGAGTGTTTTGTGCATGGGCTTTGTCTCTTGCGCAGACGAACTGAATATCAAGTCCATTGACCCACAGTCTACCCCAACATATACAGTAGAGGGCCTCTTGGCAAAGCAGTATGCTACGCTTGGTCTTACTGGACAGAAAGGTCCTGCTGGTTCAGCAGACTTGAGTTGCGATGAGGGTGAGAGCGGATTCATCCGTACCATTTTCAACCTGCAAGAGTTGATGACTGACGAGACAGCATGGGCATATCAGGCCGATAATGCCATCGCTCCTATCACCAATTTAAGTTGGAATAGCGGTAATGACCGTGTAAACTGGGCATACCAGCGTCTGATTTTCGACATCACCTTGTATAACCAATTTATTGCTGAGCAGACTGGCAAGTTAAGTGATAATCAGATTGCAGAAGTTCGCTTCCTCCGTGCACTGAACTACTATTATTTCCTTGACCTGTATCGCAGGGCTCCATTCAAGCTCACTTTCGACGATAGTCTCCCTACCGAGAAAAAGGGAAAGGATCTCTACGACTGGTTGGATAATGAGTTGACCACCATTGAGCCTCTGATGGCTGAGGTGGGCGATTATAATAACAGTGAGAATTTCGGACGTGCCGACCGTGGCGCAGCATACGCACTTCATGCCCGCTTGGCTCTTAACTCTGAAGTTTATACCGATGGTAAGGTGAAGGACTACCAGAAGGCTATCGATTATTGCGACAAGATTATCAACAGCGGTAAATACGATCTTTGTCGTACAGAAAAGAATGGCTATAGCGGTTATCAGCAGTTGTTTATGGGCGACAATGACTGCAACCCAGAGGCTATGAAGGAAATCATCTTCCCTATCCGTCAGGATGGTTTGAAGGCCCGTGCGTATGCAGGTACCACTTACCTCGTATCGGCATCCACTATCGCTGGTATGCCTTATGCAAGCACAGGTGACCCATGGAAATGTATGTTTGCCCGCGAAAACATGGTTGAGAAGTTCTTCCCTAACAAGAAGGACATCCCTATGGCTACAGTTGGTGATGTCTTGAAAAATCCTTCAAAAGAAGAGGTGATTGCAAAAGATAGCGAGAAGGGTTACGGCACTGCTGACGTGATTGCAAAGGCTGGAGACGATCGTGCCCTGTTATATATGGGTGTAGGTGGCTGCGAAGAAGGCAAAGTTCGTACAATCAATCCTGGTGAGGCTATCACAGGTCCTCTGAATGGTGCGTCTTTTGTAAAGTGGAGCAATCTCCACGCAGATGGTACCACACAGCACGACCAGAACTATTCTGATACCGACTTCCCATTGTTCCGTTTGGCAGAAATCTATCTGACCCGTGCAGAGGCTAAGTATCGCCTCAATGGTAGCCAGGACGGTTTGGCTGACATCAATTTGGTTCAGGACCGTGCCAACCGTGTCTCGAAAGCTAAATCAGTAGATGAGCAGACTCTTATCGATGAATGGTGCCGTGAGTTCTATATGGAAGGTCGCCGTCGTTCAGACTTGGTTCGCTTTGGCTTGTTCACTGGTTCTAAGTATCTCTGGAGTTACAAGGGTGGTGCAGAAAATGGCGCAGGTATTCCTGCATACTATGACGTCTATCCTATTCCAGACAATGAGATCAAAAACAATCCTAACATGCATCAGAACCCAAAATATTAATTGTTTGGAAACAAGATTTAATTAAATGAAATCAATTATGAAAAAGATATTCAAATTCATGTTGCTGCCAGCATTGGTACTCCCTTTGCTCTTTACATCCTGTGATGAAGACAGAGACAGCAACCCTTCATTGGACCTGAGTCATCTTGCTGAGGGATTTGTATTGAACATTCCTGCTCTTGCAGAAAACAATACCTACGACCTCAACAGTGCAAAAAACTTGGTACTGACATGCTCTCAACCAAATTATGGTGGAGTACCTTACCCTGTGAAGTATTATGCACAGGTTTCTATCGACCCTGCATTCGTCAGCGACCCTACAGTCACTCATAAAGAGTTGGCGACATACGCAGAGAATCCAAGCAGTTTGGATTTTAATGCATACGAAGCAAACAAAGCTGTTGTATCTCTCTTCCGGGCTGCCAATCCTGAAGCAAATATTCCAGAGAAGATGTCTGTTTATATCCGCCTTCGTGCAGTCATTGGCGGTACTTTGAATCAAACCTTGGGCGAGACCTATTCAAATGTCATCACCTTGCCTTCTGTGAAGGCTACTATTCCTGACGCTAAGTTCACAGAAAACCTCTTCTTGACTGGAAGTTCTATCCAGAAACCATGGGAGAGTTGGAAGTCTATTCCACAGGTAGAAGGCTTGGAGGGCAACTACTATGGTATCATCTACGTGCCAGCTGGTGGCGAATTCAATTGGGGTACCGAGATCAATGACAAACTCGGCATCAACCAAATCAAGGAAATCGTTGATGAAGCTGGTGCAGGTATCACTGCAGGTAACGACCAAAACCTCAAGGTTGCCAACGCAGGTTGGTACACTCTCCACTTCAAGGGTAAGATTTCCAAAGACAAGAAGAACATCAACTGGACACTGACTGTTTACAAGACTCAGGTTTGCCTGATTGGTGCTTGTATTGGTCAAACCGATTGGGGCTTTGCTGACGAAAATGCTCTGACACCTCCAGACGATCCAAGTGGTGATTGGGTTTCTCCTGCATTCGCAGCCGGCTGCGAACTTCGTGTTGCTGTCAAGGTCGGTGACATCAACTGGTATAGCACAGAGTTCACTATTCACAAGGGCGAAGTATTCTGGCGTATAAAGAATATGCCAAACAACTGGGCTGAGACCATGGGTAATGAGTACTCTGTAACTACCACCCCTGGCAAGAAGTTGTATGTCAACTTTGATACAAATAAAGCTGAAGTTAAATAATTTAAGATGAAAGCAAAATGAAAAAGAAAATTTTATATAGCTTAGCAGTCTTGGCAAGTGTTACACTTGCCAGCTGCAACGGCGACTACGATGATTGGGCTCAACCACAGCACAATCCAGAGGAAAAAGCCATCACGATTCCTGGTTTTACTGCAACACCAGTAGTTCAGGACATCGACTTTGCCAATGTGACAACAGATAGTGTCAGCACCTTCACATTGAGCGAAGCAGCTCTTCCTGAAGGTTTTACACTTGAGAATGCTCGCTTAGAGATTATGCCTCAAGGAGGAGATAATGCAATCAAGAAAACCGTTAATTCAAGCATTGAGGGTAAGTCCGCTGTTGCAGATCTTTCAGAAGTAATAGAATCTTATTATGGCAAGCGTCCTATAGCTCACTCTTTTGTTACCCATGTTTATTTAAATGCGATGAAAAATGGTGATGCTGTTCTTATTGATGCTGGTGAATTTAACCTTGCGATGACTCCAAAGGCTCCGTTCATTGACTCTGGCTACTATATGGTTGGCCAAATGACAGATTGGAATTTGGATACCAATCTCAAATTCATTCACTCAGAAAAAGACGTTTATGAAGATCCAGTATTTACCCTCGTGTTTACTACTAAAGAAGACAATCAATACTGGAAGATCATTCCACAGGGTAATGTAGATACTGGTAATATTTGGGAAGTAGAAAACAATCCTAAGGGTGTTGTTGGTGTAGAAAACGACGGTGATGACGCAATGAGTGGTACACTTCTTACTACCACTTCAAAAGGTGAAAAGGCTCAAGCAGGTAAGATTGCAAAGGCTGGTACCTATGAGATGACAATCAACATGATGGACTACACTTATACCATCAAACAACTCGCATCAGAATATTATCTTGTTGGTAAATTACAGGGATGGGAGCCCGAACCTAAAGGCAAAATCTGTCTCATGTATGCAGAATCAGCTGTGGTTCAGAGCTATACAACTCAATGGAATAGTGATGCAAACCTGAAGATTTGGAAGGGTAGCGACTGGGGCAACTGGGACAACGCTTTTGGTACAGAGGTAGATGGTGATCAATCTGTAAAAGGCTCGTTGGCTGGAAGCAATGCTATAAAATGCCCGGAACCAGGCTCATTCTATACCTTTAAGATAGACCTCTCTACCAAGACTTACACATGGACAAAGCTTGAGAACCAGAATCCTACCGAATTCGAACATGTCAGTCTTATCGGAGTTGGTGGCAAATGGGGGGACAATGACGACGTTGACATGACCCAGGTTACTCCTCACAACTGGTTTATCGAAACAACTCTCCCTGTAGGAGGATTTAAGATTCGTGCTAATCACGGTTGGAATGCAGGTGGAAACTGGGGCTACACAGCAGATCAGAAGTTCACTTCTACAGGTAAGTTGTTCAACGATGGTGGCAGCGGAGATATCAAGATTGCAACTGCAGGTAAGTATCGCATCTTCTTCAACGATATTACTAACGAGTATGCTATCATTGCTGTTGCAGAATAAGCATTTATTTTATTAATACATTATAGGCGGCTCTCAATTCCGGGAGCCGCCTATTTTCTTTTTCTCCTCCCCCTTTTCAAGTATTTTTTCCCTAAAACCTTGGAAGTTACGAGGAAAAGTCGTATCTTTGTCCCCGAATAGCTTTAAAAAAAAGAAATTATGGGACATCAAGAAGATATTGTAAAAACAGAAAGTAAAATCATTGTCATCAGGGATACGCAAGTCATCCTTGACAGAGATGTTGCTGAATTGTATGGAGTAGAAACCAGAGATATAAACAAAGCGGTTAAAAATAACCCCAAAAAGTTTCCCCCTGGTTATATTATTGAACTGAATAGCAGCGAGAAACAGGAACTGGTGGAAAATTTCCACCGGTTCAATACCCTCAAGCATTCCACTGTTGCACCTCACGCATTTACTGAACAAGGACTTTATATGCTTGCCACAATTCTGAAAGGTGATTTAGCCATCAGTACAACCATTGCCATCATTGATACTTTCACTCAACTTCGCAAATTGGCAAGAACTATAGATAAGGTGAATGAAGATGCAAAGGAGCATGGTATTTTACCAGACAAAGCAACAGAAGGTAAGATACAAGCTGCCATGAACGAAGTCTTCGCAGATAAGCTGCCATTAAAAATGCGCAGATTGACTTTTGGGGTAAATTTAGGAGTGCTGAAATTTTCTATAGAAACCACAAGAGAATCTAAAGAATAAAACAACATAAAAAGGAGGGAAGAATATGAACATGTTTGAACAGATGCCATTCAGCGAGAAGTATCCAGTCTTCCGCAAGTTGGCAGAGATAGGCGACCTCCGCAAGCTCTCCCGCGAGGAACTTGAGCTTTATGACGAGGACATCAAGAATATGCGTGATATATATATTACCAGGCGGCTCTCGAACATATCGGGAGCCGCTTTTTTTTTGTATGCCTTTACGTTATGCAAATCTATGAAAATCGTATTAAGCCTTCTGCACGTTTTCAAGATTTTTATGATCATATTCTTTAACAGACAATGGGATGGATTTTTGCACTTGCTTGTTGAATTCGCATTCTTTGTCTTCTATGAAAGATGATGCATATATATATAATAATGTGATAACTTGTATCTTTTGGTGTAAACTATTAGGTTTATTTATACTTTGATATATGTCATGTGATTATACGACATTTGTCATCCGGCCGTACGACAAGTGTCGTATAAACGCATGACAAATGTCACGCAATCGCAAGAAAGGCTTCCTTGCATCGTTATAATTGATTCCTTGCATCGTATAAGTTGCGGCATTGTTATCATCCATCTCACCATAGCCAAGCATCGGGACGTAATTTTCATTTCCTCAGTTGGCTATGATTCCTCCTCTCACCAGCCATTTCGCAAAGAAGCGGTCACTAACCAGATAGCCAGTCGGAATCTTGCTTACCAGCTGCTTATCTACCAATGCCTTTAATGCCGTCTTCACGCTGCTCGTAGCTGGAAGATGGTGGGTACAGATAAACTGCTGGCTCAACGGCGAAGATACCAAACACTCACGAGCTATCGCCCCCAAAAGGATTGTTCAATCTTGCCATAACTTGTTATCATTCATTATACAAACGTTCATTGCGCTTTTTACGCAACGCAATAAAAAACGAGACCGCCAAATGTTTTCTAGTTTTTTAATCATAATTATCTCCTAAAGCTACATATACCTTAAATTATATATAGAAGAAAAGCGCACCGGAATGCAAACGTTTGCACAATTTATTCGCTTGATTTGCATCAATTTTTGAACAAGCTAATGAAATAAATCGTAACTTTGCCAACGTATAACAATACAACTTGCAATTAAACATAAAATAATAATCACAAAATACAATGATAATTATGAAGAAGATATACTTTACACTCCTTGCCACAATGGCACTCACACTTGGAGCATGCTCTAGCAGCAATGACCCTGATCTTCCAGATCCTGAGCCAACGCCAGCGCCTACCCCAAGTCCAGAACCTGAGCCTGAACCAGGTCTCAATTCGCAAGGCTGGGCTAGCGATTATAGCGGCGTTATGCTGCAAGGATTCTCTTGGGATTCTTATAATGAATCACAATGGAAGGTCTTAGAGAAGCAGGCTGATGAGCTGAAAGGTTATATCGACCTTGTTTGGCTTCCACAAAGCGGAAAATGTTTGGAGACCACTCAGGTGATGGGTTATATGCCATATTACTATTTTAATCAGAACTCTTCTTTCGGATCTGAGGCTGAGCTCAGAAGTCTGATTACTAAGTTTAAAGCCGCTGGTATAGGTGCTATTGCTGATGTAGTCATCAACCACCGCAATACGGAGGGCTGGTATAATTTCCCTGCTGAAACATACAAGGGTGTGACCTACCAGATGCAATCTACAGACATCTGCAAGAATGATGATGGCGGAACTACAGCAACCCAGGCTGCCACAGACGGGGTAAGCCTCAGCCAGAACAATGATGAGGGAACCGACTTTGGAGGTTGCCGTGACATCGACCACAAGAGCGAAAATGTGCAGAAGGTGATCAAAGCGTATCTGAAATATCTGAAGGATGATTTGGGTTACACCGGTTTCCGCTATGATATGGTGAAAGGTTTCGATGGTAGCCATGTTGCCGACTATAATGATGCCACAGGTGTAGAATACTCTGTAGGTGAATACTGGGATGGTAATGACAAAATAGAAAGTTGGATAAACAGAACTAACAAGAAGAGCGCAGCCTTCGACTTCCAGTTCCGTTATAACGTACGCGATGCCGTAAACGGAGCGGCTAACGGAAAGGTAACAACATCTTCAGACTGGTCAAAGCTCAACAGTAACGACAATCTTATGCACGATGCCAATTATCGTCGTTATGCGGTTACTTTTGTAGAAAATCATGATACACAGAAACGCTCTGAATCAGAACAGAACGACCCTCTGCGCAAAGATACCATAGCAGCCAATGCCTATATGCTCGCCATGCCAGGCACACCATGTATCTTCCAGCCACACTGGAATGCTTATAAGTCTGAGATAAAGGAGATGATTGCAGCCCGCAAATATGCAGGCATCACTAATATGAGCAATTATGCCAACAAGCAGAGCAAGAAAACTCTTTATGTGAACGAGGTTACTGGTACTAAGCACAAACTTCTTGTGGCTGTAGGTAATGATGCAGCAGGATATGCAGGAGAAACAGGCTATACGAAGATTCTTTCCGGTTATCACTATGCCTATTTCCTCTCTAATGATGCAGAGACCTCTTGGACAAGCATGCCTTCTGGCTCATACGAGGAAGGTTTCAAGACCACACTTACTGCAGTCAGCCAGACAGAGGAAGCCAAATTGGTTTATACCTTGGATGGTTCAAATCCTACTTCGAAGAGCACAACAGTAGAAAGTGGTAAGGAAATCAGCATCAATGGTACTTGTACCTTGAAGGTTGGATTGCTTGTGAATGGTGAAGTTAGAAATATCGCCACACATCAATATACGATTGAGAAGTTCAAGGCATATAAATTTATGATTTATGTGAATGCCGATGCTGTGAAATGGAATCCATTATACTGCTATACATGGAAGGGAGCAAATTCTGATTGGCCAGGTGAAAAGATGACAGAAACAAAGACCATTGGTGGAAAGACATGGTACTACAAGGAAGTCAGCATTGATAATGCAACCGAGGTGGTAAATGTCATATTCAATAATGGTAGTGGTACAGATAAGCCACAGACTGTAGATATAACAGGTCTCACCAGTACGGCTTACTTCGAAATCGAGGCATCCAAAGAAGGTAAGAAATATAAAGTGAAGGATGTTACTGCAGAATACAACAAATAAGTTCAAAGAATAGTTTCAGTTTTTAGTTTAAGTTTTTCAGTTTTAAGTTTTTAAGTTTTTAGGTTTATTAAGGTTTATGTTTTTAGGTTTAGTTTTGTGTGAACAAAATTATTAGTTAGTTGTTTTAGGTTAGGAAAAAGAGGTATACCCAAGATTCATCTTCGGGATATACCTCTTTTCTTATTTTAATTATTTTCTTATTCTAATTATCTTTCTTATTCTACTTATCTTTCGCGCTGGTCAGCACCCCACATCAGTTTTTCTCTCAGGGTAGAGAAGTAACGCTGGTTGCGCTGCTTCACAATCTTGATGCTATGAGGAGCCTTGCGGATGATAAGGCGGGTTTCCTCCGTCATACGCTCACTACGACCATCGATGGCTACCAGATAGTTGTGGCTGCGGCTCTCGATATCGAGCGTGATGACTGCCGTATCGTTGATGACGATAGGACGGATATTCAGACTGTGAGGAGCCACCGGAGTAAGACAGATGCTACCACTCTGCGGAATGATGATAGGTCCGCCATTCGATAGATTGTATGCCGTAGAACCTGTTGGCGTAGTAACAATCAGACCATCCGCCTGATAAGTGACGAGGAATTCACCATCTACCTGCGTACGGATGGAAATCATCGAAGCATCATCACGCTTCAGTACGGCAATATCGTTGAGGGCGAACGGATTGCCGGCAAGAATGCCACCTTCTGCCTCCACCTGAATCACCGCATGCTCCTCTATCAGACAATCACCGGCATAAAGACTGTCCAGCGCCGACTCTATCTCACTAGGCAGCACATCGGCAAGGAAGCCCAATCTGCCCATATTCACACCGATGATAGGCGTACCCTTGGCTCCCACACGGCTCGCTGCCTTCAGGAAGGTACCGTCACCACCCATAGAGATGACGTAATCCACATCGAAGTTGTAATCCTCGAACACCCCAGCCGCCTTCACATCAAGATGCTGGTCGCGGGTAAGAAACTCGTAATAAGCATTCTCCACATAAACTTCAGCCTCCTTCTTTTCGAGATAAAGAAGGATTTTCTCTATCGAAGCCGACTTCTTAGCCTGGTATTCATTACCAAATATTGCGAATTTTAAATGTTGCTGTGCCATTTATTTTGTTATTTCAATAATTATTCTTACTTTTGCAAAGGTAATCATATTATTTGAATAACAAGACAAAAAACAAATAAATTATGGCTAAGGTATATGAATTTCTTGCCAATGGCTTCGAGGAAATCGAAGGATTGGCTCCGGTTGACATCCTCCGCAGAGGTGGTGTAGACATCAAGACTGTAAGTGTAACGGGTACTGAATGGGTAGAAACATCGCATGGTGTAACCATCAAGGCTGACCTGAAGTTTGAGGATATTGCCAGCTTTGAAGATGCTGACATGCTGATGATTCCGGGCGGAATGCCAGGAAGTACAAACCTGAACGAGCACGAAGGTGTACGCCAGGCGCTCATCGCACAGCACAAGGCTGGCAAGCGAATCGGTGCCATCTGCGCAGCCCCAATGGTTTTGGCAAGCACAGGCATCCTCGAAGGAAAGAAGGCTACCTGTTATCCTGGCTTTGAGCAGTATTTCGGCGAGGACACCGAATATACCGCCACCCTCTTCCAGGAAGATGGCAACGTGATTACAGGCGAAGGTCCTGCAGCAACCCTCCCATACGCCTATAAGATATTGAGCTATTTCGTAAGCAAGGAAACCGTAGCTGCCCTGCAGGATGGCATGATGTATGATCATCTCATGCAGAGCAAATAAGCCCTATAAACTATAAATTATAAACTATTAATTAGTAACAAAGTGGATTACGTAATCATAGTAGCCGGAGGCAAGGGCCTCCGCATGGGAAGTGAGATTCCAAAACAGTTCTTGCCGGTAGCGGGCAAGCCTATCCTGATGCGCACCATAGAGCGTTTTCATGAATATGACCCTGCATTGAACATCATCCTGGTTCTGCCGGAGAGTCAGCAGGCATACTGGCATCAGCTCTGCGAGGAGCATCATTTCAGCATCAAGCACCAGATAGCTAATGGTGGCGACACCCGTTTCCAGTCTTCCAAAAACGGACTGGCACTCATTCCTGATGATGAAGATGGCGTAGTGGGTATTCACGACGGCGTGCGCCCATTCGTATCTAAAGAAGTCATCGAGGAATGTTTCGAGACGGCTCGCGAAGAATATGCAGCCATCCCTGTATATGCCGTAACCGACACCCTGCGCTATATCGACCAGCACGGAGGCGGAAAGAATGTGCTGCGCAGCGATTACCGCGTGGTGCAGACTCCCCAGACCTTCGACATCGGTCTGGCAAAGCAGGCTTTCAACCAGGAATACAAGGAACAGTTTACCGATGATGCTTCGGTGGTAGAAAGTCTTGGCTGTCAGGTTGCAATGGTAGAGGGTAACCGTGAGAACATCAAGATTACCACTCCATTCGACATCAAGGTAGCGGAAGCTTTGCTGGGCTGATAATCTGCATGTCATCCCTGTTAGACAGGATGACGAAGACTGAGCCATAAGCTGGCAAGTTCAAGTTCACTATCTGGCGGATTCTGGAAGTACCGGTACGGAAGGTTGCCGTAATCTGGCGCTCCTTATTCTCCTGATTAATCAGGAAATAGATATCCTTCCTGCCCGTTGCCTCCAGAACCAGACGGTGGGCATAATCCATATTCTCAGGCAGTATGACATCCGGATCGATGCCATACTGCGAGAAGTTCTTCGCCTGATAAGGCTTGTCGATGATGACGATGCCTTCCTCACGCAATTCCTCCAGTTTCGCTTTTATCTCAGCAGAGAGAGAGCTATCCGGCTGCGAAACCACGAGAATGCGATAATCCTGATTTCCAGGCAGTTTACCTTTCGGACTGTATTCGAAATTCCATTTCAGCAAGGCATCCTTGTTAATCAAATCGTATTTGTAACCACGAGGGGCACGATAGCTGTTCTTCTGTTCGGGGTTTCCCGAAGGATGAAACACAGCGATATCAACCACCGGTCTGCCCTGCTGCAGATAATGCTGACACATAGTGATGTAATCCATGAAACCTCGAGCCTCTGGATGCCGGACAATATCATGCTGGAAAATGAACCTGTTGATGCCAAGCGCCAGGTGGCGGTCTATCAAAGGTTTGAGCAAGGTGGGCGTTCCGTTCCGTGCGCTATAGTTTCCTGTACAAGCCACAGCCTGAACCGGATTTTCATTATAGATATGGGCTCTGCTTACGGCACGGAACATATCGTCAGGATGATCGGTACGCGGGATAGGCTCACAAGAAACCTCAACATACTGTTCTTCTGCCAGACGGGTGAAGGTCTGGAAGAACTTCTCCTTTACCAGTTCCTCGATGGTGAGACGGATATCATTCTGTACCTGTTCGTATCGGGAAGCCGACTCCAGCGGAACACCTGCCATGACAGGAAGATAGGGGATGAGATCATAGCCGCGGCGCACCTTGAATTCTTCGGCAAACTGACAGCCCCAGTTCTGGCTGCCCCACTCTCTCGGGTCGATATACAGATACGACACCACATCGCCATGCGGACGGTTCAGTAACGGCGCATACCAGGAATCAAATAGTTTCTTTACGGCTGCCGGTGAGAACCTGTCCACCTCAAGTCCCATACCTTTCCCATCCGTTGCATGAGTCTGTCCCGTTGAGGTATGTCCCATCCGCAACAGGCACCAGGAGCCCTTAGGCAACTTATTCTGCAAGATACCATTCACCATGACCCCCATCACCATTCCCCCTTCCATCTTCAAGGGGAGCACATCAGTCATCGGCACCGCCTCGCTCCGGTGAGCCAAATCGGTTGCGTTGCGCCAGGCAGGACCCGTTTTCCCTTTAAAGCGGATAGCAAAAGCAGCAATATCCTGATAATATCCACCTTCGCTTCCGGCAGACTGCATCTTTCCGTCCTTATAACTCTCGGGCAGCCACATCTGCAAGCCTTCAATCTTCTTTCCGCCCTTCACGATGGTATCGGTCCAGACAACCTTCTGCATAGATTCAGCAGGGAGGACAAGCGGATTGCCAGGCAGGACATGGATGCCCATATCAAAATCGAGAGAGTCGGCTAGCTGGAAGGAATAATCCATCATCTTCCAGAACTCAGGCGACAGCTGTGCCACCCCGTTCTGAAATTCCAGACACTCGCCGGCTTCACGTACCGGCATCAGCCAGATACCGCCCATACCTACATTCTTCATACCCGTCAGATCGGCATGAATACCCGGTCTGGAAACGGAGCCATACTTCCAGTTCCAGAAGGTCCAAGGCTTAGCCTCTTCATTATATGCCATTGCCGACACAACCAGAAGCGCCAGCAAAGCTATCACCATATATCTTTTCTTACTATTCATGAAAGTTTTAATCTTATTCGGTGCGAAGGTACGAAGAAAAATCAATATAAACAAATAAAAAAGCCACAATTGCGGAAAAAAAGAGTTAAACATTTTGGCTGTTTTGCCATAATGTTGTACTTTTGCATCATTATGAATAGTATTTTAGACCAAGACATCATGTTCCTGCCAGGGGTAGGACCCAAGAAGAAAGAGATACTGAGCAAGGAGCTCGGCATCAACTCTTATAGTGACCTGCTGGAATACTATCCATATAAATATGTAGACCGCTCCAAGGTTTTCCACATCAGCGAACTCAATGCCGACATGCCCTTTGTACAACTCAAAGGCAAGATACTCAGCTACGATGAGATTGATACCGGTAAGCGCAACAAGCTGCTGGTAGCCCATTTCTCAGACGGCTACGGTGTGGCTGACCTCATCTGGTATCGCGGTGCCCAATACATCATGAAGACCTATAAGGTGGGAACCGAATATCTCGTTTTCGGAAAGCCAACCATCTTCAACGGCAGATTCCAGTTTACCCATCCCGACATGGACGATGCTACCAATCTCCAGATTTCAGAGATGGGCATGCAGCCCTACTACTCGCTTACCGAGAACCTGAGGAAGCGCGGCTACACCTCACGTTCCATAGAGAAGATGACCAAACAGCTGGTCACCATTCTTCCTCCTCTTCCCGAAACGCTGCCCAGCCATATCGTAGACCGTCTGCATCTGGTTTCGCGCGATGCAGCCATCCGCATGATTCATTATCCGCATTCCCATCAGGAGATGCAGAAAGCACAGGTACGCCTTAAATTTGAGGAACTCTTCTATGTGCAGCTTAATATAATAAGGTATGCCACCGACCAGCGCCGCAAGTTCAGGGGCTATGTCTTCAACCGCATCGCTGACATCTTCAACGGGTTCTATGCCCATCATCTGCCCTTCGAACTGACAGGGGCCCAGAAACGGGTGATGCATGAAATCAGAGCCGATATGTGCAGCGGCAGACAGATGAACCGTCTTCTGCAGGGTGATGTAGGTTCGGGCAAGACGCTCGTGGCTCTCATGACCATGCTCATTGCGCTGGACAATGGTTATCAGGCATGTATGATGGCACCTACTGAAATTCTTGCCGAGCAGCATCTGCAAACTATCTGCGACTTCCTGCAGGGAATGGACATCCGGGTGGAACTGCTCACAGGCATCGTAAAGGGAAAGAAGAGAGAAAAGATTCTTGCCGACCTGGCTACGGGCGACATCCAGATTCTGGTGGGCACCCATGCCATCCTCGAAGACCCTGTGGTTTTCAGAAGATTAGGCGTAGCCGTCATCGATGAGCAGCATCGCTTCGGTGTGGCGCAGAGAGCCAAGTTGTGGAACAAGAGCGAGAATCCGCCTCATATCCTCGTGATGACCGCCACTCCTATCCCCCGCACCCTCGCCATGACCATTTATGGTGACCTGGACGTGAGCGTGATTGATGAACTGCCACCGGGCAGAAAACCGATACAGACGCTGCATAAGTTTGATACCCAACTCACCAGCCTCTATCAGAGCATCCGCCGCCAGATTAATCTCGGCAGACAGGTATATATCGTCTTTCCGCTGATCAAGGAAAGTGAGAAGAGCGACCTGAAGAACCTGGAAGAAGGTTACGAAACGCTGAAACAGGCATTCCCGGAGTTCAGACTGAGCAAGATACACGGAAAGATGAAATCTGCCGAGAAGGAGGTAGAGATGGAGCAGTTTGTAAAGGGCGAAACACAGATTCTCGTTGCCACCACCGTAATAGAAGTTGGTGTAAATGTGCCCAATGCTTCTGTGATGGTTATCCTGGACGCACAACGCTTCGGTCTCTCCCAGTTGCACCAGCTGCGAGGCCGTGTAGGAAGAGGCTGCGACCAGAGCTACTGTATTCTGGTAACCAACTATAAGCTTTCAGAAGAAACCCGAAAACGTATTGATATCATGTGCGATACGAACGACGGTTTCCGTATCGCCGAGGCCGACTTGAAACTCCGTGGTCCCGGCGACTTGGAGGGAACGCAGCAGAGCGGCATGGCTTTCGACCTGAAGATAGCGAATATTGCCAGAGACGGTCAGCTGGTACAACTGGCGCGCACAGAAGCACAGGAAATCATCGACAACGATCCCGAATGCAATGCTCCTCACAACGCCCTGCTCTGGAACCGCCTCAGGGAATTGAAGAAAACCCATATCAACTGGGCAGCCATCAGCTAAAGCAGCAAGCAAAAGCAGTTCCTGTTATCAGAAAGCAAGGCTAAAAGGCGGTTTCAGCTATCAAGCAGCCTCACCCCCGTTCCAAGCGATTCCATCGCCTGTCCCAAAAGTAAAAAGTATAATTATGGATAGAAGAAGAAAGCCGGCTATCAGGGAGCCGCGACCAGAAATAACCCTGGAAGAAATGAGAGCCATACTCGAAAACATTACAGAAATAGAAAGCGCAACAGGCATCAGATACGTCAAACTGCATGTCACGGCAAAGATGATTATCGGTATCAGAGAGTCATCGGGTAAGGAATTTACCATCAATCTCAACGACCTCTACCGCGCTTATCAGGAATGCCTCCGATTCACCAGTCCGGAGGTAAAAAAGTATATTTTCATGGGGCATTCTCCTGCCGTAGCTCTGTTGAGAATGCTACAAAAGCATGAAACGTATTAAAAGTCAACTCCTTGCATCTCATTTTCCTAATGTAAGTTAAAAAAAAGGCTAGGGCGTTAAATATCGCCCTTTTGGCTTTAACAACTTTGGTTTTTTGAAGTTTTTTTGTTATATTTGCAACGTCTATATAACAAAACCGCTACATGAAGGCATTTGCCTTAGTGGTTTTTGCAGAATTTCTTGTATGATTCTGCGCTGTTGACACGAACCTAAAAAAGAAAATAGAAAAAGTAGTATGAGTTTTAAAAAGAGTATAAAGAAAATTTCGGTCGTTGCATTGTTGGCGCTAACAGCTTCTCCCGTTTGCGGACAAGACCTGTTGGCAAGACAGGCACCTGTAGACCACAGAATGAAATCGCTCGACACACTCGCTGTGTCGCATTATCGAATGATTGAAGACAGAGAGAACCCTGCAGCCGAGCTGTATGAGGATTTCTCTAACAAGTACGCTCACAGGGCTACAACCTTGCCTGAGCACTTCCGCATCGATCTCCGTCATTTCTGCATGCCAACTCCTAGTCGCGTTGTCACAAGTAACTTCGGTTACCGTGCTAGCTTTGGCCGCCAACATAAAGGTATGGACATCAAGGTTTATATTGGCGACTCAATCCGCTCAGCCTTTTCAGGCAGAGTTCGCATCGTAAGATATGAAGGTGGTGGTTACGGTAAGTACATCGTGATTCGTCACAACAACGGTTTGGAGACCATCTATGGTCACCTCTCTAAGCAGCTCGTTACTGAGGGCGAAGAGGTAAGAGCCGGCGATGTGATTGGCTTGGGTGGTAATACGGGTAGAAGTACCGGTTCGCATCTCCACTTTGAGACCCGTCTCTGTGGTGTGGCTCTGAACCCAGCACTCTTCTTCGATTTCCGCAACCAGGACGTTACAGGCGACTTCTACAGCTTTAACCGTAATACCTACGAAAGCGAATCAGCTGATGCCAATGCTGCCCGCGGCAAGGTTGGCAACGGTGGTTACACCAGAGAGCAGGTTAACGGCGGCGAAGTGGGAAGATACTACGAACTGCCTGCTGGCCACGAGAAGCTCTACCACAAGGTGAAGCCAGGCGAAACGCTTAGTTCTATCGCTGAAAAGCGCGGCGTATCTGTAGAGCAGATCTGCAGACTCAACGGCTACCGCAAAGACAAGAAGGTTAGTGTAGGACAGATTATCAGATACGTATAATACGTATAAAAGAATAAACTCAAAAAAAGAGGGTGTGTCATAAATTAATGACACACCCTCTTTTTTTTGACCTTTATTTTCTCGATTCCCCGGCATTACAAGATGCCGAAGAGTCGCAATACATCGTTCAGGTTGGCAACGACAAGCAGAAGAATCAGTATGCCGAAACCAATATACTCAGCACGCTCCATGAACTTATCGCCCGGTTTGCGACCTGTGATAATCTCATAGAGAAGGAAGAACACATGTCCACCATCAAGAGCAGGGATAGGAAGAATGTTCATGAAGGCAAGAATGATACTCAGGAACGCTGTCATAAGCCAGAATGCATGCCAATCCCATACAGATGGGAAGAGACTACCCAGCGCACCGAAACCACCCAGACTCTTGGCGCCTTCCTTAGAGAAGACATACTTCATATCGCCCACATAACCGGCCAAGACATTCCAGCCGTATTTGATGCCGGCAGGGAAACTCTCGAAGAAACCATAGTTGACATGAGTAATCTTATAATCGAGCAAGACAGGATGATTGTAGAAACCAAACTTCACACCCTCTTCGGTAGACTTCAGGAGAACACTCGACTTGACGGTATCGCCAGAAGCCTTGAGATAAGTAACCTGAGCTGTAAGTGCTCTGGCACTATCCTGCGGCGTCTCAGCCGAAGCAAGCACATCCTCTACTCTGCCCAATTCAATCTGAAATTCGTTGAAAGAGACTACCTTTTTATTATTAATAGCAAGAATCTTATCACCCTTTGTCAAACCGAGTTTGCTGGCAGGTGAATCTTTCATCACACTATCAATCTGCAGCGGTACATACACATCTACGAAGCGAGGACTGCTCTTAATCATACTGAGCATGTCGAGATCGCCAGGCAGATTAAGCGTCATCGGTTTGCCCTGACGGATGATATTGACCTGCTTAGCCTCAGAGAGATTACGATACAGATCGCCATCAAAGGTCTTGAACTCACCCAGATCGGTGCTTACCAGAATATCCTTGTCCTGGAAACCCAATGCCTTTGCCTCGGTATTGAACTTCATACCATAACTCATATCGCGGGTAGCCACATAATTGTCGCCCCAATGGAACAGAATCATGGAATAGATGAAGAGAGCCAGCACGAAGTTGACCAGCACGCCACCTATCATGATGAGCAGGCGCTGCCATGCCGGTTTGCTGCGAAACTCGTATGGCTGTTCCGGCTGTTTCATCTGTTCGGTATCGAAACTTTCATCTATCATACCCGAAATCTTGCAATATCCTCCGAGCGGCAACCATCCCAAACCATAGGTAGTATCCGAATTCTTTGGCTTGAACTCGAAGAGATGGAACCAAGGGTCGAAGAACAGATAGAACTTCTCCACTCTTACACCAAAGAGTTTGGAGAAGAAGAAGTGTCCGCCCTCATGGAGCAACACTAAGATGGAAAGCGACAGCATCAACTGCAACGCTTTGATCAAAAATACTTCCATTTATTTACTTTGAACTTTGAACTTGGAACTTTGAACTTTATGATTAGCCCTATATCCTACGTTCATTTTAATTATTAACTATAAACTATTAACTATTACTTGAGCATCAGCTCTGTAGCTATGCGGCGAGCCTCAGCATCGGTCTGCAGATAGACATCGAGGTCGGGATTACTGTCGAAAGTAGCCTTCGCCATCGTCTCTTCGATGATATCAGCCATCTGAAGGAAGCCACATTCACCTTTGCGGAAGCCGGCATTCACTATCTCGTTGGCAGCATTCACGATACATGACATATTACCACCCTTTCTGATGGCATCGAAAGCCAGTTGCAGACACTTGAACTTCTGATAATCAGGCTTGAAGAACTGCAGATCCTGCGTCTTGAAGAGGTCGAGACGATCGCCATTCAGATGCAGACGCTGAGGGAAAGAGAAGGCATACTGGATAGGCAGACGCATATCTGGCACACCCAACTGAGCCTTGACAGCACCATCTACAAACTGAACGGCACTATGCACAACGCTCTGCGGATGGATAAGCACCTCAATCTTGTCAGCCGGAACCCCGAAGAGCCATTTAGCTTCTGTCACCTCGAAGCCCTTGTTCATGAGCGAAGCCGAATCGATAGTTATCTTAGCGCCCATATCCCAGGTAGGATGCTTGAGGGCATCGGCAGCAGTCACCTTCTCCAACTGCTCGTGGGTATAATTGCGGAAAGGACCACCCGAACAGGTCAGAAGAATCTTCTCCACCTCGTTGTCGCCCTCACCCACCAGACTCTGGAAGATGGCACTATGCTCGCTGTCAACAGGGAGGATAGGCACGTGATATTCCTGTGCAAGATTGCAGATCAGCTCACCCGCTACCACCAGCGTTTCCTTGTTGGCAAGACATATCTTCTTACGCGCCTTGATGGCATGGATGGTTGGTTCCAGGCCCGAGAAGCCTACCATGGAAGCCAGCACCATATCGATAGGCTCAGCCTGTACGATATCGCAAAGCGCCTGAGCACCGGCATAAACCTTGATATCAGGCTCATCACTGAGCATATCCTTCAGCTCCTCGTAGCGAGCCTCATTGGCTATGACCACAGCAGCCGGATGGAACTTGCGAGCCTGCTCGGCAAGTTCCTGCACTCGGTTGTTGGCGGTGAGGCAATACACCTCGTAAAGGTCACTGTGCTGCTCGATGACATCAAGCGCCTGTGTACCGATACTTCCCGTAGAACCGAGAATACATATCTGTTGTTTCTTCATATTTCTTCACTTTATAAGTCGAGCAATCCTTCCGGAATCGCCATTCTGATTTCTTTCTTTTCAGCGCTCACCTCTTCGATGAGGTCGTTGCTGGCAGGGATGAGGATTTCATCACCTGCATCGGTTGTTACCTCGAAAAGAAGGTTGAGGGTAGAATCGTCTACATGTTCTATGGTACCTACCACCTTGCCGCTTACAGCATCTACCAGATGGAAACCGATGATTTCTGCCCAGCTCATGTTCTCTTCATCACTGTCAGAGAGATGACGTGGGAAGAAAACCTCGCAACCGGTATAGTTGCGTGCCTGCTCTTGGGTATCGATATCCTCAAACTTCACGAGCACATTTTCATCGTTCTTAAAACGATATTCCTCTAAATAGAAAGGCACGAGGATGCCATCGATGTCGAGTACCAGGTACTCGGCATCTACACGGTCGAAAACATCATCTGTTATGGCGAAAGTTATCTCGCCCTTCACGCCATGAGGTTTTCCCAACTTGCCTATCTTATATACTTCATCGCGTCTAATCATTCAACATTTAACATTTAACATTGATTAATCACTGACACGGGTAATCTTGGCACCCAGCGCATTAAGGCGATGCTCGATATCCTCATAACCACGGTCTATCTGGGCGATATTGGCAATGCGGCTGGTACCGTTGGCACTCATGGCAGCAATCAGCAGGGCAATACCGGCACGGATATCAGGACTGGTCATTCTGCCAGCACGCAGTTTGATCTTATGGTCATGACCTACCACCACTGCACGGTGAGGATCACAGAGAATGATCTGCGCACCCATATCAATCAGTTTATCCACGAAGAAGAGGCGGCTCTCGAACATCTTCTGATGGAAGAGGACGCTGCCACGAGCCTGGGTAGCCACTACGAGGAGCACGGAGAGAAGGTCTGGAGTGAGTCCTGGCCAAGGGGCATCGGCAAGCGTCATGATGGTGCCGTCAATAAATGAATCGATGACATAATGTTTCTGTTCTGGAATCACAAGGTCATCGTCCTCTATCTTTATCTTCACTCCCAGGCGGCGGAATGCATCAGGAATAATGCCCAAATCCTTGACAGACACATTCTTGATGCGCACACCTTCGCCACACATTGCCGCCATGCCGATGAACGAACCAACCTCAATCATATCAGGCAAGATGCGATGCTCGGCACCATGCAGTTTATCAACACCCACGATGGTGAGCAGGTTGCTGGCGATGCCACTGATCTGAGCACCCATCGCATTGAGCAGATGGCAGAGCTGCTGGATATATGGCTCGCAAGCTGCATTATAAATGGTGGTAGTGCCCTTTGCCAATACAGATGCCATGATGATATTGGCGGTACCGGTAACCGAAGCCTCATCGAGCAACATATAGCAGCCCTTCAGCTTCTTTGCCTGTATCTGGTAAACATTACGCTCATCATCGTGAACGAAGTTGGCGCCCAGATACTTGAAGCCCAGGAAGTGGGTATCCAGACGGCGACGACCTATCTTATCGCCACCCGGCTGAGCTATGGTAGCCTTGCCACATCTACCGAGCAGCGGACCTATCATGAGCACACTACCACGAAGAGAAGAACATTTCTTCACAAACTCCAGACTGTCGAGATAATCGAGTTTCAACTCATCACTTTGGAATGTATAGTCGTGACGACTGTGCTTGGTTACCTTGACACCAATCTCCTGGAGCAACTTAATCAGGTTGTTCACATCCAGGATGTCCGGCACGTTGGTGATGCGCACAGGCTCGTCGGTAAGGATTGTGGTACAGATAACCTGCAGCGCCTCGTTCTTGGCGCCCTGAGGTGTGATAGTACCTTTGAGCGGATGACCGCCCTCTATAATGAAAGACTCCATAAGCTTGTCTACTATATATAATAATGTGGATTACTTTTTCTTCTTATTATTATTTACATTCTTAGGCTGTGCCTCAATCTTCTCGAAAACGAAGGTATCGAGATCGAGCTGGATATTGCCATCGGTAAAACGTGCCAGATCGGAAGCTACCTTGGCTACATCACTGGAGCCATGGCTCCAGGTTACCAGGTCGCGATGCATCTGGTTGGCAGTAAGCTCCACGAGTTTATCGCGCTCCTCACTTGGTTCCATCGTCTTCAGCTTTTCGAAAATCTCGAAGAGCATAGCTCCATAATGGCGCACCGGGATGTGCTGCATAGGATATGGCAAAGGCTCCGGCTTGGTTGCTATCTTCACAGCATCCGATACATCATAAGGGAAATCGATGTCGAGCTGGAAATTGCTCATGATGGCAAGCTGGTCCCAGAGTTTCTGCTCATGATCCTCTACCCCTCTGTTCTCAGGGAACATACGGTCCATGACTGCAATAATGGTCTCTGCACAGCGCTGGCGCTCTTCACGGTCGGTAAGCGTCAGACAATGGTCTACCATCTGCTGAATCTCACGGCCATACTCAGGCAGAATGAGCTTAGCTCTCTGGGTATTATAGTCTAATCCTTCTATATTCATTCTTACATATTTTATATAATCAATAATTCTAGAGCAGTTTCTTTGGCATCTTAGCCACGAAATCCTTGAGATAGAAAGGCACGAAATATGCCACATCTTCGAACTTGCCCTCTACAAAACGCTTCTCTGCCAGCGGAGCCATATTCTTAGCCAAAGGCTCTATGCCCTCTACGAGGTGAGCATTCGGATGGTTGATGGTCTCCATACACTTGGCAGCGCCATTTCCGAAGAAGTACACATGATGCTGGTCCAGATATTCCTTGTAGGTATCAGCATCCACAATATCAGCCTGAATAGGGCGAACCACCTTCAGGGCGCGGTCGAGCACTTCGGCATATACCTCCATGCGGCGGGCGTCGAGCATAGGTACGATGAGGGCGTCTTCCTCCTCAGGATGTTCGCCAAGCAATACAGGCACTGCCATCAGTTCGAGTGTTGGAACAGCGATGAGTTTCACACCGCGACCATAACAGATGCCCTTCGCCATACTCACACCGATACGCAATCCGGTATAGGAACCCGGACCACAACTTACCGCCACAGCCTCCAGCGGAAGACCATGAGAATCGAGGAAATCAAGAGCCTCATCCACAAACACACCCAACTTAACAGCATGGTTCGGACCTGTGTGATCTTCCTGGTTGAAAATCACCTGTCCACTATCACTAATTGCCACTGAGCACACGTCCGTACTCGTCTCAATATTCAAAATATACGACATAATTAAAAAATATATTCTTAAATAAGTTGCAAATATACGCATTTTCTCGCTTTTTTTTGTACTTTTGCAGAAATTTAACGCGAAAGATTATATGATACAGTCAATGACAGGCTTCGGAAAAGCTACCGCGGCCTTTAAAACAAAGAAGATTAATGTAGAGATAAAGTCATTAAATAGCAAGACGCTTGACCTCTCTACTCGTATTGCTCCGCTCTATAGAGAGAAGGAGATGGAAATCCGTCAGTATATCTCTAAAAATCTAGAAAGAGGCAAGGTTGACTTCGCCATCTGGATTGATAAGGATGCTACTACAGATGCCACTCCTATCAACGCGGCGCTTGTACAGAATTATTACCAGCAAATCAAGAAGATTTCGGCTGAAACAGGCATTCCTGAGCCAACCGACTGGTACAGCACTCTGTTGCGTCTTCCTGATGTAACAACGAAGACGGATGTGGAAGAATTGAGCGATGAGGAGTGGGAAGTGGCAAAAAATGCAATTTGCGAGGCTGTGAACCATCTCGTTGCCTTCCGCAAGCAGGAAGGAGCCGCTCTCCAGAAGAAATTTACTGAGAAGGTGGATAACATCCAGACTCTCCTGGCTAGTATCGAACCATACGAGAAGGCTCGCGTGGAGAAGATCAGACAGAACATCGTTAACGGTCTGCAGCAGATTCCGAATGTGGATTACGACAAGAACCGCCTGGAGCAGGAACTCATCTACTACATCGAGAAGCTCGACATCAGTGAGGAGAAGCAGCGCCTTGCCAACCACCTGAAGTATTTCCGCGAGACCATGAATGAGGAAGGTCATGGTGTAGGAAAGAAACTCGGTTTCATCGCACAGGAAATGGGACGCGAAATCAACACCACCGGCTCTAAGAGCAACCAGGCTGAGATGCAGAACATCGTGGTGAAGATGAAGGACGAACTGGAGCAGATCAAGGAGCAGGTGCTGAATGCCCTCTAAACAAGAGACAGGCACCTCCTCTCTCCCCAAGAGCCGCCTCAAAAGCTCCCTCAAGTGGCGTTTTTGAAAGCCTCGCCCCGTTCCAGGCGATTCCATCGCCTGTCCAAAAAGCCCCCTATCAAACAGCAAATAAAGAAAAGAAGAATAAAAAATGAAGAACGGATTGTTAATTTTCAGCGCCCCATCGGGCAGCGGTAAGAGCACCATCGTAAACTGGCTGATGAAAGAGCACCCGGAATTGAAGCTGGCTTTCTCTATCAGCTGCACCTCTCGTGCTCCGCGCGGTACAGAACAGAATGGTGTAGAGTATTTCTTCCTCTCTCCAGAGGAATTCAAGGCTAAGATTGAGGCTGACGAGTTTCTGGAGTATGAGGAGGTTTACCAGGACAGATTCTACGGCACCCTGAAGTCACAGGTAGAAAACCAGCTTGCCAAGGGCGAGTCGGTGATTTTCGATGTTGACGTGAAGGGTGGTGTAAACATCAAGAAGTTTTATGGCGAACGTGCCTTGAGCATCTTTGTCCAGCCACCTTCGGTAGAGGAATTGCGCCGCCGTCTGGTTGGCCGCAATACAGATGCGCCTGAGGTGATTGAGCAGCGCCTTGCCAAGGCAAGCTATGAGTTGACCTTCGCCCCTCAGTTTGACCACGTGGTCGTAAACGATGACCTGGAGAAGGCTCAGCAGGAGGTTTATCAGCTCGTCAAGGCCTTCCTAGACGCAGAGTAAGAAATGAAGAAGGTAGGAATCTTTGGCGGTAGCTTCAACCCCATCCATACGGGCCATATTGCATTGGCGAAAAGCCTTTGCGAGAAGGCCTGCCTGGATGAGGTGTGGTTCATGGTTTCGCCCATGAACCCATTCAAGAAGACCGCTACCGACTTGCTCGACGACCAGCTGCGCCTGGAAATGGTAGAAAAAGCGCTGGAGCACGAGCCACAACTGAAGGCATGCGACTACGAGTTCCGCCTGCCTAAGCCATCTTATACCTGGCACACGCTGCAAGCCATCAGCAAGGATTACCCGGAAAACGAGTTCACCCTGCTGATTGGTGGCGACAACTGGGCTGCTTTCGACAAGTGGTACCACCACGACGACATCCTAGCCCACTATCCCATCGTGGTTTATCCGCGCCAGGGAGCCTGCATTGGCAATGTGCCTGAAGGCGTTACCATCGTAGAAACTCCACTGCTCAACATCAGCAGCACGGAAATCAGAAAGCGTATCAAAGAGGAGGAAAGCATCAGGGGAATGGTGCCGGAATGCATCGAACAACTGGCTGTCAGAAACTACAGGCAGCTCTAAGCATCCCTCTCTCCGAAACCGCTTTAAATTATATTTAAACAACAAACAGCAAAAAATGAGTTGGAAAGAAATCATTAAGAAGTGTCTGAACGTGGCTTCTGCGCCGATTCGCAGAAATGCCAACTTCTTTGTGTTCATGTACCTGCTGGGCATGATCAGTTCTATCGTGACTACACCTGCCAAGGGGACTTTATACGACAACCTGTTCCTGGAACTCTTTGTCGACCTCTATGTTGTGTGTGCCGTTGTCGCCATCTTCCCCAAGAAGGTGCGCTGGGGTCTGCGTGCAGTACTATACCTTATATTATATAGTACAGCTGCCGCCGACACCTATTGCTACGTGAATTTCGGCTCTACGCTCAACCCTTCTATGCTGATGCTGGTGGGCGAGACCAACAGTTCGGAGGCTAGCAGTTTCCTCTCAGCCCTCATCTCTGCCGAGGTTCTCTTCAGTAGTGTGGGCTGGATCCTGCTTCTGGCTCTCATCCAGATTCTCATCGCCATCTTCCGCAAGCAACTCATCAAGCTATACGTTTTCATCATTACCGTTCTGGAGTTGGCTTCTGTCAAGAAACGGCTGATGGCTATCCCCCGCATGACTGCAGCCATGCCTGCCAGCTTCGGAATCCTATGCCTCACCATCTTCATCATAGGATGCTGCACCTCCTGGCACAACAAGATGGCTTACCATAAACTCATGAACGGTAGAACGATAGGCGAAGTAGAGCATATCCTGACAGAAAAAGATCATGCTGTACTCTATCTGCCTGTCTACCGACTCCAATTCAGTATCTATGCCAACCAGCTGGCTGCGCATCAGATTACCCAACTCATTCATGCTGCCCACGATGTGAAGGTTGACAGCTGCAGCTACCGCTCGCCAAACATCGTGCTGATTATCGGCGAAAGCTTCGGCCGCCATCATTCCCAGCAGTACGGCTATTTTATGGATACCACTCCACAGCAGGTAGCCTTGGAGAAATCGCGCAAGCTCACCAAGTTTACCGATGTGGTAACCTGCTGGAACCTGACCAGTTTCGTTTTCAAGAACATGCTCTCTACCCATGTGGTAGGCGAGAAAGGCGAATGGTGCGACTATCCGCTCTTCCCTGAAGTGTTCCGAAAGGCAGGCTACAACGTAACCTTCATCACCAACGAATTCCTGCCACAGGCAAAGGAGGCGGTTTACGACTTCAGCGGCGGTTTCTTCCTGAACAATCCGGAACTGAGCAAACTCCAGTTTGACCATCGCAACACCCAACTCCACGACCTGGACGACGGACTGCTGAAGGATTATGATGACAGTCTGAAGAACTTCCAGAAGGAGCACAACCTCACCATCTTCCACCTGATGGGCCAGCATGTAAACTATAAGCAGCGCTACCGCACCAAACAAGCCCGGTTCTGGGCAAGCAGTTATGAAGACAAGCGCCCTGAACTGACCAATGCCCAGCGCAAGATGCTGAGTCATTACGATAACGCTACCCTCTACAACGACTCTATCGTAGCCCAGATTGTGAAGCGGTTCCAGAAGCAGGATGCCATCGTCATCTACGTGCCCGACCATGGCGAGGAATGCTACGAAGAGAACCGTGGCTTCATCTGCCGTAACCATTCTGCAGAAATCGACTGGCCGCTGGCTCACTATGAGTTTGAAATTCCGTTCTGGATATACTGTTCGCCAAAATATATCAGGAACCACCGCGACATTTACCGTCAGATACGCAAGGCTAAGGACAAGCGCTTCATGACCGATGCCCTGCCTCATCTTCTGCTGTATCTGGCTGGCATTGAGACACCTACCTATAAGGAGGAATATAACATTCTGAGTCCGAAATATGACGAGATGCGACCACGTATCCTCAAAAACTCTGCCGATTACGACAAACTTCGTGATGCGCATCTGGAAAAGATAAAAAAGGAAGAAAGTAAAAAGGTAAAAAAGAAAGAAAGGAGAAACTGATTATGAATAGTGCTATTCTATCACGCCCGGCATGCAATGCCCTGAGAGGACTCGCCATCATCGGCATCTTCTTGCATAACTACTGCCATTGGCTGGGACCTATTGTCAAGGAGAACGAGTATCAGTACTTCCAGCACAATGTTGACTGGCTGAACCAGGTAATGGTCAGCATGGACCTCAACCTGCCTGTGCACCTGCTCTCGTTCTTCGGCCATTACGGTGTGCCCGTATTTCTCTTTCTGAGTGCTTACGGACTGGTGATGAAATACGAGGCTAAACCTCATCTCTCTACCGAACAGCAGACCAGAATGTACAACATCTCGGGCAAGAAACTTACAGGAAGCATCAACTGGCGCGAACCGCTCCACTTTATCCGCTATCACTATCTGAAGCTCTTCAAGATGATGATAGTAGGTTTCGTGGCATTCACGATGCTCGACCTTATCACGCCTGGCTCTCACCACTATGCAGCGCTCGACATCGTTGCGATGCTGGGCATGTTCAATAATGTATTGCCAAATCCGGATAACATTATCTGGCCGGGTCCGTACTGGTTCTTCGGTCTGATGCTGCAACTTTACATCGTCTATCGACTGCTGCTCTATCGCCGCCATTGGGGATGGACCGTAGGATTGATGGCCATCTGCATCGTCATCCAGCTCCTCCTGGGCTTTGACAATCCGGAGAGTGAAGTGATGAACCGCTACCGCTACAACTTTATGGGCGGCATGCTGCCATTCGGTTTGGGCATACTCTATGCCAGATATGGCGAAAAGATTCTGATGACCTTCCATTCGCCTATCACCAATTTCTTTGGCTGCATCTTCTGCATCTCGCTGATTTACAGTTTGAGCGGCAGCATGGTTGGCTGGACCTTCGTGCCGTTCTTCTTCTGTCTGCTGAGCGTATTGGTAGCTGACCTTCTTCAGAACATCAGCTGGCTATCAGGTATTTATAAGGTATTAGAGTGGATGGGCAGCATCTCCGCCGCTCTCTTCGTATGCCACCCTATCACCCGCAAGATATTCATCCCTATCAGTCGTCAGGGCGACATCTATGCCGGCCTGCTCCTCTACATCATATCGAGCATCTGCCTGGCATGGCTCTTCACCCAACTGATGAAGAAGATTCCAAACCCGAAATATTAAAAGAAAATCATGAAGATAAAAGATATAGAACTGGCGAATATCAGCCGGTTTCGCGGCGAGTTGATGGGAGCAGCCATGCTGTTCATCATCCTCTTTCATGTGGCATTGCCTAGAGAAGATGCCTTTTTCGGGCTTCGCAGAATGGGCAATGTCGGTGTAGACATGTTCCTCTTTCTCAGCGGAATAGGTCTCTGGTTCTCGTGGATGAAGAATCCTTCTGCCAAGCATTTCTTCATCCGCCGTTATCTGCGCATCTACCCTACCTGGCTCATCATAGCCTGCCTCTTCTATATCCCTTCTTTCCAGGGCGGAAGCACCTGGAACTGGATCTATCTCTTTGGAGAGATAACCATCAACTGGGGGTTCTGGCTGCATGATGAGCTCAACTTCTGGTACATCCCGGCTACGATGATGCTCTATCTCTTTGCCCCTGCCTACATGGAACTCATCAAGCGCCATCCTATCTACCGCTGGCTGCCGGTGGTGATGATCATGTGGTGCATCCTGGTACAATATGTTACCCCGATACATCAGGCTGTAGGACACCTGGAGATTTTCTGGAGCCGCGTGCCTATCTTCTTCATCGGCATCAACATGGGTGAGATGGTAAGACAGAAACAGACGCTCGACGGCGCTTCGATATGGATGATATGGCTCATGTTCCTGATGACGCTGCTGGCGAGCATCTTCCTGGAACAGGAGAAGCACGGCATGTTTCCGCTCTTCCTGGAACGCATGCTCTATATCCCGCTCACCATCACCAGCATCCTGCTGCTGAACCGCATCTTCCGCCGCACACCGAGCTGGTTTAACAAGGGGTTCATGTTTGTGGGAGCGCTGAGTCTGGAGTGTTATCTGCTCCATATCCACTTCGTGCTGAAATACCTAGAGCCGCATCACTTGGGCTATTGGCCTACCTTCTTCATCTGCATAGGCATCACCCTGCCTGCAGCATGGATTCTGAGCAAGATAGCCGGATGGATTTCTAAAGAGTTAGCTAAGTTTATCAAGTAAAAAGGAGTTTATTTATTAAGAAAAATAGGAGTTTTATGAACGAGAATAAATTGGAAGACAGTAAAGGTTTTGCTGCGCTGCTGCGACTGGTTCGCCCAAAACAATGGATCAAGAATGGCTTTATCTTCTTACCGCTGTTCTTTGGCGGCGCCCTGTTGCATACAGATGCCCTACTGGCGGGTCTGATTACTTTCTTCGCCTACAGTTTTGCCGCATCGAGCATCTATTGTTTCAACGATATCTATGATGTGGAGGCCGACCGCCGCCACCCGGTCAAGTGCCATCGTCCGATAGCATCGGGAGCGGTCAGCATCAAGCAGGCATACGGGCTGATGTTCCTGATGTTTGCCCTCTCTATGGGTGTATGCAGCCTGCTCGAATCATGGGAGACGATGGGAATCATCATCTTCTATTGGCTTCTGAATCTTGGCTACTGTGCCAAATTCAAGCAATATGCCATCATCGATGTGTGTATCGTGGCTTTCGGTTTCGTACTCCGTCTGCTGGCAGGTGGTGTAGCTACGGGCATCGTACTCAGTAAGTGGATTGTACTGATGACCTTCCTCATCACCCTCTTTATGAGTTTTGCCAAGCGCCGCGATGATGTGCTGCGCATGGAGAAGACGGGCGAGGCTCCCCGCAAGAATACCATCCGCTACAACCTCACCTTCATCAACCAGGCTATTACGATTACGGCTTCCGTAACCCTGGTATGTTACATCATGTATACGGTGAGTCCGGAGGTCATCGAGAATTTCCATACCGAGAATCTCTATCTTACGAGTGTCTTTGTGCTGGTAGGTTTGCTGAGATACATCCAGATAGCCGTGGTAGACCAGAAGAGTGGTGACCCTACGAAGATTATCCTGCGCGACCGCATCACCCAGTTTATCGTGCTTGCCTGGTTGCTCTCCTTCCTGATTCTTATTTATATCGTATAAGAAAATGAAGAAAAAATTATATTGTTTCGATTTCGACGGAACGCTGACAACAAGCGATACCCTGCTGGAATTCATCAGATATGCCAAGGGTACCGGTCGTTTTCTGATGGTTTTCCTGATGTACAGTCCGCTCCTGGTACTGATGAAGCTGCATCTCTTTCCCAACTGGAAGGCGAAGCAACTCATCTTTGCCCATCTTTTTGCCGGCATGCGTATCGAGAAGTTTGATGCGCTCTGCCGCGATTTTGCCGAAGAATACCAGCATCTGTTACGCCCCAAAGGTGTTACGCTGGTACACGAAGCTCTGGTTGCAGGTGCTCAGGTTTTCATCGTAAGTGCCAGCATCGACAATTGGGTCCGCCCGTTCTTTAAAGTTCGCGGCCTAGATGGAGTCAGGGTTTTAGGCACCCAGATAGAAGTGATTGACGGCAGACTTACCGGCAAGTTCAAGAGCAACAACTGCTATGGCGAGGAAAAGGTGCATCGCATCTGCGAGGCACTGACCACCACAACCGCCAATGCCTACGGTACCCCCTCATTATCTTTCGACCGCACGCAATACGAGATAGAAGCATTTGGCGACAGCCGAGGCGACAAGGAGATGCTCGCCTATGCCGATAAAGGTCATTACAAGCCTTTTAGATAAAACGTGGTTATTAGCCCAAAATCAAGTGAACAGGTCGTCCATTGTAATTTGTACTTGAGCCAAGGCTGCATACTGTGTAAGGCGCACGCCAAAAGTAGTAATCATCGTTGGGATAATGCCACTTTTTATCCCTGTTTCTGCCACGAAATCTGCCATACGATTACGAATGCGCATATCCTCCTCCTTAGTGATCGTGTAAGGCATCTGCGAATACTTGATTTCACATAGATTCACGAGATTATCGGCACGTTCTATCAGTAAGTCGATTTGCGCAGCTGGCTTTGAAACCTTACTTCGCCAAGAATAATACTCGGTATGGATTTGGTCTATCCCCAAGAAATGCTTGATTTGAGGAATATGCAACATGCAAACTCGCTCAAAAGCCAAGCCATACCAAGTATTTTGACGAGGTTTTCCCATCAAGTGAGTCCAATATTCCGTGTCCGTCGTACCAGGATGGCAAAACGTCATATAAAATAATGTATAGAGGTCGGTGAGCTGAAAGATTTGATCTTTCTGCTTTATCTTCTTATCCCTGGTATTATACCCTCTTACAAAATCGCAATTTATCAATTCACTAAGAACCTTTGTCAAAGTTCCACCCGATTTCAACTTCAATTTCTCCATGATTTCCTTTCGGGTCATACCTTGTCTGCATGAGGCAAGTACCTCTATGACACGCATATAGGACTCAGAATTTCTAAACAAAGACGAATATAGTCTTCCATATTCTCGCTTCAGTTCAGCGTGGGATGAGAAAAACAATCTGTCGACATTCCCTTCCACACCTTGCTTTTTATCCAACAAACTGAGATAATAAGGCACCCCACCAAGGATGCTATATATCTGAAGGATAGAAATGCGAGTCCATGAGAATCCATAAGCTTGCAGCATCAGTTCCGTCTCACGAAGAGTAAAAGGAGCAAGATACATCTCGTGCGTTATCCTATTATGAAGCCCACCATGACTATCTATCAGATTGGCTATCATCCACGACGTGGCACTGCCACAAACGATAAGCATGATTTCACTTTGGTAAGCTGCCCATCCGTTCCAAAAGTGCTCAAAAGCCTGTTGGAAACCAGATTTCGGCGTATCCAAGCATGGTAGTTCATCGATAAAAACAACGAGTCGTTCTCCTTTCATTTTTGCCTTTAACAACTGTTTCAATGCCTCAAAAGCCTCTGTCCAATTCGTAGGAATAGGCTGTTTGGAATCTCCATATTCCCTCAGCGCAAACCCGAAATTAGAGAGTTGCGCCTCTGCTGGTGCCTCTATAGACCCAGACATATCAAAGGCAAACTTATCACGGAAGAGATTTCTCACAAGATAAGTCTTGCCGATACGACGCCTGCCATATACAGCCACAAACTCAGCTTTGCCAGAATGATAATATTCTGTCAACAGCTCGATTTCTTTCTTTCGTCCGATAATTTGCTCCATACCTTTTAAATCTAACTTTAATGATGGTGCAAATATAAGATAATTATCCGAGAAAAACAAGGATTCTATAGCCAAATCGATAAATTTTAACTCGATTTGGCTAAAGAATAGGTTATACTATAGCCAAATCGAGCAATTCTCCTTCGATTTGGCTATAGAATGCCTTGTAGATTGCTATTATCCCCCTGGGCTAAGAGCTTTTGAACTTTCAGCCCGTGCCGTACAGTTCTTTAAGACTTACACAGGCAAGATTTTGAGAATCTGGGGGAATTTTAGGCAAAAAGATTTTGAGGAAAAGAATATTTTATGTATATTTGCCCCCAATTGTAACATCAACAAGTAAAGATTTTGAATATATTCATTATGAAACAAAGGAATACAGACATCGACTGGATAAGAGCCATACTCATTATTCTCATGATATTGATTCATATCGTGAGTGTTGGCAACGCATACCCCCATCTCAAGGCAGGCATTCTCTCGTTCATGATGCCTACCTTCCTCATCATTACTGGCTATCTCGTGAATATTGAGAAAAACCCAAAGGAGATGGGAAGATACCTGATGTGTCTCGCTTTGCCTTACGTCATCATGGTAACCGGTTTCTCTGTCCTCTCCTATTTCATGCCGGTGAGAGATGGCATCACGGAACTGTCACTCTCTCAGATTTGTGAGAAGATATTCGTTACGTCCATCGGTCCCTATTGGTTCATCCAGACCATGATTATCTGCGGCATTCTCTATTACGTCAGTTTCAAGGGAGCAACCTGGGGAACCCTCAGACAGGGAAAAACGACGATGAGCACCACCACAAGCCTCTTTATCTTCGCCACCCTACTCCTGCTCCTGTCCAAGACACCCGCTCTTTCGCCCAGTGCCGCCACCTATTATTTCATCGGAGCGGTACTCAGACAATGCCATATCGGCTTTGACAGAATTTTCCGTCCTTCACCGGTAGCCCTGCTGCTCTGGATCAACTTGCTGGGCTTGGAAGAATGGTACGACTGGGGCACGCTCGCCATCGTCTTCTCCTGCTGGTGCTGCATTTCATCCCTGATGTGGATACACAGCCTCATCAAACGCCTACAGGATAATGCCAGCGTTCGAAAGACAGAAGACACCTTATTATATATAGGCCGCAACACGCTGCCCATCTACCTCTTCCACCCCATATTTACGATGGCAGCCAAGTTTTATCATCCCCTCTTTAGTTGGGACAGGAGCGAAATCTGTTTTGCCCTCGTTACCATTTTCATCGCCATTGCCGGAAGCATCGGCATCGCCAAGATGATGGAGAAGACCCATTTGGCTTATCTCTTCGGAAAAGGAAAGATGCTGAGATAAATAATACCACGATATATTTGGTAATTTGGAGATTTTGAAGTACTTTTGCAACATGAATATCAAGAACAAGATAAATAATATGGATGATGCCAAGCGAGAGAAGCTGGGCGAAGTCATCAGATTCGGAATCGTAGGCGGACTGGCTACGGTACTGCAATATGTCATCTACCTGGCAATGATGCCGGCGCTGGCCCATTTCATCCCCAACATGGGCGACCACAGTCTGGCTACTACAGCCAACACCATCGCCTACATCGTGAGTTTCATCTTCAATTTCATCGCCAGTACCCGCTATACATTTAAGGTAAAGGCGAATGCCAAGCGCGGAGCAGGATTCACCCTCTCCCACATCGTCAACTACTCGATGCAGACCCTCTGCCTCAACCTCTTCGTAGGCTTGGGTCTAGCCAAACAGCTGGCTATGATACCCACCCTCTGCATCTGCATCCCGGTAAACTTCCTCCTGGTAAGGTTCTTCCTGAAGAAATAAGGGGATTCCTAAAACACGATAAAGAAAGATATGAAAAAGATATTCGATATTTTTAAAATCAAGAAAGAGGAAAGAGTTTCAGCACTCGTCGCACTCATCATAGCATGTGCCCTCAATGCCCTGACTGTCATCAAATACCACAGCCAGTTCTCGCAGATTACAGATAATTATCACAAACTCTTTGTCAAGACCTTCCATGTGGCAGGTTTTGACCCGCTTACCTATAGCATCGTATCTCACTGGGACACAGAATATAACGTATACCGCCACCCGCTGCTGGCGTTCTTCATGTATATCCCGAATCAGATAAATCAAGGATTGATGATGCTTACCGGCATCAACTGCGTTCAGTTTGTCGTGGGAGCTATCCTGGTGTTCTGCGCCTTCTATTCCTTCATTTTCCTTTATCGTATATTCAGAGAAGTGATTGGTACAGAGCGCTTTGATGCCAACCTGCTCTCTGCCTTCTATTTCTCTTTCGCCTATGTGATGGTTTCAGCGATGGTACCCGACCATTTCATCATGTCGATGATCATACTCCTCTGTACCCTGTATATCACAGGCGTATGCATGAAGAAAGGCAGACAGCTTACCATCTGGCAGACTATCCTGCTCTTTGTATTTACAGCGGGCGTATCGCTCAACAATGGTCTGAAGACCTACCTTGCCGCCCTTTTCACCAATGGCAGAAAGTTCTTTAGTATCAAATACTTCCTGATAGGAGTCATCCTTCCTGCCGCACTCATGTGGGGCTTTGCAAGATGGGAATACCGCACCTTTGTATGGCCTAAGGAGATGGCAAGACACGAGGCTAAGATGAAGAAAAACAAGGAAGCCACAGCCAAGATTTACCAGCAATACCGCGACAGCACTGGCGTGAAAGACTCGGCAAAGGTAGAAGCTGCCGTCAGGAAAATCATCAAGGATAAAGCGCATGCCAAATATGTTCGTGACCATAAACAGATATGGAACAAGAACACGGGCAAGCCTATCGCCAAGGGCGAATTCATGAACTGTACCGACAAGACGACCTCCCGCTCGCAAACTCTGGTCGAGAATTTCTTCGGTGAAAGCATCATGCTGCACCAGCAGAACCTTCTGGGCGATGTATTGCGCAACCGTCCGGTTATCGTGAAATACCAGTCTGCGGTCAATTATGTGGTAGAGGCATGCATCGTTGTGTTTTTCTTACTTGGCATCCTTGCCGGAAGAAAATCAAAGTTTCTCTGGCTCACCCTGACATTCTTCCTGATGGATGCTGCCCTCCATATCGGTTTGGGCTTCGGTATCAACGAGGTATATATCATGACTGCCCACTATATGTATGCCCTTCCTATCGCCATCGCCTTCCTGGCGCTCAAGGCAAAAGGAAAGAGCCTGAAATGGGGCTTCAGAGGATTGATGCTCGCCATCACCCTCTATCTGTGGATAAGCAACGGATATCTGCTGGTAGGCTACATGCTAGGATAAATATTAGCAAGAAGCCTTGATCCAGCGGATGATATCCTCATGCTTCATATCAAACTTACGGGCAAAGAGGCGGTTGCTTTGTTCCAGCTCCTCTTTGTCTGCCAAAGTCCAGACGTATGGATTGCCCCGTTTCCAGTCGATAAGTCGCATACAGCCCTCATATTCATCTTTTTCTGAGTACAAGGCGGCCCGGAAATCGGGCTGATTCCATACCAGGGTCTGCAGGAAGAACTCATCAGGGCAGAAGGTATAATTGAATCTTTTCAATACAAACGGCTTCTGGCTCACCACGTACTCCACGCATGCCTGCGTGATGCTCACCCAGTTGGCACCCTTGGCAAAATCCATCTTCTGGCGATGCAGGAACGGCATGAGCAGCATCGAAAGATATTTATTCAGTCGCCTGGTAATGGCATTCAAAGCCCCATACTTCGAGCGGGTAAGACTGGTAAATAGCCAATAACGCATCATCTTTCGGCGGCAATCCCATTCAAATTCCTCACCATGATTGATGCCCACAAACTCCTTACCCTGATGCTCCTCAAAGAACTGATGGATGTAATCCTGCGATTTGATAGGTAAATCCTGACCACTCAGCAGATGGTAGTAGGCATAAGGTCCATGCTTCAAAGCCTCCTCGAAAAGCACATACTCCGCCTTAATCTGGCTCAGATTTCCCCAACGCACATCCACCCTCTGTTCCAACACAAAGAGGCGTGCCTTGGAAAGAACCAGCGGTTCAGCACCATCCAGCATATCCGACTTCCGGTCGATATGCAGAAATATATCATTGCGCTCATCATCGAGCATCGACAGCAATACCCTCAGAAGCGGTAAACTGCCATGAGCCATTATCAAAAAAGCATGTTTCATTGTCATTATTTATCTTTATTATCCAACTGTCCGTCCTGATGACTTTTTCATCATCATTGCGACAAAGATACACCAAATAAAAGAGAATACAAAATAAAACTCCGTTTTTATCAGAAAAAAGACACAAAATAGAGCCTTTCTTTTTGAATATTCAGAAAAAACAATTACTTTTGCAGCGCTAAGAAGGAGATGCGGCATGCATCAGCCCAGCAAAAAAATAATCAGAGAATGAACAATATATTTAGAATTAAAAAAGAAGAAAGGCTCTTTGCCTTGATTACACTCATCGTTATCATCGCCTTCAATGTGCTGATGATAACCTATCATTTTGATGATTTCGGCAAACCGAAAGCAGGATTCTGGACGCTCTTCACCAAGAACTTTCAGATTTCAGGTTTCGACCCCTACACCTACCTTACCCTCTCGAAGTGGAAGGTGTATTACACGGAGTATCGCCATCCCATGCTCCCTTTCTTCCTCTATCCTTTCTCGCTACTGAACGGCTGGCTGATAGAACTCACCTCCCGCAATTGGGCAACTATCATCGTGGCGGTGATGATGACATTCTTCTCCACCTACTCCACCCTCTTCTTCAGAAGAATCTTCAGAGAGGTGATGCAACTGAAGGCTATAGACAGCAATGTGCTCACAGCGATGCTTTTTTCCTTTGCCTACGTGCTGCTCGTCACCTTTGTAGATGACCATTTCGGCATGTCGCTTTTCTTCCTGTCGATGACACTTTATCTGGCAGGCAAACAGCAGCAGGAACACCGCAGCATGCCTTGGTGGCAAACAGCCCTGCTCTTTTTCTTCACGGCAGGCATCACGCTGAGCAATGGCGCCAAGACCTTCCTTGCCGCCCTCTTTACCAATGGCAAAAAACTCTTCTGCCCGAAATATCTGGCATTGGGCATCATCTTGCCTACCCTTCTGATAGGTGCTGCAGGCATCTACCAGAACAAGGCTTTCATCATTCCGAACCGTCTGGAAGGAGAACGGCTCGTGGCTCAGAAAGCTGCGAAAGACAGTACTTTCAGGGCAAAAATGGAACAGAAGCAAAAACACGATAAGGCCATCGCTGGCAAGAATATCCAGAAACGGGGCATGCTTTCATGGGCAGATATGTCTATCTCCCGTTCAGAATCATTGGTTGAAAACGTTTTTGGCGAATCGCTTATCCTGCACAGAGAACATCTTCTGGAAGATATCCACAGCCACCGCCCGATATTCGTGAAATACCAGACACCCGTTCCTTATATCATAGAGGGTATCATCGTGATTCTGCTGTGCATGGGCTTTTGGATGGGAAGAAGATCGGCTTTTCTCTGGCTCACTGCCTCATGGGTGGCATGCGATGCCTTCATTCATCTGGTCATGGGATTCGGACTGAACGAGGTTTACATCATGGCTGCCCATTGGGCGTTCATCATTCCGGTTTGTATCGGATATATCATCAGAAACTGTAAGGAGAAATATCTGCCTTATCTTCGTGGAGGACTCGCCATCATCACCATCTTCCTGTTCTTCTATAACAGCACGCTGATATTCCAGTATCTCACAAGATAAAAAAGAGAACCCGACAAGATAAAAAAGTATCTTAGATTAAAACCATCATGCTGAAAATAAGTATCTTAACCCCTATCTATGGAGTAGAAAAATATATCGAACAGTGCGCCCGTTCACTGTTCGAGCAGTCGTATGCGTCTATCGAATACATCTTTGTAGATGACTGTACCCCCGATAAAAGTATCGGTATCCTACAATCGCTTCTGAAAGAATATCCGGGAAGAGCACAACAGGTACGCATCATCCACCACGACAGAAACCGGGGCGTGGGCGCCGCAAGACAGACGGCACTGATGGCGGCTACAGGCGATTATCTTTTATTTGCCGATAGCGACGATATGCTGCCGGAAGATGCAGTTGAGAAGCTGACCACAAAAGCCGAAAACACTCATGCCGACCTGATTGATGGCGGCTACCGGGAATGGTGCGAAGGAAAAGCAGGAAGACTCCAGAAACCTTTTGATGTTTCTGATGAGAAACTGCTCAAACTGCTTGTTTGTCAGAACATCATCACCAACCGGCTGTGGGGCAGAATCTATAAGCGTTCGCTCATCATGGAGCACAGGATATTCTTTGAAGAGGGCATCAACTATGCGGAAGATCTTTTCTGGAATGCCCAGTTCATGTTCTACGGCAAAAAGGTGAACATTGATGATGCAGTATATTACTACCGCACCGACAACGAGAATTCCTACAATCACAACATCTCTGAAAAGAATCTCCTGTCATACTTCAAATCAACCCGCCGACTCATCGATTTCTTCGAGCAGAACGATACGGAACATCAGTATCTCAGAGCCACAGAGATAGGCATCGTCAATGCCTACCGCTGGGCGGCAAACGCACAGGTAGCCTTCGAAAAGGTGGATCAGGCGCTCGACTACAAGCCTAAGAGTTGCCTCATCCGACTCATCATCAAGCTCATCAAAAAGGGGGTACCAGTCAAGAGGGTGAATCTTATCTACCTCGCTTACAGAAGGCTATACACTCTTCTAATATCTGCACCTTCAGCAGTTTCATGATACAGAAGTAGATGGTGGCTGAAACCAGCAGACGAACCAGCAGCAGGAGATAGATGTTCTGCAGGCTGCGGGTCATAAAATAGGTAACTACCATCGTGGCTGCCGCACAGAGCATGAATGGCAGTATATCCTTTGCCACATCCAGGAACCGCAATCCGGCAACACGCTTCATCATCCACTGCCAGACCAGAAGCCAGGCGATGATAAACACGGTATAGGCTATCACCATGGTCTGGATGCCATATTGATGACAGAACAATACCAAGGCAAGCAAACCCACTACCTGACCGATGTTGCACCACATATATACATCAGAACGCCCCTTGCTGATAGCCAGATTCTGATAAAGCGTGTAAATAGGCATAAAGGCACCGCTCACACAAAGAATCTGCAACAGCGGCACACTGGCTATCCATTTCTCATGAATCGTAATCAGAATGAATTCACGTGATACCAAAGTCAAGCCAAACATCAATGGGAAAGAAAGGAATGCCGTGAAACGGAGCATCTTTCTGAACACCAGCAACTCGCGGTTCTTATCGTCCTGGATAGAAGCCAAGACGGGCTGAGCTATCTGCCCCACCGTATTGGCAACAAACGAATTAGCCTTGGTGTCCCAGTTGTATGCCTGACTATAGTTACCCACATCATTAATCGGATAGAACCTGCCGAAGACAAAGGTCAACACATTGTTGCTCACCGTATTGATGATGTTGGTAACCAGAAGTTTCACGCTGAATCCGAACATCTTCCTCACCGGTCCGAAATCGATATGAAAATTCGGGCGCCATCCCGTATAATAATATCTTCCTATATTCAGCACGAGGATAAAGATAACCTGCTGCCAGGCAAGACTCCAGTAAGCCATGCCGTTGAATGCCAGTACCAGTCCCACGACATTCGAACTGATCAGAGCCATGAAATTAACGATGGTAATCTCCTTGTTCATCATGTTCTTCATCATATATCCGTTCTGGGCGATGCCAAACGAAGAGATGAAGAAACTCAGGAACACGAAGCGCGACAGGGAGGTGAGACAAGGCTGATGGAAGAAATCTGCTATCAGCGGCGCACAGAAAAAGAGCACCACATACATGGTAAGACTCACCAGGACATTAAACCAGAACACCGAGTTATAATCGTTATCGGTGGGGTTCCTAATATTCACCAGTGCCTGGGTAAACCCACTACTCTGCAGATTGCCCGCTATCAGGGTGAATATGGTGAGGATGCCGATGATACCATAATCGGCTGGCGACAACAAACGCGCCAAGAAGATGCCAAAGAGAATATTGAGTACCTGGGTAGAGCCACTGTTCATCGCTCCCCAGAACAATCCCTTGGCGGTTTTTTCCTTTAATGATTCTGCCATCGTTTCTATCTGATAAATATGGAATATTACTTGTTTTTACTTTTTAGAATGCAAAAGTAGCATAAATAGTTTGAAGTTCAAAACTTTTTGCTTACTTTTGCAGCCGTAAAACAGAAAAAGTATGGATATTAAGAACATCAAGAAGGAATGGAACGCCACAATACTCGATATATTGAAGGCTTTCATCGAAATCTGCAACAAGTATCACCTCAGATATTACTGTTGTGCCGGCACCGCTATCGGAGCCGCCCGTCACCACGGAATGATTCCCTGGGACGATGACATCGACGTACTGATGCCACGCCCCGACTACGACCGTCTGCTCGAAATCGCCAAGCATGAAGACTTTGGCAAATACGAGGTAGTAACTCCCTACAACAACGAGTCATACCCTCTGTATTTCTCCAAACTCGTGAACCGCGAAACCACCCTTATCGAGGAGAAGGAGCGTCCCTGCATCATCGGTCTTTACGTAGATATCTTCCCTCTTGATGCCACCGACGATGACCTGGAAACGGCAAAGGCGCTGTATCGCAAATACTCTAAGACCATCAACCGTCTGAATGCCGTAACCACCCACAATACTTTCTTTGAGTACATCTCCCTGCTCCTGCACAAGGAAACCTGGGGCCGCTTTGCCATCAAGACGCTCGCCTTCTTCTGCCGCAGCAAGATGCGCCATCGCCTCATCCAGCAGATGGACGAGATGAGTCACCGGTATGACTTCGATAAGGCGAAGAACGTACTGGTGAATACAGGTTCCTACCACTATAAGGAGATTTTCCCGAAGGAATGGCTCGGCAAGGGCAAGGAATTCCCGTTCGAGGATACCACCGTCTTGCTGCCGGAGCAGGCTGATACCTATCTGCGCCACTTCTTTGGCGACTATATGAAATTTCCACCCGTAGAACAGAGAGTAGAGAAACACCTTCGCTACTATCTGAACATGGAAAAGCGGGAAACATGGGATGAGATTAAAAGAAAGCTTTAGCCTTCCCTCACTTCCTGCAAGGTATGTCCGAAACCTTCTTCTACATCAAAGAGCGGTTTCCAGCCTAAAGCCTTGAGCTTATCCGTACTGAAGGTTGCCTTGGTGATAGGCGTGGTATTGCCCTGCTGCGCATCCGCCTCAGGAATATCAAACACCACCTTTCTATCCGCTTTCCGGGCTATCAGCTCTGCCAGTTGGCGAATGGAGATATTCGATTCTGAATGAGCCACATTATAGGCATTTGCCCTCTCGCCATCCAGCAGGAGGCGCAAGATGGCATGGGCGGCATCTACCACATAAAGCCAGGAGCGGAAAGCCTCACCCTTACTCTTCAGGACGATATCCTCACCCTTCAGAACATTGCGGATAAACTGGGCATACACCCTATTGTCACTCTCCGTAAAGCCCGGACCGTAGGTATGACTCAGTCTGGCTATCACCACATCGGCATCATACTCTGCTCCGTATGCCATGCAGAGCGTTTCGGCAGCACGTTTGGAAGATGGATAGCAGGCACGCACCGATGCACAATCCACATAGCCGCTGCTCTTCTCGGTAAATTCAGAGCCATCGCCCTCGCCATAGATTTCACCCGAAGAGATATAAACCATGCGCTGCATGCGGTGACTCAATCCATATTCCAGCAGGTTGGATACGCCGTTGATGTTCGCCTTCATCACCTCTACAGGGTTCTGCTTAAAGAAGTTAGGACTCGCATTGCTGGCTGCATCGATGATGTAATCAGCGCCCTCAGCCAACTCATTATAGACTGGTTCCCCTATCATCCTGTCCATGCTCTTGATGACAGGCTGGGTAACGTCTATCTCTGCAAAGAAGAAAGATTCATCCTCCCAATAGGCAGCAAACTTCTGTCGGGCACGTTCCTTGTTTCTTCCGGCTGCTATCACCCTGTAGCACCGGGCAGGATTCTGCATCAGCACATCAACCACACAGCCTCCTACCAATCCTGTAGCACCAGCCACAAGAATGGTCTTGCCATGCAGACGCTCCAATTCCAAACCTTCCCGGAAAAGGCGCGCAATATCTTCCTTATATGGTGAATTTCCTATCATAACATGTTTATTTTAACCAAGCCTCAGGCTGAACCTTCATCAGTGCCTTCAGTATCTCCAGATCCTCAACGGTGGTTATCTTGATGTTCTTCTCTGAACCAGGCACGATATGCATCTGTCTGCCTCCCAGTTCTGCCATCAGGGTACAGGATGCCACCGAATTGGCAATGCCCTTCTCCTTAGCCTCTTTGTGGGCTGCTATCAGATTGCCCAAACGGAAGGTCTGGGGTGTCTGGGTACGGATCAGTTTGTCGCGCGGAATACTGGTGTTGGTCGTAAAACCATCTTCGCTCTCCAGGATAGCCTCTCTACATTTGATACCCGTAATGGCATAGCCATACTTCTGGCAGATGGCGATATTGGATGAGATGATGTCTTGCGACAAGAGTGGGCGCACGGCATCATGCACCAGCACCAGATCGTCATCACCGCATCCCGCCTCTTTCAAGCCATAGATACCATTGTGGATCGACTCCTGACCATTGCTTCCGCCAGGGAATATCCATTTCAGCTTGGTAATGCAGAACTGGTTGGCATACGACTGCAGTACCGTTTCCCAACCTGCCAGACATACCACAGCAATACCCTGAATATCAGGATGCTTCTGAAAAGCCATCATCGTATGGATGATGATAGGACAGTTGTCTACATGCATAAACTGCTTTGGGATGTCCTGTCCCATTCTATTGCCAGAACCTCCGGCTATGATCAATGCATAGTTCATATTCTCTATCTTTAAATTGATTATTTCTGAATGATTCTCCCCGGATTCCCAACCACGGTAGCCCCGTCGGGAATATCCTGGAATACCACGGCACCGGCGCCTATCGTCACGTGGTTGCCGATATGGATGCCGCCGAATACCGTGGCGCCGGTATAAATCTTCACGTCATTTCCGATGGTAGGTCTGCCGCCCTTGCCGTTGCCCAGCGTCACCATCTGCAGACAGTAGAAGTCATCACCTATGCTTTCTGCGTTGAGATAGGTGGCATAGCTGTGCTCCAGATGCGCACCCTTCCCGATATGCGGACACCAGATGGTCATCGTACGCTCGGGAGGCAACAGCCAGCTGATGAAAACCGAACGGTATTCGCCCAGGCGGTAATAAAACAGATTGCGGAAACTCCTTTCGCGGGTGCATGCCTTAATCAGGTTGAGCACCGTAGGCTTCCTGTCCTGCACCTTCAGCAGGTCGGCATCTATCTCCTTCTTATGGAGCAGATACAGAGCGATATGCGGCAACATGCGCACCGCCGAAGCTGACAATATGATGGTTTGTACTATCGGATTCATGACTCTAAATCTTATTTATCTTTGCAAAGATACAAAAAATAAAGCAACTAGCATGCTTTTATCCGAAAACAATTGTTCTTTTCACTAAAAATAAGATAATAGAACAGGGTTTGTAGAATTTTAGTCGGTTTTAATGCTAAATAATGTGAATTAAATAGCTTTCCATACAACTTTTCCGTACCTTTGCACAAAGTTATATATAACGATATTTTAGAAGAGGATAAAACAGAACATCATGAAGAGGATATTGATTGTTGAAGACGATTTGGCATTCGGAACCATGATACAGACTTGGCTCAAAAAGAAAGGATTCGATGTAGAAAGGGTAACATCTGTAGGCGCTGCCATCAAAGCGATGGGAGCCGGCGATGCATTCCATCTGGTTCTTTCCGACTTGCGCCTGCCCGACCATGACGGACTGGTATTGCTCCAGCATATCAGAAAGACCGATGCCCACCTGCCTTTTATCGTAATGACTAGCTATGCAGAGGTTCAGAATGCTGTATGTGCCATGAAATCGGGTGCTACCGATTACGTGGCTAAACCTTTCCATCCCGAAATCCTCTTAGAGAAAATCCGTGAGGCTATCCAGTCGGCTGCTTCTGCGGTTTCAGCCCCTCAGCGTGCGGAATCTGCCGCCAGGCAGGATGCGCCCCAAGAAGAACAGCAGGGCGCTACGGAGGTGCCTAGATATATAAAAGGTGAAAGCGAGGCTTCCAAGCAGCTCTACGAGTTCGTTTCGCTCGTTGCCCCAACCCCGATGTCAGTGCTCATTCTCGGAGCCAGCGGCACCGGAAAGGAATATGTGGCGCGCAGCATCCACGAACAGAGTCTGCGCAAGGACAAGCCTTTCTATGCCATCGACTGCGGCGCTATTCCTAAGGAGGTGGCAGCATCTGAATTCTTCGGATATAAGAAGGGTGCCTTTACCGGAGCCGAACAGGATAAGAAGGGCGCCTTCGAGATAGCTAACGGCGGAACGGTTTTCCTCGATGAGATGGGAAACCTCAACTACGAAGTACAGGTGCAGCTCCTCAGAGCCTTGCAGGAGAGAAAAATCCGTCCGCTGGGCAGCACGCAGGAGATAGATGTGGATATCCGACTCATCTGTGCCACCAACGAGAATCTGGCGCAGGCGGTAGCCGAAGGCAAGTTCAGAGAGGACCTCTATCACCGCATCAACGAGTTTACCATCTACATGCCTGCCCTCAAGGACAGAGGTGCCGACATCTTCCTCTTTGCCAACCTCTTTATCAAGCACGCCAACCAGGAATTGGGCAAGAATGTGCTCGGAATGGATGCCAAAGCCTCAGAAATCATTGCCTCATACGACTGGCCGGGCAACCTGCGCGAACTGAACAATGTGATGAAGCGCGCCACCCTGCTCACCCGTGGCAAGTATATCGGTGCCCAGGAACTGGAGAAGACGATGGCACAGACCTCCACAGCCCGACCAATCAATATGCAGCTGCACAGCGAACAGTCGGAACAGGAAAGCATCGCCGCTGCCCTGAGAGCCACCCACGGCAACAAGAGCAAGGCTGCCCAACTGCTTGCCATCGACCGCAAGACACTCTACAACAAAATGAAGAAATACGGTATGGAGTAAACATGCCACACCCCGATTCCCCAATATATTCCACACTATATTGGGGAATTTTTCTACACCTTTTCCCCACTTTCCCCACACCCCGTTTCTGGCATAAAACATCATCTCTTCTGATTATCAGATACTTAGCCAAATTCATCATTTTTTGGCACGCCTATTGTGATATTATTTAGCGAACTCACAAATGAGTTTCAGCAAGAGAATTAATAAACAATAATATTCACAATTAAAAAACAAAAGAATTATGAAAAAGTTAGTATTTGCAGTTATCGCAGCAGTAGCAATGGTATCAGTTAGCAATGTATTTGCAGGTAACAGAATGGTAAGCGTTGCAGGTTCAGAACCAGTAGACACAGTAGCTCCAGCCGACACAACAGCAACACCTGTTGAGGCACCAGCTGCAACAGTGGATTCAACCGTAGCAGAGTAAATCCACCTTCAGAAAATAGTAATTACGCGTCGCTTTCAATGAAACAGGAGATAGATGACCAGATTTTGGCATTTATCTCCTGTTTTCGTTGGTTTATATCGCATTTTTGATTAACTTTGCACGCAAATAGCAAAAAGACTCAAAACATTAAAAGATAAGAAGATGCAGCAAACAAACGTTCCTTTCAAGGTAGCCCTGGGTTACATCATCGTCGCCATCGTACTGATTCTGGCGATAGGGCTGGTATATCGCAACACCACAACCGTGCTTGCTATCAACCAGGCAACCCGCGACTATATCGAAAAGCGACAGGCAGCCGACAGTACCATGTCCAACCTGCTCAAGGAGGAACAGACCAATCTGCAGCAGCTTACCCGCGCCATGCAGGGCAAGTCATCCCACAACTATCTGCACGAGAAGATGAACAGCCTCAACAGTGGCGAAGATTCCGTTGTCGTGCATTCCAAGGCACCCAAGACTCATGTGGCAAAGAACACCACCGTAGAGGTGATGAAAACCCGCAAGGGCTTCTTCCGCCGCCTTGCCGATGCCTTCAAGAAGGAACATGCCGAAACGCTCAGCATCAGACGCGACAGTAACCAGGCTGTCACCGATACCCTCTCTACCCCAGTCAACTTAGCCGGAAACGTAGCCGATATCCTGGAACAGATTGACCGCCAAGAGAAGCAGTCTACGCACGATAACCACGAAGCCATCAACCGCGAGGTGAGAGACCTGCAGATAACCAATGCCCGCCTCGCCCTGCGCTCCTCCCAGCAGCTCAACGATATCCACCAGCGCGAACGTCAGGCGATGCAGCAGGCTATCAACCAGGCGATGCAGGCGCGCCAGAATCTGCTCTGGCAGATAGGTCTGCTTGCCATCGTAGCCATCACAGCCGCCGTCATCCTCGTCTATTACATCTACCGCGATACGCAGAAGGAACGCATCTACCGCGAGAATCTCGAAGAGGCTAACGAGGAAATCAGGCGCATCATGAACCAGCGCGAACGCCTGCTCCTCACCATCACCCACGACATCAAGGCTCCGGCTGCCAGCATCTCGGGCTTCATCGACCTGATGAAGGATTATGTCGACAACCCGCAAGGCATCTCCTGTCTCAACAGCATCAAGGGTTCTGCCACCCATCTCTCCCGGCTCGTTGCCGCCCTGCTCGATTATCACCAGTTGGAAAACGGACTGATGAAGCTGAACCCTGTAGATTTCTCGCCTGCCGACATGTTCCGCCAGTGTGCCGGAGAGATGCAGATCCTGAGCCGTGAGAAGGGATTGGAACTGCATCTGGAGCTCGATGGCATCAGCAGTCCGCAGACCTACTACCGTGCCGATGCCTTCCGTATCCGTCAGATACTCAACAACCTGGTGAGCAATGCCATCAAGTATACCGATAAGGGCAGCGTCACCATCCAGGCATCCATCAGTCCCCAGCACCTTCTTACCTTCTCGGTAAGGGATACCGGCAAGGGCATGACCACCGAAGAGCGCCAGAAGGTATTCCAGGCGTTCACCCGTCTGAAGAGTGCCCAGGGCATCGAGGGCACCGGTCTCGGACTGAACATCACCCAGGAACTGGTCAATCTGCTCCAGGGCACCCTGCGTCTGGAATCCGTCAAGGGCAAAGGCAGCACCTTCACCGTCACCATTCCGCTTGCCTTAGGCACCGCTCCTGCAGTAGAAGAGGCAGAAGAGCAGAAGCCACTCGCCCCAGCCAAGCCCCATTTCGAAAATCACAAGATACTGCTGCTCGATGACGACCCGTTGCAGCTCCGTCTGCTTCAGGAGATGCTGAAGAAGCTGGTAGGCGACAGTTGGCAAGTCTTTGCCTGTCTGCATGTAGCCGAGGCGCTCACCGTGCTCCACAACGAGCATCCTGCGCTGATGATGATGGATATCGAAATGCCCGAGATGAACGGCATCAGGATGATTCAGCACATCAACCACAGCCACATGAAAGTAGTAGCAATGACCGCCCACGATGCCAGCATCATCAGAGAATTGAAAGAAGCCGGTTTCGACGATTGCCTTTTCAAGCCGTTCAGCACAGAGAAACTGAAAGAAATCCTCGGATTAGAGAATACTGCATCAGCAGCAGAGGATATTACAGAGAAAACAAGGGATACTGCATCATCAGAAGCAGAGGATATAGCAGAGAAAAACAATAAGAAATCCCGCTTTGCACCCCTCCTGGCCTTTGCAGAAGGCGATCCGGAGGCAGAAGCCGAGATACTCAGCACCGTCAAGCAGGAGTTGTCATCCCATCTCCAGAACCTCCAGCAGGCAACAGAAGGCGAGTTATCAATAGAAGCCATCGGCAAGACAGCCCACAAGCTCCTCCCTATCGCCACGATGATAGAGATGGAGACCCGCCAGCACATCGCCGCCCTCGCTCCCGAGCATATCAGCGATCTGTCAGAATCTCAGATAAGAGCCTACACCCAGGCCATCATCGCCGACCTGAAGGGGCTTTTTACTTTTCACACAGTTCCCAATATCGCTGAGCAAGGTCATGGATGAACTTTCGTCCTCGTTCGGTCCATACGAGATAGGTATGGGTGTAGGCTCTGCCCATCTTCTCCTGTCTGCCATCGCTCTTCGGGTCGAGGAAGGCGCTGTAGCGGGTACGGCTCTTGGCCAAGCCCATGTGGGCGTAATCAGCATAGAGGAGATACTGACCGCTCTGGTAATACTGGATATGCAGAGCGCAGAGCGAGCGGTTCAGCTCCTGGGCTGTGATGCCGAGTTCCTTCGCAATCTGCGTAGTGGTGAAGCAGGAAACGGAATCGAGCACGTTATCGCTGTAAAGCGCTTTAGGCAAAAGATTACCCACCTGATTCTCCAACTGGATAATGTTCTCACCATTCTTGGCGTTGCGAACCACCTGCTCATCCACCACATCATTCAAGCGGCGGATTTCCGTATCCTGTTCGCCGATAAGTTTCTTCTGCTGTTCAATCTGCAGACGCTGCTTCTTCAGCAGATTCTCCTTCTCCTTGAGCGTAGCACGGAGGATTTTTTCTGCATGTTGGATTGTCTCCTCATCGCTTTCGCCCGGCTGAACTGGAATATAACCACCCGTCTTGCGAATCTGTGGCAGCACATCAGCCGTAACCCAGTTCTTGAACTTCACGGCAGTAGAAAGCTTAGAGCCGAGCACTAAAGCATAGAAACCGCTCTCGTTAACATAGAGCATCTGTTGGGTTCGTATTGTTCGGCTTCCATCCTTACGTAGACGGCCCAAAAGTTTGACCCCTTGTTTCAAGGTGTCATGTTGGTTAACTAATTGATACACTGCGTTATAGGATTTTTTGTACCCCAGTATATCACAGACATCCTTTGCACAGAACAAAGGTTCTCCGTTTTCATCGGTCAAGGTACGAATCTTACCGAATTCAGGGTTTTCAAACACGACAGCAATTGCTGCCTTCTTATCCATTTCTACTTTATTTGTATTAACTGACTTTACCATAATAATCTGTTTTTAAAAATTAATAACTAAAAATTCAACATTCAACACTCAACACTCAACATTCAAAAATCAACATTCAACACTCAACATTCAACATTACAAAACGGTAATCCAAACGCTCTCCTCCCGTTCCCTTGCTGCGGTAATGGCATTCATGAGCCTGTGCAACCAGATGCGGGAATTAAAGACGGCACCCTGATATTTATTTTCACCTACCAAAATGCAGCCCTGCGTATCATCAGGATAATTACCGGCATGAATGCGGATGCCCTCAAAATCAGGAACACCCTGCACTAGCGGAAGCCACTTCTTAAACCTTGGCGATTTCGAGATAACAACAGGATACGAGCCCTCCGGTATCGCCGTATGCCCCGGTATCTTGCGGGCTTTCTTACCCGATACCCTACTGTACCGTCCATCCTCCTCTTCCGATTTCAGTTCGACACCCAGGAGGTTTCTCCACGTAGGCTCCAGGGTATCACAGAAGTAATGCTCCTTGTCCAACTTCGCCTTATCGAAGCTATGTTCAAAGATACGCTTGTCGCCTATTTTTACCCCCGAACACCAGGTACGCTTCACATCCTTATCGTTCAGGATATAAAGATGACCTATCGTATAAGTCTTCTTTTTTGCTATTCTTTTTACTACTATTTCCATAACTCAAACTCCATTAAGATTCTAATATTTTTACCTCTTTACCATCCTTGCGGTTACGTAGCTTTTCAAAACTGAATAACTGAATACTGATTACGTCACCCGTTACACCCTTAGGCGGAATCTTCCGGATATAGTTTCGGTTCACCCAATTACGCAACATCGAAGGAGTGCCCTTCTTGTCCATGCCCAACTGCGAGCGGAGATATTCTGCCTGCTGGAAATTAAAGACATCAGGCAACTGCTGCAACAGATTTGCCGGTCCACGCTTACTCGATTTCTCGTTCGAAAAGTTCGCCCTCTTGATGGCATCACCAAAGAAACGCATCTTGCAGTAGAGGTCGTAACGCTCGCTCCAGCGGATAAACTCGTCAATCTCCGGCTCCCATTTGCAACCGTTCGCCACATACAGCACACACGCCTTCAGGTAGGCGATGACGTTGGCACGGAAAGAAAGATTCTCATAAACCCTATCCTGCGACAGACGTGAAAACTCAGCATTCTCATCCTTCAGTTTGAGGGCAAGCTGGAATGCCTCAGGACAGTCAATCAGCCCCCTGGCGTTGTTCAGATTCTCGATATAAGGCTTCAGCCCCTCTCGGTAAGCATCATCGTAATCACCAAAGACAGGCATTTCATCACCGATTTCACGCTCCGGAATGGTACAGAAATTGATGCGGCTTATCGGACCATCTGTCAAAACTTTTGAGAAGTAACGCTGTCCTTTCTGGATAGTGGTAGATGCGTTCCAGTTGAATCGGATGGTTACACGTTCCGTAACACTCTGAGTTCCCACGCGAGTCTGGCCGTACTGGTTGTCGCTATCTGAGGCAAGACACATGATACGGAAATGCTGGTTTCCGGTACCCTTCAGAGCATCAAACTGATCCAGCTCATTGAGCGAAGTGTAAAGAAATCGTCCCTGCGCCTCAGCGGTTCGCATCACGAATGCCGGATTGGTCATATCGGCATCAATCTCCTGTATAACGAGGTTGTCCGGTCGCTTACGCTTGTCCTTGTTGGCGCCCTTGCGCGTCATCTCCTCCTTCCATTCCTTCTCACGTTTCAGATTCTCCGCATCCCGTTTCCGGATATCCTCCATAATATAGCTAATCGGCTTGTTTACAGAAGATTTACCAGCACCCGTACCAGCCAGCAAGCACGTAGACAATGTAGCCTCATGCACTACATTATCAATATATCGGAAGCTCGTCTGCCAGAGGTGTGTAGCCAACGGAGGAAAGATAGCGTGCGCCACAGCCGGCTTATAAATCTCCGGTGTCCGAGATATCAGCAGTTCCACCAGCTTCGGCAGTTTCTCCGGCATCGCTGGCGGTTCCGGATAATCCTCCTCGCTACTTTGAACTTGGAACATTGAACCTTGAACTGCATGATTTGCGTTAGGGCTATTAACTGTTAACTGTAAACTATTAACTTGTTGGCTGGCCTGTTTTTCCGCCAGCGCATTCACCCTTATTACATCCCTCGACATCGGCTTGCAGCTGTCAGCATATTTCGCATAGAAATCATGTATCAGCTGATGGCAGTCATCCTCCTGATAGTAGCTTGGCATTTTCGTCCTCACCACCTTCATCAGTTCCTCCTCGCTCATCACCCTCGAAGCGCCTGCGCTCATGATAGCGAGCAGCGAAGAGTGCCGAGACCCGACGGTATCAATCGCCATTCCCTCAAGCCCAGCCGATTGCACGAACAGATCAAAGGCTATCAGATTCTTCTCACTGGCCTCTCCCAGTTCATCAGAGCCATGATTGCCCGAAAGTCTATTGTTTTGAACGTTGTCATTACTATTAACTGTAAACTGTAAACTATTAACTTTTGCATCTCCCCTTCCGTCAACTGTCAGCCCACGGTCCAGAAAAGCCTGTCTGCGAGCCTGTATCTCGCTCTCCGGCAGCACTGCACACCACATTTTAGACCGGTAGATTTCCGAGTCCTTATCCGTCAGGAAAATCATTCTCTCAGGTGTGATGCAGCTTTCATCATAAGGCACGCCCAGCGCCTCACAATACGCCTTCTGCGTCTCCTCGATGGTCATCCCAATCGGCATTCTAATCCCGATATGCAGCTTCTTGCGAGCACTATAGCAGAGATGCAGCAAACTCCCATTCCAGATACCCGAAGAGCAGTTCAGCTCGCGCGCCTTCTCGATAGCCTTCTCCACATACTCCTTATCATCCACATCGATAATCGTCTGGAAGAGAAAGCTTTCCGGCAAGGCATTCTCCTGTCTGCGCACATTATTCTTGAACATGCCGTAGTGCGGACAGAAGAAAGGCAGCTCACTCTTGAGCCTCTCCTGCGCCTTCTTCACCGCCTGCGCATCGTTCAAATCCACTCCGTCAATCGGCAATTCACCCCGAATCTGCTGAATCATCTTCTTGATTTCCTCCGACCCGATGACCTTATCATAAGTATCGATATTGTAAGAAAAAACTTTCCCCTTATTCCCCTTACGATAAGGATTAATTGCCACTACATGTACTGTCTCCATTTTACCTCCATATTTTTCAATTAATCGAACACTTCGCTGTTAATCATGATATACCCTGAGCCACAGCTTACATTGATAGGCAGAATCAGCGAGTTATCCGAAATCTCGTCAACCCCGTTCGCCTCGAAGAGCGAAGCATTCTCAGCATCATTCAGTCTGCTCTTGACAAAACCTATTACCCATTTTGCCGCAATTTTCTCGGCAGCAACATCCCTGTCAACCAGGTCCTTCACCAGCTGTTCATCGCAGAAATTGATATCCGCATTCACGTTCTCAGCCTCCGCTTCTTCCTTCCCCATTTCCTGGTTCTCGAAGAAGAGATTATACTTGATTTTCATATCCTTCATCATTACGATGTTCAGATTTTTCAGTTCCCCCTCCGAGTCAGCAATCGTCTCATAGAGTTTCTGAACCGACTTCTTGAAGATGTTCTTCACGTCCATCAGGCAGTAATAGATTTTCCCGTCAATCACCACCACCCTCAGTTTTCCGTACTGCGGATGAGCAAAATAAAAAGGTTTCATTGCTTTCATCTTATAAATTCCTTTTTAAAACAGTTGGGCGCTCCCACAACGGTTGATGTGCCTATACACAAAAGCCCCCGAAACCCAGACCATATCGGTTCTGAATTCCGGGGGCAAATGTACGGCGATTCTGCGACAAAAAACTAGTACGTACCAGTACTGTCGTACTAGTACTACTTGCAAAAAACGGTCATTTAACCTATATATTTATTGATTTTATCTCCAAATTCACCCATAGAAGGCATTGAGATAGCTTCATTGTAGCGGGTTCTGAGCACAGCAGGGTTCATATCCCATAACTGTGAGAATACTTTCCATAGCTTGGTAATATGCAGTTTGATGGATAACTTATAGGCAAGATAACCTTTCTGGTAGCCAGAAAGATTGACAGGCTGGTAGTTTTCATCCAAAATCCCATACTCATACAAACTTTTCAGAATCTGTTGTGCTTTTTCTCCTTTCAGTTCTTTAGGAATATTACGTTTATGAGGTAAGAATAACTTAGTTATGCCAGATGCTTTCTTATTATTCCCTGTGTCCTCTTCATCATCATCTTCAAAGTCAGCTTCCGTCACATCGGAATTAGAAAAATCATCTCTCTTATACCTCTCTCTTGCGGCATCATGCGAAGGATTGAAGTTCACGACATTGCCAAGATTCACACCTCCCACATGAATATCTCCATTAAAATTTAGTATGCAACTGACTTTCATGATTCAAAAAGACTTATAAGGTTATCAACACTTGTAGTACCCTCAAACACGCGAATGCCTTTCAGGTTAACTACGATATCAACACTCATACTGATGATTCCCAACACAGCCAGGGCAATCTTCAGTTTTACGATAAGTTTAGTCATATATCTTCTCCATTTAAGATAGACTAAATTTACTTCCTCAATCTTGGAAGAAGAGGTGGCCCCTGAAAGTTTTCCAGGGTGAATCCTTACTTCGGAGACATTGAGCTGCAGAGCAGTATGAGGAATGCCTCCCCCGATTTCATGTTGAATTTTTCATTTTTATTTGTTTAAAAGTTAATATTGTTATTTGTTTCTTCATGATAGCCACACAAATACTCATGTACGGCTAAATATTATAGTTGTTATTTGTTTATCAAAGCTTCAGCGTTCTCAAATCTACTCCTTTGGCGATTAGTTCATCAACTATAGTAGCTTGTATACCATAAAGTTTTCTATACCCTTTATCAAGTTTTTCAACCTCACTTACAGAAACCTCATCAACTTTTTCCTTATTTGCCTTGCTCTTCTGTTTATTCAGCTCTTCATTCAGATAATAAGCAATAGCATAATTGAACTTCAATATGGAACCCATAGAAATCTTTACCCCGTCAATAACAAGTTTTCTGACGGTTTTATAATCGATATGAAATTCCTTTTTAAGTTGCTTGCGGGTTACTATATCTTTCTGCAACATAGATTTTACGAGGGGCCTTAGTTCGTTACTGAGCTCCTCTTCCATGTACCCCTGTGCAGATATTATTCCAGTATCCGTATTTACCTTCATGTTGATTTTATTTTTAAAAATTTCTACGAAGGTAATTTATATTTTTATGTCAGGCAAAACAATTAGGAGCAATAGCTCCTAAAAAAAAGTTTCAAAGCACTTTATTTCTCAGAATTATTTACAAAAAAAGGGAAAAAAGTGAGCAATTTACGTTACTCGCCTTCTTCCCCTTACTTTTATAATTTTATGGTAGGTGCATCGCTCTGCACAATCCTTATTTCATTGCAATCTTGATAGAATCCTTACCCACTTTGGCGATAACCAAAGACTCGGATACAGCATAAGAGGCAGCACCGTTGGCTGCAACCGTAGAGCCGAGATACTTGCCGTCAGCTACGAAGAACTTCACCACCTCGCATAAGAGATAATTATTCTTTCGTATCTACATTAACTTCCACCAAATACTTAATCGGTTTGATGTTCACTTTACATGGTTCACTAACAAAAGGATTTCCCATATCCCATATACGAGGGTTTTGCGCAACGTCAAATACCATAACTATAGAATAAGCACTACCATATTTTCTAGCATGGTCTAATTCGTTTTGCGTGAGAACAAACGACAAACTGTTGCTTGAAGCCTTGGTTGTCTTTACCTCTATATAATGTTCCCTTCCATTTTGGTCAAAGGAGAGTATATCAAAACCATAATCATCGCTTTCCAACGAGACTCTTCTTATTTGAGAGACCAAATCTTCTGACAGCCCCCATTTTCTGGCTTTTTCGATTTCATTTGCAAGAACTAATTTCTCGCCAATATCTCCTGTTTCCTGGTTTCTCTTCTGTTGGTCACTATAATCAATACCATCTTTAGAGCGGATTCTATCTTTTCTCTCCTTAGCATCAATAGGATCTTCTGGCTTGGAAACCATGTCAAGATGCACTTCTTTGGCAGGAACATCACTATGATTTTCAGATTCACTTATTTTTGAAATAAGTTTGTCTTTTTTGGCTCTGTCATCAACCTTATCACTAGAATATTCTTTATGTCGAGCATTATTCAACATTATTTTTCTAGAGTCATTGGTATCTCTGTAATATTGTATAGCTGCATAAATCAACGTCTTACACATATCTTTTTGTTCTTCTGGTAATGTATAGGCATAATCTATGATGCTGTCAATATTGAATTCAAAAAAATAATCACAGATAAACTGTTGATAGAAGGGGATTTCTGATTTTGCCTTTACACATGCAATAACTCCTTTATCAAATGACTCCGAGAACACACCATCCGGTAATCTTCTATTGTCAAATTCGTTTAACAGATAATCATAATTACTATGAATTTTCAGCTTATAAGCTTCAGCTCTTTTCTTATTGAAAAGCTCTTTGCTTAATATATTCAGAACTTTCCATTTATCTTGCGATATATTTTCTTGGGCATAAAGATGCCTAGCTATCTCTTCTGGGCTATAGCCTTTCAGGAAAGACAGCTTCTTGAATCTCTTATACGACAGAATATCTTCGTATGTAACATCCTTATATATACCACTAAAAGCCTTTTCTTTACTCATAGTGTTTCTTTTTAGCTAAAACTGATATTTATACAGACCTTAATTACCTTAAAACTATTTGAGCAAACTATCGTAACAATGTGAATTTCCTCTAAAATTATCTTTCCTCCATACTTGCATGCAAGAGCCATCAGCTGTTACATGAATATTTATTTTGCTATCAGCATTATAATGATCTGCACCATCAGCCTTAGTTAGATTCTTATGCACAAACCAACTAGGTGTATAATCATCATCACCGCTACTACAAGAAACAACGGATGCCCCAGCGAGTATCATTATTACAAAACATAACTTCTTCATAATCTCATTATTTTAATATATAAAAATAAAGTCAATAATAAATTTTATGTATAATTTTTCATTCATGACACTCAAAACTATTATTCTTCCTTTGCAAGGACAATTTGAGCACATTGATGTTGTCCTAATAAATACACATATAATAACCTTCTATCAGTAATGTGACAAACGACTATAATATTACTAATCTTTTATTCCACACACGTGTTTTACTATGTATGCAAAACCAATGAGTGCAACAGATGACACGAAAGAGGCAATACCAATGAGTACTCTTTCCATTGCAGCCCCGACCCTGAAGTCAGAACCAAATAAAGCTGTATACAGATTGCCTAGTACAATCAGTATTGATATGACTGTGGCAATATGCCCAGCTATCATAAGAATCTTTACTACTAATTTATCACTCATATCGTTCTCGCTTAACCGTGTTGCGTAGGGCTTTTATTATTACTATAGGAGCCGAAGTTCCCAGTTTTGGCTAATCGGAGCCATTTTTAAAATCCCCTCCTACCCTCACGGGCAAGAGAGGACAATCATTTAAACAAATCTAGCTATGAAAAACTAGAAATATATCATTTTCTGCCTTTAATGACCTCAAATACACGATGTTCTCCGTCGGCAGATAGTCTATTACCTTCCTCATCGCATATGTGGCCATCTTCGTTGACCCATAGCTTCTGGTTGAACATCTCTTCGCACATTCCCAGGATTTTAAGATATTCCTGTGCCTCGAAGATGACGTTCTTGCCATCACGCTCTGCCATCTTGAAGTTCTCGATAAGATCTGGATTCAGGTCAGGTGCAGTGATATCGTACTCATCCATTTCATCGTGATAGTGGATGTTGAGTATCTCCAACTCTTCCACCATTGCGGAGTTCGTACCAATCTCGCCAGTCAGAGCCTTCATGACGGTCTCCTTTTCAAGTTTTTCGTACTTCTTCCGACACTCATTGATGAGTTTATTCAACTCTTCTGCTGTATAATCTTCTACCATATTCGTTATATTTTAATTGTTTGATAATAGACAATAAGTTCTTCCCTTGTCATACCTTTAAGAAGTTCCTTATAAGCTACTGCATCTTCCCGACTTATATGATTTTATGCTAGATGCACGCTCTGCACAATCCTTATTTCATTGCAATCTTGATAGAATCCTTACCCACCTTGGCGATAACCAAAGACTCGGAAACGGCATAAGAGGCAGCACCGTTGGCTGCAACCGTAGAGCCGAGATACTTGCCGTCAGCAGCGAAGTTACTCCTCGCACATTACAGGATTAATTAAAGTATCCATCATCCCCAAGAGTTTTCTTCTGCTTTTGTTGCGTGGTAGCTTTCTTCGTATGGATACCATTCATTATCTCAGAATAATCTGAGACAATCTTCTTCATGAGATAGTGAACGACAGGAACAGCCTTGGAAATGCCGGGGTCATGTATTACCGAGAATGCAGACACGACATTCCATCCTCTTTTCTCCATATACATGAGTACATCAATAGAGGAATTGAATTTAATCTTCTTACCATTCTCGTCTACCAACTCATCAGCCCCTTTATTCCCGAAGTCTACGGATATAACCGAAGCCCCCAGTCCTGCCGGATTAAACTGCATTATTTCACAATATACTGTATGCTGTGCCCAAATACTCATACTGGACAAAGCTAGAACTAAGAATAAAAATATTTTTTTCATATCAATTATTTATAATGTTCTTACTTGCGAGAGCGAGCAGGGTTGCAATCTGTTTCTGCTGTGTTTCAATCAGTTTCTGTTGAAACTCATTCTGCTTGCGCAAAACCTCAGTCTCTCGCTGCAAGGCCAAATCTACAGATGACTGACCTGCCATATTATTCGAGCCATTAACATACGAATCCATCACGCCCCCTTTCATTTCTGTCGACAAAGAGGATGCGTAGCTATCAATGACAGCCCTAATTTGCGCTACAAAGTCCGTCTTCAGACTTTTAGCCTTCAACTTACCATTCAGGTTCTGAGGACTGATTCCAAGACCTTCTGCTATCGTTGCAAGAGGAATTCCACTTTGCTTTAGATATATTTTCATCTCTTCTCCTGTCATAAATACTTCTTTTTATTAGAGCAAAGGTACATCATTATTTCGAAACATGCAAGAAAATCGGGGAAAAGTTTTAGAAAAAGTTATCAGGAAGTATTAGGGGAGGCTGGTATCATATATTGGCTCGCATCAGAACTGAAATTCAAAGTCACACTTCTCCACGTTGCGCAACTTCTCCAGTTGCTCAGCCTTATGAGCCTTCAGCCTCTTTACCCATTCTGCCATCTTGGGAGAAGAGCTCTTGATAACTATTGTTTCATTTACATGTACCATAAGCCTATAGATTAAAATTCGAATATTTTTAAAGCTTTTGCCCTTACAGGGCGTTGGTTTATATTTCATTAATACCCAGGGTGTTGCCCTGGGCTAGGAGCTTCTGCCCCTTCTATTATATTTGCACTTGGAAAAATAAAGAGATGAAAATCTTTATATCTGCAAACTTTTGTTAACTTTGCAGAAAATTAGATAAGTACAATAAAAAAAGAAGAATACTCCATATCCAGCGTTAACCCTGTGC